>JBJOEZ010000054.1:0-25640 GCA_046048995.1 Verrucomicrobiota bacterium | reverse complement strand
CAGCAGGAACTGGCCCGGGGCCAGGTTGGTGGCCGGAAAAACCCACTTGCCCGGGAGCAGCGCGCTGTCCGTCAGGGACCACCCCTCCAGGTTCACCGTGCTGGTGTCGGCGTTGTAAATCTCCACCCAGTCCGAGTAGGCGCCATCAATGTCATTGGTGATCCCCCGGGTGCTCTTGGCCATGAACTCGCTGATGATGAGCCGCTCGGCCGCGCCGGCCCGGAGGCCGGGGGAGGCCCCGAAACCCCAGGCGATCAGGACCGCCCCGAGCCAGGCCGACGACCTCCGCCACGCGCCCCGGAGCGTGGTCCTTCCCGAGTTCCTTGGGGCGATGCGCATGTTCTTCATGGTATGGTTCAATCCCACCCACAGGATGGCCAAAGGCCCGTTCGCGCGCCCCGCCAATCTTGGCTTTCACTAGGCTGGCTTTGGCCAACCTGCCGGTTCCGGGCTTGGCAGATGGGGTGGTTTCCGGGAGAGTCCTTTCGGCGCCGTGGGCGCCGCGCCCCGCACCCCGGCGCCGTGGGCGCCGCGCCCCGCACCCAGACCCCGACACCGTGGACAAACTGCTGCTCATCGACGACGAGGCGGACGTCCAGTATTCCTTCCGCCGCCTGCTGGCCTCGCCGGAGATCGAACTCACCTGCGCCTCCAGCGGTGAGGAGGGACTGGCGCTGGTGCCCAAGGTGAAGCCCGACCTGATCCTGATGGACATCCGGATGGGGCCGGGCCTGAACGGCCTGGAGACCCTGCGACGGCTGCGCCAGCAGGACGCCAAGGTGCCGGTCATCCTCATGACCGCCTACGGGACGACCCAGGCGGCCATCGAGGCGATGAAACTGGGCGCCTACGACTATGTGCTGAAGCCGTTCGACGTGCCGAAGCTCAAGCAGTTGATCGGGGGCGCGCTGCAGGCCTCGCGGGCGATGCGCCAGGTCGTCTCCTACCAACCGCTGCTGGAGTCGGAAGACTACGACCTGGGCATCGTCGGCCGGTGCGAGGCCATGCAGGGGGTGTTCAAGCTGATCGGGCAGTTGTCGGCCTCGGACGCCACCGCCCTGATTACGGGGGAAAGCGGAACCGGCAAGGAACTGGTGGCGCGCGCCATCTACCACCACAGCCAGCGCTCCGGCCAACCTTTCCTCGCCATCAACTGCGCGGCCATCCCGGAGAACCTCCTGGAGAGCGAGTTGTTCGGGCACGAAAAGGGCGCCTTCACCGGCGCCACCACCCAGCGCATCGGCAAGTTCGAGCAGTGCCACCGCGGGACCCTCTTCCTCGATGAAATCGGGGACATGTCCCTGCCCACCCAGACCAAGATCCTGCGCGTGCTGCAGAACGGCACCTTTGAGCGCGTGGGCGGCAACCACCCCATCCAGGTGGATGTGCGTGTCATCGCCGCCACCAATCGCCCCCTCGAGCAGGCCGTGGCCGCGCGCCAGTTCCGCGAGGATCTCTTCTACCGCCTGAATGTCGTCCGCGTGGCGGTGCCTCCCCTGCGTGATCGCCGCGGGGACATTCCCCTGCTGGTGAATTATTTCCTGAAGAAGTTCTCCCCCGCCGGCGAGGCCCCCCGGTCCATTGCCGCCGAGGCGCTGGCCGCCCTCGAGGCCTATGCCTGGCCCGGCAATGTCCGCGAACTGGAGAACGCCATCCGCCGTGCCCTCGTCATGACCAAGGGCCAGGCCATCCTCCCCGCCGACCTGCCCCCGGAGGTTCTCGGCGCCCGCCCGGCCCCGGGCGCCCCGGCCGGCGCGGCCGGCGCGGCCGCCCACGCGTCCCCCGGTGCCCCGGCCGATCTTCCGACCCTCGCCCAGGCCCTCTTCCAGATGGCCCGGCAGGATCCCAAGCTGAAGGTTCTCCCCGCCGTCGAGCGCTGCCTGATCATGGAGGCCCTGCGCGAGACCCGCGGCAACCAACTGCAGGCCGCCAAGCTGCTGGGCATCACCCGCGCCACCCTCCGGAGCCGCATCGACAAGTTCGGCATCCGCCAGGCCGTGGCCATCCAGTAGACGGCCCCGCCCGCCCGGTCAGTTCAGCGCCTCCGCCGCAATCTCGGCCAGCGCCGCGTCCTTTTCCGGCCCCTTGATGAAATCGAGGGCGCGCAGGAAACGCTCGCGCTCCTCGGCACTCGTCCCCTTGCCGGTGACAATCTTCACCACCAGCGGCGGCACCTTCGTGGACCGCGACCGCCAGACAATCTCCCGGCCGGCCGGCGTGTCCCACCGGCCTCGCACCGCGTTCCACCATGCCTCAAAGCACTCGTTCTCGCGCCGGTCCGCCGCCAACCCCAGGGCCTCCAGCGACCACCGGTCACCCGCCTGGTGCCGGGACGCCAGCCCCGCCCAGATCTGCGGCACCTCCGGCGAATCCAAATGCCGCAGGGCGATGGCGCACTCGCGCCGCACCGCCGGCGAGGCATCGGACGAAAGCTGCCGCACCAGGGCCGTCAAATCGATCGCTCCCTTGGCCGGGCGTCCCCCCTTCCCCGCCCCGGCCGGCTTCAACTGCCCCGCCGGCACATCCCCCTCCGCCTCAAGCGAGCCGACCTCCAGCCGCGCAACCAACTCGGGCGGCCGATGCTGCCGCGCGATCCGCAACGCCAGGCAGCGAATGTCCGCGTCCTTGTCCTGGCTCGCGGCCTCCACATAGGCCTTTTCCCGGCCGGGCAACCGGGCCAGCAACTGCAGCGCCCGCGCCCGCATCCGGGCGTCCGAGCCCTTCCAGAGTCCCACCAGCGCGGGCTCCGCCGCCGCCCCCAGCGACCGCAACCCCGTCCAGCCCAGATACCGCGTGGCCAGGTTGGGCGACTGCAGCGCCGCCACGCAGCCCGCCGCCGTGCCCAGGTCGGGCGCCGGCCGGCCATACTTCGCCCCCTTCGGCGCCACCCGGTAAATCCGCCCGGTCATCGTGGCCAGCACCCGGTCCGCCATGTTGTGCCCGCCCACGCCGGCATCGTGCCAGTCCGCCACCAGCACCGACCCATCCGGCGCCACGCAAACATCCGAGGGCCGATACCACGAGTCCGGGCTGGTCAGGAGGTTCGTCATGGTCGCCCGGTAACCGGCCCCGTCCGGGGTGACCGGGTAGCCGCGCACCACCCGAGGCCCCGCGTCGCAATGCAGAATCTGGTTGTGGAAGACCGGCGGCAACAGGCTGCCCTCATACACCGCAATGCCTGTCGGGGACCCGTTCCCCGTGTGCAGCAGGTTCGGAATCACGCCCGGATCCTGCTGATACCAATGGTAGGGGGACTTCTGGTCGTCCTTCACCCCCCGCGCCTGCGCCTTCTTCCAGCCCGCACCCCACCCCGCCCCGGTCAGCTCGTCGGTGTAGCCGTAGTTGCCAAACTCCATCACATAATTGATGCGCACCCCGCGGTTGCCGTCGTCGTCGTTGTCCGACTGCCAGACCGTCCCGAACGAATCCACCGCCAGTTCGTAGTTGTTGCGGAAATTCCAGCCGATGCTCTCCACGTCGCTGCCATCCACGTTGCAGCGGAAGGCCATGCCCTGGCGGTAGGGCTTGCCGTTGGTCTTCACCGGGTTGCCCGCGCGGTCCACCACGGTCTCGGTCTCCACCCCCTCCGGCTTCCCATGCAACGGCAGCGCCGCCACCCCGCCCTTCGGCCGGCGCAATTCCCGCACCTCGTTGCCAAAGTTGAAATACAGCTTCCCGTCCGGCCCGAAGACAAAGGCATGCGTGCAGTGATCGTGATCCCCACGCGACGTGTCCATGAACAGCAGCTCCCGCTGGTCCGCCCGGTCATCCCCGTCCCGGTCCGTCAGCACAAACACATAGGGCGAGGCCGAGACAATCACCTTGTTGCCCAGCACGCAGATGCCCAGGGCCGTGTTCACCGTCATGTCCTGGTAAAAGACGGTGGTTTTGTCGGCCGCCCCGTCCCCGTTGGTGTCCTCCAGGATCAGGATGCGGTCCCCGTCCGGCCGGATCACCCCCCAGTCCTTGTGCATGGTGAGGCGATAGTTGGCCCCCTCACAGACCCAGACCCGCCCGCGCGCATCGATATCGATGTCCGCCGGGTTCACCACCATCGGCTCGGAGGCGAACAGGGTCACCTCCAGGCCCTCCGCCGCGGTCATGCGCGCCACGCCGGCCGCCGCCGCCTCCGGCCCGTGGGGATGCACCGGACGCGGCTTGGGCGCCGGGGCGGCCGGGGCGTCGGCCGCGTTGGCAAACAGGCAGCCCAGCCCCAGGAGGGCCAGGGAGGAGAACAGGACAGGCAGGAAACGCGTGGTCATAGGTCAGGGTGGCGACAGGATAGGCAGCCGTCTCCGGACGGACAACGCGGAAAGTGTATTCGGCCGGAAATGGGCGGACGCCGCCCGCCTAGAAGTCCCACGACACCCCGGCCATCACCCCGCGCGGGGAAGGCTCAACGTAAAAGCTGAAGCTGCTGTCCTCCGGCAGATTGATGAAGGCGTCATGAATGAAGGTGGTCACCAGGTTGCCCAGCGCCGCCCCGGCCAGGACATCGCTCGGATAGTGGCGCCGCGCCTCCACCCGGGCCCAGGCCGCCGCGCCGGCCATGACGTGGTTGCCCGCCTTGAGTGACGTGCGCGCCCACGGGGGGATGTCGAGGGAATCGATGTTCCGGTTGGCCAGGCGCATGCTGGAATAGGCGGCGGACGCATGCCCCGAGGGAAAACTGCTGTCGCTGCTGCCGTCCGGCCGCTCGCGCCCAATGGCATCCTTCAGCGCCGTCGTGGGCCAGGCGGTCGCCCGCATGGCCAGATACTCCACGCCAAAGCCCCGCGCCTTGGCCAGGCTCCATTCCCAGGGATCCTCCCCGCTGGGCGTCAGCGTCAATGTCACATAAACCTCCCCCCGCAGCACGTCCCGCAGCACGGTGCTCATGTCATCCGCCGTGCTCTGCGAGCCGAAAATCGGCGTCCGCTCCGCCGCCCAGTCCGAGACCCGGTGGTCCCAGTCGTCGATCGCCATGACCGCCGCCCCCCCTGCGGCCACCCAGGTCACCGGGTCGAGCACCGCATTGCGCGCCGCCTTGCCCACCCGCTCCCAACTCACCGGATAAAGGGCGTCCTGCCCCCAGCCGCGCCCGTTGGAAAGGGTGCCGCATCCCGTGCCCACGAGGGACAAGCCCAGCGCGAGCAGCCCGGCGGCCAACCGCCGCGGGACCAAAAGGAGAGCCAATGCTGGAAGGGGAAGGGAGCGGACCCGCGGCCCGCCACGCCAGGGGAGAAGGCGCTTCATGCAGCCGAAGGTGGAGTTCGCCGCCCCGTTGTCAAGGCCGACACGGGGAGGAGACCATGCGCCGGCGGCGGGGTCAGGCCGGTTCGGCCATGAGGTCGTAGTCGGTGTGCCCGACGATGCGGACGCGGGCAAACTCCCCGAGGGGCAGGCGGCCGCGGACATAGACGCGCCCATCGATGTCCGGCGCATCGGCCTCGCCGCGGGCCACCAGGTACTTGCCCTTGGCCAGGGGCGCCGGGGTGCCCTGCCCGCCCCGGCCTCCCTCGCGGACGAGCCCGTGTTCCCACGAACTGACCTGGGCCGCCTGCAGATCCCGGGCGCTGGCGGATTTTTCCACCAGCACCTGAAGCGTCCGCCCGACGAACGACTCGCTGACCGCGCGGGCCACCCGGTGTTGCTCAGCCATGGCCTGCTCGCGGCGGCGCTGCTTGACCTTGTCCGGGACCTGCCCGGCCATGGCGGCGGCGCGGGTGCCATCCTCCTGCGAGTAGGTGAACACCCCGAGGCGCTCGAAGCGGGTCTCGCGGATGAACTCCAGCAGCGTGTCAAAGGCGGCCTCGGTCTCCCCGGGGAACCCGACAATGAACGTCGTACGCAGGGCCATGCCGGGCACGCCGGCGCGGATGCGCGCAATCAGGTCCCGGATGTAGGCGCCGCTGGTCTCCCGCCGCATGCGCTCGAGCATGTTGTCATGGATGTGCTGCAGCGGCATGTCGACGTAGCGCGCCACCTTGGGACACTCGGCCAGGGTCTGGATTAGCTCGTCCGTCCAGTGGGCCGGATGGGTGTAGAGCAGCCGGATCCAGAAATCCCCGGGCAGGGCGTTCAACTCCCGCAGCAGGGTGCAGAGGGTGGTGGCGCCGGCCGGGAGGGCGCGCGCCGCCGCGCCAAAGCGGGCCGGCGACGCGATGGCCCGGCTGTGGTTGGGACGCAGGTCGAGCCCGTAATAGGTGCTGTCCTGCGAAATCAGGTTCAACTCCTTGACCCCGTCAGCCAGCAACTGCCGCGCCTCGGCCACGATGTCGGCCTGGGTGCGGCTGCGGTGGCTGCCGCGCATGCGCGGGATGATGCAGAAACTGCAGGGATGGTTGCAGCCCTCGGCAATCTTCACGTAGGCGAAATGCCGCGGGGTCAGCCGGAACCGCGGGGTGCCCACATCCGGAATGTAGGTGGGCCGGGCATGGACCTCCTGCACGACGGGCGGCGGCTCCGGGCGCGCCGGCGGCGCGGCCAGGGTTTTCCGGGTGCGGCCAAACTCGCCGGTGCCACGCAGGGACTCGGCCGGGCCATGGCTGGACGGGCGGGCGGACTCCAGTTCAGCCAGGCGGGCGGTCACCCGGGCCTTGGCCGGGGCGCGGCCGGCGCCCGCCCGCCGCGCCGCCGCCGGGGGAGCCTCGGCGGCCAGGCGGCCGGCCCGGTGGGCCAGCGCGTCGCGCACAATGGTGCCCACCTGCGCCACCTGGTCGATGCCCATGAAGGCATCCACCTCGGGCAACAGCTTGGGCAACTCCTCGCGGAACCGCTGCGGGAGGCAACCCGACACAATGAGGGCCTGCCCCCGGTGCCGGGCGTCGCGCACGGCGCCGGACTCGAGGATGGCGTCCACGCTCTCCTCCTGGGCGGCATCAATGAACGAACAGGTGTTGACGATCACCGCGTCGGCGGCGGCCGGGTCATTGGTGATTTCCACGCCCTCCTGGAGAAGGGACCCGAGCATGATCTCGGCATCGACCAGGTTCTTGGCACAGCCGAGGGAGACAAGCCCCACGCGGAGGGGTCGTTTGGACGGGGATGGTTTCATCGCGAGCCCAGCAGCAGTAGCAGAGTGGCCGGCCCAGTGTCGAGCGCCGGCCCGCCCCGGATCGAACAGCCCTAGCGCCGGGCGCGTTTCTTGGCGGCCAGGAGACGGTCGGCGGTCGACTGGGGCGGGGACGCCGCCGGGGACGGCGCGGCGGTCCCCGGCGCCGCGCCGGCGGAGGCCGGCGGCGGGACGGGTGCCGCCGCCGGGGAGGGGGACGGGGACGCGGCGGGCTCGAACAGCTCGGGCCGGGGCGGCGCGGCGGGCGGGCGGGCGGCGCGGACCTCCTCACGCCGCGCCAGCAGGGCGGTCAGGGAGGCATCGGCGGCCACGGGCGCCGGGGCGGGCCGCCAGAAGAACACCACCCGGCGCAGGCCCGCCCGGAGGCGCTGCCACTGCTCGCGGTCCAGCTGGATGCGCCGCAGGGCGACATCGACCACGAAAAGAACGAGGGCGATGCGCAGCAGGGTTTCCCACCAGTCCCGCGGCTGGAACGTGGGCCGCCGGTCGTGGAGGAAGGGATTCAGGGCGGGCGGCAGGGGACGATCCGCACTGAGCGCATCCGGTGGCAACTGCAGGAGGCGCCCGCCGCCCGCCTCGGCCAAACGGCGCAGCCACGGCAGGTTGGGTTCCGGGGCATGGAACTCGGGGGAAAAGTTGACGGTGGCCCCGAGTGGTTGCTGGCCGGCGATGCGGCCGTCGCGCCATTCCTGGAGGTTGAGCATGTAGGCGCCCACCTCGCGGGCGGGGAAGCGCGCCTCGTAGCGGCCGGGACCGGACTGGTCAAGGCGCACGGTGAGGCGTTCGCCCTTGGGCGAGACCACCACGGCCTGCAACTGGAGGAAGTTGCGGAACTCGCCCGCGCCGCCGAGCGCCTCGACGGTGAGCCGGCCCTCCCCCTTCTCGAGGGTGACCTCCGAGCTGAAGTCGGCGGTGTCCACGCGCCGCAGCGCCCACTGGGCCGCCTGGGTCCAGAACTGCCGGTACTGGCTCCACCCCAGCCAGTCGCGCGCCCAGCGGCCGCGCGCGTCGCTGGTCCACGCCACGGCGCGCCCGAGCCCGACCTGCCAGTGGGCCAGCAGCGGATCCCCCTTGTCCGTGACCAGCGGCACCTCGGCGCGGGACTTGGGCGTGGTGCACACATACCCGCGCAGCACGGGATAGCCCTGCAGTCCGCGCACCATCTCGCTGGCCTGCGCCAGCCGCGGCGTGAAGGGCTCCTCAAAGATGGCGCTCTTGAGGATGACGGCGGCTTCCTTGATGAAGATCTGCGGCAGTTGACCGGCATTCTGCACGTTGTAGAAACGGCCGTTGCCGCGCTCGGCCATGCGGATCATGGTCTCCGGCCCGGCATGGCCGCTGATGAGCACGCTGCTCAGGGTGATGCGGGAGGCCACCATGTCGGCCAGCAGCCGGTCCGGGGGCGGCGCGGGATCGCCGTCGCTGAAGACAATGACGTGCTTGAGGTTGGCGGTGGATTTCAGCAGGGCCGCGTAGGAGCGGCTGAGGATGCCGCCGAAGTCGCCGAGGTCGCCCTGGTTCATGCCGGCAATCTGCGCGCCCAGGGCCTCCTTGTTGGGGCCCACCTTGGTGAGTTCGAACAGCCAGCGCTCGGTGCCATCCCAGAGGATGACCCCCATCTCATCCGACGGCCCCAGCGCGTCCAGGCAGCCCAAGGCGCAGTCACGGGCCACCTGGTTGCCATTGTTGAACTCCATGCCGTGCATGACCAGCACCATGGCCCCGCTGGGCAGCACCTTCTTGGAATCCAGTTCCATGCTGACGGGGAGAACCTCCTCCAGCGGTGTGCCGCGGTAGCCCCCCGCCGCGTAGGCCTGGTCGCCCCCCACGCAGACCAGCCCCACCCCGAAGTCGCGGACCGCACTCGCCAGGAGGCGCTGGGTGTCCGCGCCCAAATCGCCCGCGGCCACGTTGTTCAGGAAAATCGCGTCGTAGGACTGCAGCCCGGCCAGGGTGGGAGGCAGGGCCGCCAACCCGCCCAGGCGCACGTCCAGGCGCGCCGCCCGCAGCGCCTCCGCCAGGGGCCGGTCCTGCTCGGGCGCCGAGGACACCATCAACACCCGCGGATCGCCGCTCACATGGATGAACGCCGTCGCCTTGTTGTTCTGCGGAACCTGATCGCCCGGGGCTTCGACCTGCACGGTGTACTGGTACAGGTCGGGCGCCTCCAGGGTCTGCGGAAAGGTGAACAGGTTCTTGCCGGCGGCCAACCGCACCGGTTGTTCCCCCAGCGGCTGTTCATTCCGATAGAGGCGGAGCACCGCGTCCCGCGCGCGGTCCGACTGCAGGAAGATCCGCGCCTCAAACGGCTGGCCCTTGCGCGCGCGCGCCGGCACCACCAGTTTCGCCAGGGAAACATCATCCGCCCGCGCCAACCCCACCGGCACCACGTCCACGGTCACCCCCAGCGGACGCGCCTTCAGGACCGCCTCCAGGCCGTCGCCCAGGTTCTCGTTGCCGTCCGAAAACAGCACCAGCCGCCGCTGGCCCGTCTCCGGGAAGGCGGCCGTGCCCAGGCGAATCGCCCCCGCGATGTCCGTGCGCTCCGGGTTCACCACGGCCAGCACCCGGGTGTCCCGCAGGTCCACCTGCGTGCTGGCGGTGGACTCGAGGGCCGCGTCCGACCCAAAGACCAGCAAGCCCGCCCGGTCACCCGGGCGGCGCCCCTCGGCAAACCGGTTGACGAGACGACGGGCCGCGTCCTGCTGCGAGGCCGGGACGGAATCCGAGCGGTCGAGCAGGAAGAACACGTTCATCCCCTCCTGCGGCTGGCGCCACTGCAGTCCGGCCACCCCCAAGGCCAGCAGCGTCACGACCCCCAGCCGCAGCGCCGTGGCGGACCGCCGCCGCCAGGCTGACACCGCCACCTCCGACCTCCAGGCCAGCCACAGCACCCAGGCCCACGCCACGGGCAGCAGGAGCAGCCAGTGCGGGTGGGTGAACTGGAAGTTCATGGAACGGGCGCAAGTTAACGAGCGAGCGAGTGAACGAGTCAACGCGTGATATGCAAACCGGCCCGGACTCGCTCACCCATGAACCCGCTCACTCATTAACTTTCTTATGGGTCCCGGTTTCAGGTAGATCGTCCGCCTCATGAGCTTCCTGCTGGCCGCCGCCCCTGTCCCGCCCGAGTGGTTGTATCCCCTGCTCTTCCTGACCGGGCTGGCGGCGGGCTTTGTGGATGCGGTGGCGGGCGGGGGCGGGGTGATTACGATCCCGGTGCTGCTGAGCACGGGTTTGCCGGCGGCCGACGCCCTGGGCACGAACAAGCTGCAGGCCTGTTTTGGCTCGGCCACGGCCTCGTGGAGTTATGCGCGGGCGGGATTGGTGGATCTCCGGACCTGCGGGGTGGGCGTCCTCTGCACGGCGCTGGGGGCCGCGGCTGGCACCTGGCTGGTGGCCCATCGGGTGGACCCGGAACTGCTCCGGCACCTCATCCCCTGGCTCCTGCTCGGGATTGCCGGTTACCTGCTGGTCCAGCCGGATCTGGGCAGGCTGGATCTGCGCCCGCGGCTGGGGACGGCAACGTTCCACGTGGTGTTTGGGCTCTTGATTGGTTTTTACGACGGGTTCTTCGGGCCGGGCACCGGGACCTTCTGGGCCATGGCCTACCTGCTGGGCCTGGGCTACAACCTCCAGCGCGGCACGGCCCACACCAAGGTGATGAACTTCACCAGCAACGTGGTGTCCCTGGGCGTCTTCCTGGCCGCCGGCCATGTGCACGCCGGGCCGGGTCTCTGCATGGGGGCCGGCCAGGTGCTGGGCGCCCGGCTGGGCTCCCGGACGGTCATCCGCCAGGGCGCCCGCTTCATCCGGCCGTTGTTCATCGCCATGGCCCTGGCCGTGACGGCCCGCCTGCTTTGGGTCAATTACGCGTCCGCCCGCTGAGCCTGCGCCGGGCTGGCGGTGGAATGCTCCTTGCCAGCACGGGGGACGGCTCCTAACCTGCGCAGCGTGAACGATTCGCCAACCTCCTGTGCCTCGGCCAGCTGCCCGCAGCCGGCCCTCTGCCCGCTGAACCGGGTGCAGGTGGGCGCCCTGGTGCGAATCAAGCAGCTCGACGCCGCCGGGGAGGTCAGCCTGCGCCTGCGGGAGATGGGCCTGGGCGAGGAACAGGAGGTGCGCCTGCTCAGCTGCGCATCCACCGTGATTTGCCAGGTCTGCAACACGCGGCTTGGCCTGAGCCCGCAACTGGCCGAACGCATCCTGGTCCAGCCGGTCCCCTGCCCGCCGCCCGGCGCCCCCGCCTGATATGCCCGCCGACTCCCTGCCGCTGGCCTCCCTGCCGGCGGGTGCCGCCGGCACCGTCACCGAGATTCGCGTCCCCCCCGAACACCGCGGCCGGCTCCTCGAGATGGGCCTGATCGTCGGCACCCCGGTCGAACTCGTCCGCTTCGCCCCCTTGGGGGATCCCCTGGAGATCAAGGTCCGAGGATATCACCTCACCCTCCGCCGGCACGAGGCCGAGCTGATCACCGTCGCCCCGCGCCCGCGGCCCTGAGACGCGACCCTGACATGAGCGGCGGCGCGAACACGGCAGGCCGGGCCGACCGGCAGGTGGTCCTGACCGGGAATCCCAACTCCGGAAAAACCACCCTGTTCAACGCCCTCACCGGCCTGAGCGGCCGCGTGGGCAACTACCCCGGGGTCACGGTCGAGCGCAAGGAAGGCCGCCTGCTGGGTGCGCCCAAGGATCGGCCCGTGACCATCCTGGATCTGCCCGGCACCTACAGCCTCAGCCCGCAATCCCTCGACGAACAGATCGCCCGCGATGTCCTGTTCCACCGCGTGCCCGGGGTGCCCCCGCCCGACCTGGTCGTCGTGGTGGTGGATGCCTCCAACCTGCAGCGCAACCTCTACTTTGCCACCCAGGTGATTGAACTGGGCTACCCCACCCTGGTGGCGCTGAACATGGTGGACGTCGCCCGCGCGACCGGGCACGAGATCGACGCGGCCGGGCTGGGCGCCGAACTGGGCGTGCCGGTCATCCCCATCGTGGCCAGCCGGGGCGAAGGGCTCCCGGCACTGCGCGATCGCATCCTCGCCGCAGGCCCGCAGGCTCGCGGGGCCGTGGTGCCGCGCCAGTTCTGCGCGCTGCCCCCCGCCCTCACCGCCGAGGTCACCGCCCTGTCCACCGCACTGATTGCCGCCTTCCCGGAAAGCTGCTTCCAGTCCCGGGCCGAAGCCCTGCTGCTGCTGTCCGACGAGAAGTTCCTCCGGCTCAGCGCCGCGCATTATCCACCCGCCATCGCCCAGGCGGTGTCCGCCGCCCGCGCCCGCCTCGAACAGGCCGGGACCGACTGGCGCAGCGCCGCCATCGAGGCGCGCTACACCCGGCTGGCCGCCATCGAGGCCGCCGTCAACCGCACCACCGCCGCCCCCTCGGAATCGGTCAGCGACCGATTGGACCGGGTGGTCACCCACCGCGTCTGGGGTCCCCTGCTCTTCGTCGGCCTCATGGCCCTCATGTTCCAGGGCATCTTCACCTTCGCCGCCTGGCCCATGGACGCCCTCGACACCCTCGTCGGCATGCTCGGCGACGCCGTGGCCGGCGCCCTGCCTCCCGGGGCCCTCAATGACCTGCTCGTCAATGGCGTCATCGCCGGCGTCGGGGCCGTCGTGGTGTTCCTCCCCCAAATCCTGCTCCTCTTCCTCTTCATCAGCCTCCTCGAGGACAGCGGTTACATGGCCCGCGCCGCCTTCCTCATGGACCGCCTCATGAGCAAGGTCGGCCTGCACGGCAAGAGCTTCATCCCCATGCTCAGCTCCTTCGCCTGCGCCATCCCCGGCATCATGGCCACCCGCACCATCGAGTCCCCCAAGGACCGCCTGGTCACCATCCTCGTCGCCCCGCTCATGAGCTGCTCCGCCCGGCTCCCCGTCTACACCGTCCTCATCGCCGCCTGCATCCCCAACCAGACCGTCCTCGGCTTCTGGAAATTGTCCGGCCTTACCCTGCTCGGCATGTACCTCCTGGGCATCGTCATGGCCCTCGCCATGGCCTGGCTCTTCAAGAAAACCCTCCTGCGCAGCCCCGCCCCGCTGCTCATCCTCGAACTCCCCCCCTACAAGCGCCCGGTCGCCCGGGTCGTCCTCCGCCACATGTGGGACCGCTCCAAGCTGTTCCTGCGCCGCGCGGGCACCGTCATCCTCGGCATCAACATCCTCCTCTGGTTCCTCGCCAGTTATCCCAAGGACGCCGCCGCCGAGGCCCAGGCCAGCGCCCGCCGGGCCGCCCTCGAGCAGGCCACCCCGCCCGGGGCCCCCGTCCCGGACGCCGTCCAGGAACAACTCGACTCCCTCGACCACGAGGCCGCCGGCGCCCGCCTCCGCCACAGCCTGGCCGGCCGGGCGGGCCACCTCATCGAACCGCTCATCGCCCCGCTCGGGTTCGACTGGAAGATGGGCATCGGCATCGTCGCCTCCTTCGCCGCCCGCGAGGTCTTCGTCAGCACCATGGCCGTGGTCTACAACCTCGGCGAGGACGACTCGGAAAGCGCCACCGAACGCCTGGCCTCCCTCATGCGCGAGGAAAAACGCCCGGACGGCCGCCCGCTTTACACCCCCCTCCTGGCCGTCACCCTCATGGTGTTCTACGTCTTCGCCCTCCAGTGCGTCAGCACCATCGCCGTCGTGCGCCGCGAGACCAACTCCTGGAAATGGCCCCTCTTCCAGTGGGCCTACATGGGCGCCCTCGCCTGGATCATGGCCTTCCTCACCTACCACGGCGGCCAGTGGCTCGGCTTCGAATAGGCCGGCAGGCCTCCCCCGCACCAGGTCTTCGCCGCCCGGGGGGGTCTACCCGGCATCGAGCAGGCTCAAGGCCCGCTCCAGTTCCGCTGGCGTCGTATAGGCATGCGGCGAAAACCTCAGGTAGCGACGCCCGGAACGGTCCGCCCGCAGGGAAACCACCACGTCCGCCTCGGCCAGACGCCGGTGCAGCGCCGGCAAATCCACCCCGTCCTTGCAGGCCGTGACAATGCCGCTGGCATGGGCCGGCGGCGCGTCCGCCTGCAGCACCGTCCACCCCTTGGCCTGCAATGCCGGCACCAGCAGGGCCCGATGTTCCAGCAACTTGGCGGCGATGGACTCCACCCCCAGCTCCAGCACCAGTTCCAAGCAGGCCTCCAGGCCGGCCAACCCCAGGATGTTGGCGCTCCCCGCCTCGTAGCGCCGGGCATCGGGGGGATACACCATGTCCTCCTGGGTCACAAAGTTCGGGCAGCGCACGTTGTGCCACCCGTAAACGATGGGCCGCAACCGGTCCTGCAGTTCCTTGCGGACATACAGCAACCCCGCGGCGCAGGGGCCCAACAGCCACTTGTGGGCGTCCGCCGCCAGGAAATCCACGTGCTCCACCGTGGTGGGAAAGGCACCGAGGGTCTGGATGGCGTCCACGCAAAACAGAATCCCCCGGGACCGCAGCCAGGCGCCAATGGCCGGAAGGTCGATGCGGTGCCCGCTCAGGAAATGGCAGGAGGCCAACGCCACCAACCGGGTGTTCTCATCCGCCTGTCCCTGGACATCAATCAGCCGGATGCGCCCCAGTTCCCGGATGTTCAGGAAGCGCACCTGCACGCCCCGCTGGGCCAGGGCCATCCACGGGTAGACATTGGAGGGGTAATCGTCCTGGTAAACCAACAGGTTGTCCCCCCTCCGCCATGGCAGACCTCCTGCTATCATGCTGAGCGCCAACGAGGTAGGCCCGACCAAGGCCATCTCCTCCGGTTGGGCCCCCAGCAGGCGGCCCGCCAACTGGCGCACCCCCAGGATGCGACCCCGGGCAAAGCCCTCCTCCTGGTCCCCCACGGCCCCGTCCCGGGCGCATTGCTCGATGCGCTCGGACACCCGCCGGGGCAATGGGCAAACCGCGGCATGCCCCAGAAAAACTTGCCGGGCAGCCACCGGGAACTCCCGTCGGCGCAGGGCTTCGTCCGCATGCAGGGCATCCAAGGTCAGGCTCATGGCAGAACCTCAAGTTGAACCGGTGAAGACCCGATGAAGCAAGCGGCAAGAGGCCCTTCCTAGGGGATATTCGACTTGTCAGATCGGGACTTTTGCTTATGTTGCAACCCAACTCTAAGTCCCTCCCTATGCAAACGCGCCTCTCCGCCGTGGCCTTGGCTTTGGCTTGCCTCGTTTCCCCGAGTCTTTGGGCTGCCAGCGGCCAATCCGGCCCGCTCACCTTGAGCGTCAGCAACACCACCAAGATGGTCACCTGGCCGCGCGCGATGATCCCCGCCCTGGAGACCAACCGGTTGGCCATCGGCACCAGTCTCGTCACCATGGTGGAGGTGCCGCGCGACCTCGTCACGCTCTACACCAACGGCTACTCCTACGGGGTCACCACCAGCATCCCCGCCCTGTTCTTCTCTTTGACCCAGGCCCAGATGAGCAGCAACAAACTGCTCACCGCGAACATCCTCAACCGCCTGGCCTACGGCCCCACCCCGGATGACCTCGACCGCCTCGCCGTGAGCGGACCCCAGGCCTACATCGATGAGCAACTCGCGCCGGAGGCGTTCGCCGAGGCCAGCCTGCCCGACACCTACAGCTCGGTGGTCACCAACAGCGTGCCGGCCGCCAGCACGACGAACTGGCGGACGGTCAGCGTGACCGGCGCCGTCACCACGGCGTCGCTCTACATGTATCTCACGCGGGCGGGCACCGTGTTCCTCGACAACGTCTCGCTCAGCTACTTCTACACGGTCACCGCCATCACCAACAACGGCGGGGTGGTCACAACCAACATCTACACCAACCTCACGGCCAACGCGGTGACCAACGGGGACTTCGAGGCCAGCCTGTCGCCCTGGACGGTCACCACCAGCCATGCCGGGTCCGCCCTCAACAACACCACGGCCGCCTCCGGCACCAACTGCCTGCGCATGACGTCCGCCACGGGCGGCACCACCCAGGCCAGTTCCATCTGGCAAAACATCGCCGCCGCCCCCTCCACCGCCACCACCCGCGGCACCAACTCGGGCACCGGGGAAATCTGGACCAACCAAATCTCCAACCTGCGGTCCATCCTCACCTTCAGCTACGTCCCCAATGCCAGCAGCCCCTACCTCGTCATCCGCTTGTCCGGCAGCGGCGTCATCATGTCCGGCGCGGCACCCGACCCGGCCCCGGAGTGGGTTTATGTGACACAGAGCGGCACCCTCGACCCCGCCAGCCCCGTGGTCTACCTCTACCTGAGCGGGGCGGGCGAGGGCTGGATCGATGACATCAAGCTGGTCCGCGGCAGCGTCCCCGAGGCGGGCACAAACCTGCTCCTCAACGGCGGCTTCGAACTCGACCTGCCCCCCTGGGTCGGGGTCGGCAACCATTCCAACTCCGTCATCGACACCACCGTCGCCTTCTCCGGCGCCGGCAGCCTCAAGCTCGTCGCCACGGGCGCCGGCACCGGCAGCGCCGCCTCCGTCCTCCAGCGCTTCACCAACTCCATCACCGCCGGCCAGACCTACACCCTCAGCTACTGGTACCGCCCGGCCACCCGCAGCCGCACCCTCACCGCCCGCAGCTCCGGCAGCGGCATCAACAGCGTCCCCGACGCCCAGCCCGGCAACCTCAAGCGCCGCCTCGACGGCGAGACCTGGGGCGTCTCCCTCGACGAGATGCGCACGTGGTACGGCCGCAATGCCGTGGAATCCCCCCGCCAGCTCCTGGAAATCCTCACCCAGTTCTTCGAGAACCACTTCGTCACCTACCACGGCAAGACCGCCGACTACCTCGACACGGTCTATGACGGCCTCCAGGACCGCATCGCGACCGACCTCGAGTACCGCGAGGTTTCCCGCTGGCGCCAGGCCCTGCTCAACCCCAACTGCACCTTCTACGACCTCCTCAAGATCCATGTGGAGAGCCCGGCCCAGATCATCTACCTCGACACGGTGGAAAGCCGGGCCGACGGCACCCGGGTGGCCAATGAGAACTATGCCCGCGAGCTGTTCGAGTTGTTTGCCATGGGCGTGGACAACGGCTACGACCAGAACGACATCGTGGCCATGTCCCGGGCCTGGACCGGGTGGACGGTGGGCATCGTGCGCCGCGAGGACCGCGACAATCCCTTCGCCACCTACGTCGACCGCAACGGCCAGGGCAGCGGCGCCAACCTGATGCAGTATGGCTACTACCCCGGGGTCGGCTTCAATGCGGTCTCCAACATCGTCGGGGTGTGGTCCTTCGTCTACAACTCCGCCTGGCACGGCACCAACCGCGCCCCCATCCTCTCCGTCTGGGCCCCGGGCAACGAGACCAACCCGGTCGCCCTTGGCCCCAAGACCTACGCCAGCCGCCTCGGGCCGGCCTGGGCCGGGCGCCCCTACCAGATCACCATCCCGGCCAACCGGACCGGCACCAACGGCATCCGCGACGGCTACGACGTGATCGCCGCCCTCTCGACCAACCTCTACACGGCGGAATACATCAGCGTGAAGCTGGCCCGCATCTTCGTGCACGACGACTTCCCGAACCCCACCACCAAGACCAACCTGGCCGAGTACGCCTTCTACAACTACGGGGACCCGGCCCGCTCGGCCGAGGCCGAGTTGATCCGGCGCTGCATGGTGGCCTGGGACACCCCGGGCCCGGATGGCCGCAAGGGCAACATCCGCTCCGTGCTCAACACGATGTTCAGCTCCGACCTCTTCCGCAGCCACGCCGGCTCGATGCAGAAGGTGAAGACCCCGCTGGAGTTCGTGGCCAGCGCCGTGCGCGCCCTGCGCTCGGTCGACGGCGGGACGCCCACCGCGACGACCGACGGGAACTTCAGCAGCCCGCTCAGCCGCATGGGCGTGATGAGCCTGTTCAACCGGGCCGAGCCCGACGGCTACCCGGAGACCTCCGCCCCGTGGATCAGCGCGGGCACCCTGGCCGAGCGCCTGCGCTACGTGCAGACCCTGTGCATGGATCCCACGCAGACCGGCGGCCGTCCCAGTGACGCCGGCAACAGCGTGGTCCAACCGGTGGAACTGGTGCAGCGCAAGCTGCCCAGCGCCCAGTGGCTCAACGCCGGCGCCGTGGTCGACCTGTTCCTCGGCTACCTGTATCCGGGCGAGGGCGCGGCCAACCTCGACCTCTACCGGGCCGCCGCCATCGCGTTCCTGAACGACGGCGGCAGCGACCCGACGCCGAGCACCCTCAAGTTCTCCCAGTTGACCGTGAGTTCCAGCGCCACCTCCGCCTACGACCTGCGCCTGCGCGGCATGGTGGCGATGCTCATGACCCTGCAGCGTTTCCAGGAGCAGTAAGCAACCGGCCCCGGCCCCACTCCCCCACCGTTATGCAAGCCTCCAAGTCCCATCTGAACCTCATCTCCCGCCGCTCCTTCCTGGACCGCGGCCTCAAGACCGGCGCGGCCGTCGCCCTCGGCACGCTCATGGACATCCCCCTGGTCATGAAGAAGGCCCTCGCCGAGGGCAGCATCGGCCTGAACGGGAAGAAGGTCCTGTTCATCTGGCTGCGCGGCGCCAACGACGGCCTCAACTCGCTCATCCCCGCCCTCGACCCCGCCTACAGCACCAGCCGCCCCACCATCGGCATCCCGCTGGACCCCGGCACCGATTACTCCACCACGGGCGCCGCCGACTTCCCCACCTCCGGGGCCGGTTCCACCTACGGGTCCTATCCGTACGCCGTCCGCCTCGGCAACGGGTTCGCCGCCCTCCACCCCTCGCTGAAGTTCATGGCCCCGGTCTACAACGCCGGCGACCTCGCCCTCATCCACCGGGTGGCCTACCCCAGCCAGTCGCGCTCCCACTTCGATTCGCAGCGCTACTGGGAAAACGGCCTGCCCGACAACAACCTGGTCAACGAGGGCATCTTCTACCGCGCCATGCTCGAGCACATCCTGGATCAGGGCGCCAACGCCTCGCCGCTCACCGGCGTGTCCATCCAGTCCTCCCTGCCCCTCATCCTGCGCGGGTCCGACGCGCCCATGACCAACCTCACGGACCCCCTGCGCTATGACCTGCTCGGCATTCCCAACAGCACCAACGGCAACACCAAGGCACTGGCCTACCTCAACGCCGCCAACAAGTATCCGTTCCCGGAAAAGAGGAACCGCGGCCTGCTCAGCCTGCAGTACCAGAACCTGAGCGAGACGCTCGACATCTTCGGCGGCATCTCCACCCAGTTCACCGAGGCCGGCAACACCTTCCGCGACGACGAGGTCACCGACGGCGACTCGACCTGGGCGGCCGGCAACGGCGGCGAGGGCTACTACCTCTTCCCCACCACCGGGGACAAGAACGGCGGCTGGCGCCGGCCCGGCGGCGCGACGGACTTCAACAAGTACGCCGTCCCCACCAGCCTCCACGGCTTCTTCAACAACCTGAAGGCCGCCGCCGTCATCCTGAACAAGACCGACGCCATCGTGGCCGGCACGGAGTTCGGCGGGTTCGACACCCACAACATCCAGGGCCAGCTGACCGGGGACCATCCAAACCTCAACCGCGGCTTCGGCTGGGCCATGTACGCCCTGCGCAAGTATTTCACCCGCTACGCGGACAAGGCCACGTGGAATGACATCGTGGTGGTCACCTTGACGGAGTTCGGGCGCACCACCATCGAGAACACCACCCAGGGCACCGACCACGCCGAGGCCGGCGCCATGTTCGTGGCCGGCGGCGCCATCAAGGGCTACAATGCCACCCCCGGCAGCTCCGGCGTCTTCAACTGCAATCCCAACGACACCACCGTCGCCTCCAACCTCCGGTGGGCGACCGGCACCTCCGGCAGCATGTTCGGGGTCAACGGACGCTACCTCAAGCGCACCACCGACTTCCGCCAGGTGCTCGGCGAAGTGATCCGGAAACATCTCGGGGCCACGCAGAACCAGCTCAACCGCATCATCCCCGGCTACGCCAGCGAAAGCACGGAGCGCCTGCTGGCGGGTGGCACCTCCTACGACGGCACCCTCATCCGCGGTGAACTGGGCCTGCTCTAACCGCGCGCCGAGGCCCCGGCCCCGGCTGCGCCATGCCCGGGCCCTCCTGCTGGCCGCCTGGGTCGGCATCGGCGCCGCCCCGGCCCCCGCCGCCAGCATCACCCTCACCCCGGGCGCCGACGCCACCCTCTTCGAGGTCAACCCGAACAACAGCGCCGGCGGCGCCGACTTTTTCATCGCCGGCACCACCCAGAACCGCACCCGCAATAGGGCCCTGCTCTGGTTCGACATCGCCTCCGCCCTTCCCACCGGCGCCCAAATCACCGGGGTCAACCTCCAACTCGAGGTCACCCGCCGCCCCGCCGACGGCTTCGAGCCCGCCCTGTTCGGCCTGCACCGGATGCTCCGCCCATGGGGCGAGGGCAGCACCATCCCCCTCAACAACCCCGGCGGCCTGGGCGCCCCGGCCGGGGCCGGGGACGCCACCTGGCTGAACGCCTTCCACGCCTCCTCGGCGTGGGCCGAGCCCGGGGGCGCCAACGGCCTGGACTACGACAGTGTCGTCAGCGCCGGCGCCTTCATCTACGGCCTGGGCTCCTACCAGTTCGAGGGCACCCAGGATCTCATCAATGACGTGCAGGGCTGGCTCACCCAGCCCCAGTCCAACTTCGGCTGGATGCTGCGCGTCGAGGATGAGGACCTCCCCTTCACCGCCCGCCGCTTCGGATCCCGGACCGACCCCGTCAACACCCCGCGCCTCACCATCGACTTCGTGGTGGTGCCGGAACCCGGACCCACCGCCCTCGCCGGCCTCGGCCTGGCCCTGCTCGGGATCCGCTGGTGGCGGTCCCGCCCGGGACCGTCCCGCCCTGGCTCCCCCTCGACGGAACCTCCCGGCCGGTCCTAAGCCAAGCGCATGCAACCCACGCCCCGCCGAGGCCGCCCGGCCCCCGCTCCGGCCAGCCTCCTCGGCCTGCTCCTCCTGCTCCTCGCCGGCACCGGGCTCGCCCCCGGCCCCGCCACCGCGGCGGAACCCACCGTGGTCACCCTCCAACCGGTCGCCGATACCAGCCTCTTCAGCCTCACCCCCAACAACAACTGGGGCGGCGCCGACTTCCTCAATGCCGGCACCGCCGGCAACCTCGGCATCAACCGCGGGCTCATGCGCTTCGACCTCGGCGGCGCCGTGCCCCCGGGCTCCACCATCCTCAACGCCACCCTCACCATCGAGGTCGTCCGCATGCCCGCCTCCGGGCATCGCAACTCCATCTTTGACCTCCACCGCATGCTCGTCTCCTGGGGCGAGGGCAGCCAGGCCCCCGTCCCCCCCCAGGACGTCGGCCTGCCCGCCGGACCCGGCGAAGCCACCTGGAACCATCGCTTCGGCAATGCCCTCCCCTGGGGCCAGCCCGGCGGCCTGCCCGGCGTCGATTTCCTCAGCACCGCCAGCTCCAGCAGCTTCGTCTCCCTCATCGGCGACCCCATCGAATTCGGCTCCACCACCGCCCTCATCTCCGATGTGCAGTTCTGGGCCAACAATCCCTCGCAAAACTTCGGCTGGATGCTCTCCACCCAGCAGGAGGACCTCGCCAAGACCGCCCGCAGCTTCGCCTCCCGCGAAAGCGGCTTCGGCCCCGTCCTCACCATCGAGTTCATCCCCGTCCCCGAACCCGGCCTCTGGACCCTCGCCGCCGCCGCCCTGCTCCTCGTGACCGCCCGACGGAAAAAGGGCCGAGTGAGTTAGCGAATCAAAGCCGGCGGCCCTGTGGAGTACGGCTGCGCAGCTGCCGCTTTGGCCGCGCCAGCCGGGCTGGCGCCAACCCCATCCGAACTAAAGCGGCAGCTGCGCTGCCGCACTCCACAGGGCGCTTGCTACGGAGTTACCGTCACCCGCACGGATTCCAGACAGACTCTTTTGGGGTACGCATCGCAAGGAGGCGGAAACCCACTGCCTTCGGACTCCGTTCGGACTTCCTTGCTACTCCCTGGCTACTCCCTGGCTACTCCCTGGCTACTTCCTTCGCTCATCCCGGCTGCCCCCATGGGCGAATTGGCACCCGTTCCGGTCAACTTTTTCCACTTCCCCTGTCTGAAAAGGCGAACCGTGACGATTACCGGGTCCAACCCCACCTGACTCGTTCACTCATTCACCCGCTCACTCGTTAACTTGTTTGGCGAGCTGGAGCAGTCTCCGGGCCTCCGGGTGGTTGGGTTGGCGGCGGAGGACCTGCTCGAAGGCGGCGGCGGCCTCCGGGAACCGGCGTTCCTTGGCCAGGGCCACGCCGAGGTTCAGGTGGGCGTCGACAAAGTCGGGCTGGAGTTTCACCACCGCCTCAAATTGCTCGCGCGCCTCGCGGATGCGGTTCTCGCGGGCGAGGCCCAGCCCGAGGTTGTAGCGGGCCTCGGGAAAGTCCGGTTGGCTGCGGACAGCCTCCGCGTAGGCGGCCATGGACCCCGGCTGGCCCAGCGCGCTGAGGGAGTTGCCCAGGTTGTAGTGGGCCACGGCATGGTCGGGGTTCACCCGCAGGGCGGCCCGGTATTCCTCCATGGCCAGATCGTGCCGTCCCTGCACGGCGAGCACGCGGCCGAGGTTCACCCGGGCCGGCACGCTGTTGGAGTTCCAGCGCAGGACCTCCCGATACTGGGCCGCCGCCTCCTCCAGCCGGCCCTGCCGGGCCAGGGTCTGCCCGAGGTTCACCCGGGCCTCGCTGAAGCCGGGGTTGACGCGCAGCGCGGCCTCGAACTCCGCCACCGCCTCGTTGGTGCGGCCCTGGTTGGCCAGGGCCAGTCCCAGGCCGTTGCGCGCCTCAAAGGACCCCGGCCGCCGGCGCAGCGCTTCCTGGAAGAACTGGAGCGACTCGCCGGAACGGCCCTGCCCATCGAGCACGTTGGCCAGGCTGTAGTAGGCGCGCTCGTCGTGGGGCAGGAGCTCGATGACCTTGCGCCACTGGGCCTCGGCCGCCTTGGGCTGGCCTTGGTCCTGCAGCAGGGTGGCGTAATTCTCGCGCAGGACCCAGTCGCCGGGCGCGCGGGCCATGGCCTCCTCATAAATCGCGCGGGCCGCCGCCAGGCCCGCGGCGGCGTCCGCCGGGCGCCACTGGTCCAGCGCGCGCCGCAGCCGCGCGTCCCGCGCGTCCGCCCCGAACTGCGTGGCAAACGGTGGCTGCCGCAGCCGCTGCCGGACCTCGTCGAGGACCCGGTGCCGATCGAAGTCGGTCACGGCCAGCCGCCGCGCATACACCTCGGGCGACGCCAGCGCGGCCGCGGCGGATGCGCCCGCGATCTGCTCCACGAACGTCCGCGCCACCAGATCGTTGCCCGCCAGGTTGAGGTGCACGTGCTCGTAAAAGAGGGATTCCCCCGCCAGGCCGGCCGGGCTGGCCGCCGCGACCCGCTCCACCACATCCACCAGTTTCACGCCGGGTTCGCCGGCGGCGACCGAGCGGATGAGCGCGTTGATGCGCGAGTCGGCCCGGAAACGGAGGGTGTCCAGATCGCGCGCCTGCTCGAGGCTGGCCCGGGCGGCCTCATTGCTCACGGCCGCCTGGGCCAACCCGGTGTGAAACCAGGCCCGGGCCGAATTGGGGAAGGAGCGCGTGGTCCCGTCGAGCAGGCTCCATGATTCCGCCCAACGCCCGGCCTCCTGCGCCGCCACGCCCGCCTCCAGCCGCCGGAGCCATTCCGCGGCCCCCTCGCCCCCGGGCCCGTTGGTCGCGCCGCGCAGGTCGGCCGAGGCAAACGGCGGACAATCCCGGAGGTTGCCCGCCACCGTCGCCACCAGCACCTGCGCCCCCGCGCGCCGCCCGCGCCGGAGGATGTCGCGCAGGTTGGCCTCGAAATGGTCATAAACGCGCGCCATGCGCGGGTCGTCCGCGGGCACCTGCTGCTCCAGGAACATTTCCATGCCGCCCCAGGTGGAGGGACGGTTGCCCCCGGCGCCCCAGCGGTCCAGCACCGCATCGAGCGCCTGCCCCAGGCGGAGCGACTTGGCCGCCAACCCGGCGCGGATGGTGGCGCGGCCCGGGACCTGGCGGCCGAAAACCGTGCCCGCCCCATAGGGCCCCACCACCTCGTTGTTGCCCATGTAAACCACCCAATAATCGCCCTCGCGCCCGGCGCAGTCCGCGGCGATGTCGCGGAGGACATGGGAATTGATGGCCGTGACGGCGGCGTTGATGACCTCCACCCGGCGCCCGGGCAGCGCGTCCTGCAGCATCAATTCCAGCAGGCGGGGGAAGCCGTAGGACGGCTCGGGATCGCCCATGGCCGCCGATTCCCCGAGGACGAAAACCCGCACGGTGCCGGGAGACTTGCGCGCGTCGAAGACGACCGGCTGGGGGGACCGGGCGAGGCCCGGCGGGAAATAGCGGCGGGTAAACTGGGAATTGTCCGTGCAGACCCGGCGTCCGCCCTGGGTGGTCTCGAGGAAGAACGCGGTGGGATAGCCGACCCCGAGGGCGCGCAGAAGCAGTTCCAGCAGCGCCAATCCCAGCAGGGGCAACAGCAGCGCCACGGCGTAAAACGCCGCCTTGCGCCCGCGCGACAGGGGCACGCGCTCGACCGGGATGGAACGGGTTGCTTTCAACGGCCGCACCCTACCAAACCCGGCCCGAAAAGGCATCCACGGCGGCGAAGCCCGGAAAACCGCCAACCCGGCGCCCGGCCCTCAGCGCCGGGCGCGGCGGGAGTGGCGAACCGTGCCCCCCTCCTGCTGGCGGGGCAGCGCGGCGAGCAATTGGCGCAGGGTGCGACGGCGGCGGGGCAACCGGTGGCCCGGCGCGATCTCCGCCAGCGGGCCCAGCACGAAGCGACGGAGATGCGCGCGCGGATGCGGGAGGGTCAGGGTGGCCCCGCGCCGGGTCGCGCGGCCAAACGCAATCAGGTCCAGGTCCAGCGGACGCGGTTCGTTGTGCACCTTTTTCGGGCGCCGACCGAACTTCCGCTCCAGGGCCTGCAGCTTGCCCAGCAGGGTTTCCGGCGTCTCGCCCGGTCGGGGCACCAAGGCCACCGCCGCGTTGATGAAGGGGGGCGAGCCGGGGGGACAATCCACCGGCAGGCTGCGCCACAGGGACGACCGCCGGATGCGGCCGACCGCCCACTGCTGCAACTCGCCCATGGCGGCCCGGACCAAGGCCGGGCCGTCCCCGAGGTTGGACCCGAGGGCAATGAGGACAAGACATTCCGACCCAGCCGGTTTCACAGGGACATCCTGCCGGAAAGAACCCCGGCCCGCAGTCGTAAAAAAGGGCGCGCCGGGTCGGTTTGGTTTTAGAGCGGACGGGCGTGCGCTGCGCCTCGCAGACCCGGACCCTCAAGCCGGGCCTCAGCGGACTGACGTCCGCTGCTACGTCCGCTGCGCATCGCAGCCCCGCACCTTCACGCCGGGCCTCAGCGGACTGACGTCCGCTGCTACGTCCGCTGCGCATCGCAGACCCGCACCCTCACGCCGGGCCTCAGCGGACTGACGTCCGCTGCTACGTCCGATGCGCATCGCAGACCCGCACCCTCACGCCGGGCCTCAGCGGACTGACGTCCGCTGCTACATCCGCTGCGCCTCGCAGACCCGCACCCTCACGCCGGCCTCAGCGGACTGACGTCCGCTGCTACGTCCGCTGCGCCTCGCAGACCCGCACCCTCACGCCGGGCCTCAGCGGACTGACGTCCGCTGCTACATCCGCTGCTACATCCGCTGCT
>JBJOEZ010000053.1:0-25347 GCA_046048995.1 Verrucomicrobiota bacterium | reverse complement strand
CGGGTTGTAGATCTCAATCCAATCGGAGAACTCCCCGTCCTGGTCCGCGCGCACGGACTTGTTCTCCGCCATGAACTCGGAGAGGACCGGTTCGGCCGCCCGGACCGGAACCATTGTCAGCCATAAGCCCAGCAACACGCCAGACCACCGCGCCGCAACACACCAAAACCGGCGCCGGACAAGGCAAGGCAGGAATTGTCGCGGGGGCATGGCAAAGGCCTCATATTAACGTCCCCGACACTGGGATTCCACGGGGATTTATGCGGTGAGCCAGCCAAGGCCCGCCGGGCACCATCTCCCGGACGAACACGGAACCCGGCTCAATCCGGCGGACGTCCGGCCCAACCGGGCCGCTTGGACCGCGGTCTGCAGGTCATTTCCTGACCACGAGGGTGCCTGCCATGATGTCGTGGAGGCATTGCTTGCGCTCCGTCCAGACACACATCAGGTAACCGATGCACAAAAGGAAGCTGGAGAGAAGGCTGCCAAAGTATCTTCCCGTGGCCCGCCCAAATGTGAGGCGCTGGCCCTGCATGTCGGTCACGATGAGGCCCAGCGCCATTTTGCCAAGGGTCGCCTGTTTGGCGGAACTTTCCATCAATGCATGGTAAAGCCAGGAACCCAGGATGTTAATGAAAAAGCCCATCACACCCGCCACCAGCAGTGCTGCCGAGTCAGACACCGACACCCCAAAATTCAGGGTAAACAACACAACCTGATAAACCACATACAACAAAAGGTTGTCGATGATGAACGCAACCACCCGCAGCCAGAAACCAGCGTATGGCCTCGCTTGGGCCGGGGCCGCCGCCGGGAAAGGCATGGAAGCGGCCGGCCGCAAAACCTGGCCTATGGCCACCCACCCTGGCAACCCCTCATGCCAGCAATAGTCTTGGGGGCTGATCACTCCTCCGGCCATCATGGCCCGCACTTGTTCCTCGGAAAATGGCCCCGTCTGGGCCCCGTCCTTGGCCAGGTAGAGTAGCATAAGGTTCTGGTCAGCATCGCCCTCCCATCCACTGCAGGCGGCGGGAAAAGAAACAGGCCGTATCTTGCGATGCCTGGGTCAGGCGGAGGATAGAAAACCCTTCCTGCTTGGCAAGCCTTCGCCATGGCCACTTCCTTAGCAGCCCGCGTCCGCGGGTTGAGCACACACCACCAACCCGCTCACGCGGGTTGCCACGGGATTCCACCCCTACCACGCATCCGTCCGGAACGGGGTCGCGGGCAGCCCGGCCCGGTTCACGAGATTCAACCGCCCATCCGGCACCCACGCATGCCGCACCGCCACCGGCTCCGGCACCTGCGGGGACGAGACACGCACCGCGCTGCCCTCCACGACCGCCGTGGCCGCATGGAACCTCCGGTCCGCCCCCGCCACCTCGAACAACCGCAGCGGTTGCCCGTCACTCGACGCCAACCCGCCCCCCGCATGCTCGAACTCCACCACCATGCTGCCACCTTCCACCCGGTGCCCGCGGGGCAGCGGTCCGCTCCACTCGATCGGCTCCCCATGGCTCAGCGCCCGGGCGAGGCGGGCCAGGCGCCGCGCCACGGGCTCCTTCTGCACCGGATGCACATTGCCGGGTTCCCCGTATTCCCACGCCACGGCCATCGCCGTGCCAGGAATGGTCCGCGCGCATTCCCACTGGCTTTCCCGGAACCACGGCCACGACGGACGATTCAGGCGCGGCAGCTGCACAAAATAGAACGGCAGGGTGTCGCGCCCCCAGGCCGCGCGCCAGGACGTCACAAGCAGCGTGAAAGCCTCCGTATGCCAGCGCGCCATGAGCGCATACTCCGCCGGATCCGGAAAATCCGCATTGGTCTCACCCTGGTACCACAGCACACCGCGCATCGCGAATGGCGCCACGCCCGCCAGCCCGAAGCGCCAGCAGACCCCGGGCTTGTAGGGATGGTCCGGCATCGGCGCCGCCCGGCCCGCGCGGTCCCAGTCGGCCAGGTTCCGCCGCAGCCGTTCCTTGGCAAACATCGCCACCCGGGGTGACCCCAGGAAATCCTCCGTCACGGCCCGCAGCCGCGGATGAGCCGCCAGGGCCGCCTCCGGGATCCAGCTCTCAATCGGCGTCCCCCCGACCGTGCAGTCGATCAATCCCACCGGCACCCCCTGGGTGACCTGCATCTCCCGGGCAAAGAACCAGCCAAGGGCCGAGACCGCCGCCGCCGCCGCGGGCGTGGACGGCTGCCAGGAACCCGTGAAGAACTCGCGCGCATTCAGCCGCGCCACCTGCGCCGGCTTCCAGGCCACCGCCGTGGTCTGCACGGCCTCCGCCAGATGCAGGCACCGCACAAGGGGATTCGTCGCCGCCGCGGCCGCCGCCCGCCCGCCCGCCGCCGACGCCAGCGGGAAGTCCGCGTTGCTTTGCCCCGCCACCAGCCACACGTCCCCCACCACCACGTTGGTCAGTGTGACCTCGCCGCTGCCGCGCAGGACCAACGAACGCGGGGTGGCCGTGGCCGGCAGGGGTCCAAGCACCACCCGCCACGTGCCGTCGGCACCCGCCGTCGCGGACAGGGTCTGCCCGGCGAACTCCACGGTCACCCGGGTGCCGGGCCGATCCGTGCCGAACACCGGACAGGGCTGCTCACGCTGAAGGACGGCATGATGGGTGTAGGGCCGGCCGGGACGAAGATCCCCGGCCAGGACGGCCGAGGTCTGCGCCGCGCCGGCCAACACCAGGCACAACCAAAGACACGGTGAGGTCACGCGCCCAGCGTGCCACGGGCCCTCAGCCATGTCCGGCCCAAACCTGCCGCCGCGGAGGGGTGGCGGTGGTGTTTTGAACAACCAGCTCACGCTGGTTGCTACACTGCTCAACCAGCTCACGCTGGTTGCTACACTGCCCAACCAGCTCACGCTGGTTGCTACACTGCCCAACCAGCTCACGCTGGTTGCTACGGGTGTCACGCCAGGTCAAACAGCAGCAACTGGGCTGGCTGGATTCCGCTTAGGTTCACTTCCGCCACGTCGGAGAGCATGGCGCCGTCGCCCGCCCGCAGGCATTCGCCATTCAAGTCGATCTCCCCCTCGGCCATCTGTGCCCACGCATGACGGCCCGGAGCCAGCCGATGGGTGAGGGTTTCGCCCGGCGCAAGCCGGGCCAGCAGGATCTGGGCGTCCTGATGGATGGCCATGGATGCGTCGCGCCCGTCAGGGGAGGCGACAACGTGCCAGCGGCCGGACGGGGCCGCGGCGAACGACCGATGCGCGTAGGCCGGGGGATGGCCCCTGCGATCCGGGTGCATCCAGATTTGCAGCAGGCGCACGGACTCCGTTGCCGAGGGGTTGCTTTCGCTGTGCTGAACCCCCGTGCCGGCGGCCATGTATTGAAACTCGCCCGGCCGGATGAGGCCGTGATGACCCATGGAATCGCGGTGCTCCAGCGCGCCACGCAGCACCCAGGTGAGGATCTCCATGTCGCGGTGCGGATGCATCCCGAAACCACCGCCGCCGGCGATGAGGTCGTCATTGATCACGCGCAGGCTGCGGAAGCCCATCCAGCGCGGGTCCTGATACTCGGCGAACGAAAAGGTGTGCCGGGCCTGCAGCCACCCGTGCTCGGCATGGCCGCGCTCGGCGGCGGGACGAATCGTCAACATGGGCCTCTCTAACCCGGGGCGGCCGCCGTGGCCAGCGATTTGCCCAAGCCACGTCCCCCCGGCGGCCAAGGGCTGCCCATCCCCGCCGCGCCGCGCCCCGTCGGAAGGTTGCCCCCACACGGCATCGGGAACCTCCCGGCACGGCTAGGGAAAATGCCGGGGAACAAATCGGGCGCGCACCCGATTCCACACCCGGGCCCGGTTCGCTAGGGTGCATGCCGTCGGGGGCAGGTCGGCTTGGGCCGCGGCGAAGGGTCGGGGCGGTGGGTTGTTTTGAGTCCGCCTGCGTGCCCATCCCGAAAGCGGAAAAGGAGGTGCGGATGCGGGCCTGCGGGCCCGCATCCGGCTGCCCCCGGGCGGGGCTGGAGTTGCTGCCATGAAAGCGTGCCTTGATTACTGCGACTGGCTGAGAGCCTGCTGGATCGTCGCACTCTGCCTCGGCCTCATCCTCGGGGCCCTGAGCCGACCCCAACCGGCGTCGGCGGTCGACCAACCGGTGGCCGCCCGAACCAGGTAGCGCGGGCCCCGCGTCGGGGCCAGCGTCATGCGAAAGCCCCACCTACCTGCTCAGGCCAGGATGTCCTTCACCACGTGGCCGTGCACGTCGGTCAACCGGAAGCGGCGGCCCTGAAAATCAAAGGTGAGCCGCTCGTGATCCAGCCCGAGCGTGTGCAGGATGGTGGCCTGCAGGTCATGCACATGCACCGGGTTCTCCACCGCGTGGAAGCCCAGTTCATCGGTGGCCCCGTAGGCCATGCCACCCTTCACTCCCCCGCCCGCCATCCAGAGGGAATACGCCTGCGGATGATGATCCCGCCCCATGCTGCGCCCGAGGCTCGGGTTGGTTTCCACCATGGGTGTGCGGCCAAACTCGCCACCCCAGATCACCAGCGTGGAATCCAGCAGGCCGCGCTGTTTCAAGTCCTTCACCAGGGCGGCGCTGGCCCGGTCGGTCGCCCGGCAATTGCCCGTGTGGTTGCCCACCACGTCGCTGTGGGCGTCCCAGCCCTCGTGGTAGATGTTGATGAAGCGCACGCCGCGCTCGACCATCCGGCGCGCCAGGAGGCAGGCCCGGGCAAACGACGGCTTGTCCGGGTCGCACCCATACAACTCCAGCGTCGCCTGGCTTTCGCTCCGCAGATCGGTCAACTCCGGCGCGCTCGCCTGCAGGCGGAAGGCCATCTCGTGCGCGTTGATGCGCGTGGCAATCTCCGGGTCGCCCGCCGACCCCAGTTGCTGCTCGTTCAGGCTCCGGATCAGGTCGAGGGTGTCGCGCTGCAGGCGCCGGTCCATGCCCCGCGGGCTGGCCAGATTGAGGATGGGATCGCCCTGGTTGCGCAGCCGCACACCGGTGTAGGTGGTGGGGATGAACCCGCTCGACCAGTTGGCCACGCCGCCGCTGATGCCCGACCCGGTGCTCATGACCACGAAGGCCGGGAGGTCGCGGGACTCGGCCCCCAGCCCGTAGGTCACCCATGAGCCCAGGCTCGGCCGGCCCGGCTGCGAGAAGCCCGTGTTGAAGAAGATCTGCGCCGGGGCATGGTTGAACTGGTCCGTCTTCACCGACCGCACCAAGCAAAGGTCGTCCGCCACCGACCCGATGTGCGGCAGCATCTCGCTGATCTGCAGGCCGCACTGGCCGTAGTTGCGGAACTTGAAGCGCGGGGCCATGACGGCGGCATCCGGCCGGATGAACGCGTAGCGCTGCCCGCCGATGACGGAGGGCGGCAGGGGTTTGCCCTCCAGCTTGAAGAGCTCCGGCTTGTAATCGAAGAGGTCGAGCTGCGAGGGCGCGCCCGCCATGAAGAGGTGGATGACCGCCCGGGCCTTGCCCGGTTCATGGGGCGGCCGGGGCTGCATGGGGTCCGCCGGGGCGGCCGGGGCGGCCGCCCGCGCCCGGGCAGGGAAGGCGTCCGCCAGCAGCGCGGCCAGGCCCATCTTGCCCAGGCCGACGCCGCACTCGCGCAGGAACCAGCGCCGGCTGAGGGGAAGGCCGCGCTCGGAAAAGTGATGCGGTTGACAGTTCATGGCTCAGTTCTTGGTGATGGCCTCGTCCAGGTTCAGGACCGCGCGCGCAACCAGGGTCCAGGCGGCCGCCTCGGCGTCCCCCTTCCCCGCGTCGGCCAGGTCGGCCGCCTTCAATTCGCCGGACGCCAGCCGCGCCCGCTGGGCCCCCAGGAAGTCGAGGAGCCGGGCCTGCTCCGCCGCCGAGGGCGGCCGCACCAGCACGCGCCGGAACAGGAACACCGCACGGGCCGCGTCGTCGCCGCCCCGGGCCGCGGCGAGGGCGCCCAGCTTCTGGGCCGCCTCCAGGAACACCACGTCGTTCAGCAGCATGAGCGACTGCAGCGGGGTATTGGAGACGTCGCGCCGGGCCACGCAGGCCTCGCCCGAGGGCGCGTCAAAGGTGGTGAAGAGCGCGAACGGCGCCGTGCGCTTCTGGAAGGTGTAGAGGGACCGGCGCCAGCGGTCCTCCCCCTGGCTGGCCTCCCAACGGGACCCGCCGTAGGCCACCTCGGTCACACCCGCGGCCTGCGGCGGCCGCACGGGCGGGCCAAACATCTTCGGGGACAACACCCCGGCCGCGGCCAGGGCGGCGTCGCGGATGAACTCCCCCTCCAGCCGGACGCGCGGGCCGCGGGCCAGCAGGCGGTTCTGGGGATCGCGCGCCAGCAACGCGGGCGTCACCCGCGAGGCCTGCCGGTAGGTGGCGCTCGTCACCAGCAGCCGGTGCAGCTGTTTCTGCGACCATCCCTGCCTGATGAACTCCACCGCCAGCCAGTCCAGCAGCTCGGGATGGCTCGGCAACTCGCCCTGGGTTCCGAAATCGTTCAGGGTCGCGACCAGGCCCTGGCCGAAGAGGGCCGCCCAGTGCCGGTTCACCACCACCCGCGCGGTCAGGGGGTTGCCCGGGGACACCAGCCACTGCGCCAGCGCGAGCCGATCGCGGGACGCCCCCGCCGGCAGGGAGGGCAGGAAGTGCGGCACGTCCGCCGACACCGGCGTGGTCGGCTGCAGGAACTCGCCCCGGTTATGAATGAAGGTCGGCCGCGGCGCACTCGCCGGGCGTTCCCGCAGCACCAGGGTCGTCGTGTGCCGGGCCGGCTTGCGCAGGTCCCGGATGCGCCGGGCTTCCTTGGCCAGTTCCGGCGCCGTCAGCAGGAATTGCTCGCGCAACTGCCCCCGCTGCGCCGCCGTCAACTGGGCGTCCGGCACCCGCAGCAGCGCCTCCACCGCCCCGGGCAGCTCGTCCCGCGCTTCCACCGGGCCCGCCCCGGTCGTCACGGAGATGCGGAAACGCCCCAGTGAACAGGCGTAATGCCGCCCAAAGAGCATGCGGACATCCAGGCGGCCCGCCGTGATGGGCGCCGACGGCACAAAGACCGCCTGGTGCGCCTCCCCGGGCCGGTCCGCGCAGCTCCAACCGGTCTGCGGGTCGCCGTCCACCGCCGCCTGGGCGCTGGCGCCCCCGCCGAAGTTGTTCTTCGCATGGCTGTGCGTCGCCTTGGTCCAGGCCACCGGACGCCCGTCCGCGCGCACCTGCAGTTCGCCGAGGAAGAAGTCGCCCTTGGGCCCCTCGTAGTAGGCCAGGCCGGGGCCATGCGCGGGCAGGCTGTCGTCCGGCAGCGCCTCGAGCCGGAGCGCGGTCACCGGCCCCGGCAGTTGGGTGAAGACCAGATCATAGGTGTCGCTCTTGCTGATGTCGCCGCTGGCCAGCACGGAGGCGTCCGGCTGGACGGTGAGCAGCGGCAGGTTCGCCTTGGCCGAGGCCGGCCGCAGGGGAACCCACGCGGCCGAGCGCGCGCGCTCCCGCTCCAGCCAGCGCTGGAACGCCTGCTCAAGCGCCTCCGCCCGCCGGACGGCGACGGGCGCGGCCTCGACCCGCGGTGTTCCCGCGCCGAGGGCCAGGCGCCCGATGGTGTGTTGCTTGCCATGCGGCTGCTGCACCCGCACCTCCAGCCGGTGACCCGCCGCCAGCGTCAGCGGCCGCTCCAGTTCCAGGGTGGCGAACTGGTCCTGGTTCAGCTTCTTTCCGTCCTGATGCACCGCCCAGCCGGTGCCTGGATCGCCATCGAAAAGGTTCGCCACCGGAAACCCGGCCTGCTCGGCCGTGGCGCGCGCGCTGCGGATGCGGACGGGCGTTGCCGCGCCGTCCGGGGCCACGGCCCGGAGCACCACCTCGCCGACGACAAAGTTGCCGTGGGGCGTCCGGCCGGGGCCGCGCTGCGGCAGGGCATCATCCGCCAGCGCCTCCAGTCGCAGGTGGGTGACGTTGGTCAACGCGGCGTCCACCCGCACGGTGACATCAGCCCGGTCCGGACCCGGCGCGGCGAACAACAGCGACCCGTCCGCCTGCGCCTTGCCGGGGTCCGCCGCCGCCGGCGCGGGCAGGGTGAGCGGCACCCGTGCCCAGAGGAGCGGACCCGTGTCCACCGGCCACTTCGAGGGCAGTTCGGCCAGGAGCCGGGCGGCCTCCTGCGCGCGCTGCCGCTCCTGCGCGGCGGCATCGTCGGCGGGCAGGTCGAGGTCCGGCTCGTCCGCGTTGTTGAGGAACGCCATCAGCGCGTAGTAATCCTTGTGCAGGATGGGATCATACTTGTGCGTGTGGCACTGGGCGCAGCCCACGGTCAGGCCCAGCCACGCCGTGCCGGTCGTGTTCACGCGATCCACCACGGCATGGTGGCGAAACTCCAGGGGGTCAATCCCGCCTTCCTCGTTCAGCATCGTGTTGCGATGAAACCCGGTCGCCACCCGTTGATCGCGCCCGGCCCCGGGCAGCATGTCGCCGGCCAGCTGCTCAATGGTGAACCGGTCAAAGGGCAGGTCCGCATTCAACGCGCGGATGACCCAGTCGCGATACGGCCAGATGCTGCGCGTGCGGTCCTTCTCATAGCCGTTGCTGTCGGCGTAGCGGGCCAGATCCAGCCACCGGCGCGCCCACCGCTCGCCGTAATGGGGCGACGCCAGCAACTGGTCCACCAACCGCTCGTAGGCGTCCGCGCGGCGGTCCGCCGCAAAGGCATCCGCCGCCTCCGGCGTCGGCGGGAGGCCAATCAGATCCAAGTGCAGACGGCGCGCGAGGGTCAGGCGGTCCGCCTCCGGCGCGGGCTTGAGGCCTTCCTGCTTCAGGCGGGCCCGCACAAAGGCATCGACCGGATGGGCCGCGCCCGGGGGGGGGACGATCGCCCGGGGCGGCAGGAAGGCCCAGTGCGGGCGATACTCCGCCCCCGCCGCCACCCAGCGCTTCAGGATGTCCTTCTGGGCCGGGGTCAGGGGGTGCTTCACGGCGGGCGGCGGCATGAGCTCGTCCGCGTCCGTGCTGAAGATGCGCGCCACCAGTTCGCTGCGGTCGGGTTGCCCCGGCACGATGGCGGTCTCCCCGGATTTGCCGGGCCGCAACGCCATGTCGCGCTCGTCCAGGCGCAGGCCGCCCTTGCGGGTGCCTTCATCCGGCCCATGGCACTTGAAGCAGTGGGTGGACAGGATGGGCCGGACCTCGCGCAGGAAGTCCGGGGCGCCGGCGCTGGAGGCCGGCGCGGCGGCGGCCGTCCCCGGCAGGAGGGCCAGGAGGGCAAGACAGGCAGGCCAGGACCGGGGGCTCATCGGTGGGAACTTTGCGCTGAACCCGGGCAAAGCTCCAGCGCGAACCTGTGTGTCATAAGCGAGCCCCGCGCGGATTTGCCTGTGCACGGCGCCCCTTCCTGATTATCTGAGGCGGACATCACCCCGACCGAGGGTCCATCTGCCACCTCATGAATCCCGCTGTCTACCTGCTGTTTTCCAGTCTCCTCGCCGCCCGGCCGCTGTTTGCGTCAGCCGCGGACATCCGACCTGCCTCGCCTGCCGCCCAGCCCAACAGCCAGGGCCGGCCGGGAGGCCGCGGCGGTTTCGGCGGCCCCATCACGCTGAACCCCGATGACAAGCCCGCCTTCCCGCCGGTGCCGGAGGGATTTGACAAGGCCCGGGAGGGCATCCGCCATGGCCGGCTGGAGATGGTGGAATACCCCTCCAAATCCGTAGGCAACCCGCGCAAGGCGCTGGTCTACACCCCGCCCGGCCATGAGGCGGGCCGGAAGTATCCCGTCCTTTACCTTCTGCACGGGATTGGTGGCGACGAAAACGAGTGGCGTCGGGGCGGTCATCCCGAGGTGATCCTCGACAACCTCATCGCGGACGGGAAGGCCATGCCATTCATCGTGGTCATGCCCAACGGCCGGGCGCAGCCCGATGATCGGCCGGGCCCCAATCCCATGGCCACCGCGGCGGCATTTGGGAAGTTCGACCGGGACCTCCTGCAGGACCTCATCCCCTTCATCGAATCAAAGTATTCCGTGAACGCCGGCCGCGATGGCCGCGCGCTGGCCGGACTGTCCATGGGGGGCGGCCAATCGCTGAACTTCGGGCTGGGCAACCTCGACACCTTCGCATGGGTCGGCGGCTTTTCCTCCGCCCCCAACACCCGCCCGCCGGCAGAGCTTGTCCCCGACCCCGCCCGGGCCAAGCGGGAGTTGAAGCTTCTCTACCTCTCGTGCGGCAACAAAGACGGCCTGATCCGAATCAGCCAGGGCGTGCATGCCCACCTGAAGGAAAAGAATGTCCCGCATCTCTGGCATGTCGATGAGCACGGGCACGACTTCCAGCACTGGAAGAAGGCACTCTACCACTTCGCCCAGTTGATCTTCCGGCCGGCCGCCTGAGGCGGGGGTGTCCGGCTCACGCGTCCGCTACGGGGCGCGCAGCTCCGCCGTGATGGCCACGGTGGTGGGGGCGGGGCGGGCGCCGGCGCTTTCCAGCACCACCTTCTCAATCACCGCCGACTGCCGCACCGGCACGGCAAAGGTCCGCACCTGCTTGTCCCGCACCACCCCCGCCGCGTAGGTCGAGCCCGGCACATCCATGCGCCGGATGTAATCCACGAATTCCCGGCCCGCCCGCAGTTCCGCCACCTGCGTCCCGCCGCCCGCGTAGTGCAGGGTCACCTTCATCACCGGCGTGTTGCCGCCCGGGCCGCCGCCCCAGCCGGCCACGCCGCCCAGGAAATGCAGGCGGGACGCCGCGAACCCGACCGGGATCTCCACCCGCTGCGGCAGGGTCCGGGCAAAGGAATCCGGGGGACCGCCCCGCAGCACAATCACGTTCCGGCCGCCCGCGCTCCGGGCCGGATCCAGGATCTCGAAGGGAACCCCGTTGGCCGTCACGCGGCCGAACTTCACGAACGGCAGGGTGTCGCTCACCGCGTTGCTGCTCGCGTAGAGGCCCCACCGCGTGTCCGCCGTGCAGGCGCCCGCCAGGCTCAACGGCCGCAACTCGCCCCGGATGCCCCCCGGCGGCACCACCATGCCCCCCTCCGCCGTCCCGGTCATCGTCACCGGCCCCGCCGCCCCGGGGGCAAAGCTCTGGATGTAGGCAATCACATCGCGCAGCGCCTCGCCCCCCAGCGCCTCCAGGCCCTCCGGCATGAGCGAATGGGCCGACTTGTCCCGGCGCACAATGTCCCCGGCCGGCACGTCGAGCGCCACCCCGGCCGCCATGCGCAGCCGCACCGTGGCCGCGTTCTCGGACGCAATCAGCGCCGAGTGCTGTGTGCCATCCTTCAAGGTGAGGTTCCACGTGCGATGCTCGTCATCCACCATCCGGTTCGGGTCCACGATGTGCACCAGCAACTCCGCCGCCGGATGCGAGCCGATGCCGTCCAGGTCCGGGCCGAGCTCGTGCCCCTGCCCCGCCAGCCGATGGCACGACGCGCAGTTGGCCGCGAACACCGCCTTGCCGTTCGCCGCGTTGCCGCGCTTCTCCACCTCCGGGCGCAGCCGGGCGAGGATCTCGTCCTTGGCCGGGTTGGCCCCGCTGCCCAAGCGCGCCAGCAGCGCCTTGGCCCGGGTCGCCGTCGCGGCATCCGGATGCGCCGTCAGCCGCGAGGCCTGCAGCGGGCTCAGGACTGCGGGGGACAGTGTGCCGCCATCCAGCGCGTCCAGCACCAGCCGGGTCCATTCCGGACGGCTGGCCAGCGCATCAAAGGCCAGTTCGCGCGCCGCCCGGGGCCAGCCCGCAAACGACGCGGCAAAGGCGCGGCCCACGGCCGGATCGCCCGTGGCGGCCAGGCCCGCAATCAACTCCCGCCGAAACGCATCCGGCTGGGGCCGGTCCGCCAGGGCCAGCAGGCCGGGCAGGACCGCGGGATCCGCCGTCCGCGCCGACAACAACGCCCGCACGGCCTGCGATCGCCGGCCCAGCGGGGCGGAGGCGTCCTGCGCCACCTTCAGCCACGACGACGCCACCCTGGCCACGCCGGGCCGCAGGGAACCGTCGTCATCCCAGGCCACCGCCAAGGGCAGCGCGCCCAGGGCCAGGTCCGCATCGGCCGAAGCCAGCAGACGCCCGAGCGCCGCGAGGGCGGGTTTGCGCGCGGCGGGCGGGGCGGGCGGGCGCCGGCCCAGTTCATCGAGCACGGCCGCGGCCAGCTTGTGGTTGGGCGACGCCGCGGCCGCCACCACCACGCGCCCGGCTGAACCGTCGTTGCCCCCCGCGACGGAGGCGGCCAGGGAACGCGCGAACTCCTCCTGCCCCTCCCCCTTGGCCAGCACCTGCTCGAGCAGCAGGCCGGGGTTGGCCGCCGCCGCCGCCGCCGCCGCCGCGCGGGACCACGGATCCTCCAGCCTGCCCTGGCGCGCCAGCAGCACCGCCGTGGCCTCGGCCGAACCCGGCGCGGCCGCCATGGCCCGCAACGCGGTCAGGCGCACGCGCTCGTCGCGGTCGTCCAGCGCGGCGGTGACCTCGGCCGCGCTCAGCGGACGCCGGGCCGCCTCGGCGATGAGCAGCGCGTTTTTCCGGACCGCCGGTTCCTCCGCGCGCAGCGCGGCCGCAAAGACGTCGGAGTCCAGTTTGCCCAGCCGCTGCAGCGACCACAGGGCCAGGATGCGCGCGGGCGCGAACGCCTCGCCCAGCGCCATCGCGCGCAGCGGCGGGACGGCCGCCGCCCCGGCGGTGTCCGCCCGCTCGAGCAGGACGCGCAGGGCGTTGAACCGCACGGTGCGGTTCGGGTGCCGGAAGGCCGCCACCAACCCGGCCGGGTCGGCCTGGGCCAGGTCCGGATGCGTGAGCCGCGGGGCGGCCTCGTGCTGGATGCGGTAGATGCGCCCGTAATAGTGCTCGCGGTCGGGGCGCACCGAGGCGCCCGAGCGGCTGTGCTGCGGCCCGCGCGTGTCGTTGTGGGCCACCACGGGCGTGTAGAAATCGAGCACATACAGCGCGCCGTCCGGGCCCCAGGCCAGGGTCACCGGGGTGAACCAGTGGTCGCGCGCGCGCAGCCATTCGCCCTGCGGCAGCACCAGTTCACCGGCCAGGGTCGGCCCCTTGGGCACCAGCCGTTCATGATGGATGATGTCGAGGATCGGCTCGGTCACGAAGATGGTCCCGTTGTATTCCGCGGGCCAGGCACCGCCCTCGGCCACCAGCGAGGCACAGGCCGCGCTGTAGCGGCCGACCTGGTCGATCTGCATGAGCGGGGCGCGGTCGGGCAGGTCCGCCCGGGCCACCGTGCGGCCCGGGTTGATGTTCTGCAGGGCCCGCGCCGGGGTGGACCCGGCCTTGGCCAGCACCCATTCCGGCAGCACGACATGCTGCAGCGGGTTGCCGGTGGTGGCCTTGCCATGGAACAGCTCGAGGTCGCTCGTCACGTCCGCCCCGAAGGTGTTGCCGCCCGAGGAACCCACCTGCTCGATGGCCGACCCGTCCGCCTTGAACCGGAACAAGCCCGAGGACACCCGGCCCACCGCCTCCTTGGTGCCCGGCTTGGTGGCCGTCGCCCCGCTCCCCGTGCTGGCATAAATCCACCCGTCCGGCGCCGGGATGAAATGGTTCGCCACGAAATGCGTGTCGCCCGGGGTGAACCCACCGAACACCGGTTCCTCCTTGTCCGCCTTGTCGTCCCCGTTCGTGTCCCGGAGCCACACGACGTTCGGCTGCGCAACCACGATGACGCCATCCCGGTGCATGCAGAACCCGGTAATCAACTCGAGCCCCTCATGGAACACCGTCTTGCGGTCCATGCGGCCGTCCCCGTCGGTGTCCTGCAGGATGCTGATGCGATCCCGCGCGGGCCGGTCGTATTTGCCGGGTTCCAGCACGCCGCCCTCCTTCCACGAGGGCGCGGTCAGCGGACGCCGGCCGTTCGGGTATTCCGGGGTCTCGGCCACCCAGAGGCGCCCGCGCGCGTCCCAGGCCATGGCGATGGGCTTGTTGATGAGCGGTTCCGCGGCCACCACGGTGGCGCGGAACCCCGGCTGCATCTGGAACTGCCGGACGGTCTCCTCGGCCGGGCGCGGCCCGCCGGCGGGATAGCGCAGGCTGGCGAGGTCGGCCGCCGCGCACAACTCATCCACCTTCTCCCGGCGCGCCGTCCAGGCCACGCCGCGCAGGAGGAAAGTCCGGATGCTCGCATGCCTCAGCGTCCCCTCGGCGCCCTGGAGCAGGACCACCGCGCGATGCTGCGGCCCCTCGAACGCCCACAACTGGGGCTGGATGTCGTAAATCGACGCGCGGTTGGCCTCCTGCCGGCGACCCGCGCGGGTGACCTTGGGCGTGAAGGCCGCGCCCAGGACGGTCAGGTTGTCGGCCAACGCCAGGTCGTAGAGGGTGTCGTCCTCGACGTCGAACTGCGCGGCGTCCTGCACGATGGGATGCGCGTCCGGCCGCACGCTCAGCATCATGACACTGCGGAACTTCGCGCTGGCGGAAGGATCCCACGCGCCCCCGAGGGTGGCCTTGCCCCAGGCGGCGTCGCCGGCGGCGACCGCGCCGTGCAGGGCCACGACGCCGCCCCCGCGGCGGGCGAACTCGCTGACGGCCTGCCGGGCCGCGGCCGGCAGGGGCTCAAGCGTGGACCGGTGCAGGAGAAGCACGTCGGCCGCGGCGAGGGCGGGGGCCTCCGGCAGGGGGGCCGCGGTGACCGTCGCCCCGCCCTGGCGCAGGGCCGCGGCGTAGTCGTCGCGGAAGGCCGGGGCATCGCTGGCCACCAGCACCCGGATCGGCGCCGCGGACACCGCGGGGACGAGGAGGCAGGAAAGGGCCAGGGCCGGGAGACAGCGCTGGCAGGGCGCAAGCAGGATCTGGAACATAACGAGGATGGACACTTGTAGCGCGCCCGGGCCGATGGCGTCACGCCCCCTTTGCACTGCGGCGGCGGCCCCGCGCCGGCAGGGGCCGGCCTACCGCGGGATTTCGTTCACGGTGTAGTACGCCTTGCGGTGCAGGACCGGCTCGCCCGCCCGCGAGGTGAGGCCCGCGAAGTCGAAGTCGTGGACGTGGCCGCGGGTGATCCTGTCGAGGCGCAGCCGGACGCTCAAGCCGTCGGCGGCCGGCACGGCGGCCAGGACGCGCGGCGTGGTGTGGTCCACCTCGGGGCTCCCGTAGCCCGCCTGGTAGATGTGGGTGTAGGTGGTGATGGCGTAGTTCTCCACCCGCGCCGCCGCCGCGGCGTCGGCGGGCTTGGTGAAGCTGATCAGGAACCCCTCCTTCTGGATCCGGATTTCCTTCACCTCGAAGGGCGTCACGCCCGTCCAGTCGAGGCGCTGCAACAGGTTGTCCTTCATCCCGCGCACGGGCCAGCCGCGGTTGGTGCCGCCGGCAAGGAGCCGTCCGCGGGGCGTGAAGTGGACGGCCAGGATGCCCGAGCCGAGGCCTTCCCGGAACGGATAACATGCGCCCTGCCAGACCCCGTTCACCAACTCGGTGGTGGCGCGCATGGCGATGCTCAGGGTGTAGTCGCCGAGGAAGATCTGGTTCTCAAACGGGCCAAACCGGCCGCCCGACCGGTTGACCTGGAACCCGGAGATGGAACGGCCCATCTTCTTGTAGGGAAACACGACCGCATAGGGCACCAGTTCCTTCACGCGTTGGCGCTCGGTTTCCATGCGGGAGGGCGTCTGGGGCAGGACCGGGGGCGGACCGAGCCCGGGGGCGAAGGGATACCAGTTGAAGCTGATGGGGTGGCCCATGAACCCGCCCGGCTGGAGGTGCTTGAGCGAACATGAGCCGTTCCACGGGCCCTGGCTTTCGGCGTAGAACATCGCGCCATGCTCGTTGGGGCCGACGCCCAGCGGGCTGCGCAGGCCGCTGCACAGCGGGATGACCTTGCCGTCCGGGGTGATGCGGAGCGCCCACCCGCGGAACTTCGCCTTCGAGTTGTAGGATTCGGAGAGGCCGAGCGCGACCGTCACCGCCCCCTCCGCGTCCGGCGGCGAGCCGAAGGCGAACTCGTGGTAATGCCCGAAGCCCCACGCGTCACTGACGGTGTCAAACCGGTCGGCGCGGCCGTCGCCGTCCCGGTCGGAAACGCGCGTCAACTCGGTGGCCTGCGTGACCAGGAAGACGCCGTCGCGATGGCTGAGGCCGAAGATTTCATCCAGGCCCTCGGCAAAGCGCGCGACGCGCGGGCGCGGAGGATCCTCGTCGAGGCCGCTGAACAGGAGGATCTCGCCGCGCCGGGTGCCGATGGCGATGCGCCCGTCCGGCAGCGTGGCGAAGCAGCCGGACTCGAGGTAGACGCCCTCGGGCATCGGGATGTCGACGATGCGGTAAAAGGCGTTCTCCCGCTCCGCGGTGCCCCAGGCGTCGCCGAAGTCCCCGGCGGCCAGGGCGGCCCGGGCGGCCAGCAGCAATCCCACGATGACAGGGCGCATTCTCATGGAGTGGCGGGCAGGTGATATTCGAGGGTGAACGGGCCGGTGACCGGGAAGACCAGCTCCTGGCCGCCCTCCGCCGCGCGCACGACTCCCGGGACGGACAGCGTCACGCGCAGGCCGCGGCCCACCGCGAACTCCCGGTCCGTGCGGGCCTCGATGCGCCGATCCGTGGCGACCCGGAAGTGAAGGCGGTCCGGCGGGGGCCCCTGCGGGAACCGGACCGAGCGCACGAAATGCGGCCGGGCCCCGGGGCCCGTCACGTCGAGGAACGTGTCCTCCACCAGGAGGGCGCCCAGCTGATAGCGGAAGGTGGGGCGACGCCGGTCATCCAGGGTGTAGCCCTTGAACGCGGTGTCCCCGGGGAGGCCGGCGTGGTGGGTGGGCCAGGGGGTCGCGGACGACTCCAGCACGGCGAAGGCCGGGCCCGCCGGGAAGTTCACCGTGTCCCGGCCCAGCACGCGCGCCTGGCCGGCGCCCTGCCCGCGCCAGAGACTGGAGGCCTCGATGAAGCCGCCGCTCCAGAGGGAGCCCAGCCGCAGCTGGCCGGCATCGAAGGCGAGGTTGAGGCCCGCCGGGTAGCCCACGCCGATGCCGCGCTTGCCGATGCCGGGATACGCGCGCCGCAGCAGCACCGCCTCGTCGCGCACGGCCAGGACGAGCGGCTCCAGCTTGAGCCCGCGCGGCTCGCCCGCCTCGGGTCCGCGCGCGAGGTATTGCCAGAGCGCGTCGCGTTGCCGGCCCGGGTCGCCGCCCAGCACCGCGGGCAGCGGCGATTTGTCGTCGGGCCAGAAGTTCGGCATCACGGTCAGCGGCGAGAACCGCTGGGGATCCGCCAGGTAGTGATGGAACCAGTTCTCCTCCAGGCGATCGGCCATGCTCATCAGGTCCAGCGCGCGCATGGCCGCCGTGCCCTGGCCGCGGAAGGTGTGGCAGGCGATGCAATTGAGCCCCTTGTCGCCGGCCAGCTCGCGCCCGGCGTCGGCCGGCTTGGCGGCCGTTTCCACCCGGGTGAAGACCGCGGGCGGCAGGGTGTCCAGTGCGCGGAACCAGCCCGCGAGCGCCTCCGTGTTGGCGGCGCCATGGGCCGGCATGCGCGTGTTCAGGTAGGGACGCACCGACGCGCCGTTCACGACCACGTCCCGCAGCCAGGCGGGCCGGAGCTTGGCCCCGACGCCGGTGAGCGGCGGCGGGAGGCGGCCCTGGTCGCCGAGATTCGCGTCGTTCCCGGTGAAGTAGGCGGCGCGATCGGCCGGCACGCCGCCAAGGTCGCCGCGCGGATGGCAGGCCAGGCACTGGTGGCGCGCGAGGGCGAGGGCGAGGTGATCCGCCACCCCGAACGGCGCGGCCGGGCGCGCCAGCGCGGCGCGCAGGGCGGTCCGCTGGGCCTCGGCCAGGGGATAGCGCGGCCACGCGCCCGGCTGCGGCGACAGGCATCCGCGGTCCGGACGCACGGCGTCGAGGGCGGGCAGGTTGGCCGGCGGGGTGCGTGCCTCGCCCGTGGCATGGCAGGCGTCGCAGCGATGCTGGGTGAACAACGCCCGGCCGCGCGCGGCCAACTGCGGGTCGGGCCGGAACTCCGGGCCGGGCGCGGCCTGCCCCCGCAGCAGGTAGGCGGCAATGTCCCCCGCCTCCAAGGCGTCGAGCCGGAGGTTCGGCATGCGCCCGCCCGGCCGCACGGCGAGGGGGTCCTCGAGGAACCTGGCCAGGCTGGCCACGGAATACTTCTCGGCGAGGGGCCCGAGCGGCACGGAGTCGGGCAACCCCGCTTCCGGCGCATGGCAGGCGACGCAGCCCACCGCATGGTAGAGCTTCCGTCCCCGCTCCACCGCCTCCGCCGCAGGCCGGGCCGGGGCCGCCGGGGTTCCGCCCAGGGAGGCCAGATGCTGCGCCAAGGCCGCGGCGGCGGACGCGCGCTCGGCCGGCGGCAGGTGCCCGAGGACATCCGGCATGGTCGTCCCGGGCTTGGTGCCGGAGGGATCCTCGATGAACTTCCGCAGATGCCCGGCGGCCACGCGCGCCCCGACGGCGGACAGGTCGGGCCCCGGCTTGGGCGCCAGGGCCGCCTGGCTGCTGGCATGGCACGCCACGCAGCCCAGCTCGGAGACCAGGAGGGGCCCGCCCAGTGCCGGCGGCAGCGGCCCGGGCCGGGCCGTGCCCGCCACCCATGGCTCGGCCGCCACCGTCACCCACGGAAGGGCCAGGCAGCTGAACAGAAGGCGGAAGGCGCGCGGGGGCACGGCTGCCTCAACGCGGCGGGGCCAGCTGCAGGACGGCCTCGGCGAACGCCCGGCCCATCAGCGCGAAGGTCTTGGCGCACCCCAGATAATGGTAGCCGGCATTGGAGGCCCCGCGCTGCCACAGCGCGACCTCCGCGGGCGTGATCACCTCGGCCTCATACTTCTTCAGGTACTCGCGCTGCTGGGCGTCGGTCATCATGCCGTCCTTGTTCGCGTGGTCCTTGTGCTTGGTCCGCAGAAAGAACGCCATCTGCGACACCTTCTCCCGCTTGTCCGCAATGGCCGACAGTTCCTCGGACCAGAACGGCGCGGTGGGCACGGCCACCACGTTGCCCTGGAACTCCGGCAAGGCGGCCGGCGCGGCCATCGCCTGCCGGAAGGCCACCGTGCCGGCATTCGCCTTGGCACCCCCCACGCCCATCACCCCAATCACGAACGGCATCCGGGGCGCCTTGAAATCCTTCCGCACATCGCGGATGAACGCCGCCATCCACTCGCTGTAACGATCAAACCGGTTGCCCGCGGCGCCCTTCGCCAGGTCGGGATACACGCCGCGATCCACCATGTCGTTCCAGCCCTGCAGCCAGACAAACCCCGCGATTTCATAGCCCTGCGCCGGGTCGTATTCCGGGCAGACCCGGGCCGGGTCGGCCAGGACCTTCCGCACATGCTCCACCATGAGCCGGTAATAGACGCCGGTCTCCGCCGCCTTCCGCGCCTTGGCCTCGGCCGGATCCTTGCCGCGCTTGGCCAGGTCGGCCAGCTGCGCCTCGCTGAACTCGAAGGGCCCCGCGCTCGGCGGGCGAAAGTCCGTGTGCAGGCTCTTGCCGCCCCACGCGGTCTTGATGATCAACACGGGCTCGTCGAGCTTCGCGTCCAGGGTGAGGCCAAAGGTGAACTCCGGCCCAATCTTGCCGCCGTCCCGGGCGGGGTTCTGCCGCGAGCCGTAGCCCGCGGTCAGCCGCCCGAAGCCCTCCCCATGGTTGGTGCCGCCGCCGGTGAAGTAGCTGATGTAGGCGTGCTCGCACACGCGCGGCTTGCCGTCGGGCCCGCGCATCTGCTTCAGCAGCGGCGCCGTGGCCGGGTCGTCCCCGATGTAGTCAAAGGTCTCCACGCGGGCGTGGCCCTCCATGTTGGATTGGCCGGCCAGGATGTAGACCTTGAGCGGCTTGGCGGAAAGCGGGAGGGCGGCCAAGAGCACGGCCAGGAAGGGGAGGACGGTTTTCATGGTGAAGTTCCCACTCTTCCGTCCCGCCTCTCCCACGGCAAGCCTTTCCCCACGGCCAGGGCGCGGAGTGGCTGGGAGTCAGCGGGGTTGCGTCCGCTGTGCCTGGGTCAACCCGCTGACGCGGGTTGCCACGGGATTGCTACGGGGCCCGCAGGCGGAAGAAGCGCTGGCCGTTCGTCACGGCCGGCAGTGTCACGCGCCATTGCTGGTTGGTGAGGACGGGCGCGTTGGTGGTGGACATCCACGAGACCGGCGGGGCGAGGTTGGTCGCGAACTGCAGGGCGTAGGAAAGGCCGTCCGCCGGCCACGCCAGGGTGAGCGCGGTCGGCTGGTGCTCGAGCGTGAGGCTGGGCAGGTCGGGGAGCAGGGAGGTGCCGGTCAGTTCACAGTCGAAGCCCAGGTCGCTGCTGGCCGACGACTGGTTGTGCACCTCGGCGGCGAGCACGTTGGTGCCGGGCACCAGCAGGCCCAGGGCGGACTCAGGCAGGGTGAAGGCCAGCCAGTTCGTCTCGAAGGCGCCGGCCAGGGCAATCAGGGCCGGGGTCTGGTGGGTGATGGGCCCGGCGGCGAAGTTGGTGTCGCGCCAGATTTCCACGCCGTTCAGGTAGAGCACCGCCGCGTCATCGCGGGTGACGCGCCCGGACAGGGCCGTGACCAACTCGGGATTCGGCAGGACGAACGGCCGGCGAAAATACGTGGTCAACTGCTGGTTGTTGGCCACGGTGGTGGCTTCGCCGTCGCTCCCGTAGCCCAGCCGCGCGGGGCCGTTGCTCCAGGCCGCGTCGTTGAAGGCCAGGGCCCGCCAGGCGGTGCCGAGGTCGTTGGTCCGGTCGAAGTAACGCCAGACCGAGCGGGCCGGAATCCAGGCGGCGGGGACGGCGGGCCGGACCCGCAGGAGGGACGAGACGGGGGCCATGGTGCGGGCGCCGGCGTCATCAGTGACCGCGGCGGTGAAGACGTGATCGCCGACGGCAAGGTTGGAAAGCGGGAGCCGGAACGGCGGGGCGGTGAGCTCGGCGATTTTGGCCGCGCCGGCGTAGAACTCGACGAGGGCCACGGTGCCATCGGGGTCGAGGGCGAAGGCCTCGAGGGTGACGGCGGCCGGGGCGGGCAGGAGCTGTCCGTCGAACGGTTGCGTCAGGAGGATCTCGGGGGGTTGATTGGGCAGCGGAGCCGCGGCCGTGGCGCTGAGGGCGAAATCAAAGCTGATGTCGCTGCTGTCCGGGCTGTCCTGGTGGATTTCGACGGCGATGACATTGGTTCCGTTGACGAGCAGCGCGGGGTTGAGCGGGGCGGTGTGCCAGGTGTTCTCGCTGGTGCCGGTGATGCTTGTGACGGCGGGGGTGGCGGCGTTGATGGGCCCGGTGGCGGGCAGGTTGTTGCGCCAGGCTTCGGTCCCGTTGAGGTGGACGACCGCACCGTCGTCGCGCAACAGGTGGGCGGTGAGGGACTGGACGCGCGAGGCGTCGGGCACGAGGAACGCGCGCCGGAACCAGGTGGTGATCGGCTTGGCGGTGGGGCTGGGGCCGGAGCGGACCAAGGTGGATTCGTCCCCGTCCCCGTAGCCCAGCTGGGCGGGCCCCAACCTCCACGCGCCGTCGTCGAAGCCGGGCAGGCGCCAGGCCGGACCGGGGTCGGAACCGGTGTCGAGATACCGCCACCCGGCCCCGGGGCCGATGAGGGCCTGGGGGGCGAGGGGTTCGGCGCGCAGGGCGAGGTCAAAGCTGAGGTCGCTGCTGGTGGCGCTGGACTGGTGGATCTCGACCGCGAGGACGTTGGTGCCGGGGCGCAGGAGGGTCGGGCTGAGCAGCGCGCGGTAGTAGGTGGTGGATTCATCCGCGGCGAGCGCGGAGGTGCGGGCCAGCGTGGCCCAGGTGACCGACCCGGTGGGCATGTTGCTGCGGAAGACCTCGACCCCGTTCAGGTAAACGACCGCCCCGTCGTCGCGCAACAGGTGCAGGGTCGGCGAGGGGTGTTCCGCCGGGTTTGCCACGAGGAAGGCCCGCCGGAAATACGTGGTGATGCGCGCGGCGTCGGGCTCCACGACCGTGGCCTCGTCGCCATCCCCGAAGCCCAGCGGCGCGGGGCCCGCCGCCCACGCGCTGTCGTCGAAACCGGGCGCCACCCAGGCCGTGCCCAGGTCGTTGGTGCGGTCGAAGTATTTCCAAGCCGACCCCGTTTCCACCAGGGCCGTCGTCGGGGGCTGGAACGTCACGCGCACCGGCGTCGAGGCCACCACGAGGCCGTTGGAGTCCGTGGCCACCGCCGTCAACGTGAAACGGCCCGGCGGCGGGCTGGCCCAGACCCATTCGTAGGGCGCGGTGGTGTCGGTGCCGAGCGGCAGGGCGCCCCGGAAAAACTCCACCCGCGCCAGGTTTCCATCCGGGTCAAAGGCGTCCGCCCGCAGGGTCAGCGGAACGCCCAGCGGCAGGGCCTGGTCATTGTCCGGGTGGGTGAGCTCCACAAACACCGGGGCGTCATTCACCGGGGTGACGGTCACGGTGAAGGTCCGGTTGGTGCTGAAGAATCCATCACTGACGGCGACCGTGACTGTGGACGTGCCATGGGCGTCGGGGGCGGGCGTGAGGCTGAGGAACCGCTGGGCGCCGGTGCCGCCCACGACCAGCGCACCGGCGGGGAAAAGGCCGGGGTTGGCGGCGGTGGCGGTGACGGTGAGCAGGCCGGCGGCCGTCTCGGCATCGCCGACCGTGCAGGCGACCAGCAGGGCCGTGTCCTCGGGGGTGATCTGGTTGGCAAGGGCGGAGAGGGTGGGCGGCGTGTTGGGCGCGCCGACGTTGACGAGGAATGTCCGGCTGCCGGCCAGGCCGCCGTCGGTGACAGTGACGGTGACATAGGCGGACCCGGTCCGCCCGGCTGTGGGGGTGACGGTGAGGGTGCGGTTGGAGCCGGTGCCGCCGAGGAGCAGGCCGGCGTGGGGGATGAGGTTGGTGTTGGAGGAGGAGGCTGAGACGACGAGGTTGGCGGCGGGGGTCTCGGCGTCGCCGACGGTGAACGGGATGGGCCCGAGGGTGGTGTTGGCCGCGAGGGTGGCATTGGAGAAGCTGGAGAGGACCGGCGGGGTGTTGCTGAAGAGGAGGAGAAGCTGGGGACGGTTGGCCGGGTTCGGATCCTCGCTGGACGCGTAGGAGACATTGCCGAGACTGCCGAAATCGTCGGCGGCGGCCACGCGCAGGGAAAGCTGCCGGTCATTGAGGAGGGCGTCGGTGACGAACGGGGTGACGACGAACTCAACGGCCTGGCCCGCGATCGGGAGCCACTGGGCGAAGAGCTTCCCGGCTGCCGGCTTGTTGTTGAAGGTCACAGCGGTCTCGCTCCAGGCATCGCCGGCCACGAAGGAGGCGACGTTCTCATTGCCGGACTGCGAGGTGCTGACGCAATGGAGGCGGACCTTGGCCAGGACGGGTTTCCCGGCGACGCCGCCGAGATCCCAGCGGAGGAACGATTCGCGGTTCACATCGCTGGCCGTGACGTCCTTCGTGTCCAGTGTGACGGCGGCCCCGTAGTTGATGTCGGCGAAGGAGCCGGCCCGGACGGTGGCGTCGGCGACGGGGACGAGGGTGTTGGTCAGGAACGCCTGGGCGGGGGCGACCTGGAGATGCAGGGCGGCGAAGTCGATGGCCGAGTCGTCGCCCACGGCCACGTTGAGGCGGCCGTCGGCCAGGAGCGCGGGATCGACCTCGAGGGTCTGCACGGTGGACCCGCTGGTGGCGAGGGTCCAGCCAAGGCTGGCGTAGGAACGGGGGCTGCCCATGTCCTCCAGGTAGAGGAAATCCGTGGAGGCATCGTTGATGGCGCGCAGGCTGAGGGTGAGGAAGGCGGCCTTGACCTGCTCGTTGGTCGCGAGGACGAAGTCGAAGGTGAAGGCCACGTAACGGTTGCCGGACAGGGCATCGAACCGGTTGGCGGCCGGTTGATCGCTGGCGGCCTCCGCCTCGGCGAGCCAGGCGGGATCGACGTGGACGGCCTCGCCGCCGGGGTCCGTGCTGGCGAACTGGTCGATGTCGCCCCGCCAGTATTCGCGGAACTCGGCGAACGGCCAGCGGGCGCGCTGCTGGAGCTGGGCATGGTAAAGGCTGCGCGGGTGGACGGGCTCGCCGCCGGAGCCGCTGCGGTCGTAGGTGCCGGCGGGGTCGGCGCCCACGGCGCAGCAACTGGAGGACTGCACGGCGCCCACGGAGCCGATCAGCCAGTTGCGCGCGGTGGGCGGGTTGCGGACCCGGAAGGCGCCGGCCGCGCAATTCCAGACGGCCATGTAGGCCCCGGCCCAGCCATGGCCGGTGCCGAGGTTGCCGCGGTTCTGCACGTTGATCTCGTTGCCGGACAACGTGACGAGGTCGAACAACCCGCCGACGGACCAGCGATGGTGCGGGCCGGTGTCCGAGTAGACCGTGTCCGCCCGGCCATGGACGAAGGCGTTGGGCCCGGCCACCTGGGAGCCCAGGACGAAATCGTGCCGGCCCTTGCGCGCGTAGTTGTTCACGAAGAGCACCAACTCGGCGCCGTTGTTGTTGAACGAATAGCGGCGGCCCCCATCGATGACCGAGATCGGGTCGAGGCACTGCGAGTCCGCCACCGTGATCCATTTCGCCCCGCTGTTCACCGTCACCGCCGAATACCCGAAATGCTGCGCGGTGATGTTCCGCACCCAGCCATGCTGCGCGTCCCGGATGCTGATGAACGTCCAGGCATGGTCCTCGTCCGTGCTGCCGTTGTAATCGCTGACCCCGTAAAGATCCTCGATGCCGATGTTCTCCGCGCGGCTCCATGTGTAGCGGTAAATCTGCCCGCCGCCGTAGCGGGATTCGAAGGTTTGCGGCAGCGGGGCATCGACCGTGATCCAGTTCCCCTCGATGCGCGTGATGACGCGGTCGAAGTAGAGGTCCTTGGAACCGGCCGTCCAGGGAACCACGTCGGGGTCCCCCCCGCTGGCGGGGCCCAGCTGGTCCATGTCGATGTCGGCGAGCCAGTTGGCGGTGCTGGGCCGCTTGAGGCGGACGAGGTGGCCAACAGCCAGGCCGCTGGTGGAATCGACCGAGAACGTGCGGGTGCCGGCGGGCACGACCGCCTGGGTCAGGTTGTGGGTCGTGCCGCTGACGGCGGAATGGGATCCGGACCCGTCGATGTTGATGAGGGTGTACTGGCGGGTGTCCGTGGCGCGCAGGCGGGTGCCGCTGGTGGCGGAGTCGCCGGCGCCCTTGAGCACGACGCCGGCGGCGGACAGGTTGAGCGTGCCGGCCAACTGGTATTCGCCGGCATTGAGGAACACCACGCCGCGGAACCCGTTGGCGTTGAGCGTGAGGGCGGCCGCCCGGCTAATGGCGGCCTGGATGTTGGTGGTGTCGTCCCCCGTGATGGGACTCACATAAATCCAGCGGTTGGACTCGACCAGGCGGGAGACATCCGGGAGAGGGGCCAGGCCGCCGCGGTAGCCGACGTCGGAGAAGTCGGCGATGCGCTGCCCGCGTTCATCGAACTTGTAGAGGAGATTGCCGGTCGCCGACGGACGCACCCAGGCCGAGGCCGGAGCCTGCGCCCGGGCTGCCGGGACGGCGCCGAG
>JBJOEZ010000052.1:0-25758 GCA_046048995.1 Verrucomicrobiota bacterium | reverse complement strand
CGGGGCCTTCCTCCTCCGGACGGAAACGGAGCTCGTCATCAAAAGCCGCCGCGTGGTGCCGGGCAAACTCCTGGCCGGCGGCTTCCAGTTCCGGTTCCCGACCCTCCCGGAGGCTCTCTCCCACCTGGTGGGCTGAGGGCGGCGGAACTGTCAGAGGCCACCCCGATCCCTCCCGATGCGAGCCAGTCCCGGCGGGACTGGCGCTACCCAGAGCCACCCCTCTCCTAGGTGTGGCAGCCCACCCGGAGTGCCTCCCGACTTCCTTGCGACTTCCTTGCTACTCCCTCCCGACTTCCTTCGCTCATGCTGGCTCGCCCGGTTGGGCGGCGGGGTGACCCGGACGGGTCCAGTTGCCGGAGGTCCCCTAGGTGGAAAGCGCTGTGCGGCCACAGGGGGGCACAGGCCAGGCCCATCGTTGCTTCGTTCCGTCTGAGGCGCCCGGGCTTCCTACCCCTGCGCCGGCAAGGCAAACCGCCACACCTGCGGCGTCCAGGCCCCCGTGCGCCAGGCGTCCACCGTGGCGAACTCCCGCACCCGCAACTCCTTCGCGTCCACCTCCAGGTGGAGGAACGCCTGCCGCTGATCGCCGAAATGCGACGCGTTGTCGGTGTTGATCGAGGGGATCCCAGCCCCGGCCCGCTGGTTCCGGGTGCCGTCCCAGCGGAACAGGTTTCGCACATGGGTGTGGCCATAGACGCTGGCCGCCACGCGGTAGGGCTTGAGCACCTCGTAGAAGGCCTGGACGTCGCCGTAGTCCCATTCGTTCTTCACCGCCACCCCGTCCTCGACCACGGCCGAATACCGCGCCGGGTCCACATGGTGCACAAGCACCACCGGACGCCCGCTGCGGCCGACGTTCTCCGCCAGGTCCGCCTCGAGGAACGGCAGGCTGCCCAGCGGCGCGTAACGGCGCACCCGGCTCACCTTCGGCGAATCGCCCACCACAATGCCCAAGGCCACAAAATGCACCCCCGCCCAGTCCCACGAATAATGCAGTCCGTTCTTGGACACCGCCTTCAAGTCCTTCCGCCGCCGGTTGCGCGCCTGGATCTCCGGAATGACCGGGCCGTCCCCGCGCGGACTGTCGTGGTTGCCATGCACCTCCCGCACCGGCCACCTCAGCTTCCCGTCCCCGCCGTTCAAACCCCAGTCTGCCAGGAACGCCTTCAGCTCCGTCTCCGCCATCGGATAACACCGCGGCCCCTTGTCCCCGTTGTCCACGATGTCGCCGGCATGAATCACCCCGTGCGGCCGGGCCACCGTGCCCCCGCCGGCCTCGGCCGGCACCGCCGTCCCCGGCAACTCGTTCAGCCACCCCACCAACCGCCCGGTCACGTCCACCGACCGCGCCCGCATGGCCGATGTCTCCACCTCGTCCGCGCAGTAATGCGTGTCGCCCACCAGGAAAAACGAGGCCGTTCCCTCCGCGGGGGCCGGCGTCGCGGTGGACCCCGCAACACCCGGCGCACGGCACCCGGACCCCGCCAGCGCGGCGCCCGCCAACGTGAGGGCCGCACCCTGCAGGAACTGGCGGCGGTTGAGTGGGGCAGCCGACGTCGACGGGAGGGGATCGTGCGGGGAGGAATTCATGGTGTCGGAGGTAACCGGGGCCTTTGACTGACTGGGAATTGCCACAGCGTAGGCCAAGCCAAGGTTGGCAACCAACAACTTTCGGGAGGAACGAGGAGCGGCCCGGACGCTAAGAACTTGGGCACGGCCCGGTCCCATGCCGAACCCATGGGGGGCCGGCGGCGCGCATGTTCACCCACCGAACCCATCTGCCCACGCTCCTCGCGCTCCTCCTCGCACTGGCCGCGGGCCCGGCGGCGGCCGCCGACGCGCCGCTCAGGCCCGTCTCGCTCATGACGCTCTGGACGCCGCAGGCGCAGTTTGCCGGCTGCTACGTCGCGCGGGACAAGGGCATCTATGCCCGGCACGGCCTCGACCTGCGCATCCTGCCCGCCGGCCCGGGCCAGTCCCCCGCCGAGGCCCTCCAGGAAGGCCGGGCCGACTTCGCCATCCTCTGGCTCACCACCGCCATCCAACGCCGCGCGCAGGGCCTGCCCCTCGTGCACCTGGCCCAACTCAGCCAGAAATCCTCCCTGCTCCTGGTCTCCCGCAAGTCCTCCGGCATCCGCACCATCGCCGATCTCGCCGGCCGCAAGGTCGGCCTCTGGCCCGGCGACGTCGCCATCCCCGCCCGCACCCTCTTCGCCAGCCGCGGCATCCAGGTCCGGGAGATTCCCCAGGGCCAAACCCTCAACCTCTTCCTCCGGGGGGGCGTCGAGGTGGCCTCCGCAACCTGGTACAACGAGTATCACACCCTCTACAGCTCGGGGATTGAGGCCGACGAACTCAACGTCCTCTTCCTCAGCGAACAGGGCCTGAACTTCCCCGAGGACGGCCTCTACGCGCTCGAGTCCACCGCGCGCCGGGACCCCGCCCTGGTCCGCGCCTTCGTGGACGCCACCCTGGAGGGCTGGCGCGAGGCCTTCGCCCACCCGGAGGAAACCCTCGACCTCATCCTGCGCGCCATGCGCGAGGCCCGCCTGCCCTCCAACCGCGTCCACCAGCGCTGGATGCTCGACCGCATGCGCGATCTCACCCAACCCGCCGCGCCCGGGGCGCGGCCCGGCGCCCTGCGCGAAGCCGATTACACGGCCGTCGCCCAGGCCATGGTCCGCCTGGGCTTCATCCCCCAGGCCCCCGACGCCCCATCCTTCCTCTGGAGGCCCGATGCACGCACCCCATAGCATTGTCCTGCGCCTGGTGCTGATCATCGCGTGCTCCAGCGCGCTGATCTTCGGCGTCACCCTCGGCTACAACTATCACCGGTCCCGCGCCATCCTCCGCCACGAACTCGAGTCCAACGCCCGCAACCTCGCCCTCGCCCTCGTCGGCCGCGTGGAAACCCAACTGGTCGCCGTGACCAAAATCTCCCAGGGCCTCGGCCGCTCCCTCGAGGCCACCCCGCATGACGAAGCCGAGCTGCTCGCCCTCCTGCGCGCCACCCTCGAGGGCAACCCCAGCCTCGAGGGCGTCGGCGCCGGCTTCGAGCCCGGCGCCGCCCCCGGCGGCACCCGCCTCTGCGCCCCCTTCTACTTCCGCGACCAGGGCGGCCCCGTCCTCCGCCGCCTCGACACCGCCTCCCCGGAACTCCCCTACCTCTACCAGGACTGGTACCAAATCCCCCGCGAGCTCGGCGTCACCGAATGGAGCGAACCCTACCACGACGCCGCTTCCAGCAACCTGCTCGCCTCCTGCTCCGTCCCCTTCCACACCGGCACCGGACCGGACCGCCGCCTCGCCGGCATCGTTTCCTGCAGCGTGTCCCTTTCCTCCCTCACCGAGCTGGTGTCCTCCGTCCAGGTCCTCCGCACCGGCTACGCCGCCCTCCTCTCCCGCAACGGCATGATCCTCGCCCACCCCCTGCCCGACGCCATCATCAACGAAACCTTCTTCAGCATCGCCGAGCAGCGCCAGGATGCCTGGATGCGCGACCTCGGCCGCAAGATGGTCCGCGGCGAGACGGGCTTCGTCAGCTACCAGAGCCTGGTCGGGTTCCGCAGCTGGATGTACTACACGCCCATCCAGTCCACCGGGTGGACCCTCGCCGTCGTCTTTCCCGAGGACGAGTTGCTCGAGAACGTCCGCCAGCTCACCTGGACCATGGCCGGCATGGGCCTGGCCGGTCTCCTCCTCCTCTCCCTCGCCATCGTCTCCATCGCCCAGGCCATCACCCGGCCCCTCCGCCGGCTCGCCCACGCCAGCCATGAGGTCGCCTCCGGCAACTTCGACGCGCCCCTCCCCCCCGTCCGCTCCCGCGACGAGGTCGGCACCCTCACCCGCGACTTCCAGTCCATGCAGGCCTCCCTCAAGGACTACATCCGCAACCTCACCGAAACCACCGCCGCCAAGGAACGCATCCAGGGCGAGCTCAAGGTCGCCACCCAGATCCAGGCCAGCCTGCTCCCCCGCATCTTCCCCCCCTTCCCCGACCACCCGGAATTCGACATCTACGCCTCCATGGTGCCCGCCAAGGAGGTCGGCGGCGATTTCTACGACTTCTTCTTCCTCGACGAACGCAACCTCTGCTTCCTCATCGCCGACGTGTCCGACAAGGGCGTGCCCGCCGCCCTCTACATGATGGTCGCCAAGACGCTGCTCAAGACGGAGGGCCAGCGCCTGCGCGAGCCCGCCCTCATCCTCTCCTCCGTCAACCGCATCCTCGCCACCGACAACGAGGGCTGCATGTTCACCACCGTGTTCTGCGCCGTCCTCGACATCGCCACGGGCGAGGTCCGCTACGCCAACGCCGGCCACAACCCTCCCCTCCTCCTCGACGCCCGCGGCGCCCGTTACCTCGAGATCAAGCCCAGCCTCATGCTCGGCGCCACCCCCGGCGTCGAATACGCCACCCATCGCCTCTCCCTCCAGCCCGGCGACACGCTCTTCCTCTACACGGACGGCGTCACCGAGGCGAAGAACCGCGCCGACCAGCTCTTCGGCGAGGACCGCCTGCGCGAGACCCTCGGGCGCGCCCCGCGCGGGGACCTCCGCAGCCTCATCGTCCACCTCGGCTCCGAAATCACCCGCCACGCCGACGGCGCCCCGCCCTCCGATGACGTCACCATGCTCGCCATCCGGCTGGCCCCGCAGCCGCCGACGTCAGGAGGCTGAGGCGGCGGCAAGCCCGAAGGCCGAAATCCGATGACCGAAGGAAATCCGGAGTCGCAAGTCCGAACCCTTCGGCCTTCGCCGTTCGGGTTTCCGTCGGATTCCGGGAAGCCGGCCTGCGGATTTCCCACGCCCCCCATTGCGTAACTCCCGCCGGGATGAGAAAACCACCCCGCCGCATCATGCTCCGCCGTTTCCCAGCCTTCCTCCTGCTCCTGGCCACCCTGGGCGCGTGCCTCGCCCTGGCCGGATGCGGCCGGGAAGCCCTGCGCATCCAGCGCCTGGAGGACGCCGCGCACGCCCGCATCGGCGTGATGACCGGTTCCACCGGCGAAGCCATCACCAAGGCCCGCTTCCCCCACGCGCACGTGAAAAGCTTCGACGACATCATGGATGCCGTCGCCGCCCTCAAGTCCGGCCAGCTCGACGCCTTCGTGACCGGCTGGCCGGCCGCCACCCAGGTGGGCAAGAAGAACCCCGACCTCCGCCTGCTGCCCGAGCGCCTGGCCGACGAGGACACGGCCGTCGCCCTCCGGCAGGAGGACAAACAGCTGCTGGCCGAGGTGGACGCCCTCATCACGCGGTTCAAGGCGGACGGCACCCTGGAGTCCATGCGACGGCGCTGGTTCAAGCCCGACCTCGGGCCCTATGACGAGCCCGCCCTCGTCCTCCCCACCGCCGGCCCCGTGCTCCGCATTGGCGTCAGCGCCACCCGCGAGCCCTTCAGCTTTGTGGATCAGGACGGGCGCGTGAGCGGGCACGACGGCGAACTGGCCCGGCGCCTCGCCGCCGGGCTCAACCGGCCGGTCGAGTTCCTGAACATGAAGTTCATGGCGCTCATCCCCGCCCTCCAGTCCGGCAAGGTCGACCTCATCGTCACCGGCATGAACGCCACCGAGGAACGCCGCAAGGCCGTCGCCTTCTCCCAGTCCTACTTCGCCAACGGCCAGGTCATGGTCATCCGCACCCCGGCCGGTCCCGCCGACCCCGGACGCCTGCGCTCGGTCGAGGACCTCACCCGTGCGCGCCTCGGGGTCCTGCTCGGCTCCGCCCACGACACCTACGCCACCCGGCATTACCCGGACGCCACCGTGCTGCAGTACAAGACCGCCGCGGACGTGGTCCTGGCCGTGAAGTCGGGCAAGGTGGACGCCGCGCTCTTCGACGCCGAGCCGCTGCGCGAGATCCTGCGCGCGGAACCGGGCCTCGGCCTCCTTGGGGATCCGCTGTTCTCCTTCGATGTGGCCGCCGGGTTCAGCAAGGACAACGCGGCCCTGCGGGCGGAGTTCAACGCCTTCCTGCGCCAACTCCGCGCCGACGGCGCCTACCAGGACATGGTCACCCGCTGGATGGAAAAGCGGGACACCCACCCCCCGGCTCTCCCCGCCGGGACGCCGCGCGGCAGGCTGGTCGCCGGGGTCTGCGACGTCGGCCTGCCCTTCACGGCGGTGCAGGACGGGGCCCTGGTCGGCTTCGACATCGAACTGGCCCGGCGCTTCGCCCAGGCCCAGGGCAGGGATCTCGAACTGGTCAACATGGAGTTCGGCAGCCTCGTCGCCGCCGTCGCCACCCGCAAGGTCGACTTCATCATCGCTTCCATCTACGTGACCCCGGAGCGCCAGCAGCAAATCGACTTCTCCGATCCCTACTTCCAGATGGGCACCCGCGTGTTCGCCCTCCAGTCCCGCCTCGCCGGCGGCCACGCCGCCGCCAACCCCGCCCGCCCGCCCTTCTGGGAGCGCGTCGCCCACAGCTTCCGCAGCAACGTCCTCCACGAACGCCGCTACCTCCTCATCCTCGACGGACTCAAGACCACGGTCGTCATCTCCCTCTGCGCCACCCTCCTCGGCACCCTGCTCGGGGCGGGCGTCTGCGCCCTGCGCCTGTCCCGCCGCCCCTGGCTCAACGGGCCGGCCCGCCTCTACATCTCCGTGCTCCGCGGCATGCCGGTCCTCGTCCTGCTCATGCTCATCTTCTACGTCGTCTTCGCCTCCGTGAACGTCAGCCCCATCCTCGTCTCCATCGTCGCCTTCGCCCTCAATTTCGCCGCCTACTCCTCCGAGGTCTTCCGCTCCGGGATCCAGGGCATCGACCGCGGCCAGTCCGAGGCCGGCATCGCCATGGGCTTCACCCGCTTCCAGACCTTCCGCCACATCCTCCTGCCCCAGACCATCCAGCGCATCCTCCCCGTCTACAAGGGCGAGTTCATCTCCCTCGTCAAGATGACCTCCATCGTCGGCTACATCGCCGTGCAGGACCTCACCAAGGCCAGCGACATCATCCGCAGCCGCACCTTCGACGCCTTCTTCCCCATCATCATGGTCGCCCTGCTCTACTTCGCCATCTCCTGGTCCCTCCTCCAGGGCCTCGGCTGGATCGAGCGCGTCACCGATCCCAAGCTCCGCCGCCGCCGGGCCGCCGCCGCCCCATGAGCGAAAGCCTCATCCAAATCCGGAATCTCCGGAAACAGTTCGGCGACCTCGTCGTCCTCCGCGACGTGTCCCTCGACATCGCCCGGGGCGAGGTGGTCTCCATCATCGGCCCCTCCGGCTGCGGCAAAAGCACCTTCCTCCGCTGCCTCAACCTCCTCGAGCAGCCCACCAGCGGCTCCATCCACATCAGCGGCCTCAACCTCCTCGACCGCCACACCCACATCCCCGCCGTCCGCCAGCGGATGAACATGGTTTTCCAGTCGTTCAACCTGTTCGCCCACCTGTCCGTCCTCGAGAACCTCACCCTCGCCCCCATCCAGCTGAAGGGCGCCGACCCCGCCGCCGCCCGCGCCAAGGCCATGGACCTCCTCCGCCTCGTCGGCCTCGGCGAGAAGGCCGGCGCCTACCCCGACGAGCTCTCCGGCGGCCAGAAACAGCGCGTCGCCATCGCCCGCTGCCTGGCCATGGACCCCGAGATCATCCTCTTCGACGAACCCACCTCCGCCCTCGACCCCACCATGGTCCGCGAGGTCCTCTCCGTCATCCGCCGCCTCGCCAAGGACGGCATGACCATGGCCATCGTCACCCACGAGATGGACTTCGCCCGCGCCGTCTCCACCCGCGTCCTCTACATGGACGAGGGCGGCATCTACGAGCAGGGCCCGCCGGACCAGATCTTCGACCATCCCCAGCGCGAGAAAACCCGCGCCTTCATCCACCGCATCCGCAGCTACGCCTGCACCATCCGCTCGCCCGACCACGACCTCTACGCGCTCAATGCCGAGGTCGAGGCCTTCTGCGAAAAACAGATCCTGCCCCGCCCGCTCCGCGACCATCTCCTGCTCCTCGTCGAGGAGGTCCTCCAGCTCCACAAGCCGCAGCTGCCCCAACACCCCCTCGACCTCACCCTCTCCTATTCCGAGAAGGAGGACCGCCTCGAGCTGGCCTGCGACAGCCCCGGCCCCGCCGGCAACCCCCTCGAAAGCGACCAGCTCGCCGATGACCTCGGCGTCGTCATCCTCCGCAACCTCTGCGAACGCATCGATTACCAGCGCGCCAACGACCGCAACCAGCTCCGCTTCATCCTCAAGAAGGAACCCAAGCCCTGACCCAGCCCCCACCCCACGCCATGGACCTGCAAACCCAGCCCGAAGGCAACATCCTCATCCTCTCCATCGCCGGAAAGCTCGACGCCGTCACCACCCCCCAGTTCGAGCAGAAGATCCGCGAACTCATCGACGGCGGCACCCAGCGCATCCTCGTCGATCTCGACCAACTCGATTACATCAGCAGCGCCGGCCTGCGCGGCCTGCTCCTCCTGAGCAAGCTGCTCAAGGCCAAGGGCGGGCAGGCCGGCGTCGCCAACATCAAGGGCAACGTCCGCTCCGTCTTCGAAATGTCCGCCTTCGCCACCATTCTCCCCGTCAGCGAATCCCGCGCCGCCGGCCTCGCCCGGCTCCAGTAACACCCCGCCCCGCCCCCGTCTTCCCCTCTTGCAAAGGGGCGAAAATCGAGTTCCTTAGACCTCGTCCCCGGGCTGGGGACCGTCCCGCTCTTCTCCCCCGCGGCCAGGCATCGGCCTGCGGTGCACCCCGCCCGGGTCGTTTCAACCATGAACCGGCTCATCCCCGCGGCCCTGCTGGCCGCCGCCACGCTGGCCGCCCAGGCCGCCGACCCCGGCCCCCTCACCCTCACCCCAAAACCCGCCGATCCCGACCGGCCCTGGTCCCTCTCCTGGGACAGCACGCCGGGCACCCTCTACCGGGTCGAACAAACCGCCACCCTGCCCATCCCGGGCCAACCCGTGAACTGGCTGCTGGCCGATGGCGTGCTCGCCTCCGCCACCCGCACCACCCGTGACCTCCCCCCCCAAGCCGGCTTCGGCCAGTCCAGCGGATTCTTCCGCGTCGGCCTCTTCCCGCGCCTGCTCGATGTCCAGCCGCCCTACCTCGATCCCTCCGACCCCAACGCCGTCCTCTACCTCCTCGGCCAAGGCCTCCCCTCCAACGCCACCGTCCGCCTTAACGGCCAACCCGTCCCCTCCTCCCCTTCCCCCGACCCCGGCGCCTGGCGCCTCATCCACGCCACCAACCTCCCCGCGGGGTTGACCGACATCCGGTCCGTTGCCGTCCTCGTCGGCACCAATACCGTCGCCACCCTCCAACTCTTCCTCCCCGTCACCTTGGGCGCCCTCCCGCCCGTCCAACTCCTCCAAGGCCCCGCCGAGGAACCCCCCGCCAGCCCGCAATCCTCCCTCACCGCCGCGCTCCGCCAGAAACGCTGGCTCACTTCCAACTTCCGCGTCGGCATCGGCCACCGCGCCGGCGGTCCCGATGACGACTGCGACGGCGTCTCCGACACGGCCCTGCAAAAGAAATGGCTCACCGCCAGCTACCGCTACCGTACCGTCAGCCTCGACGGCGGACCCGATGATGATTGCGACGGCGTCTCCGATGCCGCCCGGCAGAAGCGCTGGCTCACTTCCAACTTCCGCTTCGGCAGCAGCCACCGCGCCGGCGGGCCCGACGACGACTGCGACGGCGTCTCCGACACGGCCCTGCAAAAGAAATGGCTCACCGCCAGCTACCGCTACCGCACCATCAGCCTCGACGGCGGACCCGATGATGATTGCGACGGCGTCTCCGATGCCGCCCGCCAGAAGCGCTGGCTCACCGCCAACTTCCGCCTCCGCACGGCCGGCGCGGCGCCTTCCCCCGCCAAGCAGAAAGCCTGGCTCACCGCCAACTTCCGCCACCGGGCCGCCGGGGTGTCCCTGGGCGGCGAGGACTGCGACGACCTGGACAACGGGGTGTTCCCCGCCACCGGCGAACTGCGGCTGCGCGAGGTGGACTTCGCCGTCCCGGGCCGCGGCTTGGGCTTCGCCTGGGTCCGCACCTACCGCTCGCGCACCGGGCCCGACACCCCCCAGGGCGCCGGCTGGGACTTCTCCTACAACGTCAGCCTCACCCTTCAGTCCGACGGGACCGTCCTCCTCCGCCCCGGCAACGGCCGCGCCGACACCTTTTATCCCACCGCCACCAACACCTGGGTCCGCGACGAATACTTCTGCGAGATCCGGGACTTGAACGCCGACGGCATGCCGGACGTGGTTTTCGCCGACACCAGCCGCTGGATGTTTCATCCCGCCGGCGGGCCGGCGGCCGGGCGGCTGCACCAGATCCTCGACCGCCATGGGAACACCGTCACCCTCGACTACGACGCCACCGGCCGCCTCACGGCCGTGATCGACGACCTCGGCCGCACCCATCAGGTCAGCTACGACGCCCGCGGCCGCCTTGCCGGCGTCCGCGACGCGGCCGGCCGCTTCGTCCGCTACGAATACGATCCCGAGGGCAACCTCACCGCCGTCGTCTCCCCCGCCGTCACCGGCACCCCCACCGGCAACGACTTCCCCGGCGGCCTCACCAACCGTTTCGCCTACGCCAAGGGCTCCGCCGACACCCGGCTCAACCACAACCTCACCGCGTGCACCGATGCCCTGGGGCAAACCTGGCTCACGGTCGGCTACCACCCCGCCACCGACCCCGCCTCCCTCGATTTCGACACTGTCACCCGCCTCGCCCACGGCACCCAGAGCATGGATTGGACCCGCAGCCGCGTCGCCCTCACCAACAGCACCGGCATCAAGACCGTCCGGGTTTGGTTCCGCGATGACTTGGGCCACGTCCAGCGGAGCGCCTACGACGACCGCGGCCGCTGCCTCGAGCTCCGCCAATACACCGGGCGCGCCCCCGACCTCAACGCCCCTGTCACGGAAACCTCCAATCTCCCCGTCAACCAGCTGCGTGCGGAGGATCCCGACTTCTTCGAGACGCGCTGGAGCTGGAGCCGCGACTCGCTCTGCACCCTCGAGACCCGGCCCGACGGCAGCCGCACCCAGTTCCTCCATGAGGGCGACCTCAACCCCGCCGCCGGCGCCCGCCAGCGCGGTGACCTCCGGGTCGTCACCGAAATCGCCGGCGAGGCCGGGGGCGGCGACCTCGACGGCGATGGCGCCCCGGACTACACCGAGCGGTCCTGGCGCTTCGACTACGACCCCCGCTTCGGGTCGCCTCCCACCGCCGCAGGCCAACCCGCCCTCTCCCGGCACCTTCATCGCGAAGGCATCATTCACCGCGATCTGGCCACCCGGAACGTGCTGCTCAGCGCTGGTCGGGGCTTTGTCATCGCCGAGACCGATCCCCGCGGCAACGTGCACACCGCCGCCTACGACGCCCAGGGCAACCGCGTCGAACTCCGCGCTGCCACCCAGGCCTCCGCCACCCCCCCGGCCCTCCACTTCGCCTACAATCCCCACGGCCAGCTCACCACCGTCACCAACGCCCCCGACGCCGGCGGACGCCGCCGCATCGACCGCATCGATTACCAAACCGACGGCCCCACCGCCGGCTACCCCAGCCGCCTCACCCGCGACGCCGGCAACGCCGACACCGCCGCCACCGTCCAGGTCGAGTTCGATCCGCGCGGCAACCTCACCCGCCTCGTCGACCCCCGCGGCCTCGACACCCTCCTCACCTACAACGCCCTCGACCAGTGCGTGCGCATCCTCTCCCCCACCAACGTCAGCGCCCGCACCGCCACCGACCTGCTCCACGACGCCGGCGGCAACCTCGTCGAAACCCGCACCGAGCTCCGCGATGCCAATGACGTCCTCCAGCACCCCGTCCACACCCTCGCCGAATACAACGCGCTCGGCCACTGCGTCGCCGTCTCCCGCCAGGTTTCCCCCGGGGCGTTCGTGACCACCCGCTTTACCCGGACGCTCGACGGCCGCGTCCTCTCCATCCTCTCCCCCCTCGCCGTCACCGGCGACGAACCCGACAATCGCACCACCCTGGAATACGATGAGCGCGGCCTGCTCTTCCGCGTCATCCTCGCGCCCGGCTCGCCGCTCGCCCTCACCAACACCTTCACCTACGCCCGCAACGGCGGCAGCACCCGGCATAGCATCCGTTCCCCCGCCGGCAAGTCCGACGCCTACCTCCAACACCGCGACGGCTTCGGCCAGCTCACCGGTATCACGGATCCGATGGGCAACACCACCACTCTCGCCCGCGACCGCGCCGGGCGCGTGACCCGCCTCACCGTCCTGGGCGAACTGGCCGACGGGGACGGGGACGCCGGCAACGTCCGCCTGGCCGAGCGCCGCTGGCGTTACGACAACCTCGGCCGTTGCCTCGAGGAACAGGCCGCCTTCTTTGATCCCGCCACCGGGACCCCGCTCGGCGACGGCGCGCGCACGACCACTTTCGCCCATGCCCCCAACGGCGACCTCACCCAGATCCTCGACGACCGCGGCAGCCTCACCCGCTTCGCCTACGACAGCGCCGGGCGCCTCAGCAGCGTCACCGACGCCAAGTCCAACCTCGTCAGCCTCGCCTACGACGCGGCCGACCACCTCCTCGCCCTCCAGTCGGAGGAACGTTCCGACCTCGCCCCGGTCACGGCCACGTTCTGGCGGGCCTGCGCGGTGGACGCCGCCGGCCGGGTCGTCCAGCAGGCGGACAGCGCCGGCAACACCCGTGCCTGGGCCTACGACTCGCTCGGCCGCCAGGTGCGCGCCACGGACGCCAATGGCAACGCACGCTGGGCCTCCCACGATGATCTCGGCCGCCGCACCCGCACCATCGGGGACCTCGACGGCGACGGCCGGCCGGACCTGGCCATCGATGCCAGCCACGCCTGGACCTACGATGCCAACTCCCGCTGCGTCGCCGAAACCGACGCCAACAACCACAGCACCCTCCACGCCTACGACGCCCGCAACCGGCTCGTCGCCACGCGGCGCGCCGACGGCACCGAGACCAGCCTCGTCTGGAGCCCGCGCAGCAACCTGCTCCGCGTCCAGGATCCCAACGGCACCATGATCAGCAACGCCTACGACCGCCTCGACCGCTGCATCGCGCGCGAGATCAAGCCGGGACCCGGCGTCGCCGCCACCAGCACCTTCGAGCAGTTCGCCTACGACGGCCTCTCCCGGCTCGTCCTCGCCCGCAACAACGGCAGCGAGGTCGCCTTCGCCCACGATTCCCTCGGGCACGTCACCGCCACCCGGCAGGATGGCGAGACCAGCACCTGCACGCGCGACGCCCTCGGGAACGCCCTGTCCTTCACCACGCCCGGCGGCCTCACCCTCCTCCTCACTCACGACGCCCTCGGCCAGCCCACCAGCCTCTCCGCCAGCGCCGGGGGTCTCCCGCCCAACCCGCTCCTCCAGTGGGCCTATGAGGGCCCCGGCCGCCTTGGCCGCGTCAGCCGCACCAACGGCATCAACACCCGCCTCAACTGGAACGGCGCCGTCTCACCCCCCAACGGCACCGGCGACTTCGGCTGGCGCCGGGCCTCGCGCGTCAATCACCAGCGCGCCACCGGCGGCACGGTCATCGACCAGCGCCTCGCCCGCTTCGACCCCAACCAGAACCGCACCCTGCGCGCCCAGACCCATCCCTTCCGCACCGGCGGCAGCACCCTCACCAACGAGTTCAGCTACGACGCGCTCAACCGCCTCCGCCAAAGCATCGACCGCACCGCCACCACCGCCTACCCCGTGACCTACGCCCTCGACCGCGCCGGCAACCGTATCGAGGTAACCGACCCCAGCGGCCCGGCGGCCTACGCCATGGACCCCACCCCGGCCCCCGGACCCGCCGATGCCCAGGTCCATCAATACACTCTCACCCCCCTCGGGGCGCAGGCCTTCGACGACAACGGCAACTTGGTGGCGCGCACGACCTCCGCCGGCGGCCAAACCGCCTTCCAATACGACTACGCCAACCGCCTCGTCGCCGTGCTGGACCTCTCCTCCGGCGCCCCCGTCCCCGTCGCCACCTATGACTACGACGCGCTCGGACGCCGCCTCCGCCGCACGACAGCCGGCGCCTCGCCCCTCGCCCCGCCCGAGGTCACCGAATACCTGTACGGCCCGGGGCCGGGGGAGGACTGCGATGATGGCGATGCGGTGCTGGAAACCCGCGTGAACGGCTCGGGCAACAAGATCTATTTCTGGGGCGGCGCCGACCTGGTGGCGCGCCTCAGTCCCACCGGCCAACCGGAGTTCTATCACACCGACGACCTCGGCAACGTGCTGGCCCTCACCGATGTCTCGGGCAACGTGCTGGAACGCTGCGACTACGACGCCTTCGGCACCCCCGCCTTCCTCAACCGTGACGGCATCCCGCTGGCCACCAACGCGGCGCCCTCCGGCAATCCCTTCCTCGCCCGCGGCCAGCGCTGGGATCCCGAGACCGGCTTTTACCAGGCCCCGCGCGGCCGGGCCTACGCCCACTACAGCAAGGCCCGCTTGCGGGACAGCGCCGTCCAAAGCAACCCCCTCTACCAGGACCGCCATAAGTCCGGCCAAAATCCCTTCTTCGAGCCCCGCAGCAATCAGCAGGTTGCCCCCGGCCAGACGGCCCCGTTCGCCCCGGGCCCCGCCCGTGCCCCGGGTGGTCTCTGGTCCTCCGCGCCATAGCGGCGGCGGTGGGTCCGCCAAGCCCGTCCCCGCTGCGATCGCCAGAAGCCGGGGGCAAACGGAAAGCCTTGGTGGCAACCCCGGGCTCTGGCAGGGTGCCGGGCACACCAGCCCATGCAAGAATTCCGCCTCACCACCACGCGCACCGGCCCGGCCCTCACCCTGGCGGTGGCCGGCCGGTTCGACATCACCACGGTACCCCACCTGGAGGCGGCCCTGCCGGCCAACGGCGTCACGCACCTCACGCTCGACCTCCGCGATTGCCACTACATTTCCAGCGCCGGACTGCGCTGGGTCCTGCGCGCCCACCAGCAAATGACGGCCGCCCAGGGCGCCCTGGCCCTCACCCATGTCACCCCCGAGGTTTACAGCATCCTCGAGGTCACCGGCCTGACCAAGCTCCTCGCCGTCCGCAAGAAGGCCCGGGAAATCTCGCTCGAGGGCCTGGAACTCATCTCCGCCGGCGTCTGCGGCGAGTGCTATCGGGTGGACCGGGAAAGCGTGGTGAAACTCTACCGCGACGGCATCGAGCCCGAGATCGCCGAACGCGAGAAGGAATACGCCCGGGCCGCCTTCGTCCTCGGCATCCCCACCGCCATCTCCTACGACGTGGTCACCTGCGGCACCCGCACCGGCATCATCTACGAGATGCTGGACGCCGAGCTGTTCAGCAAGGTCATCCGCAACGACCCCGCCGGGCTCGATCGGCACGCCCAAACCCTGGCCACCATCACCCGCACCGTCCATGCCACGCGCGGCGACCGCGCCGTGTTCCCGGACATGAAGCAGCGGTTCCAGGGTTACCTCCGCCAGATGGACTTTTTCCTGCCCCCGGACGACATCCGGCTCCTCCTCGCCAAGCTGGCCACCATCCCCGACGCCGACAACTGCGTGCACTTCGACCTGCACACCAGCAACATCATGATCCGTCAGGGCGAGCCCGTGATCATCGACATGGGGGACGTCTCCATCGGGAGTTACCTGTTCGACATCGGCCTGCTCAACACCATCTATGGACTGCCCGAGCTGGGCATCTCCGAGCTGGCCACCAAGATTCCCACCGCGCAGGGGGTGCAGCTCTGGGAGGCCTTCCTGAAACACTACTTCGCGGACAAGCCCGCGGCGGAATACGAGTTCTTCGACCGGAACCGCTACTTCCTGGGTTCCCTGCGGGCCATCTATTCCATCACCTTCCTCCCCCAACTGCGGGACGCCCTCTGCCGCATGGTGACGGACACGCTCATGCCGCGCATCCGCGAGGAACGGTGACGGCGCGCAGGCCTGCGGCCTGCCTGCCGCTGGCGCCTGCCCGCAGGGACCGTTTCCCCGGGGGAGCCCCGGTTCCGCCCGGCCCCCCAGGCGCGCCGGGGTGCCTGGCGTTGACCCCGGCAGGGCGCGCCTCCAAAATCCCGCCATCAAACCCACCCCCCTTCCCGCCCTCCAGTTCGTCCTCCTGTTCCTCGTCCTCCCGGCCTGGAGCGCGAACCAACCGCTTCCGCCGCCGTTCCCCGCCCCGCCCGACCAGCACCTCGAGCGCACCAGCTTCCAGACCGCCAAACCCTGGAGCCCCGTCGGCAACCTCCCGGCCGACGTCGCCATGGTCTACGGCGTCAATGATTCCCTCCCCGAACGCATCCGGTCCTGGCGCGACCGCGGCTACCGCGTCCACCTCATGACGGGCGTCGCCTGGGGCGATTACCAGGACTACCTCTACGGGCGCTACGACGGCACCAACCACGTCGACAACGCCCAGACCGAACGCGACGGGAAGAAGATCAGCCACGGCGGAGACGTGTATTACATGTGCCCGGCCGAGAACTTCGGGCACTTCCTCAGCTCCCGCATCCAGCGCGGCCTCGACGCCGGGGTGGAGGCGGTGCACCTCGAGGAACCCGAGTTCTGGGCCCGCGCGGGCTACTCGGAGGGGTTCAAGCGCGAGTGGCTGGCCCACTACGGGGAACCCTGGCAGGATCCGCAGTCCACGGTGGACAACCAATGGCGCGCCTCAAAGCTGAAATACTTCCTCTACCGCCGCGCCCTCCAGCAGGTCTTCCGCCACGTGCAGGATTTCAATCGCCGCACCGGCCGCCAGGTCCGCTGCTACGTCCCCACCCACAGCCTGATCAATTACGCCCATTGGTGCATCGTCAGCCCCCAGTCCAGCCTCGCCCTCCTCGACGGCTGCGACGGCTACATCGCCCAGGTCTGGACCGGCACCGCCCGCACGCCCAACCATTACCAGGGCCGCCGCCGCGAGCGCACTTTTGAGACCGCCTTCCTCGAATACGGCGCCATGCAGAACCTCGTCCGCGCCACCGGCCGCCGGGTCTGGTACCTCAACGACCCCGTCGAGGACAACCCGCGCCATGACTGGACCGACTACCGCACCAACTGGGAGTCCACCCTCACCGCCTCCCTCCTCCAGCCGGACGTGTGGCGCTACGAGATCGCACCCTGGCCGGAACGGGCCTTCGGCGGCCTCTACCCGCGCAGCGCCCCCCGCGAGGAACGCCGCCCCATGCCCGCCGCCTACGCCACCGAGCTCCAGGTCGTCATGCACGCCCTCCATGACCTCCGCCAGACCAACGTGCAGTGGGACTGCGGGACCCGCGGCGTCGGCCTGCTTCTCAGCGATTCGCTCATGTTCCAGCGCGAGAAACCGACGCCCAGCGACCCGAACATGGCCCAGCTCTACGGCCTCGCCCTCCCCCTCCTCAAGCGCGGCCTCCCCCTCACGCCCGTCCAGCTGGAGAACACACCCCTGCCGGGTTTCCTCGACGACCAACGCGTGCTGCTTCTCTCCTATCAGGGCCAGAAACCGCTCTCGCCCGAGGTTCACCCCCCGCTCGCCGCCTGGGTCCGCCGCGGCAACGTGCTCGTCGTCGTCGACGATGATTCCGATCCCTACAACCGCGTCCGCGAATGGTGGAATGACCAGGGCCGCACCAACACCCTCCCCCGGCAACACCTCTTCGCGACCCTCGGCCTGCGCGACACGGATTTCCCCGCCGGCTCCACCGCGCCCGTCGCCGTGGGCCGGGGCGCGGTCACGTGGATCCGCGAAAGCCCCGTGCCGTTCGCCCTCAGCGCGGCCGCCGACGCGCGCCTGGCCGGCATCGTCCGCGACGCCGCCACCCGCGCCGGGCTGGCCTGGCGGGAAACCAGCCACCTGGCCCTGCGCCGCGGACCCTACCTGATCGGCGCCGGGCTCGATGAATCCATCCCGGGCGAGCCCCGCCGGCTCCCAGGCCGTTTCGTCAACCTGTTCGACCCGGAACTCACCCTGCAACGGTCCGTGACCCTGACGCCGGGCACCCGCGTGTTCCTCCTCGATCTCGACGCCGCCACCGCCAAGGCCGGCCCCCACCCCACGCTCCTGGCCTGCGCGGGCAAGGCCACCGCCGGCGTCACGCAGGGGAACACCACCTCCTGGACGGTCGAGGGCGTGGGCGACACCGCCGCCATCGTGCTCGTCGCCTGTCCAAAGCCGCCCCGCTCGGTGCAACTCGAGGACCATCCCATCACCTCGTGGACGCATGACGCGGTCGAAGGCCTGCTCCGCATCCGCTTCCCCCACGTGGCCCGCCCCCGCACCCTGCAACTCGCGTTCTGATCCCCCGTGGCAGCGGACATAAGTCCGCTGTCCCCACCGCCCGCCGGCTCGCGCCGCCGGTTGCCGCCTCCCGTGGCAGCGCGGGCTGAAGCCTTTCAACCCTGTGCAGCCCGGAGCTGGGCGGCGGCGCCGTAGGCCCCCGCCAACTCCCCAAGCGCGGCCGGCATGAGCCGGACCTGTCCCCCACCGGGGCGCCATTCGATCTGGTCGAGGAAGCGCTGGAGCGGATCGAGGAGGGCATGGCCGGCGCGGGCGATGCCGCCGCCGATCACGACAACCTCCGGGTCGAGAATGTTGGCGAAGGAACCAATGGCACAGGCGAGGGCGCGGACCGAGCGGAGCCAGGCGTCGGTGGCGGCGGGGTCGCCGGCGAGGTGGGCGGCGACGAGATCATGCGTGGTGGCGAAGCGTCCGCGGGTGCGGGCATGGACGGAGCAGTTGCCGATGGCCAACTCGAGGCTGCCGGGCATGCCGCAGAGGTCGGGGGGGCCGTCGGGGTCGAGGCAGAGATGGCCGAGGTGGCCGGCCTTGCCGAAGGCACCGCGCAGGAGGCGGCCGTCGGCCAGGATGGCGCCACCCACGCCGGTGCCGAGGGTGATGAGGAGGGCGTGGCGGAAGCCGCGGGCGGCCCCGAGCCACGCCTCGCCGAGGAGGGCGGCCTGGGCGTCGTTGAGGACGGGGACCGGGGTGGTGGAACCGAGGAATGGGGTCCAATCCAGGCCCTCGAGGCCGGCGAGGCGGCCGGGCATGAAGGCGATGGACCGCCCATCTGGCGCGGCCAACCCGGGGGCGGCGGCGCCGATCCGGGCCGGTGGCCCATGAGCATCGTGCAGGCGCGCGGCCAGGAGGCGGACCGCCCGGGACCAGTCCCCGGGCGTGGCCGGCTCGAAATCCATCTGGGCGGAGCCCAGTGTCTGCCCTTCGGGTGTGACGGCCACCCCCTTCACGCTGGAGCCACCGAGGTCCAATCCAAGCAGGTGCATGCGAGGCGGGGCGGCGATTCAGCGGGACTGGAGCGGCGCGTCGGCGCCGGCCGTCCAGCCACCATCGATGGCGAGGGTTTGCCCGGTGACGAAGCGGGCTTCGTCACTGAGGAGATAGACGACGGCGCCGTCGAGGTCGGAGGGATGCCCGATGCGGCCGCCCTCCAGCGCCTGACGGCTGCGGGCGTAGGCCATGGTTTCGGGGAGCGCCTGGGCGCGCTGGGACATCGGAGTGTCCACCAAGCCGGGCGCGAGGGCATTGAAGCGGATGCCGTGGGGAGCGTAAAAGGCGGCCAGTGAGTGCGTCAGGCCGAGCACGGCGGACTTGGCGGCGGCGTAGGCATGGGTGGCGAAGAAGCGCGGCCCGGGCGACAGCCCCAGCGCCGAGGCCATGTTGAGCACGGACCCGCCGCGGCCCTGCTCGAGGAAGGCGCGGGCGGCGGCGCGGTTGGAATGGAAAAGTGACGTGAGATTCAGCTCAAGGGTATAGGCCCAGCCTTCATCCGAGATCTCATGGAGGGGACCGTCGCCGTGGCGGCGTCCGCTGCCACCGGCGACATGGTAGAGGCCGTCGAAGCCATGGAACTGGCGCTGGGCGGCCGCGATGGCGGCCGGGGCGGTGGCGGGGTGGGTGGCGTCCCCGGCCAGCGCGAGGCCCTCGCCGCCGAGGGCTTGGGCGGCCGTGGCCAGGGCGTCGTCCCCGGGGCCGACGACGACAACGCGGGCGCCGGCTTGGCGGCAGGCCTGGGCGGCGGACCAGCCCATGCCGCGAGTGCCGCCGATGATGACGATGGTTTTGCCGGCGAGCCGGGAGGAGTTCATGCCGGGCGCCATGAAGGAGCCGGGGGGATTGGTGCGGAAAAAGCCGGCGGCGTCATGAGGTTTTGAGGATGACGCGGGTTTTCCTGCTTCACAAGCCATGAACACCGTGTATGGTCCGCCCTCGTGCGAGGTTCCACGTCCAACACAAGCTCTACGTCTGCGCACAGCCCGCGGCCTTTACTGCGGGAGTTGCTGGCCCGGCACGGGCTGCAGTCGCCCTTGCCGGACGCGGTGGCACCCAGGGAGGTGCGGGGACGCCTGTGGGAACTGGTTTACGCACTGGCTGCGCTGGGCCATCACTTTCTCCGGACCGACCACCTGACGGACGGGGAGTTTTACCGATGGCTGCATGAGGAATGGCTGCCCGGCGAAGCGGAGGCGGGAGCGGAGGCTGGGCCGGTCATGGTGGTGGGCCCGCGGCGTTGCCCGGAGTTGTGGCTGGCCTGTTACGCGACGGAGGAGGAGCGGGCAGCCTGGGCGGTGAACTGCCCCCAACCAACCCTGCCGGCACGGGTGGTGCCAGGCCAGCCACGGGACATCTGGCTGCCCCGGCCCCGGGAGTTTTCGGGCGTGGAAGGGATCACCGAGTGGCAGGACAGCGAGCCGGGCGCCCCGAACATCCTGAAACTGGACCTGGGCGCGGAGGAGTTGGGGCAATGCGACACCAAGCGGTGGGAGCATCCGGCGGAGGAACTGCGGCGCCAGGGGGTGCGGGTGCTGCCGCCGGACGAGGTGACGGATGCGGCGCTGCCGGCGGTGGCCTGGGAGTTGTTCCATGAACTGGCCTGCCGGGGCTTTTACCTCCTGCATACGGACCATCTGACCGACCGGGAGTTGTATGTGGCCCTCTGGCGGGAAGGGCTTCGGCGCCCGGCGGTGTTGCCGGGCCGCTGCTGGAACGGGGGGTGGTATCATGATTTTGCCGCGGCGGGTTTTTGCCGGCGCCCCTCGGCGGGCGTGTGGTTGAAGTATTATGCCACGGAAGAGGAGCGTCGGGCATGGGTGGAGGCGGAACCCGGGGTGGGGATGTTGCCGGAGGCGGAGACGCCGCCGAGTCGGCGGGATTGGCGCCTGCCCAAGGGGCCTCTGTAGGGGAGGACGACCCCGGGTGGGCTTGCCGGGGAGAGGGATGAAACTTACGTTGCGGGCGTGCCATACTTCACGCGCAACGGGATACGGTTTCATTACCAGGAAACCGGCGCCGGCCGGCCTTTTGTTTTCCAGCATGGTTTGGGCGGCGATGTGAGCCAGCCGTTTGGGCTGTTCCGGCCTCCGCCGGGGGTGCGGCTGATTGGCTTTGACGCGCGGGGGCATGGGCGGACTGGTGCCGTGGGGGACTCGGGGGACCTGAACTTCCGGGCCTTTGGCGAGGACCTGCTGGCGTTGCTGGATCACCTCCGGGTGGAGCGGGCGGTGGTGGGGGGGATTTCAATGGGGGCGGCGCTGGCGCTGCATTTCGCGCTGCGCTGGCCGGAGCGGGTGGAGGGGTTGGTTTTGTCGCGACCGGCCTGGCTCGAGGCCCCCTGCCCTTGGAACGTGACCATGTTCACCCTGGTTTCCACGCTGTTGCGGCGGCACGGCCCGCGGGAGGGGTTGGCGGAGTTCCAGCGCACCCCGGAGCACCGGGACGCCGCGGCGCGCTGGCCGGACGTGGCGCAGTCCTTGTCCCTGCAGTTCCAGCAGCCGGGCGCGGCCGAGAGCGTGGACAAGCTGGAACGAATCATCACGGATCGGCCCCATCCCGACCGCACGGCCTGGGGGCGGGTGGGCGTGCCCACGCTGGTGCTGGGCAACCGGGAGGACCCGATTCATCCCTTTGAGTATGCCGAGGCACTGGCAGGGGTGATCCCGGGAGCGGCCCTGCGGGAGATTGCGCCGAAGTCGGCCGGGGTGGAGCGCCATGGGGCCGATGTCCAGCGGGCGCTGGAGGAGTTCCTCGCCCGGCATCCCTCGCCGGCCGGGGGGGGCGGCGGAAGGGCCTGACCGGCGGGGGCCGACGCGCGCGAAAAAACAAGTGCATCCCGGCGTGGGCGCGGCTAAAGAAACGCCGTGCTCCAGTGTTCCACCTCCCTCTGGTCGGCTGACCTTGGCAACCTCGCGGCGGAGATGCGCCGCATTGAACCCTTCACCGAGCGCTGGCACCTGGATGTCGCCGACGGTCATTACGTCAAGAACCTGCTTTTCTTTCCCGACCTCGTGGCCCAGTTGCGCCGGCAGAGCGCCAAGCCCTTCGAGGTCCACCTCATGGTCACGGACCCGCTGGGGTGGATTGACCCGTTTATCGAGGCGGGGGCGGACATCCTGATCTTTTGTTTTGATGCGGTGCCGAATCCCGGCGAGGTGTTGCGGGCCATCCGGGCCCGCGGCAAAAAGGCCGGGGTCAGCCTCCTGATCACCGAGTCCCTTGAGGTGCTGGAGCCGCACTGGTCCGACTTGGACGTCCTGTGCGTGGTGGGCACGGCCATGGGCATCAAGGGTGCCGGCATGGATGCGGGCGTGCCCGACAAGATCCGGCGGGCCAAGGCGGCCATCCGGCAGCGTGGCCTGTCCACGGAGGTGGAGGCGGACGGGGGCATCCGGCGCGAGACCGTTCCCCTGCTGGCCCAGGCGGGGGCGGATTTCATTGTGCCCGGGTCGCTCATGTTCAAGGAAGACCCGCCGGCCATGCGCCGGTGGCTGGCCACGCTCTGAACCATGAAACGCACCCCTCGCCACGCGGCCCGCGGCCCCCGGTTGGATGTGCTTGGCCTGGGCTGCACGGCGATTGATGACCTGATTTACGTGGCCAGCTATCCGCCGGCCGACGGCAAGGGCGAGGTTCGGTCGCGGGAACGCCATTTTGGCGGCCTGTGCGCCACGGCGCTGGTGGCCGCCAGCCGACTGGGTGCCCGATGCGCCTTCGCCGGGACCCTGGGCCGGGACGAGCATTCCCGCCTGGTCCTGGACAACCTCCGCCGGGAGGGAGTGGACGTCCGCCGGGTGGTGCGCCGGGACGGGGCCGGCCCGGTTCATTCCACCATCATCGTGGAGGAAGGCCGGGGCACCCGGACCATTTTCAACGATTCAAGCCGGGTGCTGGGGGCGGATCCCGAGCGGCCGCCGCGCCGCTTCATCGAATCCGCCCGCGTGCTGCTGGTGGATCGCTTCGGCATGCCGGGCATGATCCGGGCGGCGCGCATGGCCCGGGAAGCGGGCATCCCGGTGGTGGCGGACTTCGAGAGCAGCCGCACGCCGGGTTTCGCGGAGTTGCTGGGGCTGGTGGATCACCTGATTCTCTCCTCGGACTTTGCCTCTGCGCTGACGGGCGCCGTGGCGCCCTCGGCGGCGGCCGGCGCGCTGTGGCGCGAGGGGCGGAGCGTGGTGGTCGTCACCTGGGGGGATGCCGGCTGTTGGGCGGTCGATGGACCGGGGGCGCCGGCGCGCCATATCCCGGCCTTCAAGGTCAAGGCCGTGGACACCACGGGCTGCGGGGACGTCTTCCGCGGGGCCTACGCGGCGGCCCTCGCGCGGGGGTTGGGGCTGGAGGAGCGACTGCGGTTCGCGTCCGCGGCGGCGGCCCTCAAGGCCACCCGGCGGGGCGGGCAGGCTGGGATTCCGCGTCTGCCGGAGGTGCGGGGCCTGTTGAAAGGGCGGGCACGGTAGCGCACCGGGGTCGCGGTGGCCGAACGGCTGGGGAGTCCTTTGTCTTTTCATCCATGAACGAACGCCTTGCCCTGGACCTGGAGCACGCGCTGTCCGAGCTGCCCCAGTTGGACATCCACACTCATTTGGTGGGAGGGCGCCTGGGGGCGCGGGGCCTGCACGATGTCCTGCTTTACCACATGGTCATCAGCGACCTCTACGCGGCCGGTTGTCCGAGCGGGGGCCGCCTGACGCAGTTCCCGGGCTGGCCGGAGCCCCGGGAGGCGCGGCGGCGGGTGGAGGAGGCCCTGCCCTACCTCCCGTTGATCCGCAACACCAGTTCCTGGTGGGGCGTGCGACTGATTCTAAGGGATCTTTACGGGTGGGAGGCGCCGATTACGGCGGACAACTGGCGTCGGCTGGACGACTGCATCCGGGAGCGGGCGGACGACCGGGCATGGCACCACGGGGTTTTGGACCGGTTACGGATCCGGCGGACCGGAACGGAGATTGCGCGGCGGGGCCGGGGTGAGGACGACGACCGCCTGCAGTATGCGCTGGAGTGGGGATTCTTCACGCGGAGCCAGTGGGGGGAACACGACACCGCCCTCTACGAACTGGAACGCTGCTGGGGCCGGACCCCGGAGAGCCCTTCACCCATTGGAGCGGGGGGACGTCCCCCGACGGAGCGGGCCATTCGAACGCTGGCGGACGTGCATGCCGCGATTGGGCATTATGTGAAGGCCATCCCGCACCGGCAGGTGTTGTCGATGGCGACGCACATCTCAACGGACATTGACTTCCGGGAGGTGAGCGACGGGGAGATGGAGGGGGCCCTGGCGCGCCGGGGTCAGGCGGGGCCGGCGGAACGGGATATGTATGCCAGCTACGTGCACGAGGCCTTCCTGGCGGCCTTGGCCAAGGCGCACGGGCAGCGGCTGGTTTTTCAGTTCAGCCTGGGGGCGGAACCCCTGCCCTTTGAGACAGGCAGCCGGCTGAGCCAGCAAACGATTGCGCAGCTGGGGTCCATGATGGCGCGCCACCCGGGCCTGCGGTTCCAGTGCTTTCTTTCGAGCCGTCACGCCAACCAGTCGCTCTGCACCTTGGCGCGCGAATTGCCCAACTTCAGCCTGGCGGGCTGCTGGTGGCACAATTTTTTCCCGGACACGATTCGCCAGGTGCTGGCGGAGCGCCTGGAGATGCTGCCCCTGAACAAGCAGGTTGCGTTCTTCAGCGATGCCTACTGCGTGGAGTGGACGTATGCGAAGGCGATCCTCTTGCGGAAGCAATTGGCGCGGGTGTTGGCGGACAAGGTGGCGCTGGGGCAATACAGCCGGGCGGAGGCGGTGGGGGTGGCGCGGGGAATCCTTTTTGAAAGCGGACAAAGCCTGCTGGGGATGCAGCCGCGGGGGAACTGACGGCTGAGGGGGGCGGGGCCTGCCGCCGGCGGGTCCAGGCGGACGCGGATGGGGGAAAGCAAAAAGCCGAACCCTTTCGGGGCTCGGCTTTTTGGAAAGATTTGGCGGCGACCTACTCTCGCGCAAGCTATACATGCACTACAATCGGCAAGGAGGCGTTTGACGGCCGTGTTCGGAACGGGAACGGGTCGGACCACCTCTTTATGGCCACCAAAAAAATGTCTAAAGAACGTCGCCGGGGGCGGTTCTCTGAAAACTACACACAGGTTTTACATGGGCACCCAGTTCGCGAGTATAAATAACTTCCACTCCATGAAGGAATGAAGAAGTAATCAAGCCTCACGACCGATTAGGATCAGTCCACTAAACACGTCGCCGTGCTTGCATGCCTGACCTATCAAACGGGTAGTCTGCCCGTGGTCTTTAGGGACTTGCGTCCGGGAAACAATATCTTGGGATGAGCTTGGCACTTAGATGCTTTCAGCGCTTATCTCTTCCGCACATGGCTACGCAGCGATGCCCCTGACGGAACAACTGCCACACCAGAAGTGCGTGCAACCCGGTCCTCTCGTACTAAGGTTGCAACCCCTCAAGTTTCCTGCGCCCACAGTGGATAAGGACCGAACTGTCTCACGACGTTCTGAACCCAGCTCGCGTACCGCTTTAACCGGCGAACAGCCGGACCCTTGGGACCTTCTCC
>JBJOEZ010000051.1:0-27971 GCA_046048995.1 Verrucomicrobiota bacterium | reverse complement strand
CGGCTACCCACCGTAGCAACCCGCGTGCGCGGGTTGTCCCCACCGCCCGCCGGCCCACGCCGGCGGCTACCCACCGTAGCAACCCGCGTGCGCGGGTTGACCCCCCCGCCCGCCGGCCCACGCCGGCGGCTACCAGGGGGCGGGGAATCTTGGTATTGGCGGAAGGGGGCCGTCCATGCATGCTGCGCGCCGCGTGAATCTGGCTCAACGCCTCAAGACGCTTTTCCTCGGGCGCTCGCGAAACCTGCAGGACAAGCAACTATTCCAGAGCACCTCGCTCGTCGCGGTGTTTGCCTGGGTGGCCCTGGGTGCCAACGGCATCTCCTCCTCCTGCTACGGCCCGGAGGCGGCCTGGGGCGCCCTGCGGGGCCACTACTTCCTGGCCATCTTCGTCGCCCTGGCCTCCGTCATCACCATCTGCATCCTCTCGGCCAGCTATTCCCAGATCATCGAGGCCTTCCCCGCCGGCGGCGGCGGCTACCTCGTGGCCAGCAAACTCCTCCATCCCGGGGCCGGCGTGGTGGCCGGGTGCGCGCTCATTGTCGATTACGTGCTGACCATCGCCGTGTCGGTGGCGAGCGGCGCGGATGCCCTCTTCAGCCTGATGCCACCCGAGTGGCAGCCCTACAAGCTCAGCGCCGCCGTCGGAGGCGTCCTCCTCCTCACCCTGCTCAACCTCCGCGGTGTCCATGAGTCCGTGGCCGTCTGCCTGCCCATCTTCGCCGTCTTCGTGGTCACCCATGCCTTTGCCATCCTCTACAGCCTGACCACCCACGTGGCCGGCATGAGCGGCGTGGTCAGCGCCACCGCCCAGGACGTCCGCTCGGCGCACGGCGAACTCGGCCTGGCCGCCCTCCTCATCCTCCTGCTGCGCGCCTACAGCCAGGGCGCCGGCACCTACACCGGCATCGAGGGCGTCAGCAACGCCATGCTCATGCTGCGCGAACCCCGCGTCGAGACCGGCCGGCGCACCATGCGCTACATCGCCATCAGCCTCTCCATTGTCGTGGCCGGCCTGCTCGTGTCCTACGTCCTCTGGCAGGTCGGGGAACCCGCCGCGGGCAAGACCCTCAACGCCTCCCTCTTCGAGCGCATGACTGCCGGTTGGCCGTCCAACTGGGGGCGCACCTTTGTCGTTGTCACCCTGGCCTCCGAGGCCGCCCTCCTCGTCATCGCCGCCCAGGCCGGGTTCATGGGCGGACCCCAGGTCCTCGCCAACATGGCGCTCGACCGTTGGTTTCCCACCCGCTTCGCCACCCTCAGCGACCGTTTCGTCACCCAGAACGGCATCCTCCTCATGGGCGCCGCCGCCCTCGCCGTCATCGTTTTCACCCGCGGGTCGATGGCTCTCCTGGTCCTGTTCTATTCCATCAACGTCTTCATCACCTTCTCCCTCTCCCAGCTCGGCATGGTCCGCCACTGGTGGGCCCGACGCCGGGCCGAAGGGGCCTGGCGCAAAAAACTCACCATCAACGGCGTCGGCTTCAGCCTCAGCTTTCTCATCCTCGTCTCCCTCAGCCTGATCAAGCTCAAGGAAGGCGGCTGGATCACCCTCGTCGGCACCGGCGGACTCATCGCCCTCGCCTTCGCCATCAACCGCCACTACCGCGCCACCGCGCGCGCCCTCCGCCGCCTCGATGACCTCATCGAGGTGGCCGAACTGTCCGGCTCCTCCGTCGAGCGCGACCGGGCCGCCGGCCCCGAGCCCCACTTCGAACCCAAGGCCAAGACGGCCGTGCTCCTCGTCAATGGCTTCAACGGCCTCGGCCTCCACACGCTCCTCGGCGTCATGCGCATGTTCCCGGGCGTCTTCAGGAACTTCGTCTTTGTCCAGGTCGGCATCGTCGATGCCGGCAACTTCAAGGGCGCCTCCGAAATCGACAACTGCCGCCGACACGCCGAGGCCGAGGTCCAGCGCTACGTCAATTACATGCGCCAGCACGGCTATTACGCCGAGGGCGTCACCACCCTCGGCACCGACCTGGTCGCCGAGGTCGACAAGGTGGCCCCCGACCTCCTCCAGCGGTTCCCCCAGGCCGTCTTCTTCGGCGGCCAACTCGTCTTCCCGGACGAAACCTTCATCACCCGCTGGCTGCATAACTACGCCGTGTTCGCCCTCCAGCGGAAATTCTATCAGCAGGGCTTCCCCTTCCTCATCCTGCCCATCCGGGTCTGACCCGGCCCCGCCCCCAGGCCGCCCTCAGGCCGGCGGCATCCAGCGGCGCCAACCCTTGCCCTCGTGCCCGAAGTGGAACACCCCCGGGTGCAGGATCTCCGCCAGAATCTCGAGCGACTCCACCAGGCGCGGCCCCGGGCGGTTGAAAAAGCGGCTGCCATCCGCCAGGAACACCCGCCCCTGCCCCACCGCCTGCAGGCGTGCCCACCCCACCCGGCCCGTCAGGGCCGGCATCTCCCGCGCGGTCCGCTCCAGGTCAAACCCGCACGGCAGGGCCACCACCACCGACGGATCCGCCTGCACCACGCTGTTCCAGTCCAGCCACGGCGAGTGCTTGCCCGCCTCGCCGAACAGGTTCCGCCCCCCCGCCAACTCCACCAACTCCGGCACCCAGTTGCCCGCCGCCATCACCGGTTCGAACCACTCCAGGCACACCACGCCCGGGCGCCGCTCCACGGGCGCGGTCTTCATCAGGATGTCCGCCACCCGGCCCTTCAACGCCCGGATCGCGCGCCGGCCGCGTTCGCCCGCTCCCAGCGCCTCGCCGACCCGGGCCAGGTCAGTCCATAAATCCGCCAAGCGCTGCGGGGCCAACGCCACCACCGCCGGCCGTGGCCCGGGCCATCCAGCCAATGCCTCCTCCACCTCGGCCAGGCTCACGGCGCACACGGCGCACTGGGCCTGGGTGAGGATCACATCCGGCCGCAAGGCCCGCAGTTGCGCCGCGTCCACCTGATAAAGCGCCGCCCCGGCCCGGGCCAGTTCCTTCACCTGCTCGTCAATCCGGCCGGACGACGCCGACGCGTCCAGCCGCGACGACGTGCATACCGGCAGGGAAACCACCTCCGCAGGATGATCGCATTCGTGGGAACGGCCGACCAACTGGCGGCCCAGGCCGAGGGCGCACACCATCTCGGTGGCAGCCGGCAGCAGGGAGACAACGCGCGGTTTGCCCACGGGAAAGCGCAGGAAGTCGCTCAGGCGCCGCCGGTGGGGGCGGCCTCATCGGTCGCCGCCGCCCGGGGCGCGGCCTCCGGGAACAGCTCAGTTTGGGCCGTGCGCGGGGCCGAGGGACGGGCGCGCGCCGGGCGCGCGGGCGTCGGGCCGGACTCGGACAGGACCGGCCCCGCCCCGGACGCGGGCGCGACAGCCACCGCGGCAGGGGCAGAACCGACGTCCGCGCTCTGCGCCGTCTCGGCAGTCTCCGTGGCGTCCGGAGTCTCCGCGGCGGCGGGAGTGGCCGGGGCAACCGGCGTGGCGGGCGCCGACTCGGCATCGGCCACGGGGGGCGCGGCCTGTTCCGCCGCCGGGGCGGGGGCGGGAGCCGGCGCGGCCGGGTCGGAGAGCCGAACGAGCGCCCGGCGGAGGAGCTGGCCCTGATAGGTGAAGCCGCAGGCCAGGGTCTCGGTGATGGACGCGCCGGACGGCGCCGTCCCGTTGGGATCGACGAGCTGGTGCTTGGCGGTGTCGAAGGGTTCGTCCACCCCGGCCTCGAAGGCGATCAGACCGATCCGGCGGGTGCATTCCCGGCAGGCCTGCTGGAAGCGCGACAACTGCTCGGCCACCTGGCGCTGGCTCGAGCGCTGGGCTGCCTGGTGCAGGGCGAAGACATGGTCCAGGATGCGCACCAGCGACTGCAGCCAGTCGCCCTCGGCCCGGCGCAGTTTCTCCACCTCGAGGCGCAGGTGGTTTTTCTCGGTGTCGTTGGCCTTCTGCAGGAAGGCGGCGAACTCGCGCGCCTCCGTGGTGATGCGGTCGGCGACCTCGCGCGCGGCGGTGACGGCCTTGCCGGAGTGTTCCTGCACGCCCTGCCACTGGCTGGTGGCGTGCCGGATATGATCCGCCGCCTCCCGCAGCCGGTTGATCTCGGCCACCGCCGTGGTCAGGCTGGAGGACTCGGCCAGCTTCACCCGCGCCTCGTGCTCCATCCGGAAGGGGACCAGGGCCAGCCCGCACGCGCCCATCACGCATAGCACCGTCAACACCAGTGGAATCGGGGTCAGGGGATGCGGCTGCTGCTGGACAATCCAGCCGGCCAGCAGGACGAGGACCAGGTCCGCCACGAGGAAGGGAACCTTGTTCACGCGGGGCAACGGGGCGTTGGACATGGCCGCATCATGCAGGGGAACCGCGCCCTGAATCCAAGCAAAAGTGCGGCCGCCGCCCCCACGCGCGCGGCGGGGCCAGGGCGGCTACGCCTCGGCGGCAGGCTCCGGCGCGTCGGCGGGGACGCCGGAGTCGGCGCCGGGGGCGATGAGGACGACGAACTCGCCCTTCCAGGTGCGTTGGGCGCCGGCGGCGAGCAACTCGGCCGGGGTGCCCCGGAGCTGTTCCTCGAACTTCTTGGTCAGTTCCCGGGCCAGCACGACCTGGCGCGCGGGAAACACCTCCACCAACTCCTGCAGGAGCTTGCCGATGCGGTAGGGGGATTCATAGAGCGCCAGCGTGCCCGGGACGGCCCGCAGCGCCTCCAATTGCCGGCGGCGCTGGCCGGACTTGTGGGGGAGGAACCCGACGAAATGGAACTCGCCCGTGGGCAACCCGCTGCTGGTCAGGGCGGCCACCAGGGCACACGGTCCGGGCACGGCCTCCACGCGCAACCCGGCCGCCAGGGCGGCCCGCACCACGCGCTCCCCGGGATCGCTGATGCCGGGCGTGCCCGCGTCCGTCACCAGCGCCACCCGTTCCCCACGCCGCAGCCGGTCCAGGATCTCCTCGCTGCGCCGCGCCTCGTTGAAGGCAAAATGGCTCACCATCGGCTTGCGGATCTCGAAATGCCGCAGCAACTGCCCCGTGTGCCGCGTGTCCTCGGCCGCCACCACGTCGCACTCCCGCAGCGTGCGCAGCGCCCGCAGGGTGATGTCCTCCAGGTTCCCAATCGGCGTCGCCACCAGGTAGAGGGTGCCCGGTTGCAACGGCGGCGGCGCCTTGCCCGCATCAGTGTCAGCCATGCGCCCATCCTAGCCACACCCCCCCATGCAAAGGCAAACCTCACCCCACCCGCTCGTTAACTCATCAACCCATCCACTCGCTAACTCGGCGTGACAGTTCGTCCCCATCTCTGCTTGGATGGCGGCCGTGAAACAACAGACCCTCGTGACCCTCGACCTGGAGGGCGTGCTGGTGCCCGAAATTTGGATCGCGGTGGCCGAGAAGACCGGCATCGCCGCCCTGCGCCGCACCACCCGCGAGGAACCCGATTACGACAAGCTCATGCGCGGCCGGCTGGACATCCTCGACCAGCACGGGCTCAAGCTCTCGGACATCCAGCAGGTGATCGGAACCCTGCATCCCCTGCCCGGCGGCAAGGAGTTCCTCGACGAACTGCGGTCCTTCACCCAGGTCATCATCCTGTCCGACACCTTCGAGCAGTTCGCCGCCCCGCTCATGCGCCAACTGGGCTGGCCCACCCTGCTCTGCCACCGCCTGGAGGTCGAACACGACCGCATCACCGGCTATCGCATCCGCATCCCGGAACAAAAGGAAAAGGCCGTGCAGGCCTTTCGCGCGCTCAATTACCGCGTGCTCTCGGCCGGGGATTCCTACAACGACACCCGGATGCTCGCGGCCGCCCATCAAGGGTTTCTCTTCCGCGCCCCCGGAAACGTGAAGGAGGAGTTTCCGCAGTTCCCCGCCGTGGAGGAATACGGCGACCTGCTGCGCCTGCTCCGCGAGCAGTTGGGGTAGCCGGCGCGCGGGCGTCCCGCCCGCCTCATTCCGGCTTGGACTCGCGCCGCGTGAGATCCTGGAGGGCCTGGGAGACGTCCTTGCCCTCGTAGAGGATTTGGTAGACCTCGTCGATGATGGGCGTGGAGACCTGGCGGGTGCGGGCCAGTTGCCAGGCGGAGCGGCTGGTGGGATAGCCCTCGGCGATGGTGACGGACCGGGCCAGGATGTCGGCCAGTTTCTCCCCGCGTCCGAGTTGTTCCCCCAGTGTCCGGTTGCGGCTGAGCCTGGAGAAGCAGGTCACCGTGAGGTCCCCCAGTCCGCTGAGGCCGGCGAAGGTATCGGGGTGCGCGCCGCAGGCGACGCCGAGGCGACGGATTTCCACGATGCCGCGGGTGACGAGGGCGGCCTTGGAATTGTCACCGAAGCCGAGGCCATCCCCGACCCCGGCCGCGATGGCGACCACGTTCTTGAGGGCGCCGCCCATCTCGACCCCGACGAGGTCCGGGCTGGTGTAGACGCGGAAGGACGGGTGATGGAAGAGGCGCTGGACGGTTTGGGCGGCGTGGGCGTCGGGGCTGGCGGCCACGATGGCGGTGGGGATGCCGCGGGCGACCTCGAGGGCGAGGGACGGCCCGGAAAGGGCGGCCACGGTGGCGCGGGGGGCGCATTGGCGCAGGACACCGCACATGGTCAACCCGGACTCATGCTCGATCCCCTTGGTCACACTCACGACGAGGCCGGTCAGGTTGGCGAGGCCGGCGGCGACGGTGCGGAGGGCCTTGGAGGGGACGGCCATGACGACGACCGGCACGTCGGCCACGGCGCGGGCGAGGTTCGGCTCCAGGGTCCAGGACGGCGGCAGGTCGATGCCGGGCAGGTGCGGCTCGTTGCGCCCCGTTTGGCGGATGCGCTGGAGATGCTCCGGGTTATGGCCCCAGAGCACGATTTCATGACCGCCGCGGTCGAGGACGAGGCCGAGGGCGGTGCCCCAGGCGCCGGCGCCGAGGATGGCAACCTTCACGGGGTGGCCTCCCGGGGCTTGGCTCCGACCTTGGGTTCCGTCCCGGCCAGCAGGCGCTGGATGTTGGCCCGATGCTTGTAGATGGCCAACACGCCCATGGCCCCGGTCACGAGGGTGAGGGTCCAGTGGCGATAGAAAAAGTGCGCGGCGAAGGGCAGCGTGGCGGAGGCGGCGAGGGAGCCGACCGAGACGATGCGGGTGGCGGCGAAGAGGAGGATCCAGACCGTCAGGATGGTGAGCAGCGCGTAGGGAACCAGGGCGGTGAGGACACCGGCCGAGGTGGCGATGCCCTTGCCCCCCTTGAACCCGAGCCAGCAGGTGTAGTTGTGCCCGAGGATGGCGCACAGCGAGGCGACGATGCGGTGCGTTTCCGCGTCGGAATCCCCGGGCCCGACCCCGGTCAGGTGCAGGACCAACCGCGTGCCGTAGACCACGGCGACCCAGCCCTTGAGGGCATCGACCAGCAGGACGCTGATGCCGGCCGGCTTGCCGAGGATGCGCAGGACGTTGGTGGCCCCGATGTTGCCGCTGCCCACCGCGCGGATGTCGATGCCCCGGGCCCGGGCCATCAGGTAACCCGTGGGAATCGAGCCGAGGAAATAGGCCACCAGCGCGATGGCCGCGTAACTCACGATGAGCACGGACGCGAATCTAGGGACGCGGCCAGCGAAGTACCAAGGGCAAAGTGGGACGGCGGCGCGCGGGCCTCCGGCCCGCTTAACGCGGGCGACCCTCCCAACCGTCCGCCACCCCCCAAGCGAATCGAACCCGGGTGTCACTCGGTCCTGCCTGCACCTCGGGGAGGAAAGCCCGGACCAAGCGGGCCAGAGGCCCGCGCGCCGCTTCTGGTTGTCAGCCCCGCCCCGCCGATGGCAGGCTGGGGCCGTGGCTGTCACCGCATCCGGATCCCCCGCCTCCGACAAGGTCAAAGTCGCCGTGCTCGGCACCGGTTCCCTGGGCAAGGAACACGCGCGCCTCTACGCCGAGCTGGCCCAGGCCGGCGCCGTGGAGTTTGCCGGCGTGTTTGATGTCGTGCCGGAGACGGCGCAGAAGTTCGCCGCCAAGCATGGCGTGCGCGCTTTCGGGTCGGTCGCCGAGGCCGCAGCCGCGGCCCACGCGCTCAGCATCGTCACCCCCACCACCACGCACTTTGCCCTCGCGCAGGAACTGCTGGCCCAGGGCAGGCATCTCCTGATCGAGAAGCCCATGACGGACGACGCCGCCCAGGCCGCCACCCTGGTGGCCCTGGCCCGCGACCACGGCTGCGTCCTCCAGGTCGGGCACGTCGAACGGTTCAACCCGGTCTTCAAGTACCTGGAGACCGTCGCGACCCAACCCCGCTTCATCGAGACCCACCGCCTGTCCCCCTACCCCGCCCGCAGCACCGACATCGGGGCCGTCCTGGATCTCATGATCCATGACCTTGACGTCGTGCTGGCGTTCGTGAAATCGCCCGTGATCAGCGTGGACGCGGTGGGCATCCCGGTGCTGAGCCGGTCCGAGGACATCGCCAACGCCCGCCTGCGCTTCGCCAACGGCTGCGTGGCCAACCTGACCGTCAGCCGCATCAGCCCCGAGCGCCTCCGCAAGATCCGCGTCTTCAGCGGGCCCCAGGATCCCTGCTACATCTCCCTCGATTACCGGGCCCAGGAGGGATTCATCTACCGCATCGCCGCCGAGGACCAGCCGGCAAGCAGCCTGTTCCAGAAACTCCTCCATGCCCATGACTCCGCCATCGTGAGCGAGTTTGCCGGGCGCAAGATCGTCCGCGAACCCGTCCCCATCGCCAAGGAGGAACCCCTCAAGCTGGAACTCTCCCACTTCGTCGAGTGCGTCCGCGAGCGCCGCACCCCGCGGGTGAGCGGCGAGTCGGCCAAGCAGGCCCTCGACCTGGCCTTCGAGATCACCCGCCAAATCCAGGCCGCCCCCAGCCCCGCCTGATGCCCCGCCCCGCCCCGCCCGCCCCCGCCGCCCCATGAAGCCGCCCCGCGTCATGCTCATCGCCGGCGAGACCAGCGGGGACCGCCTCGCCGCGGAACTCGTCCGCGCCCTGCGCACCCAGCCCGGACTGGCCGGGGCCACCTTCTTTGGCGCCGGTGGCGACCACCTGCGCGCGGCGGGCGCCGATCTCGCCTTCGACCTGACCCGCCACTCCGTCATCGGCCTGGTGGAAGCCCTCCGCCACTACCGCACCTTCAAGGCCCTGTTTGACCAACTGCTGGCCCTGGCCCTCGATCGACGGCCGGACGTGCTGGTCTGCGTGGATTTCTCCGGGTTCAACCGCCGCTTCGCGGCCGCCCTGCGCTGGGAAATCCGCGTGCGCGGCGCAGCCCTCCAGGGCTGGCGGCCCCGCCTCATCCAGTTTGTCTCCCCCCAGGTCTGGGCCTCCCGGCCCGGGCGCGTGCGCAGCATGCAGCGGGACCTCGACCTGCTCCTGACCATCTTCCCCTTCGAGAAGGACTGGTATGCCCGCCATGCCCCGAACCTCCGCGTGGAGTTTGTCGGGCATCCCATGCTGGACCGGTTCGCCGGCACGCCGCCCCCGGCCGCCGGGGCCGCCGGCGATCCGCCCCTCGTCGTGCTCCTGCCCGGCAGCCGCGCCAGCGAACTCCGACGTCACCTGCCCCCCATGCTGGAGGCCGCCCGCCAACTGGCCGCCGACCCCGCCCGGCGCGTCGCCTTCCGCATGGTGCTGCCGGACGAAACCCGCGCCGCGCAGGCCCGGGCGCTGGCCGCCGCCGGGCCCGGCCTGCCGCTGCACATCCAGGTGGGCGGGCTGGCCGAGTCCCTGGGGCAGGCCACGCTGGCCATGGCTTCCACCGGCACCGTCACCATGGAATGCGCCTTCTTCCGCGTCCCCACCGTCACCCTCTACCGGACCAGCTGGACCACCTACCAGATTGGGCGGCGCATCGTGACCGTGAAATCCCTGACCATGCCCAACCTGCTGGCCGACGCGGAGGTGTATCCGGAGTTCATCCAGGACGCCGCCACCGGCGACAACCTGGCCCGCGCCGCCCGGGCGCTGCTGGACGATCCCGCCCGCCGCGAGGCCATCCGCAGTCAACTCGACCGCGTGCTCGCCACCCTCGGCGGCCCCGGCGCCACCCAGCGCGCCGCCCAGGCGATTGCCGATCTGATGCAGCAACCCGCGTCGGCGGGTTGATTCCCCTCGGTCCAACCCGCTCACGCGGGTTGCTACCAACGACCCAACCCGCTTACGCGGGTTGCTACCACGCTCCAACCCGCTCATGCGGGTTGCTACCAACGACCCAACCCGCTTACGCGGGTTGCTACCACGCTCCAACCCGCTCACGCGGGTTGCTACGCCGCAGCCGGCTGCGTCCGCCGGTGGCTGCCTGGTCAACGCACCGACAGGGGGATGCTTTCGGAGTGGCTGTTGAACTCAGGGGCGTACATGCACTGGATGGAGGCGACGCCGGTCTGGTAGGCGCCGCGCAGCTGGACGCGGGTGCTGTATTCGAACACGTAGGTGCCCTTGGGCAGGTAATCGATGAAGAAATGGCTGGCGGTGTCCCGGGTGCTCTCGTAGTAGGCCAGGCCGTCCTGGAACCGGTAGCCGCTGAGCACGTTGACCGGTTCCGTGCCGCTGCCGCGCTGGTCCTTGAGGTGCACGTATTCCATGTCGCGATCGACGCGCAGGACAATGCGGACCACCAGTTCGTCGCCGACCTGCACGGGGCCCTTGACCGCCTGCAGCACGGGTCCCTTCTTGGTGTGGGCCCGGGTGTAGAGGGACTTGGCCAGCTTGAGCGGGGTGGCGGTGTGGGCAGTGACCTTGCCGAGGTCCTCGAGGTATTGCCAGTGGATGGAGCCCCAGGCCACGCCCTCATCGACCTTGCGCACGGTGATGTCGCCGAGCTTGGGCTGAATGTCGCCGGCGGCGAAGCGCTTCTCATAGAAGCCGGTGCCGGCCTCGGGCGCGGTGGTCGGGGCGCCGCGGGGCCCGCTGGCACCACGGGCGCCCGGGGTGATATCGAGTCCGCCCAGCTTCACCTCGACCAGGGCGTCGCTGGCCAGGACATCGCGCCCGCGCAGGAGCAGCGCGTAGATGGCATCGGCGGTGGCCTTGGTGGTTTTCCAGTCCTGGGTCTGCTTCTGCTTGAGCAGCCAGACCCGGCATTCCTCGACGGCGACCTTGTCGCCCACCACCTCATCGAAGGCCTCGATCATGAGCGCCTGCGTCTCGATGGGCGCGCGGTACCACCACCAGCTCAGCTCCGTCTCGCGCCAGAACATGCCCATCTCCTCGTTGCTCACGCTGCGCTCCTTGATGGAGCGGAGGATGGCGCGCGCGGTGGCGCGGTTGTCGTCGCCGCCCCACCGATGGAGCGCGATGGCCAGGTGGCCCTGGCTCTGGCGGTCGCCCACCTTCAACCAGTGGGCGCGGGCCTGCTTGAGGAAGAAGGCGATGGCTTCCTGGTGGGGCGCGGCGATCGGCCGGTCCTTGAGGAAGAAACTGCGGCCGTAGAGATAGAGGGCATCGGTGCTGCTGGGGACGTAGTCGCCAGGGTTCTTCCACTTGAGGATCTGCTGGTAATGCTCGGTCATCCAGCCGTCGAGGCGGGCGAGGGACTTGAGGGCCGGGACGGTGGAGACATCAACGCCGAGGTGGCGCAGGCGGCCGAACCCGGTGGTGACATAGAGGGTGATGTAATCGTTGCCGCGCCCGCCGGGGAACCAGGGCCAGGCGCCGTCGGGGAGCTGCATCTCGGTGAGCTTGGCCAGGGTGCGGGCGGTCTCGTCGTTGAGGCGGTTGTCGTCGAAGAGGATGCCGACATTGCGGCGGGCCTGGCTCTCGGCCTGGGCCTGGCGCAGCCAGGGGGTTTCCTCGAGGAGGACCGCCTTGAGGTCCTGGTTCTTCTCCAGCGGGCTGTCGAGGGCCGGGGTGCCCTTCCACTGGTCGAACACGCGGCGGATCTTCGGGTCGCTGTTGGCAATGCTGCGGGCCAGCGCGTTGGCGTAGAGGCGGTTGAAGATCTGCTCGGAACACTCGTAGGGGAACTCCATCAGGTAGGGCAACGCCATGACGGCGTACCAGGACGGGTTGGAGACCATCTGCACGGTGAGGTTCTGGTGCACGAGCGAGGAGGACCGGCCGGACTTGAGCAGCTTCTCGAACTCGAACCGCTTGGTGACGGGCCCGCCGGCCTGGCCGCGGATGGGCAGCGGGAGGGACTCGGTGACGAGCACGCGGCGGGCGAGCACGGGCAGGTAACCCTCCTCGCCATCCGAGAGGCGGCCGGTGGAGCCCACCGCCTTGTAGGTCAGGAACGGGGCGCCATCCGGGACGGTCAGGCGCCAGGCGAGGGTGCGCGATTCCTTGGCGGGGATGTCAAAGGGCAACTCGAGGACGGCGGGGGCGCCGCGGCGCGCGGGTTGGGCGGTCACGCCGGCGAGGCCGAGGAGCGCGTCGGCGCTTTGCCCGGTGCGGGCGTCGGCCAGGGTGAGCTTGGCCGTGCCCTGTTGGCGGGCGGCGGACTGGTTGGAGACCTTGACCGTGAACTCGACCGTGTCGCCCTCGCGCAGGAACCGGGGCGGGTTGGGCTGCACCATGAGGTCCTTGGCCGTGACGGTGTGCGCCTCGAGGAAGCCGGACCGGCACTGGGCATCATGCGCAAAGCCGAGGAACCGCCACTGGGTGAGCGCCTCCGGCATGGTGAACTCGAGGCGCACGATGCCATCGGCGCCGGAAACCAACTGCGGAAAAAAGAAGGCGGTCTCGTTCAGGTTTTTCCGGGCCGACACCTGGCTGAGGTCCGGAGACTTGGGGGCGGCGGCGCCCGCTGGGGGGGCCGACTCCTCCAGGCCGGCGGCGGCCGCGGGTCCGGCGGCCCGGGCGGCCTTGGCCAGGCGCGCCTCGGGGGCCGGGGCGGCGGCCAGCGCAACCGCCCCCTCCATGGCCATGGTCGGGGCAGGCATCCCGTCGGCCACCATCATGGGCATGCCACCCCGCATGCGGTACTGGATGGCGCCGTAGCCCCAGAAGTTCTCGACCAAGTCCGACGGGAACGAGCGGTAACTCATGTCCGAGGCGACGAGGTTCCGCGTCCACTGGCCGAGGATGTGCTGCAGGCCCTTGGCGTCATTGACGAAGTCGGGGGTTGCGGTGCTGAAGTCCTGCCGGAAGAAGGAAAAACGCTGGAGCCACTGCTGTTTCTGGAAGGCGTCGAGCGACTCGTCGTAGAGGGTGGCGACCAGTTCGGCGGCGGCCTTGGTGGCGCCCGGCCCGGTGATGGAGGCGGTCCAGGTTTCCTTCTGGGCGGGGCCGAGCTTGGAGGTGAACCGTTCCCACTTGAGTTCCAGCTCCTTGTTGGACCACGGCACCTCGATGCGGCGGGAGACGAGGTGGGCGCGGTTCTCGCGCACCTGGGTCACGTGCAGGGTGAACCCGCCGCGCATGGATTCATCGACGGCCTGCTCGAGTTGCGCCTGGGTCCGGCCGGGCAGGGTCCAGAACCGCTGGACCATGCGGTCGCGATGTTCAATCTCGATGAAGGCGCGGCCCTCGTCGTAGCCCGTCCCCCAGATGGCCGTGAACGCCTGGCCGGGCTGGCGGCTCCAGGCCGGCGCCGCCACCACCTGCGGCACCTTGAGCCCCAGCGTGGGGGCGTCCGGCTGCAGCACCCGCAACGGCAACGGGGCGGTCACCTTGCGGCCGAACCGGTCCTGGCTCTGCAGCATGGCGCGGTAAAGGCCCGGCGGGAGCGTGAAGCTGAGGGTCGCCTTGCCCTGTGCGTCCGTGGTGAACCCCTTCTCCGCCGCCACGTCGGCCAGTTCCCACTGGTCGGGATTGGACAGGTCGGGCTTGCCGGGGCCCGGGCTGGCGTTATCCCCGCCCCGCCAGCGTGGTCCGGGCTGGAAACCAAGGGGCGGACGCTGGACGCGCTCCGGCGCCTTGAGCCGGTGGATCTTCACGCTGCCCTCGGCCAACTGTCCCTCGCCATCGAGGGTGGTAGTCGTGATCGACACCTCCACCGGGCGACCCTCCGTCTGCCAGTCCCCGGCCGAGAGCCGGGCCCGGAGGGCCACGAAGCCGACGTTGACCGCCCGCTGGTCCGAGCGCGTCTCGCCGGTGGTGTCGGTGACGTCGGCATGCACGGTGTAGCTGAACGAGGCTTCGTCCTGGTCGGAGACCTTGGGGTCGGGCCTGGCGATGAACTCGACGGTGAACAGGCCGTCGGGACCGGTGGCGGCGGTGCCGTGGGCGATTTCCTGGCTTTCGCCGCGGGGCATGCCCGAGGGCCGGAACCAGCCCCACCAGTCCGGCCAGCGCACCTCGCGGACGACGCGCCACTTGACCTGCGCGCCCCCGACGGCGGCCCCGGTGTAGGCCTCGGCCCGGCCGGGCACGGCCACCCGTTCATTGAGCTTGGCCGCGATCCTGGGCGCCTCGAGCTTCACGAGGAACTTGGGGCGCTTGTATTCCTCCACGTTGAAGCCGGCCTGCCCATGCTCGCCGCTGGTGATCCGCAGCGTGTAATGGCCCATCAGGCGGTCGCGCGGGGCCGTGACGCTGCCGGAGAAGCTGCCGTAGTCGTTGCAGCGATGCTCGGCCTTGGCCACCTCCTTGCCGTTCGGGTCCAGGAACTGGATCTTCACCAGTCGGCCCGCCAGGACTTCGTAATTGTCCTTGTCCGGATCCACCCGCAGCGCGATGCCCTTGTATTGGATGGTTTGGCCGGGACGATAGAGGGCGCGGTCCGTGAACAGGACGGTTTGGAGCCGGGCCGGCACGGCGCCGCGCTCGGGCGTCCAGTACTCCTGCTGGGAGGCCAGTTCGCGCCCGTTGTGGCGGACGCGGATCAGGCGGCCGCGCTGGGGCCCCTTGCCCTCGAGGGTGAAGAAGCCCAGTTCATCCGTCCTGGCCTCCGGGGCGGCCACGCGGTTGCCCTGGTTGTCGAGATGCCAGGCGTTGAGGACGGCGCCGGCCACCGGTTCGCCGGAGCCGGCCTCGAGCACGAACCCCTCCACCTTGCCGGCGCGCGGACGCACCACGAGGGCCAGGTCACTGACCCAGAAATCCGTGTAGGACACCTGATTCTCCTTCTCCCCGAAGTCCGCCTGGTGACTGGCGACGAGGAAATAAAACCCCGGCTTGAGCGAGCCCGGGGCGGTCAGTGCCTCGACGCGTTCCTTGAAGTCGGCGGTGGGCGGCAGGGGGGCCGACCACGCCAGGGCGGGCGCCTTGGCCAGGAGGGCCTTGCGTTCCTGGTCGTTGAGGTACTCCGGGCGGCTGTGGCGTTTCTCGAGGAACTCGGCCCAGTCCCAGGCCACCGCGCGGAACCAGACGTTGGTCACGTTGCGATAACGCACCTGGATCCCCGGCCAGGGGGCGTTCCACACCCGCTCGGTCTGGATCGAGGCCGAGGGGGTCTCGATTTCCTCGATGAGATTGTGGGCCTTGCGGCCGGCGAAGGTGTCCCGGAACGCGCCCCGGACCGAGAGCGCGAGCGTGCGGGCCGCGGCCAGGTCGCCCTCCTGCTGGAGCACCCGCGCCCGGCGGTAGTTGGCGTAACCACCCAGTTCATGGTCCCCGTGCGCGGTGGCGATGGCCTGGTAGGCCGCCTTGGCCCGGGTGTTGGCGTTCTCGCCAAAGGCCACATTCTGCCCGAATTGCACCCGCTCAATGTCCGCCAGCAGCAAGGCCGCCGGGTCGGCGTCCCGCCGGTGAAACCGCAGGAGGTCCTGGTAAAGCCGGATGGCCTTCAGCTTGGGCGCCGCCGTGTCCGTGGTCGCGGGCTGCCAGGCGAGGAACTCATCCACCCCGCCAAAAACCGGGCTGTCCGCCGACACCTCAAAGGCGTCCTCCGGCTTGGCCGCCGCCTGTTCGCCGCTGCTGTAGAACTTGAGCGCCTCGTGCGCGACGAAGTCATAGAGGGTCGGCCGCCAGGCGTCCGGTGTGTTGCCCTTGTTCAGCAGGTCATCAAAGACCGTCACGGGGGTGCGCTGCAGGACCGCCGCCGAGGCCAGGGCCTTGGTGAAGCGGGCATCAATCTCGGCGAACAGCCGCGGGAGGTCCCAGGTGGTGAAGTCCGCCCCGGGCGGCGCCGCCGTGGCGCTGCGCCGGAGGAAGCGCCAGCGGTTCTGCTGGAAGTAATGCCAATACCAGGTGGCCTGCAGGGTCTCGAGCAGGGGCGCCACCTCGCGCGGGGCCCTGGCGATTTCCGCCTCCAGCCGGGTGATCTTTTCCTCCGGCTTGTTCCCCTCGATGTTGGCCTCCAGCACAATCCGGCGGGCCATGGCCTTGGCCGCCTCGCCGTAGGCCTTGTCCCGCAGCGCCCCCGCGATGATGGGCGCCAGGTTCGTGATGGCGGTCCGCGGCAGTCCCTTGGACACGGCCTCGTCCACCGCCTTCCATTCCGCCGCCCGCTTGGCCGGCGCCGCCGGCGCCGCCGGGGTCGCCGGAGCCGGGGCCGCCCCCAGCATGGCCGGCCCGTGAACAACCAGGAAGAGCAGGAGGAGGGCCAGGGATTGCTTCATGTGGGGGATGTGTGGTTCACCGACGTCCGGTGCTGTTATGGACCCGGAACAGGCGGGTTGCAACCCAAGCCCGCCAGCCGGCGCGCGATGGCTTGTGGGGTGCGCTTTGGAAACACGCGGGCCCTCGGGAGTATTGGGCGGGTCAAGCGGGCCGGAGGCCCGCGCGCCGGGCTTCCGCTCCCCCGCGCGTTGACGTCCCCAGCGTCCTTGCTCACCCAGGGCCGGCCACGAGGGAACCGTGCCCCCTGCCGGGTTGTCCGCGGCAAGCGGGCCGGAGGCCCGCGCGCCGGGCCTTTGAAAAATCGTGCCGCCCTGCGCATCCTCCCCTACCCTTGCCACCATGTTCGCGCCGGACGACCTGTTCGACCTTGCCCAAACCGCGCACGCCCGCCTCTTTGAGGGCTGCGCGGAGGCATGGGAGGCGCTCCGCGACCTGCCCGGTTACGTCGCCCGCACGGTCCGCCCCGCCCTGCACCACCGCGCGGAGGGCCAGGTCCGCATCGGACCCCAGGTCTTCATCGGGGAAGGCACCGTGGTCGAGGAAGGCGCCTATATCCCGGGCCCCGCCATCATCGGCCGCCACTGCCACATCCGGCACAACGCCTACATCCGGAGCGGCGTCCTCATCGGGGACCACTGCCTGGTGGGCCACGCCTGCGAACTCAAGAACGCCGTCCTCTTCAACCACTGCCAGGTTCCCCACTTCAATTACGTGGGCGATTCCATCCTCGGCCACCGCGCCCACCTCGGCGCCGGCGCCGTCCTCTCCAATGTCCGCTCCCTGCCCGGCCCGATCCGGGTCCGGGACGGGCCCCGTTCCCGCGACCCCGGCCTGGAGAAGTTCGGGGCCCTGGTCGGCGACGGCGCCGAGATCGGCTGCCACGCCGTCCTCAACCCCGGGAGCGTGATCGGCCGCGGCGCCGTCCTCTACCCGGGCGTCCCGTGGCGCGGCTATCTCCCCCCCCGCCACCTCGCCAAGCACCATCCCATGCTTGAAGTGGTCCCCTTGACCCACTCGCTCACTCATTAACTCGCTCACTCGCTAACTCCCCCATGATTGCCGCCGTTGAACCCGGCCCCACCGGCACCGGACGCGACCTCGTCGCGCAGGTGCGGGAGATTTTTTCGCCCACCGGGGTGTTCTCGAAGTCGCGGAACTTCGAGTATCGCCCGCAGCAGCAGGACATGGCGGTGGCGGTGGCCGAGGCGCTGGTGGGCGGGGGCAACCTGCTGGTGGAGGCGGGGACGGGGGTGGGCAAGAGCTTCGCCTACCTGGTCCCGGCCATTCTCCATGCCGTGGACCGCGGCCGCAAGGCGGTCATCTCCACGCACACCATCAACCTGCAGGAGCAGTTGACCGAGAAGGATCTGCCCGTGCTCGAGCGGGTGCTGCCGGTGGGGTTCAGCTACACCATGCTGAAGGGCCGGGGCAATTACCTCTGCACCCGGCGCCTGCACCGCGCCATCCAGCAGGCGGGCAGCCTGTTCACCTCCACCGAGATCGAGGAACTGCGCCGGATCCAGGAGTGGGCCAAGACCACCGGCGACGGCAGCCTGTCGGACTTCGAGACCGAGCCGGATCCCAAGGTGTGGTCGCAGGTGTGTTCCGAGCGCGGGTTGTGCACGCCCAAGACGTGCGGGTTCGCCTCGGACTGGGGCAAGACGAACGGGGTGTGCTTCTTCCAGCGCGCGCGCAGCCGGGTGCTGTCCGCCGACGTGCTGGTGGTCAACCACACGCTGTTCTTCACCCTGCTCAACGGGGTGGAGCCCGACCCGGACAGCGAGGGCATCCTCTTCAAGAACGACTTCGTCATCTTTGACGAGGCGCACACGGTCGAGCACGTCGCGTCGCGCCACATCGGCCTGGGCCTGTCCAGCGGCCAGCTGCGCTATTCCCTGCAGCGCCTGTGGAATCCCCGCACCGGCAAGGGGCTGCTGGCCGTGACCGGCGGGGACGAACCCATGAAGCAGGTCGTGGACGTGGCCCGGCGGGCGGACGACTTCTTCCAGCGCGTCGAGGAGGCCTGCGAGGCCGTGCACGCGGATCGCCGTCCGGCGCCGGGCGCCGCGGGCGGGGGCAGCCCGGGCCGGCCCTGGAGCGAGCTGCGCATCCGGCGCCCGGACCTGGTGGAGGACACCCTCACCCTGGCCCTGGCCCGCCTGAAGGAACAGGTCTCCGGGCTGGCCCAGGAGATCCGGGACGAGGACAGCGGCCTCGAGCTGGCCGAGTGCAACCGCCGCCTGGAGGAACTGCGCCTGGCTGTCGGCACCTTCCTCAAGCAGAGCGCGGAGGACCATGTCTACTGGGTCGAGCGCTCCGGCAAGGGCCAGAAGACCCTCTCGCTCAACGCCGCCCCCGTGGATGTGGCGGACTTCCTGCGCGCCCGGCTGTTCGGCGGCGCGACCAGCGTGGTGATGACGAGCGCCACCCTCTCGACCACGGGGCAGGCGCCCCCCGCGCCCGGCGTCCCCGGGGCGGGCGGACCGCCGGCGTTGCGCTACTTCGCCCGGCGGGTGGGCGGGGAACGCGCCACGCAACTGCAGGTCGGATCGCCCTTCGATTACGCGAAGCAGATGCGGCTCTATGTGGTGAAGAAAATGCCGGAACCGGCCCAGGACGGCTACCGCGAGGCGCTCATCCAGTGGATTGAGCATTTCGTCACCCAAACGCACGGGAAGGCCTTCGTGCTCTTCACCAACCTCCGCCTGATGCAGGAACTGGGGGAACGCATGCAGCCCTTCTTCGACCGGCTGGGCCTGCAGTGCCTGGTCCAGGGCACGGGCACCCCGCGCGCGCTCCTGCTGGAGAAGTTCAAGGAGGACGTCAACTCCGTGCTCTTCGGCGCGGACAGCTTCTGGCAGGGCGTCGATGTGCCGGGCGAGGCGCTCTCCAACGTCATCATCACCCGCCTGCCCTTCGCCGTGCCGGACCATCCGCTCATCGAGGCCCGCCTCGAGGCCATCGAGGCCCGCGGCGGCAATCCGTTCAGCGAGTTCTCCCTCCCCGAGGCCGTCCTCAAGTTCCGCCAGGGCGTCGGCCGCCTCATCCGGTCGCGCAGCGACCAGGGCATCGTGGTCGTCCTCGACAACCGCATCCTCACCAAACGCTACGGGCAGGCCTTCCTCGACGCCCTCCCCTCCTGCCCCGTCGAGGTCGTGTAGCCGGACGCGCCGGCACCCCCCCCGTCGTCCGCCGCCCCTCCCCTGTCCCGTTTCCGGACACCACGGGACAGTCCGGTCCCCAACCCGGGACACTCCGAACGCCAAGGAACGCGTACCCAGTGCCCGTGCGCCCGTGGCAGGCAACCTGCTACCTCCTCCCGGGCCATTGCCATGCAAACACGCCTGCAGCCACATCAACACCGACCCCGGAAAAAACCGGCCGCGTTCACCATCATTGAGGTGATCATGGCCGTGACGGTGCTCGGCGTGCTCCTGCTGGCGCTCTACACGGGCATGAGCACCGCCATGTTCTCCACCCGGCTGGCCCGCGAAAACCTGCGCGCCACGGAAATCCTGCTCGAGAAGATGGAGGGCATCCGCCTCTACAGCTGGGACCAGGTCCTCACCACGGGCTTCATCCCCACCAACTTCATCTCCTACTACTACGACACCGGCGCCAGCAACGGCATCGGCGTCGGCATCACCTACACCGGCTCGGTCGACCTCGTTTCCACCCCGCTCACCGACGTGAATTACAGCAACGAGGTCCGCCAGTTGAACCTCACCCTGAACTGGGTTTCCGGGGGCATCCCCCGCACCCGTTCCCTGACCACCTACATCGCCCGCCATGGAGTGCAGAATTATTTCGCCGAGTAAGGCCCGCCGCCGCGGCTTCACCCTGCCGGAGATGCTGGCCGGCATGGGCCTGGCCGGCTTCCTCGTCGCCGTCGTCAGCGCGCTGGCCCTGTTCAGCGGCATCAACTTCGCCTGCCTCATCAATTACACGGACATGAACACCGATTCGATCAACGCCATGAATCGGATCACCTACGACATCCGCCGATCAGACTCCGCCACCAGCTATTCCTCCAATTCCATCACGGTGACCAATCACAGCGGGACCATCACCTACGCCTACAACTCCGCCACCAAGGAGGTCACCAGGACGGAGAACGCCGTGACGACGGTGTTGCTGAAAAGCTGCGACAATTTCCGGTTCATCCCCTACCAGCGCACCCCCCTGTCCAACTCGATCACCCAATTCGAGCTGACCTCCACCAACAATGACCGGGCCAAGGCGTTCTTCGCGACCTGGACCTGTTCCCGCACCGTGCTGGGTCGGAAGCTGACCACCGACAGCACCTCGGCCGGCCGGGTGGTTTTGCGCGTCAAATAAACCTCGAGCCATGAAGCTGCTGACCACCTCCTCGTCCCGCCAGCGGGGTTCCATCCTGCTGGTGTCCCTCTGCACCATGGTCATCATCGGCATCGCGCTGCTGACCTTCCTTGAACTGACCAAGAACCAGAACCAATTGGTGGCTCGCTCGCAGGTCTGGAACGCCTGCCTGCCCATCGCCGAGGCGGGCATGGAGGAGGGACTGCAGCATGCCAACACCAACCCCTCCAACTGGGTCTCCAATGGCTGGGCCCTCTCCAACACCAATACGCTGGTCAAATCAAACGTCCTGTCGTCGGGCTGGTACACGACCATCATCTCGACCAACATGCTGCCCACCAACCGCATCAGCATCCGCAGCACGGGCTATGTCAAGATGAGCGGCACGAGCGAGGGGATCTGGGTCTCCCGCACCGTCGAGGGCAAGGCCTGGCGCGTCCCCCCCTACCGCTTCGCCCTCTACGGCAAGGGGGTCGTCAACCTGGCCGGCAACGGCGTGCGCGTGGACAGCTACGATTCCCGCGACCCCCTCAAAAGCACCAACGGCCGCTACGACCCCACCAAGGCCGGCGACAAGGCCGACATCGCCACCTACAACGGCACCCCCCTGGCGGTCTACAGCCTCGGGAATGGCAACGTCTGGGGCAAAATCTACATGGGCCCCGGCGGCACGGCCACCTGCGGCGTCCAGGGCAAGGCCGGCAGCGTCGCCTGGCAGAACAACAAGGGCATTAAAAGCGGCATCGAAGCGGGCTGGCTGCGCACGGACCTCAACGTCAGCATCCCGGACGTCATCCTCCCGTTTCCCCCCGGCCCCTACACGGTCAACACCCCGCGCCGTCCCCCGGGCTGGCAGGGCAACAACAGCATGACCTACTACAACTGGGACTTTCACCAGAACAACACCATCTACACCGTCAACACCGCCTTTGCCTCGGGCGACAACCTGCGGGTGAGCGGCACCAACGTCATCATTTACATGGCGGTGCCCCTCAACGTGAACACCTTCACCGTGATGCCCGGCGCCTCCGCCATGATTTACTGCGCAAGCAACGCCACCATTGCCACCGTGCACACCACCAACACGGTCGTCGCCAACTCCAGCGCCCTCTCCACGACGCTCATGGGCCTCAAGAACTGCGTGGCCGTGTCCGTCCCGGGCGGCTTCACCGGCATTGTCTATGCCCCTTACGCCCACATGGCCCTGACTGGCAATACCCACATCTACGGCTCGTTCGCCGCCAACTCCCTCGAGTTCAAGGGCGGTGCCCAGGTCCACTTCGACGAGGCCATCCGCGACGGCGGCCTCGGCGCATCCTCCTTCAAGGTCTACGACTGGGACGAGCTGTAACCGGCGCGCGGGCCTCCGGCCCGCTTAGCCATTCCGGCCCTCCCTCGGGCCCGCCCCGTCCAAATCACACCCGGCGCGCGGGCCGTTTTGGGATTGAAGGATGCGCGGTGACTCGTATGATACGGGTTACTATGACGGCAATGGCCATGCCTATTCTGCTGGGAGCGGCCACGGAAGGCTTGTCGTCCCTGCGCGAGAGCGAGACGGTTCTCCTGCTTCTTCTGCTGGCCTCGGTCCTCTTCGGGTCGGGGCTTTTCGTCGGCGCCATGTACATGGTCATGCGCTACAACCAGAAGGATCGCCTGCCGGCCCGGCGCCTGCCCCGGGACCGCGGCGACCGGGAAGCCGGCCGTGACCAGCGGGCCGCCTTGGCCGCCGTGGGGGTTCCCAGCCGATGGCTGGCCATTCGCAGCACCAGCCCTCTCGGCGTCCAGATGGCGCTCGGCCTGCAGCAAACCTGCCCGTGCTCCTGGGAGGAGGGCCTCACCGTGGCCCAGGACCAGAAGCTTTTCATTTCTCCGCCCCTCGGCGGTTGGATTCTGGTCATGGGCCCCAGCCTGCCGGAACCCGGGGATGACATCGATCGGACCTTCCGCTTCCTGATGGACCTCAGCCGCAAGCTGGGCCACGTGCAGTTCTTCAGCCTGAACCGGGCCGTCAATCACCATGCGTGGGCGCAACTGGAGGACGGCATGGTCCGCCGGGCCTATGCCTGGGCCGGGCGCACTCTGTGGAACCAGGGCCGGATGACCCGCCCGGAAATCGAACTGGGCCTCAAGTGCCATGGGTATGGCGACGGGGAGGAGCGGGTTGAATTCGATCGGGTCGATCCGGCCGCCCTCACCACGGAACGGCTGCCCCTGCTGGCCGCGCGCTGGAGCCTGGATCCCGGCACCATCGACCCGCGCCGCCTCAAGGAACACCGCGGCATCACCGGCGACATCTCCGGTTCGGGCGCCCGCTGAATGCCCCCGCCAGACCACTGCCCCGTCTGCGGTTCCCCCGTCCCGCCCAAGGCCCGTGCCTGCCCGGAATGCGGCGCCGATGACCAGACCGGCTGGTCCGAGCGTGCCGATGCCCAGCGCCTGGGCCTGCCCGATGACGAGTTTGACTACAACGAGTTCGTCCGCGAGGAGTTCGGCCAGGAACGCCCCGCGACCCGCCTGAAACCCAAGGGACTGGCGTGGCACTGGTGGGCCACCGCCATCGTGCTCCTGGCGATCTTCCTCGCGATGCTCCTGGGCCTGTTCGGATGCACCACCTCCCCGGCCCCTGGCGTCGCCGGGCCGGCCGACTGGCGGCATCGCCTCAGCGCGGCCGCCTTCCGCCCCACCGGGCCGCAGGAATGGACCTCGCACGAGGTGCGCGCACCCTGGGCCTTCGATGAACTCATCTACGCCTGGCAACTGGCCCGCACCGGGGACACCTTCCGCGTCCACCTGCAGGTGGTGTTTGGGCCCGGGGAGGAGTCCGCCTGGCTGTATGCCGGATCCTGGGGCGCCCTCCCGGACCCGTCCGCGAAACGCGCGGTGCCGCGCTTTGACCGGGGTGTGCTGGACATGGACTGGCTGAAGCTGACCACGCCGGCGCGCGGGGTGCGTTTCCGGATTGTCGGCGAGGGCGGCCAACCCCCGGCGATCCCGCCCGGCATCAACCTCGTGGCCACCGACAACCGCGCCCAGGGACCCCGCCGGTCCCAGCCGGCCATGGCCGCGACTGCGGCCGCCGCGCCCGCCCGGGTGCTGGATGTGCCGCTGCGCCGCCAACTGGATTCCCAGGGCCGGCGCCTGATCGACAAATGCCAGTCGGCCGCGCTGGCCTCCGCCATGGAGTATTTCGGGAAACCCGTCCCGCTCGAGGACATCGTGCGGCACACCTTTGATCCGGAGTATCAATACCCCGGCATCTGGCCGCGGGTCCTGGCCGCCGCGCAGGAGTTTGGCTTCGCCAGTTATCTCGATCGCTTCCGCACATGGCCGGAAGTGCGCCAAGCTCTGGCCGAGAACAAAATCCTGCTCTGCTCGATGCGCCTGCGTCCGGGCGAGGCGGAGGCCCCGCCCTACCCCTCCATGGGCAACCACATCGTCGCCCTCTGCGGCGTGACCGACGACGGCCGGGTGGTGGTGACGGACTCCTTCCTGGGCCGGAACGGCCTCGGTTACCTGTGCCAATGGCGCCAGGCCGACTTTGAGAAGGCCTGGATGCGCGCCAAGGGCGGCATCGCCATGGTCATCTGCCCGCCCCCGGGCGCCGCCGTGAAGGAAGTCCGTCAATTGCCCCCGTTTCCCGCCGACCGCGGCCTGCCTGCGGGAGACCCACACTGAAGTCAGCGAGTGAGCGGGTTGGGGGTTGAACGAGTCAGGGGCGGGATGTCGGTGAGGGCGCGGAGGAAGGCGACCAGGGCGCGCTGGTCCTCGGCGGACAACGGGACGCCGCCGTCGGGGTGCTTGGCGAGGTTGGGATCCAGGGTGGGACTGCGCTGCACACCGTGCGCGTAATGGGCCACCACGTCCTCCAGGGTGCGAAACCGCCCGTCGTGCATGTAGGGGGCGGTCCGGGCGACGTTGCGCAGCGAGGGCACGGCGAACTTGCCGCGGTCGCCCGGGCGCCGGGTCACGCCCTCCCGGCCGCGATCCCGCGGCTCCGCGTCGAGGCCGTTGTTGGCGAAGGCCTGGCTCTGGAAGAGCGGGCCGCCATGGCAATGAAAACAGTCCGCGCCGAACTGCCCGCGGCGGGGATCATACTCGGTGTGGAACAGCTCAAAGCCGCGCTTCTCCTCGTCGGTGAGCTCCAACTGGCCGGCCAGCGACCGGTCCAGGCGCGCGTCGCAGGCCACCTGCGTGAGCAGGAACTGCTCGAGCGCGCGCGCCACCCGGTCCACCGTGATGTCGGGCGCCCCAAAGGCCCGGCGGAAGAGGGCTGGATACTCCGGGGCCGCCCGTAGCTTGTCCACGACCCGGTCCAGCGTCTCGTGCATCTCGATGGGATTCTGGATGGGCTGCAGCACCTGCTCCCGCAAGGTCGGCGCGCGACCGTCCCAGAAGAACGACTGCCTCCAGGCCAGGTTGAAGAGGGACATGGTGTTGCGTTCCCCCGGCTGTCCCTCGGCGCCCAGGCTGGTGGCGCGGCCGGGATCGACGAACCCCGTCGCTGCCTGGTGGCAGGTGGCGCAGGACTGGCGGGCGTTGACGGAGAGCAACGGCTCGTGGAACAGCCGCCGTCCCAGGGCCACCCCTTCCTCCGTCAGCGGATTGTCCCGCGGCAGGGCCGGCTGCGGGAAAAAGGACGAGAACGTGAACCGATAAGGGGTGGCGTCGGGGGCCAGGAGGGGCGCGCCGGTCGACTCCACCGGGGCCGCCCCCCGGCTCGCCACCACCTCCACGCGGAAGGCCCGCCCGACTCCTTCCTGCAGGCGCCGCGCCAGCGGATCGCCCGCGCGCGAGTGGGTGCTGGACGTGTCCTCGTCGAAGTCCACCATGCCCGCCTTGCCCCCGCCTCCAAGCAGGTGGTCCACCTCGACCCGGCACCGCACGCTGGGCGCAGCCTGGCCCGGGCCCACCTCGAGCAGGAGGGGCTGTTCCACAAACATCTTCAGCGCGTCGGTGGCCAGGTGGTAGGAATACCCTCCCACGCGCCCGCCCGGCCGAAGCCAGTTGCCTTCGAGGGCCAGGAACACATAGCCCCCCTGCCAGTTCCAGTGCAGGCCGTTCAGGTTGGGATTGAGGGGATGCTCGGCGGCCAGGCCGGCCGGGTTGGCATGATTCTCCCGGGGCGGCACGCCCACCCGGAACCGGATGCGCTGATAACGCCCGGACGGCACCGGCGGCAGGTGCGCCTGGACGCGCCCCTCGCGTCCGTTGACGTAGGCAAACCCGTGGGTGGCCTCCCACCAATCGCCGCCCTCCCGCTGCAAGGCCAGTTCCGAGACGAGGAAGTCGAGGCGCGTGACCGAGAAAACCTGGCCGGCGGCATTGGTGCAGGCGAAGGCGTCAAAGGCGAGCGGACGTCCGCCCTGCGTGGGGGCCAGGATCCAGCGGAGGCCGGAAGCCGGGGCGGCCGCCTCGGACGCGGGGCCCGCGGCCAACCAGACGGCCAGCGACAGGAGAAGGCCCCCAAGGCCGCAGCGGCGCTTTCCTTCGGTTCGGTCCGGGCGCCGGGGGCGTGGACCGTGCCGGGAGACGGTTGGGGCGGGCGTCCGGATCAATTGATGGTGAACCCGTTGGCGAGGGTGTAGGTGATGGTCGCGCCCGGGTTGTTGGGCGGGCCGGGAAAGACGACTGTGACCGTCTGCGGCCCGGTGACGGCCCCGGCCGGGAGGGTGAAGCTGGCGGTGACCTGGGTCTGGCTGACGTGAACGCGGCTGGTGCCGGCGACGGCGCCGATGGTGACGCTGTTGACCGGGGCGGTGGCCGGGGGAAGGGCGGGCACGGCGGCGGGATCCAGGTTCACCGTGAGGGTGAAGGTGCTGCCGCGCGCGGCGGAGGTGGGCGTGACGCTGAGGATGCCGCTGCTGGTCCCGCCATTGGTGGTGGTGGTGAAGGAGTCGTAGCTGGCCAGGGCCGTGCGGGTGACGCGGTAGGCGCGCGCGCCGGCCGAGACCGCCTCGGAGAACGAGCCGGTGTCGAGGTTGGCGGCCACATTGGTGGCGACGCCCGCCCACGCGGTGAGGTTGGTGGAGCCTTCCACGCGGTAGGTGCCTCCCTCCACCGCGCTCCAGGTCAGGGTGACGGTCCCGTTGGTGCTGGCGGGACGGTCCAGTTGCAGCGGCCGGTTTGGGCCGCCGACGAAATTGGTGGTGACCGCCTCGGTGATGTTGGCGACGGCGCTGCCGGAGGGGTTGCCGTGGAAGGCGCGCCCGATGTTGTAGGGATAGACCGGCGCGCCGTTGGCGGCGATGGAGACGAAGTAGGCGTAGGTGCCGCCCGGGAACTCGGGCGTCACGCAGAAGCGCCCGTTGTATTCGTCGAGGTCGAAGTCCGTGCCCTGCACGCGCCCGAGGTCGCCCAGGTAGGCATTGTCCTCCATGTAACGGCCGAGGGGATAGGTGGCCGACACGGCGGGCCCGGCCTGGTTGCTGGACACGTTGTAGAGGCGCACGGCCCACGCCGGGATGCTGGCACGGCCGGACACAACAAGGTTGTCCGTCCCGTTTTGGCCGTCGCGCAGGACGTAGCCGGAAATCATCCGGCGCACCCCGCTGGCGGGGTTGGTGGCGTTGCTGTAGCCGAAGGGCCCGTAGATCGGATAGCCATCCCGCACCCAGCCCAGGATGGGCGAATGCCGGGTGGCCGGGGCGGAGGACTCGACGTAGGTGCGCGTCGGGGTGTTGTAATCCACATGGTCGCCCAGTTGGTGCCGGAGCGCGGCCGGGTTGGCGTGGTAATGATAGGTGCCATCCCCGGGTTGGTGCGCCAGCGCGGGGTCGAAGGTGATGCCCTCGTTCACGTAGGCGTCCCGGTTCCAGTAGCCGGCCGCCCCCCCGCCGCTCTCGGCCGTGCCCGTCCACACAAACCCGTCCCGGGTGTCAAACATGGCCACCCCGTCCACGAAATACCCAATCGACCCCAGCCCCGTGAGGGTCTTGGTCGCGGGGACCGTCGGCGCGCGCGGGATGCGGTAGGTCACCTTCTTGTTGGAAGGGAAGTTCGGGAAGTTCTGCGTGCGCGCCGCGTTCAAATACCAGGGCCCCATCGGGTGCGACCCCAGCCCGGTGGTGCGCAGGTAAACCCAGTTGACCGAGGACAACACCTCCTGCACCCCGCAGTAGGCCGGCAGCGCCTGCGTGATGGTCCCCCGGCTCCACGTCGTGCGCGTGGTGCCCGCCGCCAGGTCGGCGTCGGTCTCGTAGAGGCGCGCATAGCGCGAGGTGCCGGTCGTCAGCCACGAATCCACCCGGGGGTCCGCCGCCGCG
>JBJOEZ010000050.1:0-28229 GCA_046048995.1 Verrucomicrobiota bacterium | reverse complement strand
TCGCCATCATCGGCGGCGAAGCGATGGCTGTGGGCCACAAACCCAAAGGCGGTTCCTTCTGGTCCAACGAAGTAAGACTGGCTTTAAAGTGCATCCTAATCCCTGGGAGGCCCCTGTTTCATCATTCCTCCACTGACCCCACCCGTAGAGCAGTGCTTAATTCAGGAAACGCCAGATCGTTAGCAATTCTCGAGCATTCTGCCAAGCCAAATTGCGCCGCAGAGTCAGGCCTGTGGCCTGGTCTGCCTTGCTTGCCGCCAGGCGCGGGGGTGGGGAGATCCTAACGGCACCTTTATCAGGCCTTGAAGGGGACGGGCAGTCGAACCCGCACGTCCTTGAGGCTCTTGCTGCCGACGTAACTCTGCTGGGTGGTGCGCTGGTCCTTGTGCCGTCCGAAGGCTTGCGCCGTATCCAAGCCGTAGTCGTCGCGGATGCGCGACAGGATTAGCGCCCGCATCTCGTGCATGGTGTGGTTGGTGGTCCAACCGAGCGCGCGCATCCACTTGTTGACTCGGCGGAAGACGTTTTGCGCCCGGAGGCGGGCGCCGGGGCCGCCCTGGCCGATGCGGGGGCTGGGCAGCACGTAGCGCTCCTCGTCCGCGTCGATGCCTCGCTGGCGCCGCTTGCGATAGTCCTCCAACTCAGCCCATAACCGCTCATCGATGGGAATCAGGGCCTCGCGTCGCCCCTTGGAGTTGGCTGGAACCCGGATGTGGGGAATCCCGTTGACGCGGCTCAACCAGGTCCACTCCATCCGGCTGCATTCACCCCGACGGAGACTCGAGAACCCCAGCAACCAGGCGATGTAGGCGTCGCGGTCGGACTCGCGCAGCTGGGGGCCGGCTTTGAGCGTGGCCTCCAGGACCTCGTCATCCGGCGGGACGCGCTCCGCCACGATCGCTCGTTCTGTTGCGCGGGTCATGAAGCCCGTCAGGTCCGGCAGCGCCACGCCCAGTTCTGCATAGCGGGGCAGGGTGGTCCGCTTGAAGAGGCTCCGTGCCTGCCTGAGGTATCCGGCCACGGTTCGCTTGGTGGACTCGCGGTCGCGGTGGGCGGCCAGACCGGCCTTGGCCATGTAGTCCTCAAAGTCAGCGACCAGTTTGCCGGTCAGCACGGAGGCGGGCAGTGCGTCGATCGCCTCGTTGGTCATGCTGTCGTTGCGCAGTCCGCGCCGGATCACCAACCGGAAGCTGGTGCAGTTGTGGTGGCAGGTTTGGTCGTTGAGCTTGCCGCGACAGATTTCGCCGTAGGTGGAGAGGATTTTGCCGAGGGTGCTGCCGGTGGGGGCGGCGGCGGGCTTCTCGATCCGGCGCCGCACCACGCCATTGCGCAGGGCGGGCTCGAGGTAGTTGCCGATGGCCAGCTTCTCGGCAGCGATGGCGACGTTGGTTTCGAGCGAAACGCGGATGCGTTTCCGGCGAATCATGGCGTTGAGGTGCCAAGGGCTCATGCGGCCGGGGTCGCGTTTAACCAGGGTGAAGAGCCGGCCCTGGAAGCGAAATTGATGCTTGGTGGGGTTGGTGTCGGGCGTTGTGGAGGGGGTGTTGGCCTTGGACATGGGCGGAGTTGGTTGGCGGTGCCGTGTGGCAACTTTTGGGTGCCAAACCTTCCGCCGGGTTCCGCCGCAGGTCAAAGGTAAAAGTTGCCTCCAAGGCATGCGACACCCGTCTGGGTGCCGTCTTTATTGGTTTTTTTGAAGAAAACCGCAGGAAAATTGGCGGAAGGGGAGGGATTCGAACCCCCGGTAGCCTTTCGACTACGCCTGATTTCGAGTCAGGTGCCTTTAACCACTCAGCCACCCTTCCAGTTGGTGGGACCCCATGCTGTCGGCAGGATGAGGCGCGTCTTTATGTCGCATGCGGGCCGATCCCGGGGCAAGCGGATATTCCGGGCGGGGGGGCTTCCTTAAGTATTTTCCGGGAAGTGTCGTTGTTAGAGGTGGCGCTTGAGCCCCGCATGACCCACGACGAACACCAGATCTTCCTCTTCCTGAAGCAATTCAAGAAGGCCTATGTCGCGGGTCGTGAAGTGGCACGCCGGGCGGCGGGACGGCGCCGGTTTCACAGCGATCCCGAATGGGCCAAGGTGCCGCTGCTGCGCATGGTCGAGCGGGATATCCTCGAGACGGATCCAGCCGGCCATTTCCGCATCAAGCCGCCGCCGGAAAAGAAACGGCATGACCGCAATTGGGTGGCCGCACCCGCCATGGCCAACCTGCTGGCCTCCAGCGGGAAGAACTTCGAAGGGGTCTGGACCGTCGACGAGGAGGAAGTCGATCTCGACGAGTATTACCGGGACAAGTAGTCCCAGAACCTTCAACGCCCGGCGGGCGTCACCGGGACGGCGCTCCAGACCTTGAGATCGTCGAAGGAGCCCGCGCGCCCGGCCACGCCGAACTCCAGCTTCGACTTGGTGGGGTGCGCGATCCCGGAGGACTTCAGCCACGCGACCGGCTTGCCGTTGAGGCAGACCCGCATGGTGTCCCCGGCGGTTTCCACCACGAGATCATGCCAGCGGCCCGGCTCCACCCGCACAGGGTAGGTGACCTGGCGCCCCCGCAACAGCGCCGCCCGCTCCGCCTTGCGCGCCGGATCCTTGCCCATGGCGTAGAGGTCGTTGCGCATGTTCCCGTCGCGCTCGTCGATGAGGGTGATGCCATTGGTGCGCACCTGGGCGCGGCAGATATGCCCGTAGTGGGATCCCTTGTAGGCCCGGTCGTCGAACTCGACGTCAACCATGCTGGCGCCGTCCAGGCGGAACCGCACCTCCACCACGCTGTCCCGGGTCGGGACCGTGAGCCCGTGCACGGCGGCATGGGGGACCACGGCGGGTTTGCCGTCGGTGGCCGGGATCGCTTGGTCGCGGGTCTGGATGCCCTTGAGCGTGCCGTTGGTGACAAAGAATGTCGGGACCACCTTGTGCCAGCGGGGGTCGGGTGTGGCGCCCTCGAATTGGTCGGAGAAAAGCAACTCCGCCTTGCGGGCAATGGGGTCGGCCGGCACGGGGGGAAGCGTGGCGCCAAAGCTGACGGAGGACAGGGCGGCGGCCAGGAGGCAGGCGACTCGCCGAAACAGGATGGGCATGAAGGAAGGGTGACGCGGCGCCGGGAGGCCGGGCAACGGGAAAACGCGGCGGCGCGGAAGCGCCTGCGGGGCTGGACGACCGCAGCGCGGCCGTCCCTACGCAAGGGGGGTGGCGGGAGCTTTGGGTTGGGCAGGCGGGGGCCGGTTGGCCTCGGCCCGTTCCTCCCCGGAGGCCAGGGCCTCGAGGGCGAGCGCGCTCAGCATCGGTGAGTCGTCAGTGGTGAGTTGCTCGCAATCCTTGCAGATCAACATGCCCCGTCCTTGGTCCGCGGCGGCGATGCGGCCGCCACAGCATTGGCAAACGCGCGGGAGCATAGAACGCGCCGACTGTAGCACAACTGGCTGCCTTGTGCGCAAGGGGGGAGGGGGAATCCGAACCCCGAATGACCGAAATCCGAAACGCCACGGCGGAGGCGGGGAGGTCTGCGGGCGTGCCTGCCCGGGCGGGAAGGGGCCTTCGGGAGGATCGGTTGGGCTAAGCGGGCGGGACGCCCGCGCGCCGGGGTTAGCTGAAACGGGTCCAGGTGGACAGCAGGTGTTGGGCGGTGCGCAGGGCAAGGGCGCTGAGGGTGAAGGTCGGGTTGACCGCGCCGGAGGTGGGGAAGAGGCTGGAACCGGCGACGAACAGGTTGTCCACGTCGTGGGTCTGGCCGTAGCTGTTGGTGACCGATTCGCGGGAGGACTTGCCCATGATGGTGCCGCCCAGGGTGTGCATCTGGTTGCGGCCGCTGGTCCAGACCTCCCTGGCACCGGCAGCCTCGAAGATGGCCTTGCCCTGGCGGAGGGCGTCCTCCCAGCACAGGACGCTGTCCTGGACAAACCGGTGGGTGGCGCGGGCGAGCGGGAAGCCGTGGCGATCCTGCCGGGTGCCGAGCTCGACGCGGTTGTCCGGATCGGGGAGGCCCTCGCCGACGAGGGTCATGGTGGCCAGGTGCTTGGCGGCGCGCTTGAGGAAGTCATGCAGGGGCTGGCCAAAGAGGTCGGCGCGGCTGTTGGCGATGCCGAGCAGGTCGTTGGGCTTGAGGGCGTTGCCGATCAGCCATTGGTAGCCGCTGAGGTAGCCGCGGGCGGGATCCTTCAGGTAATTGTCCTGGCTGAGCAACTGGCCGCCGTTCACGCCCAGGTAGTTGTCGGTGTCCTCGTCGAAGAACCCGAACACGTTGGAGGTGGAGTGGGCCATCATGTAGCGGCCGAGGGTGCCGCTGGAGTTGGCCAATCCGCCGGGGCGGGAGTTGAGGAGGATGCGGGGGATCTCGAAAACGTAGGCGGCGAGGACGACGACCCGGGCCTCGACGGTTTCGCGCTGGCCCAGGCCGTTGAAGAACTCGACCCCGGAGGCGTGGGAGCCGTCGGGACTGGTCAACACGCGGGTGACCTGGCAGTCGTGGAGGATCTCGGCGCCGGCCTTGAAGGCCTGGGGCAGGTAGACGGCCAGGGGATTGCCGAGGGCGCCGATGGGGCAACCGGCGTCGCACCAGCCATCGTAGATGCAGTTGTTGCGGCCGTTGTAGCGCTCCGTGTTGATCGCCATGGGGAGCGGCGAGGTGCGCAGGCCCAGCTTGGCAAAGCCCCGCGCAATCACCTGGCCCTGGGTCCACACAGGGACCGGCGGCATGGGATAGGGTTCGCCCGGCGGGCGCCACACTTCCTTCTCGGCGTCGCCCGAGAGCCCGATCTCACGCTGGACCTGGTCGTAGCTGGGGCGGAGGTCCTCGTAGGACAGGGGCCAGTCCAGCCCGCGTCCGTAGCGGGTGCGCATCTCGAAGTCCTCCGGGTGCAGCCGGAACCAGCAGGCGTAATGATGCATGGCCGCGCCCCCGGTGCCCCAGCCGGAGCCGAAGCCGACGGAGAGGGGCGAGGCGCCGCCGGTTTCCACGGCGGGCCCGGACCACTTGAGGCGACGGGCCCAGATCTGGGAACTGATCAGGGAATCCATCGTGCGCTGCGGGCCGGCCTCGAGGATGAGCACCTTCTTGCCGGCCTGCGCCAGCTTGGCGGCGATCAGGCTGCCGGCCGCGCCGGAACCGACCACCACTGCGTCCACGCGTTGTCTGGGCATAATCGGGATTGTGTTAAGCGGAGGTCGGGGTGGGGCTTACCATTTCTGGCGGGGCGCGATGTGGGGCAGGTAGGGCACCCCCAGTTTGCCGAAGCCTTCCGGGGTTCCGTAGACGACATCGACGGCATCGCTGCGCGTGGCGAAGTAGAAGAGAGGGGCGGGCGGGCCGTTCCAGCCGTCGGGATTCGCGCCGGAGATTACGCGGACGAGGTCCGTCCGCTGGGCGGCGGTGAGGTCGGCGAAGGAACGCTGGAGACGCCGCTGGGCGAGGGCCTCGAGGGCGGCCAGGCCCTGGCGGTAGAAGTCGAGGAAGGCCATCGGGAAATCGAGGTACTTGAGCATGAGCAGCGGGGTGTCGCTGGCCAGCTGGCGGTCGATGTAATGGGCGATGCCGGCGGCGGCGGCGCCGGGCAGGAGGGTGTCGCCGAGGGCTTCCAGGGTGCGCCCTTCCAGGGGGGTGAGCTTGAGCCAGGGGGTCCCCTTGGCCCGGGCCTGCGCGGGGGAGTTCTGCGCCTGCAACCCGGTGGCGCCCATGACGAACATGAGGCCCAAGCTGACGCCCATCTCCTGCAGGGCCTCGCGGCGGGTCTTCAGGGCCAGTTCAAACTGCGAATCGGAAGGCGATGGAAATGGGTCCATGGGAGGGGTGGTTCGGGCGACGGGACAACCGTGCCTGCAAGAGCGGCGCGGAAGCAAGGAAGAGTTGGCGGAGTTGGCGAGTAGGGGGGGGCGGAAGCGTTGCTTCCGCGGGCAAAGCGGCAGCGCCGCTGCCGCACTCCACAAAAAATGGTGCATCCGGCAGGACTTGAACCTGCAACCTTCTGATCCGAAGTCAGAAGCTCTATCCAATTGAGCTACGGATGCGAGGGACGGAGGGGGCGGGGCAAGTCAGTGCCGGGGCTTGCGCACGATTTCCGTGACGGGGACCTGCACCTGGGTCTGGCGCCCGAGGAAATCCATGAGGACAAGGATGCGGTCATTGCCGGGCAGGACCTGGGTGACGACGGCCTCGAGGCCGGTGAAGGCGCGTCCGACCAGTTCGACCGTCTCGCCGGGCTGCGGGGTGTTGTCGATGACGCGCACCTCCTCCTCGCCGAGGAGTTCCTTGAGGTCGGTGATGGCCTGGTCGGGGATGATGGGGTAGCGCTCGCCGAAGTGGACGATGCAGCTGATGCCGGTGGCGTAGCCGACCTTGTTCATGGCCGTGCGCCAGTCGAAGCGGGCGAACAGGTAGTTGGGGAACATCGACTCCGTGACCGCGTAGGTGCCGCGGCGGGTCCGGCGGGTGAAGCGGATGCGGGGGTTGAACACCTCCACATCCCCCAGCAGTTCGAGGTGTTGGGTGGCGAGGTGTTCGCGCTTGGGCTGCGTGCGCAGGCAGAACCACGCCCGGTCCGGGACGGCGGCCTCGGGCGACAGCACCGCCGAACGGCTGGAGGGGTTGAAGCTCAGTTCGGACACGTCGGCCAATGTAACCCGGCCCGGAGGGCGGGGAAGCAGAAATTCAGGGGAGTTATTCACCGCGGGCGGGGGAGGGCGGGCAGCGCAGGCTCGACGGGCGCGGGCGGGTGTGCCCTCATTGTTCTCATGAAAGAGGCAAGCCTTGCCGGGGGCCTGGAGGCGCATGCGGCAAGGGTGGAGCGGGCGGTGGCGCTGGCGCGCGAACTGCAGGCCCGGGCCATGGAACTGCAGACCCCGCAGGAACGGCGGCAGCAGGCCGAGCTGGACCGGATGCTGGCGCACCCGGGGGACAAGGCCACGCTGGTCCAGATGACCGACCAGGCCTTCCGCTCGCACGCCGCGCGGCGCACGGCCGATCAGTTCATCCATATCCTCGACGTGCAGGGCGTGCCGCGGTTCTTCAGCCCGCTGGAGCGGACGTTGTTGCGGGGATTCCAGTCGTTTGGCGGCTACGCGCCGGGGGTGGCGGTGCCGCTGATGAAGGATCGCCTGCATCGCGAGACGGCCAACGTCATCCTGCCGGCCGAGCGCGAGTTGCTGACCGGGCACCTGCAAGCGCGGCGGGCGGAGGGGGTGCGGATGAACCTGAACTTTTTGGGCGAGGCCGTGCTGGGGGAGGCGGAGGCCGAGCGCCGGCTGGAAGCCCTGCTGGAGGCGCTGGGGCTGCCCGAGGTCGAGGTGGTGTCGGTGAAGATCTCGACGCTCTACTCGCAGGTGTCGGCCCTGGCGCGGTCCCACACGGTGGCGGTGCTGTGCGACCGGCTGGAGCTGCTTTACCGGACGGCGGCCCGGATGCGGTTCCTGCGTTCGGACGGCACGGAGGTGCCGAAGTTTGTCTACCTGGACATGGAGGAATACCGGGACATGCACCTGACGGCGGAGGCGTTCATGCGCACGCTGGAGCGGCCGGGGTTGGAACAGGCGGGGGCGGGGCTGGCCCTGCAGGCCTACCTGCCGGATTCGGCGGGCGTGCAGCGGACGATCCAGGCGTGGGCGCGGCGGCGGGTGGCGGCGGGGGGCGGGCCGGTCACGGTCCGGCTGGTGAAGGGGGCGAACATGGAGATGGAACGCGTGGAGGCGGCGCTGCGCGGCTGGCCGCAGGCGCCGTTCCGGACGAAGGCGGAGACCGACGCCCAGTACAAGCGCATGGTGCTGGAGGCGATGCGGCCGGAGAACCTGGCCGCGGTCCGCCTGGGGTTGGCGTCGCACAACCTCTTCGACCTGGCTTTTGGGCTGGTGCTGGCGGCGGAGGCGCAGGCGGGCGACCGCGTCCAGTTCGAGATGCTGGAAGGCATGGCCAACCACCAGCGCCGGGCCCTGTTCGAGCGGGCCCACAACCTCCTGCTCTATGCCCCGGCCTGCCCGAAGGAGGACTTCCTCAGCGCGATCGGCTACCTGATCCGGCGGCTGGACGAGAACACGGGGCCGGACAATTTCCTGCGGCACGCCTTCCGGCTGCGGGTCGACAGCGAGGAGTGGCGCGGGTTGGAGGCCGGGTTTCGGGCGGCCTTTGCGGGCCTCGCCGCGGTCGATGAGGCGCCCCGGCGCACCCAGGACCGCCGGCAGCCGGCCGGGTCGGGGCCGCGTCCGGAGAGGGCGTGGGACCGGTTTGAAAACGAGCCGGACACGGACTTCGCCCTGGGGCACAACGTGGAGTGGGTGGAGGGCGTGCTGGCGCGCTGGAAGGTTCGGGTGGACGGCGCGGCGCCCCTGGTGCCGCTGGTGATCGACGGCCAGGAATGGGCGATTCCGGAGCCCGCCGATTCCGGCCTGCGGCGCGACGCGCTGGATCCCTCGCGGCCTGGCGTGGTGGTGGCGCGCTACCGTCCGGCGGGCGCGGCCGAGGTGGCCCGGGCGGTGGCGTGCGCGGGAGAGGATGCCGACGGGTGGCGGCGGCTGGAGCCGTCCGAGCGGTCGGCCGTGCTGGGCCGGGTGGCGCACGAACTGCGGGCGGCGCGCGGGGACCTGATCGGGGCGGCGTTGGCCAACGGGGGCAAGACGGTGGGCGAGGCGGACCCGGAGGTGTCGGAGGCGGTGGATTTCTGCGAGTTTTACCGGGGCGCGGCGCGCCACTTCCAGGAAGGGCTGGCCGGGCGGGCGCAGGGCAAGGGCGTGGTGGTGGTGGTCTCGCCCTGGAACTTCCCGATCGCGATCCCGTGCGGCGGCATTGCGGCCGCGTTGGCGGCGGGCAACACGGTCATCCTCAAGCCGGCCTCGGACGCCGTGCTGCCGGCCTGGGAACTGTGCCAGTGTTTCTGGCGGGCGGGGGTTTCGCGGCGGGTGCTGCAATTCGTGCCCTGCGCGGGCGGCGGCCCCGGCGCGGCGCTGGTGGCGGATCCGGGCGTGGCGGCGGTGATCCTGACGGGCGGGACGCAGACGGCGCTCTCGATGCTGCGGGCGCAGCCGGCCTTGCCGCTTTACGCGGAGACGGGAGGGAAGAACGCGATGATGGTCACGGCGCTGGCCGATCGCGAGCAGGCGATCAAGCACGTGGTGCAGTCGGCCTTTGGCCATGCGGGCCAGAAATGTTCGGCCGCCTCGCTGCTGCTGCTGGAGGACGAGGTCTACGACGACCCGCACTTCAAGGCGTCGCTGTGCGATGCGGTGCACAGCCTGAAAGTGGGGAGCGCGTGGGATCTGGCCACCAAGGTGGGGCCGCTGATCCGGCCGCCGGCGGGCGACCTGGAGACCGCGCTCAAGACCCTGGGCCCCGGGGAAAGCTGGGCGGTGCTGCCGCGGAACCTCGAGGGCAACCCGAACCTGTGGTCGCCGGGCGTGAAGTGGGGCGTGACGCCGGGGAGCGACACCCATCGGGTGGAGTTTTTCGGGCCCGTGCTGGGGGTGATGCGGTTCTCGACCCTGGCGGAGGGCATGGAGTTGGTGAACCAGACCGGCTACGGGCTGACCAGCGGGCTGCAGAGCCTGGATGATCGGGAGCAGGCGGAATGGAAGGCGGGCATCCGGGCGGGCAACCTTTACCTCAACCGGCCGACCACGGGGGCGCTGGTGCTGCGGCAACCGTTTGGCGGCATGGGCAAGTCGTGCTTTGGGCCGGGGTTGAAGGCGGGCGGACCCAATTACGTGGCGCAGTTCATGCGCTTTGCGGACGGCCCGGTGCCGGCGGGCGCGGGCGGGCGGCCGTTGGCGCATCCGGCGTTGGAATCCTTCCGGCAGCGGCTGCTGGCCGCCGCGGACCCGGGGTTGGCGGCCGGGCGGGCCCGGTTGCTGGCGGCCCTGGACAGCTATGATCGCCGGGCGCGCGAGGAGTTTGGGGTGGCGCACGATCAGTTCCGGTTGCTGGGCCAGGACAACCTGCGGCGGTATCTGCCGGTGGGGGAAATCCGGCTGGGGGTGCATCCGGCCGACACCTTCTTTGACCTGGCGGCCCGGGCCTGCGCGGCGGCGGCGGTGGGGTCGGGGGTGACGGTGAGCGTCCCGGCCGGGGGGGCGGCGGACCCGCGCATCCGCTGGCTGGAAGAGTTGACCGAGGACTGGGCGGGGGGGATTGAGTTTGTGGAGGAGACCGAGGCGGAGCTGGCGGCGGTGGTGCGGGCGGAACACACGGACCGGCTGCGCTATGCGGGGCCGGATCGCGTGCCCTCCGCGGTGCGGGCGGCCGCGGCCGGGATTGGCCTGTGCGTCTGCGACAGCCCGGTGGTGGCCGAGGGCCGGGTGGAACTGCTGTGGTATGTGCTCGAGCAGAGCGTCAGCCTGGATTATCACCGCTACGGCAACCTGGGCGCCCGCCTCGGCGAGGAACGGGCGCCGGTTATTTGAGCATGAAGATTCACGTCCTGACCACCGGCGGCACGATTGACAAGGTCTACTTCGACGCGCGCAGCGAGTATGCGGTGGGGGAGCCGCAGGTGCTGGAGGTTTTCCGGCTGGCCGGGGTGGGGTTTGCGTTCACGGTGGAAAGCGTGCTGCGCAAGGACAGCCTGGAACTGACGGAAGCGGACCGGCGGCTGATCCGGGAGCGGGTGGAGGCATGCGGGGCGGACCGGGTGCTGGTGACGCACGGGACGGACACGATGGTGGAGACGGCGCGGGTGCTGGCGGGGATTCCGGGGAAGGTGATTGTGTTGACCGGGTCGATGCAGCCGGCGCGGTTCCAGGGGAGCGACGCGGCCTTCAACATCGGGGTGGCGGTGGGGGCGCTGCAGGCGCTGGGCCCGGGGGTGTATGTGGCGATGAATGGCCGCCTGTTTGACCCGGAGCGGGTGCGCAAGAACCGGGACCGGAACTGTTTTGAGCCGGTGGAACCCGGGGAATGACGAGGGCGGGCGGGAAGGCGGGGCCGGGGAGGGCCGGCGTCAGGCGGCCTCAGGCGGCCTCAGGCGGCGTCGGCGAGGACCGAATGCAGGGTGGTGAGGAGTTTCTCGGCCGTGTAGGGCTTCTGGATCAGGGGGATGTGCTCGAGCCCGGTCTGGTCATGGAGGCGCTGGGCGTCCATGAGGCCGCTGGTGGCGATGATGCGGACGCGGGGGTCGAGGCGCTGGAGGACACGGATGGTGGAGGGACCGTCCATGTTGGGCATCATCATGTCGGTGAGCACGCCCTGGATCTGGCCGCGGTGGGCGGTGAAGGCGGCGAGGGCCTCGGCGCCGTCGGTGGCGGTGAGGACGCGGTAGCCGAAGGCCTCGAGGGTGGCCTTGGTCATGGAGAGGACGGCGGCCTCGTCATCGACGGCGAGGATGACCTGGCCGCGGCCGGCGGGCAGCGGGCGGGGTTCCTGCTCGGCGGCGACGGCCTGGTGTTCCTGGGCGGGGAGGTAGACGGAGAAGCGGGTGCCCTTGCCGGGTTCGGTGTCGAGGAGGATGGCGCCGTGGTGGCTCTTGACGATGCCGAGGACGGTGGAGAGGCCGAGGCCGGTGCCTTTCCCGGTTTCCTTGGTGGTGAAGAACGGTTCCCAGATTTTCTCGAGGATGTCGCGGGGGATGCCGGTGCCGGTGTCGGCGACGCGGATGAGCGTGTAGGCGCCGGCGTCGAGGCCGCTGCCGGGCGGCTCGGAGCCGGGGGCGAGGACGACGTTTTCCGCGGTGAGGGTGAGCAGGCCGCCGCCGGGCATGGCGTCGCGGGCATTGACGGCGAGGTTGAGCAGCACCTGGTGGACCTGGGTGGCGTCGCCGAGCACGGGCCAGAGGGATTCCGGCACGTGCATCTTGAGGGTGATGTTGCGGGGGAAGGTGTCGTGGATGATCTTGGCGATGTCCTTGATGAGGTGCTTGGGCTGGAGCAGGGCGCGTTCGCCATCGACGCCGCGGGCGAAGGTGAGGACCTGGCGGACGAGGCCGGCGCCGCGGCGGGCGCTGGTCTCGAGGAGCCCGAGCATGCGGCGGCTGGGCTCGTCCTGGAACCGTTCCTTGAGCATCTCCACCGACATCATGATGGGGGAGAGGACATTGTTGAGGTCGTGGGCGATGCCGCCGGCGAGGGTGCCGATGCTTTCCATGCGCTGGGTGCGCAGGAACTGCTGCTCGATGCGCTTCTTCTCGGTGACATCGGTGCCGACGATGAGGATGGAGCGCGGGCGGCCCTCCTCGTCATGGATGAGGTTCCAGCGGGTCTCGACGGTGACCGGGCGGTTGCCCGCGCCGGTGGCGGATCCGGTGTCGCTGAACTCCCCGCGCTGGAGGGTGAGGGTGCGGGCGCGCTCGAAGAAGGCGCGGTCGGGGAAGAGCAGCTGGTCGGCCGGCTGGCTGGCCATTTCCGCGGCGGTGCGGCCGTAGAGGGCCTCGGCCGAGCGATTCCAGTAGGAGCAGCGGTGCTGGAGATCGATGACCACGATGGCGTCGCGGGAATTGTCGAGGAGGGCGGCCTGCTCGGCGATCTTTTCCTCGGCCCGCTTGCGCACGGTGCCCTGGGCGATGGTGTCGGCGACGGAGGCCATGAGTTCCATGGCGTCGTCGGGCAGCCGGTTGCGGGAGAAGACGGCCATGACGCCGACCACGCGGCCCTCGACGAGGAGGGGGAAGCCGAGGAAGGACTGCATGCGTTCGCGCAGCACCCATTCCTTGTCGATGATGTCGGGGTCGGTGATGAGGTTGTGGCTGATCTGGGGGAGGCCCTCGCGGGCGATGCGGCCGGGCTTGAAGGTGCCGAGGGGGATGCGCGCGTGGGAGCCGTTGAGGTGGGTGTAGAGTCCGGCGCTGGCCTGGAGCTCGAGGACGCCCTCGGCGGCATTGAGGGTCCAGACCCGGGCGAAGGCGCCGTCGAGATGGCGGACGAGCGCCTGCATGGAGCGGTGGAGGAAGTTGCGCAGGCTTTCCCCCTGGGACAGGCCGAAGGCGACCTCGGCGCGCAGCGAGAACTGGCGGGCCTGGCGGGCCCGGAAGACCTCGCCCTGGCGGCGGTCGGTCACGTCGCGGAAGACCACCACGGACCCGGCCGGGCTGCCGTTCTCGAGCAGGGGCGTGCTGGTGTATTCGACCGGGAAGGCCGTGCCGTCGCGCCGCCGGAATTCGTCGCTGTCGCCGGTGTTGACCGTGCCGTCGATGAAGGCGGCCCCGGTGAAGAGGTCGTCCCTGGAGCCGGCGCCGTGCAGGACGCGCAGCGTGTGGACGAGCGTGCTGGCGGGGCGGCCGATGAGCTCGCCGGGTTCCCAGCCGGTCAGGCGGGCGGCGGCGGGGTTGACGAAGGTGATGGCGCCCTGGGGATCGAGGCCGAAGATGCCCTCGCCGGCGGCGTTGAGCAGCAGTTCATTGCGGCGATGGACGCGCTGGAACTCCTCCTCGGCGCGCTTGCGGGCGGTGATGTCATGGGCGACGCCGACGAAGTGCGCGGCGCGGCCGTCGGGGTCGAGGACCGGGTTGAGGTGGAGGCTGGCCCAGTAGCGGTGGCCGCGGCGGTGGGGGCAGAGCATCTCGACGGCGACCGGTTTGCCGGCGGTGACGGCCTCGCGGAGGCGCTGGATGAGGGTGAGGTTGGGGAGGCTGCCGAGGAGGAGCGATCCCGGGGCCTTGCCGGCGGCGTCGGCGGCGGCGTGGCCGCTCAGGCGGGTGAAGGCCTCGTTGGTCCACTCGATGAGACCCTCCTGGTCGGTGATGAAGACGGCGGTGTCCCCGCGGTGGGCGACGAGGGAGAGGCGGGCCAATTCGGTCTGCTGGGCCCGGAGGGCGCGACCCTCGCGGGCGAGTTGGGCGGTGGCCAGGGCAAGGAGCAGGACGAGGGCGGACAGGCCGGCGGTGACCAGGGGCGGGGTGAGGGACTCGGGGAAGACGGGGGCGGAGAGCAGTTCCCGGGCGGAAGCGCCCAGCAGGACGAGGGCGAGGACGAAGGCGGCGCCGACGGCCACGTGGGTGGCCGACTGCTCCACGCGTGGGGAGGTCGGTTGAGGCTGTTCCGTCGGCATCCGTGCAGGGGCGGCGCGCCCGGAAAGGGCGCCCGCGCCTGCTCTATAACGGAAGAACCGGGGCGGGGTTTAGGCGCGGCGGTGGGGGCGCGGGGTCAGCGGCCCAGCCACCAGTCGAGCAGGGCGCGGCCGCTGAACATCCAGACCACGGCGGCGACGGCGATGTAGGGGCCGTAGGGCAGCTTGCTGGACCAATCCTGGCGGCGGAGGGCGATGAGGGCGATGCCGACGAGGGCGCCGAGGATGGAACTGGCCATGAGGGAGAAGAGGGTGGCCTGCCAGCCGAGGAAGGCGCCGATGGCGCCCATGAACTTGACGTCGCCGAGGCCCATGGCTTCGCGGGGGAGGACGAGGCGGTCGGCGACCACCTCCATTTGGCGGATGGATTCGGGGTCGAACTGGTCCTGGCCGATGTGGAGGCGGCTGGGGAGCAGGCGGACGGGGACGTTGCGGTAGCAGCGGTCGATAAGTTCGACGGAGGCGGCCTCGAGGGTGACGGCGTCGGTTTCGCGGTAGAAGACGTCCTCGAAGGGGATTTCCTCGTGGGGCAGGACGATGGCGTTCTCGGTGAAGACGACGCGTGAGCCGGGGGGCAGCTCGATGGGTTGGCGGCCGAAGAGCACCTTGCCGACGCGGACGACGAGGTAAACGATGCCGAGGCCGACGCCCAGGCCGAGGAAGCTGTGGATGAGGCCGGCGAGGGGGGCGGACTGGCCGTGCAGGGCGGGGACGGCGAAGGAGCAGAGGACGCCGGCGACCATGCCGCCGATGGTGATTTCGTCGGGGATGATGTAGTGCTCGAAGTCGATGAAGGTGGCGGCGGTGAGGCCGGCGAGGACGAGGCAGTAGGCGAGGGCGAGCCAGGCGGACTGGCGCCCGACGGCCAGCCAGGCGGCGAGGAAGAGCAGGCCGGTGAGGAGTTCGACGATGAAGTAGCGGGGGCTGATGGGGGCGCGGCACTGGGCGCAGCGTCCGCGCAGGAAGAGCCAGGTGAAGAGGGGGACGTTGAGGAACCAGGGGATGGAGTGGCGGCAGTGGGGGCAGTGGGACGGGGGGGAGACCACGCTCATGCCCCGGGGCAGGCGATGGATGCAGACGTTGAGGAAGCTGCCCACGCAGCAGCCGAAAGCCAGGAAGCAGATCGACCAGAAATGGAATGGCACGGCCGCCCAGACCGCCGGGTCGAGGGTGCGCGCCAGCATGGAGGACTCCGTCAACATGGGCGGAGGCCTTCCGTCGGCCGCTGGTCAGTGGGTGCCATAGACATTGTCGCGCAGGGCCCTGCGCATGACCTCTATCGGCGCGGGGCGCCCGGTCCAAAGCTCCAAGGCGCGGGCCCCCTGGTAGAGGAGCATGCCCAGGCCGTTGGCGGTGCGGCAACCCGCCGCCCGCGCGGCGGCCAGCAGCGGGGTCTCGGCCGGCCGGTAAATCATGTCGTAGGCCAGCCCGGCCCGGCCGAGGGGAAAAGCCCGCGTGTCACAGGGCAGGGGGTCGGCCGCGTGCAAGCCCAGCGAGGTGGCGTTGAGGAGGAGGTCGACCGGGCCGTCCGGGTAGCCGACCGTCACGCCGACGCCCGGGAAGCGGGCGACGATCTCGCGGCCGACGGCCTCCGCCTTGGCCGCGGTGCGGTTGACGAGGAACAGGTGGCCCGCGCCCGCCGCGGCCAGGCGCAGGGCGGCCGTGCGTCCGGCCCCGCCCGCCCCCAGCAGCAGGATGCGCCGGCCGGCCGGCGCAAACCCGAGGTCCTCCTGCAGCGAGCGCACGATGGCATCGGCGTCCGTGTTGAAGCCATGGCTGCGAATCTCCTCCGGCACGGGGCCCGGGAACTCGCCGAGGGGCCGCCAGGCGCCCGCCGCGTCGCGCGCCTCGAACCGGATGGTGTTGACCGCGCCCCAGGTTGCGGCGGTCTCGTCCAGCACATCGACCAGGTCCACCGCCAGCAGCTTGTGGGGCACCGTCAGGTTGAGCCCGAGAAACTTCATCGCCCGCGCCCCGGCGATGGCCTCGGCCAGGCGGTCGGGGTGGACGTCGAAGGCCAGGTAACGCCAGTCCAGGCCGAGGGCGGCGAGGCCGGCGTTCTGGAAGGCGGGGGAGGCGGAATGACGGATGGGATGCCCGTAGACGGCGCAATAGCGGGTGGAGGCACCGAGGGGTGTGGAAGGCGGGCCGGACACGGGCGTGTTATAGGTCGGCCGGGCGGGAGGGGGGAAGGGAAAATGCCCGGCCGACCGGGCGGCGCGCCCATTTCCGGCTCGCCGCGGCGGCCGGGTCCGTGCTGGGATGACGCGTGTGGCGAGGCCACACCCTGAGGCATGAACGAACCCACGCGGCTGCACCTGCTGCTCCTGGAGGACAACCCCGGGGACGCGCGCCTGCTGGCCGGGATGCTGCGTGAGGGGCCGGGCGCGGGCTGCGACGTGGTGGTGGCCGGCCGCGTGTCCGAGGCCCTCGGGCGGCTGGCCTCGTCGACGTTTGATGTCGTGCTCACGGACCTGTCCCTGCCGGACGGCCGCGGGCTGGAGGTGTTCCGGGCGCTGCATGCGGCGGCGCCGTCCGTGCCCATCCTCGTGCTGAGCGGCCAGGATGACGAGACCCTCGCGGTGGGGGCGGTGCGCGAGGGGGCGCAGGATTACCTGGTCAAGGGCCGCCTTGATTCCGCGCTCTTGTCGCGCGCCATCCGCTATGCCCTCGAGCGCCACCGGGCCGAGGAACGCCTGGTGTCCCAGGAGGCCTTCTATCATTCCCTGGTGGAGCACCTCCCGCAGAGCATGTTCCGCAAGGACCTGCAGGAACGGTTCACCTTCGCCAACCAGCGGTTTTGCCAGGCCCTGGGTCGGCCGCTGGCGGACATCATTGGCCGGACCGACGTCGACTTCTATCCCCCGGCCCTGGCCGCCAAGTATCAGGAGGACGACCGGCGCGTCATCCGCACGGGCGAGATCCTCGAGACGACGGAGGAAAACGTGGCCCCCAACGGCGACAAGATCCATGTCCATGTGGTCAAGACGCCGATCCGGGACGCCCGGGGCGCCATCCTGGGCACCCAGTGCATTTTCTGGGACGTGACCGAGCGTCATCGGTTCATCGAGGAACTCCGGCAGAAAAACGAGGCCCTGGCCGCCAGCGCGGAGGCGCTCCGCCGCTCGCATGAGGAGCTCAAGTCCGCCCAGCTCCAGCTCATCCAGGCCGGCAAGATGGAGTCCATCGCCACCCTCGCCGCCGGCGTCGCCCACGAGGTCAAGAATCCGCTGGCCATCCTGCAGATGGGCCTCAATTACCTGGCCGGCAAGGTGCCGGCCGAGGCCAAGGTCACCCTCGTGCTGGACGAAATGCGCGAGGCCATCCAGCGGGCGGACAACATCACCCGGGGCCTCCTCAACTTCGCCGCCGACCAGGCCCCGGTGGTCCAGCCGGTCGATCTCAATCTCCTCCTGCAGGATTCCCTCCGCCTGCTGCGCCATGAACTGGCCTCCGCCCGGATCGGGCTGGAGATGGATCTTGCCCCCGACCTGCCCGAGGTGGCCGTTGACCGCACCCAGATCCAGCAGGTCTTCCTCAACGTCTTTCTCAACGCCATCCAGGCCATGCCGCAGGGCGGCCGGCTTCGCGTGCGCACCTTCACCCGGACCGCCACCGCCTCGACCCACTCGGAGGGGAACCGCTCCGGGGCCGGCCTCTGGCCCGGCGATCTGGCCGTGATCACGGAAATCGAGGACAGCGGGCCCGGCATCCCCGAGGCCAATCTCCCCCGCGTCTTCGACCCCTTCTTCACCACCAAGCCCGCCGGGGTCGGCACCGGCCTGGGCCTGCCTGTCTCCAGAAAAATCATCGAACTGCACGGCGGCCGGATCGATCTCGGCAACCGTCCCGAGGGCGGGGCGCGCGTCAGCGTCGCCCTGCAGGCCCGCAAACCTTCCCCATGACCAGCAACCCCGGCAAGAAACGCATCCTCGTCGTCGATGACGAGAAAAGCCTGACCACCCTCCTCAAGCTCAACCTCGAGGACACCGGCCGCTATGAGGTCCGCGTGGAAAACTGGCCCGAGGACGCCCAGGCCGCCGCCCGGGAGTTCAAGCCCCACCTGGTGCTGCTGGACCTCATCATGCCGCGCCTGGCCGGCGGCGACGTGGCCGCCCAGTTCCAGGCCGATCCCGCCCTCAAGGATGTCCCCATCGTGTTCCTCACCGCCGCCGTCCGCCGCAGCCAGGTGGAGGAGCACGAAGGCATCATCTGCGACCATCCCTGCCTGGCCAAGCCGGCCTCGGTGCAGGAGATCATCGCCATGATCGAACGCCACGCCAAGGCCTGACGCCCCATGTCCCCGGGACTCCAGCGGGCCCTGGCCGATGTCGTCCTGGCTGTCCACTTCGCCTTCGCGGCCTTCATCGTGGCCGGCCTCGTCCTCACCTGGGTGGGCCGGCTGCGGCGGTGGCACTGGGTGGGCAACCCGTGGTTCCGCGGCGCCCACCTGCTGGCCATGGGTTATGTGGCGGCCGAGGCCGTCCTGGGCGTGGATTGCCCGCTCACCACGCTGGAGAACTGGCTGCGCCACGGCGCCGGCCAGGCCGGCCATGGGGAGTCGTGCGTGCAGCACTGGCTGCAGCGCCTGCTGTTCTTCGACGCCAGCCCGGTCCTGTTCACCGTGCTCTACGTGGTGGTGTTTGGACTCATCGTGGCCACCCTGCGCTGGGCCCCGGTGCGCTGGCCCCGCCGGGCCGCCTGAGCGCCGCCTGGGGGCCGCCTGGGGGCCGACCCGGGCTCGAGGGGCCTTGGAGTTGGGGGATGGCCTGCTAGGGTGGGCGCATGATGACACCGCAGCCCTGTCCGGGACTTCCGCCGCTGGCCGGCCTGACGACCTTTGCCGAGGCCGCGCGGCCCGGGCTTTCCGTGGAAGCGTGCGTGACGCGGCTCAAGCGCCTGCACTACGTCCTGCGCCGCCTGCATGGGGTTTTCGTTGCGCGCCTGACGGCGGAGCCGCTGCATGAGTTGAAGATGGCGTTCAGCCTGCATGCGCATTACTGCGCGGAGCATGTGGCCGCCCTGCGGCGGCGGGTGGGGGAGATGCGCGAACCGCCGCTGGGACTGGAGGAGACGCCGCACGCGGGGCTGGAGGTGTTTCTTGACGAGGTGCTGGGGGCGCCCACGACGGGGGAGTTGGTGCTGGGCCTGTATGACCGGGCGTTGCCGGCCGTGCGCGCGGCCATGCGCCGGCACCTGGCGGACACGAATGTGCTGGCGGATCATCCCACCGTGCGCGTCCTGCGGTTTGCGTTGCTGGAGGTGGAGGAGATGCTGGAGTTTGGCGGCCGGGCGGTGGAGGCGCTGGAGGCGCTGGAGGCGGCCGAGGGTGGTGGGCCGGGGGGGCTGCGGGCGCGGGCGGCGGGCTGGCTGGGGCGGTTGGACGCGGCGTTGGCGGCGGCCGGGGGCCTGGACGGCACGGCGGCGGAGCCGTGGCCGGCGCTGCCGGGGCGGCTGCATTCGGCGCGGCCGCATGAGTATGATCCGGTGCCGCGGCGGGACGCGCGGTTTCCGGATCCCTACAACATGGGAGTGAACGCGGAGGCGTTCCTGTATGACCCGTCCTTTGCGGCGGAGCCGAAGACCCTGATGATGTTCTACAAGCGGCTGCGGGAGATTGATGTGCCGGAGATGATGGCGGGGATCCTGGCGCAGACCCCGGGCAAGCCGTGGGAGTATTACCGGGACATGACGCGGCAGCTGTGGGACGAGGCGCGGCATGCCCTGATGGGGGAGGTGGGGTTTGTGGCGCTGGGCATCGACTGGCCGCGCTGCGTGCGGGTGAACTTCACGTGGAGCCTGGCCCTGAACACGCAGTTGACGCCCCTGGAGCGGCACGCGGTGTTGTATTACATCGAGCAGGGGTTGATGCCGCGGACGGGCAAGCGCTTTGAATGGGAGGTGGGGCTGGCCTCGCATAATCCGTTGAGCGCGCTTTTCCAGGACTACGACTGGGCGGACGAGGTGTTGCATGCGCGGATTGGGCGGGACTGGTATCTGCCCGCCTTTGCGGACGCGAAGGCGGCGGTGCGTTACGGGGACGAGTGCTGGAGCAAGGTGCTGCTGAACTGGGAGGCGTGGCGGCGGGAGGGGCGGACGGAGCATCGCAACTGGTGGCCGGACCTCTACCGGGCCGCCTGCGTCGCGTGGGGGATTGAGCCGGACCCGGCGGTGCTGGCCTATGCCACCAGCTACGAGAAGGTGCGGGCGGACCTGAAGGAACTCACCGGGTCGGGCTGAGCGGCCGGGGCGGGCGGTTGAAGATTGTTGCTGAAAGTGCCCCCGGCATCCCTATTCTTGGGCCTGACCATATGGACATCCTGGTGTCGGTCTTGTGCGATGCGGCGACGGACAACAGCGGCAAGCTGAACATCCTGGGGACCTTTGACACCATCTACACGAGCCAGCTGCCGGCGGTGCACCCGCAGTGTTCCATTGCCCTGCGCCTGATGTTTGGCAAGGCGGAGGAGGGCCGGCACGAGGTGCGGCTGAACCTGGTGGACGAGGACGGGCGGCCGCTGACCAAGGATCCCATTGTGCAGGCGGTGGACGTGCAGGTGCCGGACGACACCATTTTCCTGTCCCGGAACTTCATCGTGAACATCCAGAACCTGCGCTTTGAGAAGCAGGGCCTTTACTCGATCGACATTGCGGTGGACGGCCGGCAGGAGGGGAGCATCCCGTTGCTGGTGCGGTTGCATCCCCAGACGACTCCCTCTGCCTGACCATGAGCTGGTCCGCCCATCCCGAGCAGCAGGACGTGGTCCGGTTGTTGCAGCGCAGCCTGGACCAGGGGCGGCTGGCCCACGGCCTGATCTTCCAGGGACCGGACCTGGCGGAGCTGGAGGGGGTGGCGCGGACGCTGGCCAAGGTGCTGTGCTGCGAGCGTCCGCCCCGGCGCGGGGCCAGCGGCCGGCCGCTGGATTCCTGTGACGCCTGCGCGGCCTGCCGCAAGGCGGACGAGGGCCTGCATCCGGACGTGACCTTTGTGCGGCCGGAATCGAAGACCCGGGTGATCAAGATTGAGCAGATCCGGCAACTGCTGGACCGCCTGTATCTCAAGCCGACCCAGGCACCGGTGAAGGTGGCCATCCTGGTGGCGGCGGACCGCCTGAACCCGAACGCGGCCAACGCCTTCCTGAAGACCCTGGAAGAGCCGCCGCCGGACACCTTCCTGCTGCTGCTGTCGACGGAGCCCCAGCGGATGCTGGAGACCATCCTCTCGCGCTGCCAGCGCCTGGCCTTTGCCGGCGAGGGGCAGCGGCACCGCCATCCGGCCCTGCTCGCGTGGGTGCGGGAGTTCAGCGGCATGGCGGCCGCCGGGCAGAAAAGCCTGCTGGGCCGCTACCGTCTTCTCTCGGCCCTGCTGCAGCGGTTGGCGGCCGCGCGGGAGGCCGTGGAGGCGGAGTTGAAGGTCCAATCGCCCCTCGAGCGCCACGACGACATCGAGTCGGAGCTGCGCGACAAGTGGGAGGAGGAACTCAAGGCCGCGGTGGAATCGGAATACCGGCGGCACCGCGGCGAGCTGGTCGGGGCGCTGCAGTGGTGGCTCCGGGACGTCCTCCTCACGGTGCAGAACCTCGGGCAGGACCTGCTCAGCTACCCCGAATGCCGCGAGGCCACGCTGGCCGTGGCCGGCCGGATCTCCTCGGCGGACGCCATGGAGAACCTGCGCCAGCTGGAGCAACTGCAGCGGCTGCTTTTCTCCAACGTGCAGGAGGCGCTCGCCCTGGAGGTCGGGCTGCTGCGGCTGCGGCTCTGACGCCGGACTTTCCCTGCCCCGGTGAAGCGCATTCCCCCCGACCCGCTTCCCCCCGGCCACGACCCGGCGTGGCCGACGCCGCGCGAGCGCAATGCCGGCGCGCTGTTTGGCTTTTGCCTGGCCCTCATCGTCATGAAGCTGGGCAACCCGGTCATCTTTGCCAGCCGTCCCGGGCAGGCCTGGGATCCGCTGGCGGCGCCGGCCAGCCTGCATGAGGCGCTCATCGCCACCTGGCCCGTGTCCTGGGGATATGCGCTGCTCGCGTTGCTCGGCGTGGCCGCCCTGCTGCAGTGGCGCCGGCCCGCCTCCGGATGGCCGTGGCCGGGCCTCCTGCTGGTGGGCTGGCTGGGCTGGCAGGTCGTGAGTGCGACACAGACGGTCGATGCCGCGCTGACCCGGGCGACCGTCCTGCACTTTGCGGGCTGCGTGGCGTGCGCGGCGGTTGGCTGGGGCGGGTGGTCGGGCCTGCGCGATCTGCGCCCGGTGTGGCTGGGGCTGGGGGCGGGCGTGCTGGTGGTGCTGGCCACGGCGTGGGACCAGCATTTTGGCGGGCTGGAACGCACGCGGGCCGCCTTCCTGCAGCTGCCGGAGGCCGTGCGCGCGCGGATCGATTCGCCCGAGTTCCGGGTCAAACTTTCCAGCCAGCGCGTGTTCGGCACCTTTGTTTATCCGAACGCCCTGGCCGGCGGGGTGCTGCTGCTCGTGCCGCCGGTGCTGGCGGCGCTGTGGACCTGGCGTCGGCGGCCGCAGGCGGGGCGCGCGCTGGCCGTGCTGCTGGGCGTGGCGGCGGCGGGGGCGCTTTATTGGTCGGGATCGAAGTCCGGGTGGTTGCTGGCCCTGGGGTTGGGCGCGCTGGCCCTGATGGCGGCCCCCCTGCGGCCGTTCCTGCGGTGGACCTGCCTGGCCGTGCTGCTGGGCGCGGGATTGCTGGCCTTCCTGGGCCGGCATGCGGGTTATTTTGAGAAGGGGGCCAGCAGTTTGGCGGCGCGGCGGGATTACTGGCGGGTGGCGTGGACCCTGACGGAGGCCCGGCCGTTGCTGGGCTATGGGCCGGGGACGTTCCAGGTTCCGTATCGGGAGCTCAAGCCGCCGGAGGCCGAGATGGCGCGGTTGGCCCACAATGATTACCTGCAGCAGGGCTGTGACGCGGGAGTGCCGGCCCTGCTGCTCTACGCGGGGTTCATCGGGGTGTCGCTGGTGGCGCTGCGCCCGGCGTTCCTGCGGGTGGGGTCACGGCCCGGTGGGGGCGGGGGCGGGGAGCCGGTGGCGACGGCGGTCTGGCTGGGCCTGCTGGGTTTTGCAGGGCAGGGGATGGTGGAGTTCGGGCTCTACATCCCGGCGTTGGCGTGGCCGTTCTTCCTGTTCCTGGGCTGGGCCTGGGGGCGGCGGAGTGCGGGTCCCGCGACGGCCTAGGGTTTGCCTGGGGTGCGGCCGCGCAGCGGCCGCCTGGAAAGCCCGATGCAGTTCCGACGGCAGTGGAGGCTGCGCGTGGGCGGAGGTTTAGGCAGGGCCGTTCAGTGCCGGAAGTGGCGGACGCCGGTGAAGACCATGGCGACGTTGTGTTCGTTGGCGGCGGCGATGACCTCCTCGTCGCGGACGGAGCCGCCGGGCTGGATGGCGGCGGTGGCGCCGGCTTGGGCGGCGGCGATGAGACCATCGGGGAAGGGGAAGAAGGCGTCGCTGCAGACGACGCTGCCGGCGAGGGGGAGCTTGGCTTCGCCGGCCTTCCAGACGGCGATGCGGCTGGAATCGACGCGGCTCATCTGGCCGGCGCCGATGCCGAGGGTGCGGCCGGGGCCGGCGTAGACGATGGCGTTGCTCTTGACGTGCTTGACGACGCGCCAGCCGAACAGCATGGCCTCGAGTTCGGCGGGGGTGGGGGCGCGCTGGGTGACGACCTTGAGGTCGTGGGAGCGGATGGTGCGGGCGTCGCGTTCCTGGAGGAGCCAGGAACCGGCGCCCACGCTGCGCATCTCGAGGGTGCCCGCGCCGGAGGGATTGCCGAGCACGCGGAGGAGGCGGAGGTTCTTCTTCTTCTGGAGGAGCGCGGCGGCGTCGGGGGTGAACTCGGGGGCGATGATGACCTCGGAGAAGATTTCGGCGATGGCCTCGGCGCAGGGCAGGTCGAGCGGGCGGTTGACGGCGATGATGCCGCCGAAGGGGGCCTGGCGGTCGGTGGCGAAGGCATGGTCCCAGGCCTCGCGCAGGGTGTCGGCCTGGCCGACGCCGCAGGGGTTGGTGTGCTTGAGGATGGCGAGAGTGGGCCGGTCGCTGCCGAACTCCGCGATCAGGTGGGCGGCCGCGGTGAGGTCGAGGATGTTGTTGTAGGAGAGTTCCTTCCCGTGCAGTTGCTGGAAGTATTCGTTGAAGCGGCCGTAAAGGGCGGCCTTCTGGTGGGGATTCTCGCCGTAGCGGAGCGGTTGGACGAGCGGGGCATTGACGGTAAGGCGGGCGGGCCATTCCCCGGCGTCCTCGCCGGCGAGGGCGGCGAACTCGCGGCCGAGGTGGTTGGCGATGGCGGCGTCGTAGGCGGCGGTGCGGGCGTAGACCTTGGCGGCCAGCTTGCGGCGCAGGGGCAGGGTGGTTTCGCCCCGGGCGGTGATCTGCGCGGCGACCTCGGCGTAGTCGGCGGTGTCGGTGACGACGGTCACGCTGTCATGGTTCTTGGCCGCGCTGCGGAGCATGGAGGGGCCGCCGATGTCGATGTTCTCGATGGCGTCGTGCAGGGAGACGCCCGGCTTGGCCACGGTGGCCTCGAAGGGATAGAGGTTGACCACGACGAGGTCGATGGGGCCGATGCCATGCTGGCGCACGGCGGCCTCGTGCTGGGCGTTGCCCCGGATGTAGAGCAGGCCGCCGTGGACCTTGGGATGGAGGGTCTTGACCCGGCCGTCGAGCATCTCGGGGAACCCGGTGTAGTCGCCGAGCTCGATCACCTGGAGCCCGCCCTGGCGCAGGGCCTGGGCGGTGCCGCCGGTGGAGAGCAGTTCGACGCCGGCCTGGGCCAGGGCCTGGGCAAAGGGCAGCAGGCCGGTCTTGTCGGAAACAGAAAGCAGTGCGCGCTGGATTCGTGCCATAGAAACAGAAGGCGCCGACTGTCCGTGCCCGGGTGGAGGACGTCAACGGCGGAGTGGCCTGGCGCGCGGGGAGGGGTAAGGCTCGCCGGCCAGGAGACGGCCCTGGGGAGGGCTGGACGGGTGAAGCGGGCGGGACGCCCGCGCGCCGGGCCATTGCGTGCGGCCCGGCGCTCCGGTAGCCTGCCTACCATGACTTCGCCTGTGCTTGGCCGCTTTCCCGTGGTGCGTCCCCGTCGCCTCCGCCAGTCGGCCGCCCTGCGCCGCCTGGTGGCCGAAACGAAACTGGACGCCGGCCGCCTGATTCTCCCGCTGTTCGCCCGGCCTGGCCGGGGCGTCCGCCAGCCGGTCGCCTCCATGCCGGGGGTGTGCCAGTTGTCCCCCGACGAGGTGCTGAAGGAAGCCGCGGCCGCCCAGCGGGCCGGCGTGCCCGGCGTGCTGCTCTTCGGCCTGCCCGAGCGCAAGGATGCCCGGGCCAGCGGCGCCTACGCGCGCCAGGGCATCGTGCAGCAGACCGTGCGGCTGCTGAAAAAGGAACTGCCCGAGCTCCTGGTCATCACCGATGTGTGCCTGTGCGAGTACATGGCGCATGGCCATTGCGGGGTGGTGCAGCAGGGCCGCCGCGGGGCGCGCATCCTGAACGATCCCACCCTCGAACTGCTGGCCCGCACGGCGGCCAGCCATGCCGAGGCGGGCGCGGACATCGTGGCGCCGAGCGACATGATGGACGGGCGGGTGGCGGCCATCCGGGCCCGGCTCGACCGCGAGGGCTTCGCGGACACGCCGATCCTGTCCTATGCGGCGAAGTTTGCCTCGGCCTTTTACGGGCCGTTCCGGGACGCGGCCGAGTCGGCGCCGAAGTTCGGGGACCGGCGCAGCTACCAGATGGATGCGGCCAACGCGCGGGAGGCGCTGCGGGAGGTGGCCCTGGACATTGCGGAGGGGGCGGATCTGGTGATGGTGAAGCCGGCCCTCTCATGCCTGGACCTGATTTACCGGGTCAAGGAGACCTTTGGGTTGCCGACGGCGGCCTACGCGGTGAGCGCGGAGTATTCGATGGTGAAGGCAGCGGCGGCCAAGGGCTGGATCGATGAGCGGGCCGTGATGATGGAAAGCCTGCTGGCCATGCGCCGCGCCGGGGCCGACATCGTGATCACCTACTGGGCGAAAGAAGCCGCGAAGGAGTTGGCGGGTTAGCGGGTGGGTGAATCAGGGAGTCAGGGAGTGGGGGTTGCGCTCGGGCGCACCCGCCAACTCATTAACTCGTTCACCCACTAACTTTTCAGGAAGAGGACCCAGACGAGGGCGCCGAGGAGGGCGACGCCGATGACGATGGCGAGGATCACGAAGATTTTGGCGCCGCCGCCGCCCCGGCGTTCGAAGCCGGAGTTCTGGAGGGTGATGGTGCCGCCGCGGCCCTCGAGTTCCTCGGCCTTGACCCCCTGGGGAATGACGCGGGTTTTGTCGAAGGTCTGCTTGGCCTTGCCGGCGGGCTCGCCGGATTCGAGGCGGAGGTCGATGGTGCCGAGGCGGAGGATTTGCCCGGGCTTGAGGAGGCCTTCGCCGGTCAGGCGCTGACCGTCGATGAAAGTGCCGTTGGTGGAGTCGAGGTCGCGGACATGGACCTCGCTGCCGCGGAGGACGATCTCGGCGTGATGACTGGAAACGGAGGCCTCCGGGATTTCAAGGGCGTTGTCGGAAACGCGTCCCACGGTGGTCTTTTCGACCGTCAATTCGTAGGTGCGTCCGGTGTAACCCTCGCTGAGGAGGACGAGGCGGGGCATAGCGTTCAGTGCTTCAGGTGAAGAGAGCAATAGCGGCTAGACCTTGGGCAAGTCAAACGGTTTCAAGGGTCAAGGTCGTGGGGGTGGGGGGCGGGCCTGCCATTCCTAGACGGCCAGGTCGCGTTTCACGGCGGCGAAGGCCTCGAGGGCGCGGTCGAGATCCTCGCGGGTGTGGGCGGCGCTGATTTGGGTGCGGATGCGGGCCTTGCCCTTGGGAACGACGGGGTAGCTGAAGCCGATGACATAGATCCCGCGCGCGAGCATGGCGTCGGCAAAGCGGGTGGCCAGGGCGGCGTCCCCCAGCATGACCGGGCAGATGGGATGGGTGCCGGGCACGATGGAGAAGCCAAGGCGGGTCATGCCCTCACGGAAGAAGCGGGTGTTGCCCTCGAGGCGGTCGCGCAGTTCGGTGGAGGCGGAGAGCAGGTCGAGGACCCTGAGGGAGGCGCCGGCGATCGCGGGGGCGAGGGTGTTGCTGAAGAGGTAGGGGCGGGACCGTTGCCGGAGGAGTTCGATGACTTCCCGGCGGCCGCTGGTGTAGCCGCCGCTGGCTCCCCCCAGGGCCTTGCCGAGCGTGCCGGTGATGATGTCCACCCGGCCCATGACATCGCAGAGTTCATGGGTGCCGCGGCCCTGCCGGCCCATGAACCCCACGGCGTGGGAGTCGTCGACCATGACGAGGGCCCCGTGGCGATCCGCCAGGTCGCAGACTTCCCGGAGATGCGCGATGGTGCCGTCCATGGAGAAGACCCCGTCGGTGGCGATGAGCTTGTGGCGGGCGCCGGCGGCCGCGGCCTCCTGCAGCTTGATCTCGAGGTCGGCGAGGTTGTTGTTGGCGTAGCGGTGGCGCTGGGCCTTGCAAAGGCGGATGCCGTCGATGATGGAGGCGTGGTTGAGTTCGTCGCTGATGATGGCGTCCTCCGGCCCCAGCAGCGTCTCAAACAGGCCCCCGTTGGCGTCGAAGCAGGAGGAGTAAAGGATGGTGTCCTCGGTGCCGAGGAAGCGGCTGAGGGCCTCCTCGAGTTGCTTGTGGACGCCCTGGGTGCCGCAGATGAAGCGGACGCTGGCGCAGCCGTAGCCCCACCGGTCCAGCGCCTCGTGGGCGGCCTCCCGCACGGCGGGGTGTTGGGCGAGCCCGAGGTAATTGTTGGCGCAGAGGTTCAACACGGGCTGGCCGTCGGCCACCCGGATGGTGGTGCCCTGCGGGGTCATGATGACCCGCTCGCGCTTGTAGGTGCCGGCGGCCCGGATGTCGTCGAGTTGCTGCCGCAAGTGCTGCTGGAAGGCGTCCGTCATGTGAGGCCCAGATTAGCAAGCGCGCACCCCTTGTCCAATGCCGCGGTAGCAACCTGCGTGAGCAGGTTGGGCGGTGGGGTGGGAATCAGCCCGCGGACGCGGGCTGCCACGTAGCAACCTGCGTGAGCAGGTTGGGTGGTGCGGTGGGAATCCGCCCGCGGACGCGGGCTGCCACGTGGCAACCTGCGTGAGCAGGTTGGGCGGTGCGGGGGGAATCCGCCCGCGGACGCGGGCTGCCACGTAGCAACCTGCGTGAGCAGGTTGGGTGGTGCGGTGGGAATCAGCCCGCGGCCGCGGGCGGCCCCGTGGCAACCTGCGTGAGCAGGTTGGGTGGTGGGGTG
>JBJOEZ010000049.1:0-28242 GCA_046048995.1 Verrucomicrobiota bacterium | reverse complement strand
ACGTCGGCTGCTACGACTGGTAGCAGCGGACGTAAGTCCGCTGTGCGCGCGCCCCCAGCCGACGGACGTCGGCTGCTACGACTGGTAGCAGCGGACGTGAGTCCGCTGTGCGCGTGCCCTTCAGCCGACGGACGTCGGCTGCTACGACTGGTAGCAGCGGACGTAAGTCCGCTGTGCGCGCGCCCCCAGCCGACGGACGTCGGCTGCTACCATCGTCCGCGGCCGCGGGCCTGGTCTTGCGCCGGAGTCTGGCTTGGGCACACTGCGGGGGTTTCCATGAAAGCGATTGTCCTCCTTGCCTTCCTCTGCGCCGCCCTCATTCCGTCCGCGACTGCCGCCCCGGCGGATCGGCCCAACGTGATTTTGATCCTCTCGGATGACCAGGGGGCGGTGGATGCGGGGTGTTATGGGGCGAAGGATTTGGCGACGCCGCACCTGGACGCGCTGGCGGCGCGGGGGGTGCGGTTCACGCAGTTTTATGCGGCGGCGCCGGTGTGTTCGCCGTCGCGGGCGTCGGCCTTGACCGGTCGTTATCCGCTGCGGGCTGGTTTGACCGGCAACGCCACCTCGCAGCCCGGGGGCAAAGGGGGGTTGCCGGCGGCGCAGGTCACCGTGGCCGAGTTCCTGAAGGAGGCGGGCTATGCGACGGCGCACATCGGCAAGTGGCACCTGGGCTACTCCCCGGACACCGTGCCGCAGGCGCAGGGCTTTGATCATTCGTTCGGGCACATGGGCGGGTGCATCGACAACTACTCCCATTTTTTTTACTGGGACGGGCCCAACCGGCATGACTTGTTCCGGAACGGGGTGGCCGTGCACCAGCCCGGGCGTTTTTTCGGGGACCTGATGGTGGAGGAGGCGGGGGAATTCATGACGCGGCACCGGGACCGGCCGTTCTTCATCTACTTTGCGTTGAACATGCCGCATTACCCCTACCAGGGGGATCCGAAGTGGCTGGAGCGGTTCCGGGATTTGCCGCCGGCGCGTCGTTTGTATGCGGCGTTCCTGGCCACGATGGACGAGCGGCTGGGGGCGCTGCTGGCGCGGGTGGATGGGCTGGGGTTGCGGGAGCGGACGCTGGTGATCTTCCAGTCGGACAACGGGCATTCGACCGAGGTGCGGGCCCATGGGGGCGGCGGGAGTGCGGGGGTGTATCGCGGGGCGAAGTTCAGCCTGTTTGAGGGGGGCATCCGGTTGCCGGCGGTGGTGTCGTGGCCGGGGCGGCTGCCGCAGGGCGTGGTGCGCGACCAGGTGGCGCATGCGAGCGACTGGTTTCCGACCATTGCCGAGCTGGCTGGCGTGTCCGTGCGGGGCCGGGACCTTGATGGGCGCAGCCTGGTGCCGGTGCTGCAGTCGGCGAAGGCCCCGAGCCCGCATGAGGCGCTGTTCTGGCACGGGGGCGGCGGGTCCGGCGCCCAATGGGCGGTGCGGCAGGGGGACTGGAAGCTGCTGGGCAATGCCCAGGACACCGGGGGCGGGACCCTGGCGCCGGCGGACAAGAAGCTGTTCCTCTCCAACCTGCGGGTGGATGTCACCGAGTCGACCAACCACGCGGCGGCGCACCCGGCGGTGGTGGAGCGGCTGCGCCGGGCGCATGAGGACTGGTTCAAGGCGCACCGGCGGGAGGCGGCGGACGCCGGCGACCAGGACGCGGCCGGCAACGAGAAATAGGCGGGGCCGGCGGCCGGGGCCGCCCGGGCGGATCAGCGGGGCGGGGCGGAGAGCTTGCGCACCGCGTCATCGATGGCGCGCCCGAGGGCGGGGATGCGCTGGGTGTAGGCGATGGGATGGACGCGGTCGGCGTAGGGCCCGCGGGCGCGCCCGGCGAAGGCCTCGTCCGTGTAGCGGTAGCCGACGTTCCCGAGGAAGGCGATCACGTAGCGGCGGAAGGGCTGGCCAGGCAGGGAGGAAACGATGCCGGCGTCGGAGGCGTAGTTGTAGGTGAGGCCTGTCTTGTGGGCAAACGTCACCTCGGCCCGCGCGTTGCTGGCGCGCACATCAACGCCAAAGTTGACGCCGCCGGCGATGACGAACCCGTTGGTGGGGTGGATCCAGCGTGGGGCGATTTGGGCGGGGATCCCAGGGCGGACATGGGGAAGGCCGGCGAGGTTGGCGGTGGAGAGCGCCTCGTTCAGGGCCTGCTCGAGGAGGATCTGTTTCAGGTAGGCGCGGGTGGCGCCGCCCAGCACCGCGGCGGTGACCGGTGAACCGCCCGGGGGTCGCCAGAGGACGCCCTCCGGGCCCTCAATCAGCCAGAGCAGGCGGGCGGTGTCGAAGGCGGTCATGTGGATGCGGTCCGTCCCCCAGTTGCGTCCATCCTCGGCCCGGGTGCCGTTGACCTGGATGGTGCCGAGGCCAAGCTCGCGGAACCCGGCGTTGAGCGCGTCAATTTGCCCGCGGCGATGCAGCATCTGGAGCAGGGCCCGGGTGGCGTGGTTGTCCGACACAGTGATCATGGGGTCGAGCCAGGCGCGCAGGGGCCGGGTGTCGTCCTTCGCGCCTGTGGCCGTGTAGGTGTAGGGGGTGTCCAGCGTGAGTGCGCCGTCCTCGACGAGCCGGAGGACGTGGAAGGCCACGGGCAGCTTGAAGAGCGAGGCCGGGTAGGGGGCCATGAACGCGTGCGGGGCCTGGGCGCGGCCGGGCACGAGATCGTCGCCCGCGGTCAGGTTGGGGGCGTTGGTCCATCCCTTGGTGGTGAGCGGGGTGGTGCCCCCGGGGGCGAAGGTGCCGCCGTTCCAGCGCTCGATGTCCCAGCGCCGGAACCGGACGGACACGGCGCCGGCGTCGAGGGTCGCGGGCACGACGAGGCCCTGGGGATAATCGCGGGAGAGGAGGACATTGGCCCAGGCGACGGCCCGGCCGGCGGCGTCGAGCTGGATGACGGCGACGTCGATGTTGGGGGTGTGGGCGATGCGCCGGGCGGAGCCGGGCGGGATGTCGCGGTCCTCGTTGGCGGGGCCGAAGTCGATCAGTTGGTCGAAGCGCGCGGCGCGCACGGCCTCGAGGAGGGCGGTCTCGAGCTCTGCGCTCCCCGTGGCCGCGCCGCCGGGGCAGGGGACGAGCGCCAGGATCAGGACGAGCAGGGAGGCCAGGGAGAAGAGGGAGGACACGGGATGAGGCATGCCGCGGGATGGATCGGTTGCCGGGCATGACACCGTGGGCGGGGCCGGGAGACAAGGCCGCAGTGGGGAGGGGTTGCAGGGGCGGGCTTGGCCCGTAGGATGGGGCGCATGGATCCGGTCAGTCATGGGTTGCTGGGCGCGAGCCTGGGCTATGCCGCCTGTGGGCGGCGCCTGGGTCGCACGGCGGCCCTGGCCGGGGGTTTGGCGGGGATTTTTCCGGACGTGGACATCTTCATCCGGAGCGCCACGGATCCGCTGGTGGCGATTGAGTTTCACCGGCATTTCACGCATGCGCTGGTGATGGTCCCGGTGGGGGCGGCCCTGGTGGCCTGGCCGTGGCTGGGCTGGGCCCGGCGGCGCGGGGTGGGGCGGGTGTTGTGGCTCTGCTGCGCGCTGGCGTATCTCAGCCACTGCCTGCTGGATGCGGCCACCAGTTATGGGACCCAGCTGTTCTGGCCGTTCAGCGATCATCGGGCGGGCTGGGATTTGGTTTCCATCGTGGACCCCGTGGTCACGCTGCCCCTGCTGGCGGGCTTGGTGGTGGCCTTGGTCCGCCGTTCACCGCGGCCGGCGGCGGTGGTGGCGGGTTGGACGGCGTTTTACCTGGCCTTGGGCGGGGTGCAGCATGCGCGGGCGATGGCGGTGCAGCGGGAACTGGCGGCGTTGCGGGGGCAGGTGCCGGAGCGGGTGGAGGTGATGCCGACCCTGGCCAACCAGGTGGTCTGGCGCGCGTTGTATCTGCATGAGGGGCGGATTTACAGCGACCGGATCCGGGTGGGCTGGCTGACGGGTGCGTCGGTGGTGGAGGGGTGGTCCTTGCCGCGGGTGACGGTGGCGGACCTGACGCCGGGGGAGGCGGCGCGGAACCGGGCGCGCTCCTTTGAGCGGTTCAACCATTTTTCGGAGGGCTGGGTGGCGCGCAAGCCGGCGGACGCGGCGGTGCTGGGGGACATGCGTTACAGCCTGTCGATGGCGGCGTTTGATCCGATTTGGGGCATCCGCTTTGCGGTCCCGGGGGCGGCGGCGGATTTGGAGTGGGTGAACCATTCGCGGGATCGGCGGGTGAACCTGCGCGAGTGGTGGGCGGAACTGGCGGGGCAGGGGACGGGCTACCGGGATTGGGCGGACCTGGCGGCCGGCGCGGGGCGGGGTGGGGAACCGGTCGGTGGAGGCGGGAGCGCGGCGGGGGCGGCGGGCGGGCGGTGACCGGGGCGGGCGGGGGTCAGGGACCGAGGGCCGGATTTTTCGGGCGGAGCGTGAGGAGGGCGATGGGCTGGTCGCTGGAGTAGCGGGTGATGAGGTCGGGAAGGCGCATCAAAATCCACGGTTGGCGGAAGTTGGCGCCGTTCTTGGTGAAGACGACGTCGCCGGCCACCTGGACGCAGGCGTGGATGGCGCTGCCGCGCTGCATGAAGACGAGGACGTCACCGAGCCGGGGGGCCTCGCGGATTTCGGTGTATTCCTCGAGGAGGATTTGGTGCGGGGAAAGGCCGGCCTTGAGGCGGGGGTCGGGGTTGCGCCGGAAAAAGTTCACCGCGGTCCAGAAGCAGTCCTGTTCATTGACCACGTTGTTGGTGTCGCTGCGGTAGGTGTAGAGGCGGTTGCGGGCGAAGGGGGGCAGGAGATGGCCGATGCTGAGGCTGCCGCCGCCGGGCACCTCGGCGACCGCCTGGAGCAGGGGCAGCACCTCCTCCTCGCGTCCGCCGCGGCCCCAATAGGCGGCCATGGTGGGGAGATCGCTCTTGGGATGGATGCGCAGCGAGGCCAGCACGGCGGGCTCGCTGTAGAGGCTGCGCAGGAACTGATGGAACTCGGGCTGGGTGAGACGGTGCTGCAGCAGGGCGATGTCGACCAGGCAGAGGGCGCCGTAGCGGTTGGTGTAGGTGAGGTCCTCGATCAGGTCGAGGATCTCCTCCGGCAGGCCGCTGCGCCGAAACCACTGGCGGAACCCCCGCCCGGGGAACCGGAAGGAATGGTAGTGTGAGAAGTTGTGCCGGGACTCGCCCAGCAGCGGATAGAGGCGCTGGCGCGTGGGGCGGTCGAGGCGCTCGAGCAACTCGCGGCTGGGATGGAGCACGACGCCGTCCTGCAGGATCTGCCAACCCGTGCGGTCGAGCAGCCGTGCTTTCAGGTCGGCGTTGGCGGGGAGCGACGCAAACAAGGCGGACAGCCCATCCGGGGTGTAGTTCTCGAAGACCCAGCGGGCGGCGGCCAGGGGCTCGGCGCTGTCGGCGAGGAAACTGTCCGGCTCCGGCAGGGCGAACGGCGTGATTTCCAGCCAGCCCCAAGGCCCGACTGCGGCCGGGTCCTGGGCGGCGCCGGACGCGGCGTGCAACGTCGCGGGCGTGGTGCCCTCGAAGACCACGTGGCGGAGGCGGGGCGTCAGGCCCAGCAGGACAAGGGTCAGCGCGATCCCGGAGACCAGGAAGGCCAGGTTGACCAGGTGGAACTTGAGGGATTGGCCGGGACTCGACAGCGGCGGGTCGGCCGCCCGCATTTTGGCCCGTTTCTTCGCAACTTCGGATTTCATCAAGGCCGCCCCGGTGATGACCACGACCGCCGGAGGCAGGAGTGCGCGACATGACCGGGCCGCGGGCAAACGGTTTCAGGAAAGGCGGCCGGGGCCGTGGCACCGGCGCATGGCGGGCGCCGCAGCTCAGCGCGCCGCCCCGGCCGGGCGGGGGAACGGTGCGCCCTGCTGGATCCATTGGATGACCGCCAGGATTTCCTCGGCCGTGAGGGGTTCCTTGCCGGCGGGCGGCATCGCTTCGTCATGGTCCCGCGGGAGCAGGACCAACCGCACCACCTCGCTCTCCATCGGCCGCCCCGGGACGACGGCGGGGCGACCGCTGTCCCCGGCCTGCTGTGCCGACTCCGCAAGGTCCAGCCGGCATCCGCCCTTCTGCTTTTCCGGGCCATGACAGCGGAAGCACTTGGCTTCCCAGGCCGGCCGGACCCGGGTCAGGAACAGGTCCAAGCCGGACGGTTCCGCCGCGCCGGGGTTCCCGGCGGCGGTGGCCGCCGATGGGTCGCCCTCGCCGAGCCATTCGCGGACGAAGCGGGGGGCGTTTTCCGTCAGGTAATTTGAGCCATGCGTGAGGTTGCCGCCGTAATGGCCGGCAATCAGCAGGAGCACGAGGGTGGTGGCGAGGAACGCGCGGTAGACCTGGGGCCAGGCGCGGCCGGTGTCGGTGCGGAAGGCCACGCGTTGCACGGCCAGGGTGAGCAGGGTAACCGCCGGGATGGCCAGGCCGTAGAGGCGGTGCAGTCCGAGCGTCTCGGGATCGTAGCCCCCGGAACCGGCCCGCAGGATGCCGAGGGCGGCGGAGAGGAACCCGGTGGCGAGGCTCAGCCAGAGGACGAGCCGCGACACGGCTTTGAGTTCCCCGCCCGGCTTGCGCCAGCGGTAGAACTCGAGGATGACCGCCATGGTGGCGAACCCGATCGGGAAATGGAGCACCACCGAGTGGAACGGGGCCAGGAACGGGCGCCACTCAAACAGCGAGGGGGTGGTGGCGACCGCGGCCGCCGGAGGGTTCGTGGCAGCCCAGGCGGCGGTGGACCACCACCCGATGGCGAGGGCGACAAGGAGCCGGGAGCAACGCAGGATCCAGATCATGGGCTGGGAGAAGAGACGGGATGCGGCGGGAGAGAGGCCAGCCGTCCCTTGGTTTTTGGCGCGTCTCCTTTGCCTGGCGTGGGCTCCAGGGGATGGCGGCGGCGCGGTCAGGGCGGGGGTGCCTGCAGGCGATAGAACCGGGGCGGCGTGGTCCGGGGCACCGAGAGGGACCAGCGGTTGGAGAGCAGGGTGGGCTCGGTGGCGAGTCGGGTCCAGGCCGGGGTGGTGAGGTTGGTGGCGCTTTGCGGGCGGAAGTAGCTGCCGGCGGCGGGCCAGCTGAGGCTGAACTGGTTGGTTTGCGGGCTCAGGGTCAGGACAGGACCTTCCCCCACCAGTGCGCGGGCGGTCAGTTCGAGATCGAAACCCAGGTCGCTGCTGGTGAGGCTTTGGTTGTGCACCTCGGCGGCCAGCAGGTTCCAGCCGGACTGCAGCAGCCCCGTTGCGGCGGTGGTCAGGTCGAGCGCCAGCCAGTTGGTTTCGTCCGCGCCGGCCAAGGCGACGAGGGCGGGGGTGTTTTGGGTGAGGGTTCCGGAAGGCAGGTTGGTGTCGCGCCAGATCTCGGCGCCGTTGAGGTAGAGCACGGCGGCGTCATCACGGACCAGGCGGGCGCGCAGCGCGCTGACCCGGGCCGGGTCCGGCACGTGGAACGGGCGCCGGAAATAGGTGGACCACTGGCGGTTGCTGGCGATCTTGGTGGTCTCCCCGTCGTTGCCGTAGCCGAGCCGGGCGACGCCGTTGCTCCACGTGGTGTCGTTGAAGGCCAGATCGCGCCAGGTCGCGCCCGGGTCGTTGGTGCGATCGAAGTAACGCCAGGCCGATCCGGCCGTGATGAGAAGCGGGCCGACGTCGAAGCCCGCGACGACGGGGAGTTCAGTGGAGTTGGTCCCCGTGCCACTGCTGTTGGCGGCGCGCACCGTGTAATGGCAGGTGCTGGTGGGGACGGTGGTGTCCGTGAAGTGGGTGGCGGCCAGGCCGGTGGCGAGGACGGTGTAGGGTCCGCCGGGGAGGGTGGCGCGCTGCACGGCGTAGGAGGTGGCGCCGGGGACGGCGGTCCAGCGGAGGGTGACCTGGAGGTTGGTGACAGCGGCACCGAGGAGGGTGGGGGCGGCGGGGATGGGCAGGGTCTGCAGGGTGCCCTGGTAGAAGTCGAGGCAATCGAGGCTGTAGCCCGGGCTGAGCCATCCGGTGCTGGTCGTCCCGCTGATGGGATAAATGGTCAGCGTGTTGGTGCCAACGACGAAGGCGCTGGCGGGGACGGCGAAGGTGTAGGTGACGTTGTTGCCGCGGTAAGTCCCGACGGTGAGGGTGCGGGTGTCCGGCTGGGAGGACGGGCTGGGATTGGCGGAGCTCCAGGCGTTGACATTGATTTTGGGCCGGGCGCCCTCGTGGGAGGCGGTGAGGCCGATGCGGACGGTGCTGGCGACCAGTTGACCGGCGGAGAGGACAAACTGCACGACCTGCGCCCCGTTGATGTCCTTCCACTGGTAACAGGGCATCCCGGTGGCGGGGGTGGAAACCCCGATGAGGTAAGGACCGGGGGTCCAGGAGTCCAGCCTGACGTCGGACGGGTGCATGAAGGTGACCCGGTCGCCGTTGAGGAACTCGCCCGGGGAACCGTCCCACTGGCCGATGCGCCAGAGCGGGCGGGCGGCGGCGGGGTCGCCGGTGATGGTGAGGGACCCGAGGGCTTGGGTGGCGCCGGCGCTGACGGTGACGTTGGTGGCGAGCACGGCCAGCTCGTTCTTGAACACGGTGAGCGTGTAGGTGCCGGGCAGCAGGTTGGTGCAGAGGAAGGAGCCGTTGCCTGGGGCGGCGTCGGTCCAATACTGGGCGGTGCCGTTGGCGAACCCGACCGTGTAGGCCTGGCTGGTGTCGCGTCCGAGCAATCCCGGGCCGCGGACGGCGCCGCGCCCGGCGGGTCCGACATGGCCGATCAGGCTGAGGCCCCCGGCCCAGGACAGGTCGAGCGTCGGGGGCGGCCCGCCGGTGTTGAAAACCAGCGCGTAGGGCCCGTTGAGGATGTTGGTGCGGAACGGCTCCGTCTGCGCCTCCCCATAGTTGAGGATGTAGGTGATTTCCTGGTCGCTGCCGCACTGGTTGAGCAGGCTGCGATAGAAGGGCCCGCCGGAGTCCCCCTCATGGTTGCTGCGCTGCATCCAGATGCCCACGTTGGTCCCCGTCGCCCCGATGTGGGTCCAGTCCTTCAGCCGCAGGTTGGAATAGTGCTTGGAGCGCGTGGTGCCGTCGGCCATGCCGAAGATGTCCGCGGACTCGATGGCGCCGGTGTTGTTGCGGATGTCGGAGGGGGCGGGCCCGAAGGGCAGGAGGTTGGCGGGGATGCGGACGATGAACCGGCAGAGGCCCAACGTGCTGGGCTCGGTGGTGAAGTGGGTGGCCATGACGATGGCGGGGAGGCCGCGCCGGGCCAGGTAGTAGTGGGTGAGATCCCCGGCGGTGACCGTGACCTTGACGTAGTCCACGTTGACGACCGCGGCGGTGACGGTGACGGACGAGATGCCGGTGTAGAGGTAGTCGAAGCCGGAGTTGACGTGGGATCCGCGTGAGGGGTTCTGGTAGTTGACGCCGTTCCAGGCGAGGCTCATGAGGTCGCCGGCGGACTGGGTGCTCACGCCGTTGTCCGTGCGGCGCACCTGGAAGACGAGCCCGGCCCCGGTGTCCACCGTGTAGGTGTCGGCGGTGGAGGAAAGCCCGAACGCCCCGGGGGCGGACCGGGGCCACACAAGGGCCAGGAGCAGCAGGGCGAGGGGCAGGCGCGCCATGGGAGGGTGGCATCATCCGCCATGCGGCGGGTTCTGGCAATGGGGGAGGGGGCGGATTGGCTCCGCAACTCGGGTAGCAACCGTCGCGCTGCGACGGTTGTGAAGGTGAACTGGCATGAGGGTCCTCGCAGCGCGAGGACCGCTACCCCTTTCAGCCCTCCAGGAATAGCTTCCGCCTCCTCGCGTCAGCTTCTACGGGGTCAGGCCAGGATGCCCTGGACGACCTCGCCGCTGACGTCGGTCAGGCGGAAGTCGCGGCCCTGGGAGCGGAAGGTCAGGCGGGTGTGCTCGATGCCGAGCAGGTGGAGCAGGGTGGCGTGCAGGTCATGGACGCTGACGCGGTTCTCGACCGCGGCGTAGCCGAGCTCATCGGTGGCGCCGTAGGAGACGCCGCCGCGGATGCCGCCGCCGGCGAGCATCATGGAGAACCCCTGGATGTGGTGGTCGCGGCCCTTGCCCTGGGCCATGGGGGTGCGCCCGAACTCGCCGCCCCAGAGGATGAGGGTGTCCTCGAACATGCCGCGCTGTTTCAGGTCGAGGATGAGCGCGGCGGTGGCGCGGTCGACCTCCTGGGCCTTCAGTTCGACGTGCTTCACGTCGTCGTGGTGGTCCCAGTCGCGGTGATAGAGCTGGATGAAGCGCACCCCGCGCTCGGCCAGGCGCCGGGCCAGCAGGCAGTTGGAGGCGAAGGACCCGTCGCCCGGGTTGGCCCCGTAGAGGTCGAGGATGTGCCGGGGTTCGTCCGCGATGTCCATCAGCCCGGGCACGCTGGCCTGCATGCGGAAGGCCATCTCGTACTGGTCGATCCGCGTCTGGATTTCGGGGTCGAGCACGCGGTCATGCTCGAGGCGGTTGAGTTGGTTGACGACGTCCACGATCCCGCGCTGGTCGCCGGGGGTGACCCCGGGCGGGTTCTGCAGGTAGAGGACGGGGTCGCCCTTGGACTGGAACTTCACGCCCTGGAAGCGGCCGGGGAGGAACCCGCTGTGCCACTGGCGGGCGGCGATGGGCTGCATCTGGCCGCCCTTGCCGGCGGAGGTGAGCACGACGTAGCCGGGGAGATCATCCGTCTCGGCCCCGAGCCCGTAGAGGAGCCACGAGCCCATGCTGGGGCGGCCGGCGATGATGGAGCCGGTGTTCATGAACGTGTGGGCGGGGTCGTGGTTGATCTGCTCGGTGAAGAGCGAGCGCACGAGGCACACGTCGTCGGCCACGCCGCCGATGTGGGGGAAGAGCGAGACGATTTCCTGGCCGGACCGGCCGAACTTCCTGAAGTCGAAGACGGGCCCGAAGCACTTGAGTTCCCTGCCCTGCAGCTGCGCGATCTGCTGGCCTTTGGTGAAGCTGGACGGCATGGGTTTGCCGTTCATCTCCCGGAGCTTGGGCTTGAAGTCGAAGGTCTCGAGGTGGGAGGGGCCGCCGGCCTGATAGAGGTAAATGATGCGACGACAGCGGGCGGGGTGATGGAGCGGTTGCACGACCCCGGGCCAGCGTCCGCCGGGGGCGGCGGGGGCAGCGGGGTCGGCGGCGGCGGCCTCGCCGCGGAACAGGCGGGGCTGGAGGAGGGAACCGAGGGCGAGCGCGCCGAGGCCGGCGCCGCCGCGGCGCAGGAAGGTGCGGCGGGCCATGGCCAGCGCGCGGGGATCGGGGGAGAACGGGTTCATGGCGGGCAGGCTCAGTTGCGGGTGACCGTTTCGTTGAGGTTCAGCAGCGCGCGCGTCACCGCGGTCCAGGCGGCCAGTTCGGCGGGGTCGCCCTTGGGGGCGGGCGCCTCGCCGACGGCGAGGAGGGCGCGGGCGGCGGCGGGGTCCTGGCGGTAGCGGGCCAGTTGCTGGTCGAGCAGACCCTGCAGCAGCCGGGCCTCTTCCGGTTGGGGTGGGCGGGCGAGGACACGCTCGCAGGCCCAGCGCAGGCGGGTCTCAAAGCGGCGTCCGCCCTCGCGGAGCGTCTGGGCGGCGAGGACGCGGGCGGCCTCGACGAAGATGGGGTCGTTGAGGAGGTTGAGCGCCTGGAGGGGCGTGTTGGAGACCGGACGGCTGGCCGTGCATTCCTCGCGGCCGGGGGCGTCGAAGTTGACCAGGAGCGGGTGGGGGAAGGTGCGTTGCAGGTGGGTGTAGAGCGTGCGGCGGTGGAGGTTGTCGCCGCGATCGGCCACGTATTCGCGCTTCGGGAAATTGAGCGGGGCGTAGTAGCCCTCGGGCTGGTAGGGGCGGACCGGCGGACCGCCGAGGGTGGGGACGAGCAGTCCGCTGGCGGCCAGGGCCTGGTCGCGGAGGAGTTCGGCGTCGAGGCGCAGGCGGGCTTGCCGGGCGAGCAGGCGGTTCTGCGGATCGCGTTCGTGCAGTCCGGGCCGAACCGTCGAGGCCTGCCGGTAGGCGTGCGAGGTGACGATGAGGCGGATGACGTGACGGACATCCCAGCCGTGGTCCATGAACTCGCAGGCGAGCCAGTCGAGGAGTTCCGGGTGGGTCGGCCATTCGCCCTGCAGGCCGAGGTCATCGAGTGTCCGGACCAGGCCGGTGCCGAAGTGGATCTTCCAGAGGCGATTGACGACGGTGCGGGCGGTGAGCGGGTTGTCGCGGGCGGTGAACCAGGCGGCGAGATCGAGGCGGGAAGCGCGGGGCGCGTTGGTGCCCACAGGCGGGGCGGGGGTGGTGGCGCCGGTGGAGGTTTGAAGGAACCGGGGGATGGCGGGCTGGACGATGTCGCCGGCGTCGCTCATCCAGTTGCCGCGGGGGAGGACGCGCAGGGTGCGGGGCTTGTCGCGGGCCTCGCTGACGAGGGTGGAGGCGACCTGGGCCATGAGCAGGCTGCGATCGGCCTGGAGTTGGGCGAGTTGGCGGGCGGGTTGGGCGAGTTCGGGGGCCACGATGCGGTAATGGGCGGCGATGGCCTTGCGCTGCTCGGCGTTGCGCTGGGCGGGGGCGGTGCGCAGGGCCTTGAGGACGGGCTCAGGCAGGGGTTCCTTGAGTCCGGCGCGGGCGAGGGGGGAGAGGCTGATTCGGAACCTGGCGATGGTGGCCTTGCGTTCCGCATGGTCGTGGTGGAGGCGGAGGGTGACGAAGGTGTTGCTGGTGGTGGTGAGCGGCTGGGCGAGCTGGAAGACGGCCTGGTGCTCGCGCGAATGGTTGATGGGCACGCCCCAGCCGGTGGCGGGATCCTCGTCGAGCATGGCGAGGGCGGGCAGGCCGGTGTCCTGGGAGTCGGTGATGACGTGGGCGAGGCGGACGCGGCGGGGGCTGCGGGCGCGCTTGTCGCCGGCGTGCAGTTCCACCCCGGTGACGATGAAGGTGGTGCCGCCGCGGGCGATGCGGTTCCCGGCGTATTGCTCGTCCTGGAGCGTTTCGAGGCGGAGCGACTGCCAGGTGCCGGGGCCGGGCTGGAAGGTGACGGTGTAGGTGTCGTTGTCCGGGTTGGGGCCGCCGGCCCAGACCGTGGTGCCGTTGGTGAAGGCGAGGGTGGCGCCGTGGCGGGAGGTGGCACTGAGGAGGTGCTGGGTTTTCCAGACGAGGTTGCTGGCGGCGTCGAGGGCGAGGACGGACGCCTCCCAATTCGTGCGGCCGGCGGCCAGGCGGGCGTCCGTGGTGGCCTCGAGCCGTTTCTTCGCGGCGGCGAGGTCGGCGTCGAGTTTGGCCAGGCGACGTTGCTGGTCCGGGGTGGGGAGCAGGAGCTTGGGCCCCCAGTTGCCCTCGGAGAAGCCGCGGTCATAGAAGCCCTGTTCCTTGAGGTCGGCGAAGAAGGCGGCCATGGAATAAAAGTCCCGCATGGAGAAGGGGTCGAACTTGTGGTCGTGGCACTCGGCGCAGGCGAGGGTGGACCCGAGCCAGGTGGTGGCCACGGTGCGGACGCGGTCGGCGGCGTACTTGGCCAGGTATTCCTTGTCCTGGATGCCGCCCTCGGTGCTCATGCGGTTGAGGCGGTTGAAGGCGGAGGCGATCTTCTGCTGCTCGGTGGCGTTGGGCAGGAGGTCGCCGGCCAGCTGTTCCCGCGTGAAACGGTCGAAGGGCAGGTTCTCGTTGAAGGCGCGCACGACGTAGTCGCGATAGGGCCATACGCTGACCGGCACATCGCCGTGGTAACCGATGGTGTCGGCGTAGCGGACGAGGTCGAGCCAATGGGTGGCGAGGCGCTCGCCATGGTGCGGGGAGCTGAGCAGGCGCTCCACCTGCTTCCCGTAGGCGCGCGGGTCGCGGCTGGCCTCGAACCGCCGAACCTCCTCCGGGGCGGGCGGCAGGCCGGTGAGATCGAGCGACAACCGGCGCAGCAGGGTGGCGCGGTCGGCTTCCGGCGAGGCGCTCAACCCCTCGGCGTGCAGGCGGTCGAGGAGGAAGGCGTCGATGGGGTTGCGGACCGGGGTGGGGGCGTTGGTGACGGTGGGAACGGGCGGGCGCACCGGGGGTTGGTAGGCCCAATGGCCCTCGTAGCGGGCACCCTGCGCGATCCAGTCCCGGAGCAACTGGCGTTGCGCGGGCGAGAGCGGTTTGCCGGTCTTGGGCGGCGGCATGAGGTCGTCCGGATCGGTGGCGTCGATGTGGCGGACCAGTTCGCTGCGCTCGGGGTGGCCGGCGACGATGGCGGCGCCGTCGGCGCGCGCGGCAAGGGCGTCGTCCGCGACGTCGAGGCGGAGCTTGGCCTTGCGGGTGTTGGGGTCGGGGCCGTGGCAGGCAAAGCAGTGGTTGGCCAGGATGGGCCGGATGTCGCGGTTGAACCGGATCTCGCGCGGGCCGTCGGCGGCCGGGGCGGGCCGGCCGGGGGCCAGAAGCAGGAGCAGGCTGGTGGCAGCGAGGATGCGGGGCAGCAGGCGCATGGCGATGAAGAGAGGGTTGGAGAACAATGTGGGATTCGGCGGGGAGGGGGGAGGAAAATCCGAGCTCCGAACTCCCGGAATCCGAAGGAAACCCGCATGCCGAAGACCGGGGATTTGGATCTCGGACCCCCGGCTCCCATCGCGAACAGGAATCCGGGGCGGGGTGGTTCCCTTGGGAAGGTCGGTTGGGTTAAGCGGGCGGGACGCCCGCGCGCCGGCGGCGTCGCACTTCCTCCCTTCCGGCTGGAGCCGGAGTCGGCGGGTTGGCAGGCTGTGACGCATGAGTCGACTCGTTGTCTCCGCGTTGGTTTTCGGCCTGGCGTCCGCCTTGGCGTCGGCGCAGCCGCGTCAGGTCGGCGGCATCTATCCCCACCTGGCCATGTTCAACGAGGGGGGCGAATGCGGGACCGGGGCGGTGGTGCCGTGGGCGGACCGGTTGTGGGTGGTGACGTATTCGCCGCACGAGCCCACCGGGTCCAGTGACAAGCTTTACGAGATCACGCCCGACCTCCGGCAGATCATCCGCCCCGAAAGCATCGGGGGCACCCCGGCCAACCGGATGATCCACCGGGAGTCCCGGCAATTGTTCATCGGACCCCAGGTGATTGATGCAGAGGGCAGGGTGCGGACCATTCCTTATGCGCAGATGTTCGGGCGTCCCACGGGGACCGCGCGGCACCTGACGGACCCGGCCGGCAAGGTGTATTACGCGACGATGGAGGAGGGGATCTACGAGGTGGACGTGCGCAGCCTGGCGGTGACGGAGTTGTGGGCGGACGAGCAGGTGGCGGCGGGTTCGCGGTGGGCGGCGCGGGCGCGGCCGGGCGCGCGCTTTGCCGGACTACCGGGTTACCATGGGAAGGGCTTTTATTCCGGGCAGGGCGTGCTGGTGTATGCGAACAACGGCGAGCATGGGGCGGAGGCGCTGCGGCGCCCGGAGGTGGCGTCGGGGGTGCTGGCCCAGTGGGACGGGCGGGCGGCGGCGTGGACCGTGGTGCGCCGCAACCAGTTCACCGAGGTGACCGGGCCCGGCGGGATTGAGGGCAACGCGAACCCCGCCACGGATCCGCTTTGGAGCGTGGGGTGGGATCATCGGTCGTTGATCCTGATGGTGCTGGAGGGGGGCCGGTGGCAGGCGTATCGGCTGCCCAAGGCCTCCCATGCCTACGACGGCGCGCACGGCTGGAACACGGAGTGGCCGCGCATCCGGGACATCGGGGAGGACGCGCTGCTGATGACCATGCACGGCAGTTTCTGGCGGTTCCCGAAAACGTTTCACCCGGCGAACTCGGCCGGGGTGGCGCCGCGCTCGACCTACCTGAAGGTGGTGGGCGATTTCTGCCGCTGGGGAGACCGGGTGGTGCTGGGCTGTGATGACACGGCGAAGAGCGAGTTCCTGAACAAGCATCCGCTGAAGGGCGACCTGGCGGGCCCGGGGAAATCGCAGTCCAACCTATGGTTTGTGGAGCCGGCGCGCCTCGACCAGTTGGGGCCGGCGCTGGGCCGGGGCGGGGTGTGGCTGCGCGACGATGTGCAGGCGGGGCAGGTGAGCGAGCCCTTCCTGTTTGCGGGTTACACGCGGCGGTCGCTGTTCCTGTCGCACCAGGGTGCCCAGTCGGTGGTGTTCACGCTGGAGGTGGACGCGCGCGGGGACGGGACGTGGCGGCGGTTGCGGGACGTGACGGTGCCGGGGCGGGGGTCGGCGTGGACGGAGTTCGCCCCGGGCGAGGCCGGGACGTGGGTGCGGGTGGTGGCGCGGGCGGCGGCGCCCGGCACGACGGCGTTTTTCCATTACCGGGGCGAGGACCGGCGCGGGACGGGGGCGGCGCCGATCTTTGACGGGTTGGCGAAGGCGGGCGATCGGCGGATGAGCGGCGGCCTGCTGCATGTGCGCGGGGCGGACTTCCGGACCCTGCGCTTCCTGGCCCGCAACGCGGACGGGGAGGCGGGGTGCCTGGACCTGGACGGTGCGTTGGCCCTGCGGAAGACCAACGATGCGGCAGGCGCGGCGTGGACGACCAAGGCGGTGGCGTTGCCGAAGTCCCTGCTCACCGTGGACGGGGACTCCGTGTTGCATGTGGACGGGCAGGGGCGGCGCTGGCGGCTGCCGCGGGGGGAGGCGGCGCTGGATGAGCCGGGTCCGCTGGGGCCGGGCCGGGTGTGCCGGGAGGTCTGCACGGAGCGCAACTTGTTGAACGCGCACGGGACCTTTTATGAGATGCCGGCGGAGAACGCGGGCGGGTTTGCCAAGCTGCGGCCGATTGCCACGCACAACCGGCGCATCCAGGACTTCGCCAGCTACCGGGGTTTGCTTGTGCTGAGCGGCGTGGCCGATGGCGCGCGGGGGGAGCGGTTGGTGGCGTCTGAGGACGGCCGGGCGGCCTTGTGGGTGGGGACGGTGGATGAACTGTGGGCCCTGGGCAAACCGCGCGGAGTGGTGGGGCCGTGGCGGCAGAGTGCGGTGCGCGCGGGGGTGCCGAGCGACGCGTGCCTGGCCACCGGCTACGATCGCAAGCGCCTGGTCATCGCGCATGACGCGAAGGGCCCGGCGGAATTCCGGGTGGAGGCGGACTTCACCGGCACGGGCGACTGGGCGGAGGTGACGCGCCTGCGCGTCCCGCCGGGCCGCGGGCTGGAGCACCTGTTCCCCGGGGCGTTCGGGGCCTATTGGCTGCGCGTGGTGCCGGAGTCCGACGGCACCGTGACAGCGGCCTTCCACTATGATTAACCTCCGCGCCGTGATGACCCCGCGAATTCCCTCCTTGGTGAGGTTCTGTGCTGTCCTCCTGCTTTGGCTGGCGCTGGTCGTGGCGGCGTCGGCGCAGGGGAAGCCCCACGTGGTGGTTTTTCTGGCCGACGACCTGAGCTGGCGGGATTGCTCGATGCTGAACCCGGGGAGCGGCATCCGGACGCCGAACATGGAGCGGCTGGCGCGGGACGGGATGACGCTGACGCGGGCCTTTGTGGTGTCGCCGGCGTGCGCGCCGAGCCGGGGGGCTTTGTTGACCGGGCTGAGCCCGGCGCGGAACGGGGCGATGTTCAACCACACGGTGCCGGGGGCGGGGGTGAAACGGTGGCCGGCCTGGTTCCAGGAACTGGGCTACGAGGTGGCGGCGATTGGCAAGGTGGCGCATTACGCGACCGTGCGGCAGTACGGGTTCAATCATGTGAGCCACTTCAACTACCACCAGGACGACTGCATTGACGCGGCGATGGCGTGGCTGGAGCGGCGGGAGCCGGGCAAACCGCTCTGTTTGTTCGTGGGCAGCAACTGGCCGCATGTGCCGTGGCCGGAGCGGACGGACTACGGGCCGGACGCGGTCCCGTTGCCACCCACGCAGGTGGACACCCCGGAGACGCGCCAGTGGCGGGCGCGCTATGCGGCGGCGGTGGGGAACGCGGACCGGGATCTGGGGAAGGTTTACGACGCCGTGCGCCAGCGGCTTGGCACCAACACGCTGTTCCTCTTCAGCAGCGATCATGGGTCGCAGTTCCCGTTCGGAAAATGGAACCTCTACGACGAGGGCATCCGGGTGCCGCTGGTGGTGGCCTGGCCAGGCCGGGTTGCGGCGGGCACGCGCCGGGACGCCATGGTGACCTGGGCGGACCTGTTGCCGACCTGCCTGGAGGCGGCGGGCGGTGCCGTGCCTGCCACCGGGACCGGGGCGGGGCAAATCACGGGGCGCTCCTTCCTCGCCGTGCTGGAAGGCCGCACCAACGTCCATCGCGATCGCGTCTTCACCACGCACAGCGGCGACGGGAAAATGAACGAGTATCCGATGCGCTCGGTGCGCACGGCGGACTGGAAATACATTCGCAACCTGACGCCGCAGGCGCAGCATCACACCCATGTGGACAAGGCACAGGGGGAGGATGGGAAGGGCTATTGGGCGTCGTGGGTGCGCCGGGCGGAGACGGACCCGGCGGCGGCCGCAGTGGTGCGGCGGTATCATCACCGGCCGGCGGAGGAGTTGTATGACCTGCAGGCGGACCCCTTCGAGCAGCGGAACCTGGCCGGGGATCCCGCATACGCGGGACGACTGGCGGGGTTGCGCGCCGAGCTGGACGCGTGGATGAAAAGCGAGGGGGACCAAGGGATGCCAACGGAGGAGCTCCGGCGTCCCCCGGCCAAGCCCCCTGCGGCGACAGGCGGCGCGGCGAAGGCCACCCGGCCGGCTGCGGCGAAGTGAGTTTCTGTCCGGCCGGCTGCCGCCGCCCGGCTCATCCTGCGGGCCGCCCGACCCATCCCGCGGCCTCCCCCTTTTTGGCTCCCTTACTTCTCCCCCTTCAGCCGGATGAAACCGTGCCCCCGGGTTGGCGGTCCTAGGTGCCTTGGACCAGGTGGCGGGTGCGGGTTGGGTGTCGTACGTTGTTGTTCTGACCGTCATTGATGAAAGCTGAAGTGCCGCGGAAGCGCGCCAAGATGCGCGCGGCCGACCAACCCCCGCTCTCGCTGGGGGAGTCCCTGCGTTTCAACGCGGCGAACCTGATTTTCCTGGCCTTGGGGTCGGTCCTGACCCTGGCTGTCCTGCAGGGGGTGGCGCGCCTGGGCGGGAGCGCCGAGCGGGCGGATGCACCGGTGGTGGCCTCCCCGGTCCCGGCCACCGCGTCCCGGGCGCCCTGGGGGGAGTTGGAGCTGGTGCCCTTCGCCCTGCGCGAACCGGACGAATACCTGCCCTCCGGCTGGGACCGTCTGCCGGCCGCCCGGTGGCTTTTTGAGCAACACACCGCGGAACAGGTGGCCGCCCTCTTCCACTCGCTCCCAGCCCCTGCCGAACTCAAGGCGCTGCTGCTCGACCGGCGTTTCTGGATGGCGCAGGGCGACGGGGTGGTGGTGCATCCCACCCGCGAGCTCCTCGAACGGATCGATCGCCCCACGCGCCAGCGTCTCTATCCCATCCTGGGGGAGTCCCGCCACAACTTCACCCATTACCACCCCTTCCGCTTCCGCGGGGAGAGTTTCCGGCATTGGTTTGAGCAGAGCGGCCTGCCCGGCGAGATCCTCGACCTCGTGGAGGAACTCACCTACACCAACCGGGCCGGGGCCCTGTGCCTGGCGGACATCAGCCTGCTCGAGGGCCGCCTCACCCCGGTCGAGTTCCGCCAGTTCCTCCGCAGCCTCTACAGCGAGCCCACCCTCCTCATGTCCCTGCGGGTCCGGCCCGGGAGCGACCTCCCCGCCCTCGCCGGGTATTGGGGCCGGGGCGGACGCGAGCAGCAGGTGCTCTCGCTGCTCAAGTCCGTGGCTGCGGTGCCCGGCGGCGGCACCCTCAGCATCACGCACCTGCTGCCGCCCTTCGCCCGCACGCGTCTTTACACCTTCCGCGGCGACACCAACAACCCGGTCAATGAACAGGACTGCTTCTGGACCACGGTGAACTTCTTCCGCCGCGACCTCGACCCGCGCCTGGCCGCCGGGGCTTCCCCGCACCAGATCTTCAACGCCGACTACGAGCCCTGCCGCGAACCCCTGCAACTCGGGGACGCCCTGCTGTTCTTCGAGGAAAACAACCCCAGCCCCACCCATGCCTGCGTGTATGTCGCCGACCAGGTGGTCTTCACCAAGAACGGCGCCAACTACCGCCAACCCTGGGTGCTGATGCCCCTTGCGGAACTCATTCCCCGCTATTCCACCCAGAGGCCCATGAAAATCATCACCCTGCGGCCGCGCGCGCCCCGGCTCTGATCCTCCCCGGCCCGATCAGGGACCGCCCCGCCCGGCGTTCGCCTCGCGAATCTCCCGGTGCGACAAATCGTAGATGGGACAGCGCTCCCATCCGGCGAAATCATAGTGCCACCACTCGTGCCGGAGCGCGCTGAACCCCGCCTGCCGCATTGTCTCCCTCAACAAATCCCGGTGGTGTCGGGCCTGCGCGTCCCCGCCCTCGTAGGCATGGGACGCCCGTTCCGAGATCTCATCGTAGGCGCTGGGCATGGGCAGGGGATGACCGGTGCGCAGGTCATAGAGGGCCAAATCGATGGCCATGCCCCGGTTGTGCTTGGACCCCTTGCGGGGGTCGGCGGCAAAGTTCGGATCCTGCAGTTCCTCGTAAAACAACACGGTCACGGCATAGGGACGGTAGCCGTCGAACAACCGCAGGCCGCAGCCCTGGGCGGACAGCCGTTCCGCGGCGCGCACCAATCCCAGCGCCGCGGGCCGGCGCAGGAACAATTCCGGCTCGGGATAAACCTGGCGCCCGAGAAAGTTCCGCTCCGTGGCATACACCACCTCGTAGTGCGCTGTGGGCAGCAGCGGACGGACGTCCACGATCTGGTGGTCCGGATTGTGCCGCACCAGTTGGGCGTAGAGGGCGGGTTGGCTGACGACGGGCAGGCCGAGGTGGTTCCGGGGGATGTCCGGGTGGGCGGTGGTGTTTGGGTGGGGCGATTCCATGCGGCGCTGTGCGGCACGCTGCCGCCGCGACGGTCCCATGGCAAGTCGCCAGCCCCGTGTGGAGTGCGCCAGCGCAGCTGGCGCTTTCGCAGCGCTGGCGCCGCCAAAGTGCTGCCCCCATGGCATTCCACATCAGCATGCGGGCTACGATCCGTTCGACTCACCCCTGGGGTCGCGCCTCCCAGACCTGCAGTTTCACGCGCAGGTCATCCACCATGGCGGGCGGGAGCGGGGGAACGGAAACGCCCAGTTCGCGGTCCTGCGCCTCGGGTCCATCGTCCTGGCCCTCGGCCTGGTCGGCCACAAACTCGCCGCCGGTCAGCACCTCAAACATCTGGGCCCGCAGGCGAAGCTCCTCATACATGCGTTCGTCGTAGGTCCCCGCGAGGAACGGCACGCCGATTTCCAGGAAGACGCTCCGGGCAGCCTCCGTGCCGGCTTCCCGCTCGCGCAGGGTCTTGCTGCCGATCCGGTCGGTGCGCCCGGTGCGTTGCTCCAGCACGGCGGGATTCCAGGCGAGGTCGTAATGAACCACGTGACGGCAGTGTCGATGCAGGTCGATGCCCTCCTGGCCGACCGAGGTGCAGACAAGGACCTCCGGCAGCAGGGGGGTGTTGAACCCGTTGAAGATCCGGTCGCGGGTGTCGTTCATGCTGCCGCCGCCTCCCTTGACCAAGGCGACGAACTGCTGGTCGCGCAGGCGCGTGGCCTCATAGAGCGCGCCCCGGGCCGTGCTGGGATCTCGGATATCGCCGCTGGACGCCTTGAGGTCCTCGAGGAACACCGCGATGCGCTGGGCCATGCTCTCGTGCTGGTTGGGCAGGTTGGCGAAGAAACCGGACGCCAGCAGTTCGCCCCAGCCGGACTCGTGGAGGTCGCTGCGTTGGGGCAGGAGCCGGAGCAGGACGGAATCGCGGAACACGGCGCGACGCAGGGCTTGGAACACGAGGGCGCGGGTCTGGAAGTCTGGTTCCCCGGGGGTGTCCCCCCGGTTGGCCAAGGTCAAGTGGAGCAGGTGCCGGTGCAGCGCCCGCAGGGTGGCTCCCGCGGGATGGTCCTGGGCGGCGCTGCGCATCGCCAGGGGTTGCGCTCCCAGCCACAGGCTGGGGGCATGCGCATAGCTGTCGAGCAGGGGCACTTGATGCCGGGCACGCACCCGCTGTCGGCCGGTCTGCAATTCCGCGGCCAGGGCGTCCACCCGGGCCCGGGCCGGCTCCCGGTCTCGCGCCGCATACCGGGTATGGCAGCCGCGCTCGTCAAAGTGCGCGCTCTCCTCGCCTGCCTGTTCCTCCCCCTCCTCCGCACCCAGGCCGTAGGGGTCCGCCACCCACGCGGGATCCGCCATCCGGCGCAGGTTTTCCTGCAACCAGCCGTCCTGGCCCGGCTGCCGCAAAAACCGCCGGGCGAGCAGGTGTTCCGTGGCCCGGTTCAGAAAGACGCGATCCACGCGGTCCCCGGTGATGCTCGCGTCGTAAAGCAAGGCCAACCGCGCAAGCGCGGGCAACTCCTCATCGGACAGGACAAAGTCCGCCTGGGTAAACCTGACGGCCGGGTCGCCGGTCCAGGCCAGCGACCACAGCAACCGGTCCAGGCCCAGCCCAATCAGGTCCCGGTCCCGCCCGGTCAGGCGCTTGCGCAGGGACAGGAGTTGGCCTTCGCCGCCGAGGCACTTCTTTTTTCCGGCCTCCAGCTCCTCGCGGATGCGGGCGCTGAGGATGTCGCGCAGCCGCTCGGCGGTGTTGATGCGGAAGCAGAAGATCAGCACTTTCTCGCCGGCCTGCCAGTGGGCGACCACTTCCTTCACCACGGCGGCGAGCTTGGGGTGGCGGGGGTCGTGCCGCTCGTTGACCAGGTCGAACAACAGGTCGAGGTAACGGCCTGCCTCCGGGCTCTCGTCCAGGAACCGCCGGATCCGTCGACCCTGCGCGCTGGTCTGCAGGGTCGAGTAGCAACCGGTCAGGTCCTGGCCCAGGGAGGAGCGGCCCCGGCCGCCCTTCACCTCGGACAGGCAGCGCATGAGCAGGTATTGCGGCAACTCCGCCTCGCCCCGGACATCGAGGCCGGGCGCTCCATGCAGGAGGTGGGCGTCGGGGCGCCTCCCCCGCTGGTCCGCCGGCTGGCCATACTCGGCCCCGACGAGGAAGAGGCGGTGATCGGTCCGGCGCCGGTGCCGGATGATGAGTTGACCCAGCTCATGGGAGAGGTCGGCGTTGCTGGCGAAGAGGTGGAGCCCCTCCCGGAGGAACTGGCGCAGGTCCGGATCGCAGCCGGCCACTGCGCCGCCAATCATCCGGGCGAGGTCCTGGGCCTGCTCGGCGATCGCGCCCTCCTGTTCCGCCAGGGACTGGATTTGCCGGCGCGCCTCCGTCAGGGCGGGTGCGGACCAGGCGCTGGCCAGCATGGCCGCCGTCACCCGGGCCGGCAGGCGGGTCCAGGCCCGGCTGAACTGGCGGCTGTGCCTTTCCGCGCCGGCCAGGGCCGCCTGCACCGTCCGCTCCCGGAACGTCCGCAGGTGCTCGACGCGCTGGCGGGATTTCTCCCGGGTGGCGCAGGGCTGCAGGTGGTCGCTGACCTTGAGGATCTCCAGCATCTCCTCGGGGCGCAGCTGAAAGGGCGTGGCGGTGAGCAGCAGGGCGCGGCGGACATGGGGGGCGATATGGCGGCTGAAGTCCGCAAACCCGTTCGCACCATCCCGCGGGCCGTTCTTCCAGTTGTGGGCCTCATCCACGATCAGGAGCGGGAAATCCTTCTGGATGCTGCAGAGGACCGCCAGGCGGTAGATGTCGCGCAGTTTCCGCTCAATCTTCTCAAAGGCCGCCGAGCGGTCCCGGAAGTACGGCTGCGCCATCTCCCGGCACTGCTCGAGCAGCGCGTCCAAGGGCTCCCGCTCCTCCTGCCGGAGCGAGCGCAGGATGCCGAGGAACTGATCCTCGTTGAAGGGCAGACGCGCGTCCTCGTCCTCGCTCAGGTCGGTCAGGGCATTCGCGCGCGTGGGCCAGCCGTCCGGCGCCCCCCGGAGCAGGCGTTGGCGCAGTTCATGGTTGAAGGCCACGCCCCAGTAGCGAAAGAGCACCCCCAGCGTGAAACGACGCTTGAGGTCGTAATGCTGCAGCTTGTCCCCCCCAAACAGGCCCATGCGCGCGATGAGCACCTGCGGCTGGCGACCCGGCTTGCGCAGCGCCACCGCCAGGTCATCCAAACGCTCCACCGCCACCGGCGCAAAATGCAGGTCGGCCGCCTGCGCCCCCGGCCGCACACAGCGACGCTTGAACTCCGACACTTCCCGAATCCACTTCCGATAAAGGGCCTGGTTGCCCGGCGTCAACACCAGCACGCGCTGGTAACAGCCTTCCAGATCCGGCTCCACCCGCCGTTCCTTCAGGTGGGCCAGGATCGAATACGCCAGGCCCAGGGCCACGAATGTCTTCCCCATGCCCACCTCGTCCGCCAACACCTGAACCTCGAAGCGCCGGGACGCGCGCACCTCGAAAAACCGCGCCAGCAGCGTGTCCACCGTGCGTTCCTGGCGCGCCACGTCCTCCGGGTTCTTCATGCGATCCCGGTCGCGCCCCAAATCAAACTCGTTGGATCGCGTGATCATGTCGCACCCGGGGCCATCCCGGCGAGCACCGCCCGTTGGTAGCGGGCAAACGGTCCGCGGTCCGGAAACTCCGTCGCATGGCGCGCGCGCAGGGCCTCCAGGTCGCGCGCAACCCGCCCCGAGGCCTCCGTCAGCAGGCTTTCCCACAACGCCGTCCACCGCTCCGGGGTCGCCACGGCGCGCGCGGCCTGGAGACAGGCCAGAATCTCCACCAACTGAAACGCCGCCCCCGTCGGGGTGCGACGGCCGGTGCGCGCGGCCTCCATCACCGCCTGCGCCAGGGCCACCGGGCTGACCGGCCCCAGCACGGCCAGGCGCATGGCCGGACCCGAATGGGCGGCCGCCCGCAGATCCCCTTGCAGGCCGGCCAGCGCCTCGACGAATTCCCGGATCTGGTAGGATTGAATGCGCGACTTGTCCACGCCGCTCACCGATGCCGGGGCGGGGACGTTCCCCGGGTCGCCGCCCGCGTGCGGGTCCGGAAACAACGCCTCCCAGGCAACACGGCCCTGATAATAGGAAAGGAGATGGTGCTCTTCCATGGCCTGCCGGCCTGGTGCAATCGGAAGCTGATCCCGCGCCGTGGCATCCACGTTGAGTGGATAAGGACGCCCGCCAGGGCAGGCCGCCCAGGCAATGCACACCTGCTGCTCTTCCAGCAGGCGCGTGAGCAGCGCCGGGATCAGGGGAACCACCCCGGATTCACCCGTCCATCCCTGGCTCTGCTCCGCGCTCACCAAGGGTTCGCCCGGCCGTCCGTCCGGGCCGGGCACACGGGCCGACCAGCCCAGCCCGCGGCTTTTTGGGGTCACGTCAAAGCGCAGTTGCAGCAGGCTCGGATCCTCCGCCGCCGGGGCCAGCACCACCTGCCGGATGAAGTCCGGCCAGGGTTCCTCGGCCGGCCCGCTTTCCGGCGGATGCACTGCCTGCACCACGGCCCGGTCCAAAACAATCGGACGGCCGGCCAGCTCGGGCAGCAGGTTCGCCAAATCCCGGCTGCGCACCGGCCGGCGCAGGATCAGCCCGGCCTCGGTGTTGGCCCCGGCGCCCCCCGGGAGGAAGCCCCAGCCATGCGCCGTGAAATTCGCCGACCCGAGGTAGGCCAGGCCCGTGCGGGGTCCCTCCACCAGCACGACCTTGGCGTGCAACGCCCGCGACCCGGTGAAGCCCTCCATGCCGCCCAGTTCCTCCGGATGTACCTTGGGGCTGACCGGTTGGGCGGTCGCCACCACGCCCAAGGCCTGCCAGTCATGCGCCACATAGGCCGCCGGCAGCACCGGAACCAGTTGGCCGTCCGGATTCTCAAAGGCATCGGTCAACAGCCGGACCTCCGCGTCCGGGGCCAGCCCGCCCAACTGCCTCAGCTCGGTGAGGAACTTCGACAGGGTGAGGCTCGCGTCCTGCGACCAGAAGGGGGAGATGATGGAAATCCGCCGAACGGGTTCCCCGCCTGGCCAGCGGCCCACGAACTCCCGCCAGAGCGGCTGCTGGCGGTGGCTCCAGGCAAAGGTCGTGTCCGGGTCAGCCTTCCCCGGGAGCCAGGGTCCCAGGACCTCCCGCGCCCGCTTAATCAGGGCGCGCGCCTCCGGCGTCAGCCAGGCAGCCATGGCCGTTTCCATGCCGTCCAAGGCCTGGCCAATCAGCCCTGCTTCCCCCTTCGTTTTGGCGGTCGCGGTCAGCACCGCCACCGCCTCGCGGTTTTCCCGGTAGCCTTGTTTGGTCAGGTTCGCGCTCCCCACCAGCACCCGCACCGCCCGTTCAAACACCAGCAGGGTGACCTTCGCGTGCAGCGCCCCGCCGCCGGCACCACCCGCGGGCCGCACGTCCAGCCGCAGGGATCGCGGACGGCCGCGGTAACGGCCCGCTTCCGTAAACAGGATCGCCGCCTCCAGTTCGGACAACTTTTTCTCCAGGGCAATGCGCGTGGCCCAGCTCCGGTCATCCCACGCGCCCAACCCAAACAACGCCGGCAGGAAATCCATCTCCAGGAACTCCGGCCCCAATTCATAGGTCGTGGCCAGCAGGCCCAGCATCGTTCCCCACTGCGGATCCCCCGCCACGCGGTCAATCAGCTTCCGGGCGCTGATGTCCTCGTTGTCCTTCAGGCGGCTCCTTTCTCGCCCGCGGCCGCCAGGAGCGCATCCGCCGCCGCCGTGCGGTAGGGGTGCGGGGCAATGTCCTCCGGCGCGGTGGCTTCCCCATGCCTTCCCCCCGCCCGCGTCATGGTCAGGGCCAGCTGGTCCCCGGTGCGCTCCAGCCACGGCATCTTGCGCCGGCCGTGGTCGAACTTGCCGTGCTGGATGTCCGTGTGCCGGGAAACCAGCGCGTCAACGAAGGCGCCATGGTCCCCCGCTGACCCCGCGGCGATTTCCACGAAACGGCGCACATCCGCCAGCCGGTCTAGGTTCTCCCGAAATCCCGGCGTCGAAGCCTGATCGAGCGATTCCAGCCAGCGGTTTGCCTGCGCGGGAAGCCGTTCCCGGACCTGCCGCAGGATCGCGTCACCGCCCAGTTCCCGCAGGGTGGCGGCCGCGCCGGCATGGTGCCGGCAGATCCACAACAGGCGTTCCAAGGCGAGTTGGGCCAGTTGGTAGCAGGATTCGTAGGCGCGAATGCAGGCCAGGGCCTCGCGGAGGTCGGCATGCTCGCCCGTCCGCTGCAGGGTGCGCTCGATGCGCCCCAGCCGGGCCAGTTCGGTGTCCGCTTCCGCCCGGAACGGATGGGCCCGCAACAGCCCCGCCATGCGCGACCGCATGTCATGGGCGTGCAGCGCCTCGCCCAGGCAGGCCGCCTCACGCGGCCGGATCGGCGCGTCCACATGCGCCCGCTCACCCCAGTCCGCCAGGGTCGACCAGCCCACGTCCGTGTCATTCACCACGGCGCGGCGCAGGCTCGCAGGCAGGCCGGTTTCCTCCAGGAACGCCTCGGCCGCCACCTCGCCCAGCGCAGGGGTAAGCGTGAAGTCGTCCCGATTCAGGAAACGCATCCCGTCCGCCACGTTGGCGTAAATGCCAATCGCGCCATACTGGCCCTGCCGCGAGAGCAGCCGATAGGCGGCCGAGATCCGGGTCTCCCCCCGGCGTCGCACTTCGGCCGCATGGTTCTGCGCATAAGTCACCCCGCGCACACCCCCGCTGCGCTCCGGCCGCGCCAGCACATTTCCCAAGGCCCAATACCGCTCGAACCGCAGCAGCATCTCCTGCCGCGCGCGCCCCACCTCCCGCGGGGGGCCGTCCGCAGCCACCCCGCACAACGACACGCCGGCGCACAACACCGCAAAATAACGCGGACGGGACGCCACATTGGTCAGCCCCGGCAAAATCTTGTCCGCCAACAGCAGGTAGCCCCGCTCAAACCCCAGGGGGTCGATGCTGGCGCCCGGCAGGTCCGACGGGTCGTAGGCGGTGAGGAAGGTCTCGATCACCGGGGGCCGCAGTGGGGAGGGCAGGCACCTGGCCGGGCCATGGCGCCGCGGCGAAGTGCGTCGATCGTCTTTGGAAGGTTTCGCTCCATGAACGATGAAACGACGCTACCCGAACGACGCCAAGAAGCAAAACAAAGCCGGCGGCGGCTATGCCTGTCGCGATGTGTTGCCCACCCCGGGTAGCACGGGTCCCGCCGGCACCCGCCGGACGCACTGATGGGTGACGCCCAAACCGATTGACCGTTCGCGACGGGTTTTGCCCCGAGCCCCAACGGGGCGGCCTTAATCCAGCCCGGAGCAACGCCCCGGGAAACCGGCGCCCACATCCCCCGCCGAAGCCCTGCAGGGGCGGGGTAAAGGGTTTCATTGTCGATCGCTGGCCCGTCGGACGGTCCGTGGGACTACGCCGCCCCTACAGGGCTTGGGATGGCAATGCGTGGGGAAACCCGGGGCGTTGCCCCGGGCTGGATTACCGCGCCCCGTTGGGGCTTTCCC
>JBJOEZ010000048.1:0-31217 GCA_046048995.1 Verrucomicrobiota bacterium | reverse complement strand
GTGGTGCCCGCCGCCAGGTCGGCGTCGGTCTCGTAGAGGCGCGCATAGCGCGAGGTGCCGGTCGTCAGCCACGAATCCACCCGGGGGTCCGCCGCCGCGACCGGCAGCGTGCCCGCGGCCAGCAGCGCCACGCAAAGGAAGGTCTTCATGTTACACATCCGGGGTTGCACCATCGACTCGCGGGATGGGGAATCCAGCCGCATCGCATGCCGCCAGATTAATCGGCCGGACCTTAAGCCAAAATGAAGCCGTTGTCCTCCGAAAACCCCTGCCCCGGGGCCCTGGCCACCCGCGGCTTCCCTCCGGCCTTCACCCCGCCTTAAGGTGGTCCCGGCCACCTTGTCCGGCCTGCGCATGTCCCGCCGAACCTGCCCAACCCCGCCGCCCTGCCGTCCGGCCCGCCGGATGGTTCCCCTGCCATGCGCGTCCTGATTGTCGAGGATGAACCCGACTTGCTGGCCAGCCTGGCCCGCAGCCTGCGCGACGAGGGCTACGCCGTGGACACGGCCGCGGACGGCGAGGAAGGCCTCTACAAGGCGACCACCTGGGACTACGACGCGTTGGTCCTCGACGTCATGCTGCCGGGGCAGGACGGCTGGCAGGTGCTGGCCGGGTTGCGCCGCACCAAGGCGACCCCGGTGCTCATGCTGACCGCGCGGGACACCGTGCGGGACCGCGTGCGCGGCCTGGATGCCGGCGCCGACGACTACCTGGCCAAGCCCTTTGACCTCGCGGAACTCCAGGCCCGCCTGCGCGCGCTCATCCGCCGCGGCGCCCGCCAGGCCCGGCCCGTGCTTGAGATCGGCGAGGTGCGCCTCGACACCACCGCGCGCACCGTCACCCTGCGGGGCCGCCCCGTCGAACTCACCGCCCGCGAATACGCCCTCGCCGAATTCCTCGCCCTGCACCGCGGCGAGGTCGTCACCCGCACCACCCTCTACGAGCATCTCTTCGACGAGGACGACAGCACCCTCTCCAACCTGCTCGACGTCCATGTCTCAAACATCCGCAAGAAACTCGGCCACGCCTTCATCACCACCCGGCGCGGCCATGGCTACGTTGTGGAGTAATCGAGTGATCGAGTTGATGAGTTAGCGAGTGAGCATATGTGGCTGCGATCCCTCAAGTGGCGGATGCAGGTGTGGCACGGGGCGCTCCTGCTGGGCGTGCTGGCGGCCTTCGGCTACACCGCGCACGAGTTGCAGCGGGCGGGGGAACTGCGGCGCGTGGACGGGGAGCTCAAGCAGCGCGTGGGTGCGGTGGTGAACGCCCTGCGCGACGCGGGCCGCCGCCCCCCGGAACCCGGGCCCGAGGGAGCCCCGAACCCGCGGCCCGGGGAGCGCGCCCGCCCTCCCCGGCGCGAGGCCGCCCGCCCCGCCGCCGACGGACGCGAGCTGATCTCCGGCCCGGCCGCCAATCTCTTTGGCGTGCCGGCGGAAGGGGACTTCTATTACATCGTGTGGGGCCGCGACGGCCTCGAACTGGGCCGCTCCCCCAACGCGCCGGCCCTCGACATCCCGCCCTGCGAACCGGTGACGGAGGGCGCCCGCCGCTTCGAACCTCGCCAGCGCGGGGTGTTCCGGGGCCCGGCGAATGCATCCTCGTCGGCCGGTCCATCGCGGGCGAACTGGCCGCCCTCCGCCAGTTCAACCTGCGCCTGGCCCTCTTCGGCGCCCTCGTCCTCCTGCTCGGCCTGGCCGGCGGCGCGTGGGTCGCCGCCCGTGCCATCCGCCCCCTCCGCGACATCAGCAGCACCGCCGCCCGCATCGCCTCCGGCGACCTCTCCCAGCGCATCCCCGCCGCCGAGACCGACAACGAACTCGGCCAGCTGGCCACCGTCCTCAACACCACCTTCGCCCGCCTCCAGGACGCCTTCGAGCGCCAGGCCCGCTTCACCGCCGACGCCTCCCACGAACTCCGCACCCCCATCAGCGTCATCCTCAACCAAACCCAGTCCACCCTCGCCCGCGAACGGTCCCCCGCCGAATACCGCGAGACCCTCGAGGCCTGCCAGCGCGCCGCCCAGCGCATGCGCCGACTGACCGAAACCCTGCTCACCCTCGCCCGCAGCGACGCCCGCCAGGAATCCCTCCCCGCCTCCACGCTCGATCTCGCCACCCTCGCCCGGGATTGCCTCGACCTCATCCGCCCCCTCGCCGACGCACGCCGCCTTCAACTCCAGGCCAGCCTGGAACCCGCCCCCGTCCGCGGCGACCCCGACCGCCTCGCGCTCGTGGTCACCAACCTCCTCACCAACGCCATCCATCACAACCGCGAGGGCGGCGAGGTCCGCGTCGCCACGCGCACCGAGGCCGGCCATGCCCTCCTCACGGTTGCCGACACCGGGCCCGGCATTCCGCCGGAACATCTGCCCCACATCTTCGAGCGCTTCTACCGCGCCGACCCCGCCCGCACCGCCGCCCAGGGCCGCACCGGTCTCGGGCTCTCCATCGCCCGCTCCCTCACCGAGGCCCACGGCGGAACCCTCGAGGCCCACAGCCCCCCCGGCCAGGGCGCCACCTTCACCCTGCGCCTGCCCCGGAACGGGTAGGAACCGTCGCGCTGCGACGGTTCACCACGGCAATCCCGCCTCTCGGGTCCTCGCAGCGCGAGGCCCCCTACCCGCATCCCTTCTTGAACCCCGCCTCCCACAAGGGCAGGCTTTGCCGCATCCCGCCATGAACGCCAACCGCCGCCATTTCCTGCGCACTGCCGCCCTGACCGCCACCAGCCTGGCCGCCCTGCCCTTCGCCGGGACCGCCGCCACGCCGGCCCCGAGTTTCCTGGTCCGGAAGCCGGGCATGAAACTGGGCCTGGTCACCTACAACCTGGCCCAGGACTGGGATGTGCCGACGATTATCCGCCACTGCGCCGAGGCGAAGTTTGAGGGGGTGGAACTGCGCACCACCCATGGCCACAAGGTCGAGGTGAACCTCAGCGCCGCCGAGCGCGAGGAGGTCAAGCGCCGGTTTGCCGATTCGCCCGTGCAGTTGATGGGCCTGGGCAGTGCGTTCGACTATCACACCCCGGATCCCGCCCGGCTCCAGCGCGACCTCGCCGCCACCAAGGAGTATATCCGCCTCGCCCACGACGTCGGCGCCGGCGGCGTCAAGGTGCGCCCCAACGCCCTGCCCAAGGAGGTTCCCCAGGAAAAGACCCTCACCCAAATCGGGCGTGCCCTGCGGGAACTCGGCCAGTTCGGCGATCCACTCGGGGTCGTCATCCGCCTGGAGGTCCACGGCACCGGCACCTCCCTCCTGCCCAACATCCGCGCCATCCTCAACGCCGCCGACCACCCCAACGTCGGGGTCTGCTGGAACTCGAACCCCACCGACCTCGCCGGCGAAGGCTTCGACCGCAATTTCGACCTCGTCAAGGACCGCATCATCGCCGTTCACATGCGCGACCTCTTCCTCGAGGATTACCCTTTCCGCCGCCTGCTCCGGCGCCTCAGCGAAATCCCCTTCCACGGATTCTGCCTCGCCGAGATCCCCGCCAGCACGGACCCCGTCCGGGTCATGAAGTATTACCGCGCCCTCTGGCTGGCCTACCAGGACGCGCTCTGAGCCGGATCGCCGGCACCCACATCGCGCTTGCCCGGCCCCGGTGGATCCGTTTGACTGCGCTCATAACACCTTTCATCCCATGAAAAATTCCCCGCTTCTCCTGCCCGCGTTCCTGCTGCTGGCCCTGACCGCCGCGGCGGCCTCCGCCGCCGACTGGGTCACGTATCCGGGCCAGGCCGGCCCCGGCCGCGGCAAACACATCGTGCTGCTCAGTGGCGACGAGGAATACCGGAGCGAGGAGGCCCTGCCGATGCTCGGGCAGATCCTGGCCGAGCGGCACGGGTTCACCTGCACCGTGCTCTTTGCCATCAATCCCCCGGGCTGGTCCAAGCGCGACCTCGACGAGTGGCGCAAGGCCAACCAGGGCAAGGGCCTCCCCGAACCCAAGCCCACCGACCCCCACCCCGCCGACGGCACCATCGACCCCAATGAGTCGGCCCACATCCCGGGCATGGAAGTGCTCGACCGCGCCGACCTGGTCATCATGAGCTGGCGTTTCCGGCGGCCCAAGGGCATGCAGCACTTCGCCGACTACTACGACGCTGGCAAGCCCGTCATCGCGCTGCGCACCAGCACCCACGCCTTCGCCGGCCTGCCCGCGGGACCACACCAGCGCTTCAACTGGGACCACGGCGCCTGGAAAGGCGGCTTCGGCAAGCAGGTCCTTGGCGAGACCTGGATCAGCCATTGGGGCCGCCACAAGGCCGAGGCCACCCTCGGCGTGAACGAACCCGCCGCCTCCAGCCACCCCATCCTGCGTGGCGTGGGGCAAATCTTCGGCGACACCGACGTCTACGAGGCCCACCCGCCGGCCGACGCCACCATCCTGGTCCGCGGCCAGGTCCTCAAGGGCATGAAACCCACCGATCCCCCGGCCGAGTACCGCAAGAAGACCCACAAGGGCGTGGAGCAGGGAGTCAATGACCCCATGCAACCGGTGGTCTGGACCCGGCAGCACACCAACGAGGCCGGCAAGGTCAACCGCATCCTCACCACCACCATGGGCTCGGCCACCGACCTGCAGAGCGAAGGCCTGCGGCGGTTGCTCGTCAACGGCGCCTACTGGGCCACCGGACTCGAGGGCAGCATCCCCGCCCAGGCCAACGTCGACTACGTGACCCCCTTCCAGCCCACCATGTACGGGTTCAACACCGCCAAGAAAGGCGTGCGGCCGTCCGACCACGAACGGAAATAACGCCCTCCTGACCCCGCCGCCGCGAGGGACCGCGACCATGCGACCAGGAAACCGACGGCCCTGCCCCGCGCCCGGTTCCCGGCCTATCCCCCAGGTGCCCCGGCTCCATCCCGCCCGCCCACCAACGCCCCAGAACGGACTGCACCTTGCCCTGACCCTCCTCCTGTTGGCGCTGTGGTTCCCCGCCCAGGAACATTGCCGGTTGGAGCACATCAAGGCCCTGTCCGACATCCCCTGCTGCGCGGATGATGTCGCCGCCGGGGCGGAGGGATGCCCCGGCGACGACCCCCACAGCCCCAAGGAAAAGTGCGACCTGCAACCGGCCGGCCCCGGCAAGTTTGAGGAACCGCACAAGGCCCTCGGGACCCCGGCAACCGGCCTGGCCGGGAAGTGCCTTGACGCCGACCTGATCTACCCGGCCGGTGCGCGCTGCGCGCCCGGGCCGGCCGCAGGCCGCCCCCCTCCATGGTTCCTTGAGCAGCGCGCCGCCGCCCCCGCCCGCGCCCCGACACCCGCCGCCTGACGGAGCCCGTCGGCTCCGCCTCCCCCAACCCGGGCGCCGCCATGGGCGCCCCTGGTCCGGCCGGCTTGGGGCCGCGACCAGCCCCCTGAATTCCCAAGCCCCGCAGGTCGATAATCCCTGCAGGAGAATTTGGGTTGAACGGTGTATTGGACATGAAATCGCAACGTGTTTTTTCGCAGTGGATCCCCGCGTGGGGATGGCCGGTGATGGTGGTCGGGATGCTGTTCCCGGCGGGGGCCGGGGCGGCCGAGACGCCGGCGGCGGCGCCGGTTCTGCCGGAAGCCCTCGTGGCCGAGGCGGTGGAGCGGAACCCGGAACTGGGTTTTTACCAGGCGGAACTCACGGCCGCCCGGGCGGATCGCCGCGTGGCCGGCCGCTGGGCCCCGCCCGAGGCGGAGACGGAAATTGGGCGCAAGGCCGTCCGGGACAACGGACTGACCCGTGAGGGCATGGCCTGGAGCGTGTCGCTGCGCCAACCCATCGAGTGGCCCGGACGCCTCGGCCTCCGCAAGGCCATCGCCAACGGCGACGTGGCCCTCGCCGAACTGGGTCTTGAGCGCTTCCGCATGGCGGTGCGCCACCAGGTCCGCGGGCTGGCCCTCGAACTGGCCGTCGCCCAGGAACGCAGCGAGGCCGCCCGCGCCGTCGCCACCCGCCTGCAGGAACTGCGCGAGGTGCTGGTGGCCCGTGATCCCGCCGGGCTCACCCCCCTGCTGGAAACCCGCATCATCGAGGCCTCCGCCGTCAAGGCCGAGCACGCCGCCAGCCAGGCCGCCCGCGAGATGGAACACCTGGTCCTCGAGCTGAACTACCTGCGCGGCCAACCACCCGCCACCCCGCTGCGCATCGCCCCGATCGAGCCGCGCTTCGCCGAGGCGCCCCCGCTCGAGGCCCTGCTCGCCGCCGCCGCCACCAACAACTTCGACCTGCGCGTGCGCGTGGCGGAACTGGAGCAGCAGGGCTTCCAGGTCGCCCTCGCCCGCCATGAACGGCTCCCCGCCTTCACCATCGGGCCGTTCTTCAGCGAGGAACGCGCCGGCGACCGCGAGCGCATCGGCGGCGTCTCCCTGTCCGCCCCCCTGCCCCTCTGGCAGGGCAACCGCGCCCGGCGCGAGTCCGCCGAGGCCCGGCGCACCCAGGCCGAGTCCGCCCTCGAGTCCGCCCGGCGCCAACTCCAGCGCGACCTGGCCGACGCCGCCCAGTCCTACCGCCGCGCCGTCGCCACAATCGCCCAATGGCGCCCCGATTCCATCAACCACTTCCGCGAGGCCGCCGAACTGGCCGACCGCCACTATCGCCTCGGCGCCGTGCCTGTCGGCACCTACGTGGAACTGCAGCGCCAATATGTCGAGGCCGTCGAGTCCCTCCTCGAGGCCCGGAAGGAGGCCCTCGAGTCCGGCCAGCGCCTGCAGGCGCTCAGCGGGGTCAGCCTGGATCTCACCCTGCCCGGCCGCCGCAACGCCCCCACGCCATGAAACGCCCCCGGTTGCTCCTCGTGCTGGCCGCCACGGCCGGCCTCGCCGCCGTGGCCGGCTGCCAGCGGGAAGACACCGATCCGACCGAGGGCGCCGAGGCCCCGGCCGGGGAACCCCTCTACGAGGCCAACAAGGGCGTTCGCCTGCCGCCCGAACTGCGCCGCGACCTCGGCGTGGTGACGGAGGAACTGACGGAGCGTGCCGTGGCCCGCCAGGCCGTGCGACCCGTGCAAATCTTCCGCCCGGGCGGACCCGGCGGCCCGGCCGCGGGCCTCGCGTGGCTGGACCCCGCCGAGGCCCGCGGCCTGGCCCCGGGCCAGGCCGTGGCCGTGACGGATCCAGGCCCGCCGCCACTCACCGTTTCCGGCACGCTGACCGCCCTGCACACGGCGTCCGCCATGCCGGGACGGGTGGAGGTGGAGATTGCCTTGCCGGATGCCCCCGGCCGCTGGCCGGTCGGCCGCCTGCTGCAGGCCGCCTTCGCCCTCGGTGCCACCAACACCGTCCCGGTCGTGCCCGCTTCAGCCGTGGTCGACAGCGCCTCCGGCCCCTTTGTCTACGCCGAGAATGACGGCCACTATGTCCGCACCCCCGTCCGGCTCGGCGCCACGGACAACGGCTACGTGGAGATCACCGGCGGGCTGTATGCCGGGGATGCCGTCGTCGTGCAGGGTGCCGAGGCCCTCTGGACCATTGAACTCTGCGCCCTCAAGGGGGGCACCCCCTGCTGCCCCGTGCCCCTCAAGAAGGACAAGGCCGCCGACCGCGACTAGCCGCCCAAGCCCATGATCCAGCTCATTTTCAAGGGCGCCCTGCGGCAGCGGGTCCTCGTGCTGATGGCCGGCCTGGCCCTCATCGTCGGCGGGGCCTGGTCCGCCCTCCGCCTGCCCATCGACGCCGTCCCGGACATCACCAACGTCCAGGTCCAGATCAACACCACCGTGCCCGCCCTTTCCCCCGAGGAAATCGAGCGGCAAATCAGCTTCCCGATCGAGACGGAGATGGCCGGGTTGCCCGCCCTCGAGGAGGTGCGCTCGCTCTCCAAGTTCGGCCTGTCCCAAATCACCCTCGTCTTTGCCGAGGGCACCGACATCTACCGGGCCCGCCAACTCATCTCGGAACGGCTGCAGGGGGTCCAGGCGGAACTGCCCCCCGGCGCCCAGCCGCGCCTGGGCCCCATCTCCACCGGCCTGGGCGAGGTGTTTTTCTACGCGGTCGACTACCGCGCGGACGCCACCAACAAGCCGGCCACGCGCCGCGAGCAACTGCTGGAACTGCGCGCCCTCCAGGACTGGGTGATCAAGCCCGCCTTCCGCGGCGTGGCCGGGGTGGCCGACATCGAGACCGTGGGCGGCTACGAGCGCCAGATCGTGGTCACCCCCGACCCCCGCCGGCTGGCGGCCGCCGGCCTCACCTTCGAGGATCTCGCCGCCGCCATCCGCGGCAATGTCGAAAACACCGGCGGCGGCCTCCTCAACAAGGGCGGCGAACAGGTCACCGTCCGCACCGTCACCCGCGTCCAGTCCCTCGAGGACATCGCCGGCCTCCCCATCAAGTTCACCGCCGGCCGCCAACCCCTCCTCGTCCGCGACGTCGCCGAGGTCGGCGTCGGCTCGGCCTTCCGCACCGGGGCCGGGACCGCCAACGGCCGCGAGGCCCTCGTCGCCTACGTCCTCATGATGACCGGCGAAAACAGCCGGCTCGTCGCCCGCCGCGCCCACGAAAAACTCGCCGAGCTCCAGGACCGGCTCCCCCCGGGCATCGAGCTGAAGGAACTCTACAACCGCAGCGAACTGGTCGACCGCACCATCGCCACCGTCCGCAACAACCTCCTCGAGGGCGCCCTCCTCGTCATCGCCATCCTCTTCGCCCTCCTCGGCAACTGGCGCGCCGCCCTCATCGTCACCGCCACCATCCCCCTCTCCCTCCTCTTCACCTTTGTCGGCATGGTCCACCTCGGCATCTCCGGCAACCTCATGAGCCTCGGGGCCATCGACTTCGGCCTCGTCGTCGACGGCGCCGTCGTCATCGCCGAGAACGCCGTCCGCCTCGTCGGCCTCCGCCAGCGCGAACTCGGACGCCCCCTCGCCTTCGCCGAACGCCTCCGCGTCGTCCTCGCCTCCTGCCGCCAGGTCGGCGGACCCATGGTCTTCGGCGTCACCATCATCACCATCGTCTACGTCCCCCTCCTCGCCCTCGGCGGCACCAGCGGCAAGATGTTCCGGCCCATGGCCGCCACCGTCATGCTCGCCCTGCTCGGTTCCCTCCTCCTCGCCCTCACCCTCATCCCCGTCCTCTGCGCCTGGTTCCTCTCCCGCGGCGTCGCCGAGGAGGAAAACGCCGTCATGCGCGGCCTCCGCCGCGCCTACCACCCCCTCCTCCTCTGGGGCCTCCACCGCCGCGCCGCCCTCGTCGCCCTCGTCCTCGCCAGCCTCGCCGGCTCCGGCCTCCTCTTCCGCCAACTCGGCCAGGACTTCGTCCCCCAGCTCGACGAGGGCTCCCTCGTCGTGCAAATCGTCGGCCCCACCAGCGCCAGCCTCGAGGATTCCATCGCCGCCCAGGAACGCGCCGAACAGGTCCTCCTCGGCTTCCCCGAAATCGCCTCCGTCTTCTCCCGCATCGGCACCCCCGAAATCGGCACCGACCCCATGGGCGCCAACCTCTCCGACACCTTCATCCAGTTCACCCCCCGCGAACGCTGGCGCCAGGTCGATGGCCGCCCGATTTCCCGCGATGCCCTCGTCGAGGATCTCACCCGCGCCCTCGAGGCCCGCGTCCCCGGCCGCCTCTATCTCTTCACCCAGCCGATCGAGATGCGCTTCAACGAAATGCTCGAGGGGGCCCGCTCCGACATCGCCGTCAAGATCTACGGGGAGGAGTTCTCCGAGCTCCAGCGCATCGCGCGCGAGGTGCGCCCCCTCCTCGAGGCCGTCCCCGGCACCGCCGAGCTCGAACTCGACAGCGACAACCTCGGCACCGCCCCCGTCCTCGAAATCCTCCCTGACCGCGAGGCCATGCGCCGCCTCAACGTGGATGCCGCCGGCCTCAACGAGACCGTCGGAGCCGCCCTCGGCGGCCGCACCGTCGGGACCTTCCTCGAGGGCAACCGCCGCTCCGACATCGTCGTCCGCCTCGCCGAACCCGACCGCGCCCGCCTCGAGGACCTCCCCCAGCTCCCCGTCCCCACCCGCGATGGCGCCCTCCTCCCCCTCAGCCGCGTCGCCCGCGTCGCCATCCGCGAGCAGGTCAACATGATCGAGCGCGAGGGCGGACGCCGCCGCGCCGGCATCGACATCAACCTCCGCAACCGTGACCTGCAAGGCTGGGTCAACGAGGCCCGCGCCAAGGTCCGCGCCGTCAACCTCCCCCCGGGCTACGAAATCGAGTTCGGCGGCCAGTTCCAGCAGCTCCTCGAGGCCCGCCAACGTCTCCTCCTCATCGCGCCCCTCGCCCTCGTCCTCATCTTCCTCCTCACCATCGCCGCCCTCGGCCGCGTCCGCCAGGCCGCCCTCGTCCTCCTCTGCGTCCCCCTCGCCATGACCGGCGGCATCGCCGCCCTCGCCCTCCGCGGCCTCCCCTTCAGCATCACCGCCGCCGTCGGCTTCATCGCCCTCAGCGGCATCGCCGTCCTCAACGGCCTCATCCTCCTCACCTTCATCAACCAGCTCCGCCAGGAAGGCCTCCCCCTCCGCCAGGCCGTCATCGAGGGCGCCCTCACCCGCCTCCGCCCCAAACTCATGACCGCGCTCGTCGCCAGCGTCGGCTTCATCCCCATGGCCCTCGCCACCGGCCCCGGCGCCGAGGTCCAACGCCCCCTCGCCACCGTCGTCATCGGTGGCATCCTCAGTTCCACCTTCCTCACCCTCGTCCTCCTCCCCACTCTCTACGACTGGATCGAGACCCGCCGCTCCCCCTCCCCCACCCCGGCCCCGCCCCCCTGACCCCCAAGCCCGCACACCGCTGAATCTTCGGCCGCGCGCCGCCGATATTGCCATGGCATGAATGCCACCTGGCTCGCCCTGTCCGCCCTGGCCCTGGCCCTCACCCCCATGCCAACCCCGGCCGACGGCTGCCCCTCGCCTCCCCCCCGGGAACAGGCCGCGCCACGGATCGACTCCTCCGTCGCCAAGGCCGCCGCCGGGCCCCGCGGCGGACGACTGCTCACCCAAACCGTTCCCCGGGCCGAACTGCTCATCGAGAAGGACCGCACCGTCAGCGTGGCCTTCTACGACGCCGAGGGGAAACGCCTGGCCCCGGCCGGACAGGCGGTCGCCGTCATCGCCGAGGCTCCCCCCGGCCCGGCCCGGCTCGAACTAAGCCGCAAGGGCGACCTCCTGGTGAGCCCCACCCCCCTCCCGGAAGGCGATGGCTATCAGATGGTGGTCCAACTCGCCCCGGCCGCAGGCGCCAAGCCCCGCAACTTCCGCTTCCGCCTCGACCTCAGCCACTGCAGCGGCTGCCGCCTGGCCGAATACGCCTGTTACTGCGGGCATTGAGGGCCGCCCTGCCCCCCGGCCGGGCCCCTTTTCCCCGTTGCTTCCGGCCGCTCCCCCGGCCTAGGCTCCGCCCCGTGAAGCATCAGCTGGAGTTCGAGAAGCCCATCGCGGAGCTGCAGCGCAAGATCGACGACTTGCGCAAACACCGGGACACGGCCGGGATCGGGGTGAACTTCGACGACGAAGTTGCGGCCATGGAGGCCAAGCTGGAGGAGACCCGCCGCCAGGTTTTCTCCAATCTCACCCCCTGGCAGCGGGTCCAACTGGCCCGGCATCCCCGCCGGCCCTTTGCGCTGGATTACCTGCAGCACAGTTTCACCGATTTCCATGAACTGCACGGGGACCGCCTCTTCGCCGAGGACCGCGCCGTGGTCGGGGGCTTCGCCCGCCTGGGCCACCACCGGGTCGTCGTGGTCGGCACCCAGAAGGGCCGCGACACCAAGGAGAACATCCGGCGCAACTTCGGCTCCGCCCATCCGGAGGGCTATCGCAAGGCCCTCCGCCTCATGCAGTTGGCGGATAAGTTCAACCTGCCCATCGTCACCCTCATCGACACCGCCGGCGCCTACCCCGGCATCGGCGCCGAGGAACGCCACATCGCCGAGGCCATCGCCGTCAACCTCCGCGAAATGATGCTCCTGTCCGTCCCCATCATCGCCCTCGTCATCGGGGAGGGCGGCTCGGGCGGCGCCCTCGGCATCGGCGTCGCCGACCGCGTTCTCATCCTCGAAAACGCCTACTACTCTGTCATCAGCCCCGAAGGCTGCGCCGCCATCCTCTGGAAGGACCGCTCCGCCGCCAGCAAGGCCGCCGAGGCCCTCAAAATCACCGCCAAGGATCTCCTGGAACTCGGCCTCGCCGACGAAATCATCCCCGAACCCCTCGGCGGCGCTCATCAGGATCTCGCCGGCACCGCCGCCACCGTCCGCCATCACCTCCTGCAAAACCTCGAGGCCCTCCTCCAGATACCCCCCGCCGACCGGCTCCGCGCCCGCTACGCCAAGTTCCGCGCCCACGGCCATTTCGAGGAGCAGCCGGCCACCCCGTAGGCTCCCGCCCCCGCCCGGGCGGCTTTAATCCACGACCCGCGCCGTCCGATATTCCCGGCATGCTTTATCCGCTGACCTTCGACCCCATCTTCATGAAACGCCTGTGGGGCGGGCGGAACCTGGAGCGCCTTTACGGCAAGGCCCTTCCCCCGGACCAGCTCATTGGCGAATCCTGGGAGATCAGCGACCGCCCCGACGCCCAGAGCGTGGTCAACCACGGGCCCCTCGCCGGCCGCAGCCTCGCCTGGCTGATGGAACATCATCGCCAGGAAATCCTCGGGCCGCGCGGGGCCGCCACCGGCCCCTTCCCGCTCCTCATCAAAATCCTCGATGCCGAGCAGACGCTGTCCGTCCAGGTCCATCCCCCGGCCCACCTCGCCCCCAAGCTCAACGGCCAGCCCAAGACGGAGATGTGGTATATCGCCAGCGCCCGGCCCGACGCCTGCCTCTACGCCGGCCTCAAGCACGGCACCACCCGCGAGGAATTCGAGCGGCGCCTGGGCAACGGCTCCGTCGAGGCCTGCCTCCACCGCATCCCCGTCCGCGAGGGCGACGCCATGTTCCTGCCCAGCGGCCGCTGCCACGCCATCGGCGGGGGTAATGTCATCTTCGAAATCCAGCAGAACTCCGACACGACCTACCGCGTGTTCGACTGGAACCGCGTGGAGGCCGACGGCAAACCCCGCGCCCTCCACATCCCCGAATCCCTCGCCAGCATCGACTTCGCCGACTACGAGCCGGAGCTCATCCAGAGCAAATACTCCCGCAACCTCAGCCTCAGCCTGCGTTACCTGGTCGATGACCCCCTCTTCCGCGTCGGCGCTTGGCGGGCCGCCAAGGGCGAGCGCTTCCACCTCAACAGCGACGCCTTCCAAATCGTCGGTGTCCTCCACGGCCGGCTCCACCTCGCCCATGACGCCCACCCGGTGACCCTCAACCCCGGCCAGTTCGCCCTCATCCCCGCCTGTCTCAACCGCGTCACCGTCGAGACCCCCGTCAAAAGCGAGTTTCTCCACGCTCAAATTCCCTGACCCCCCACCGGCCAGGATCGAGCAAACTGCCCCATCCCATCGGTCATTGGCTATCGGCTATCCGCATCGGTCATCAGCCCCTCCGACCTCCCAACGCCTCCCCACGTCCCCGGGCTTGGGACACACCGAACCGCCAGCGAGCCAGACATCAGGAGATAGGCATGGGTGAATGACCAATCCCCATAGCCAATCGCCAATGACCGATTAAAAACCTCCCCCATCCCATGGGTCATTGGCTATCGGCTATCCGCATTGGTCATCAGCCCCTCCGACCTCCCAACGCCTCCCCACGCGCCCACGAACAGCCCTTGGGATAACCCAAACCGGCAGGCGACGCGCGCGTTCATCTCCCGCGTTGAATAACCTCCACTTCGCCCACCGGAATCTTGAGCACCCCCAGGACGGCATCCCGGATTAGGAGATGAGTGGTGTCGGAACCCAGGGAGGCGGCGCCGAGGATGGAGCGGTCGGACAGGCGAATCTCGTAGGGCCCGGGCCGGGGACTCGGCGGGCGGAGCAGCACGGCGGCGGCCTCCTTCTGGGTGTCGTAGGCCTGCGCGCCGAACAGGATGGAGCGCAGGGTCACCTGGCCCTGGTCAAGGCCGCGGAATTCACCCTCCACAAAATCGCCGCGGTTGAGCACCAGTCCGGTGCGGGCGCCTTCCAGGCGCGGGGCCAGGTTGGTGCCGATGGGCTGGCAGAGGATGCGGGCCACATTGACGAGGCTGACCGTGCGCCCCCGCCAGCGGCCGCCGAGGCGGACGGCGGTCTCGCTGGCGCCTTCGATCGACCCGGCCAGGAAGACCCCGTTGCGCAGGAGCACCCCGGGCGGGGTCTGGTCGGCGCGCGGCGCGCCGCTCCGGCTGGAGGAACGCGACGGGAAGAGGTGCGTGGACGGGATGGGGGCCTTGGGCGTGGAGGGACTGCTCCAGTTCAGCCGGATGGTCGCCCCGCCGCTGGTGCTGTGGGTCTCCAGCCGCAGGTCATGCCGCTCGCCCGCCGCCAAGGCCACGGTCTCGCGCCGCTCAAAAAAGAAATTGTCCCCGCCCACGGCCAGCAAGAGCCGGCCGTCCAGCCACAGGCGCGCCGGCTCATCGGCCACCACGCTGAACGTGTAGGGCTCGTTGTGGTCCGCCAACACCTGGCCGGTCCAGCGCACGGAGAACGAGCCCCGGCTGATCCCAGGCGCCGGGTCGGCGTCCGACCAGTTGGCGTCCACGGTCCCGTCCAGCCGGGTGACGGTCCGGCCCGCAAATCCGGGTGAATCGTAATACACCCCCAGCAATCCGCGCCCCTCCCCACCCACCAGCACGCTGTGGTTGGGCAACCCGCCCACCGGATGCAGGCGCTCGCGCGGGACCACCGTCCGCGCCCAGCCCGGCCCCGACCAACTCAGGCGAATCCGCGCCGGCCCCACCCGGTCGTTGAACTCCACCCGCAGGGGCAGGCGCTGGCCCGCCTGCAACGCCACCGGGGCAATCGCCGCCTCCGGCGACGCCGCGGTCACTTCCACCGCCGCTTGGCCGCCCAACTGCAGCCGGGCCGATTCATCCGCCTGCAGGTAAAAGACATACTCGCCCGCCACCGGCGCCTCGATCTCCGCCAGCCAGACCACCCCGAAACCATCCCGCGGCAGGTCCGGGCCGGGCTCCCCCTCGCCCCAGTCAAAATCCAAGGTCTCATCCAGCCGCGGCACCGGGGAGCCTTGGAAACCCGGACGCGCATAATAGTATCCCAGCGCGCCCAAGCCACGCCCGCGCCCGGCCGCCGCGGCGGATACCCCCGGCGCCTCGGGCCCCAGTCGCTGCAGGTTCACCAGCGCCACCCGCTGCGTGCCCCCCACCAGGATCGCGTCATTGGTGAATTGCACCTCCCCGGACCAGCGCTGCCCATCCAGGGTCCGCACCACGCCCTCGCGCGCCTCCACCCCGCCCGCCGCCATGGCCAGCGCCCACCCCACCGCCCACCCCACCGCCCACACCCCAGCCCGCCAACCCCGAGTCCAATCCACCCGGAGGGAATCCAACCTACCCCAACCCACACTCATCGCTGATAGAGCGGAATGTAGTGATACGGCATGGCGAGAATCATGGTGTAGACCGCCGTGCTGTAAACCGGCCCCACCCCGCCGCTGCCGGAGTCGAGCTTGGGCTCCCAGTAATACCGATCCCCGCCCAGCGAGGACACATTCTTCAGCAACAGATCCTTCAGCTGCCCATACCACTTGGCCCAGGTCTCCCCGCCGATCATGTACTGGGCCGGGGCGGCGTAGAAGTTGCCGTAGGTGAACCACTGGTCGTTGCGCTGGAAATTCTTCACCAGGTATTCCGAGCCCCGCTTGACCATCGGATCCTCATAGAGCCCGCACACCTGCAGGGAATAGATGGCCGCCGCCGTGCGCGCATAACCGGGGTCGCGGCCCGGTTGGTAGGCAAACCCGCCGCTGGGCGCATGCTGGCAGGACTTCACATAGCGAATCGCGTCATCAATGGTCTTCTGCGGCACGTCGATCCCGCTGTTCTTGGCCGCCCGCAGCGCCACCACCTGCAGCACGGTCACGGAAACGTCCGCGTCACTGGCCACCGGCCGGTAGCGCCATCCCCCCTCGCGGTTCTGCGAGGCGATGATCAGCTTGATCACCTTCTCCAAGTTGGGCCGCATCTTGGGGGACCGCGTCTGCCCGTAAATCTCCGCCAGGGCAATCGAGGCAATGCCGTGCGAATACATATACTGACCACTGTTGTATTCCGCGAAGGTGCCCGTCGGCCGAACCTGGTCCACCAGATACTGGGTGCCTGCGGCCACCTGCTTGCCAAATTCCCCTTCCCCGGGCAGGTGCCCGGCGGCCAGGAAGGTCATCAGGGTGTAGCCCGTCATGGCCAGGGGATAACGGCCTTCCTCCCCCCCCGCACCCCAGGCGCCGTTGGGGAGTTGCTTGCCCGCCAGCCAGCGCAGGGCTCCCTTGATCACCACCTCCGTCCTCTCATCGACCGTCACCTGGTCCCGCGTCGGCGGGACCGGCGCCGCGATGCCCCCCCCCGCCCCACCCCACCCCGCCACCCAGGCCACCAAGGCGGCCACACGAGGCAGGGAAAAGAGGGGGAAGCGGGGCTTCACGAGGACGCAGTTTAAGCCGGGGCTCCCGTCCGCCAAAAGACAAATGTGACCCCCTCCCCGGCAACCTCCGGAGGCCAGGATCCAACTGGGAAAGTTTTGCCGCCCTGGGAGCCTCCGGGATTCCCGGACCGAGCGATCGTATTTCTGCTGAGGAAGTTGCTTGCCGGGACCTAGGATTTCTGCCTTTAATCGCTCGCCCCCGATGAACTCGACGACGTGTTTTTCTATGAAGACCCTGGTCCGACTTCTTGCCCTGCTTGGCCTCCTCACCTTCGCGCCTGCCACTCACGCCGCCACGTTCGGGTGGAGCGGTTCCGGCAGCGGCGGCGGCAGCGGCGCCAACACAGCGTGGCTCACCGCGGGCAACTGGACCAACAACTCCGGCTTCCCCACCAACATTGACTTCGCCCTCTTCGGCGCGGCCGGGCCGGCAACGAGCATCGGATTCAACTTCAACGCCCCGGCCCAGAACACCACCAACATGGGCCTCATTGCCCAGATCTCCGGCCGCACGAACGACGTGGGCATCGGGAACAGTTCCGGCACCGCGGGCATCCAGACCCGCCTCTACCACTTCGGTGTCGGCGGCATGCTGCTGAGCAATATCACCGGCCGCACCCTCACCTTCCAACCGTTCGCCGGGGGCAGCGGCAACGGCATGACCAACGTCATCATGGCCGCCGGCACCGTCCAGGCCAACGGCAACATCCGCTTCCTCTCCTCCCTCACGGACGCCGGCACGGCCCGCAACATCACCAAGACCGGCGTCGGCCAACTCATCCTCGGCACCAACAACAATTACCTCGGCAACTTCATCGTCAGCGCCGGCGGCCTCGTCATCAAGAACAGCGGCTCGCTCGGCTCCAACGTCAAGGCCGTCGCCGTCAAGAACGGCAGCGCCGGCAAATCCCACCTCATCCTCGACAACACCGGCAACGGCGCCGACATCATCGTCCCCGCCAACATCTCGTTCGAAACGAGCTGGGTCGACGGCACCATCACCAACGCCGCCGGCAACAACGCCATCCTCGGCAACATCCTCCTGACCGGCGGCGGCGGCGACACCACCATCCGCGCCAACAGCGGCTCCCTCACCCTGCGCGGCATCATCCAGGCCGACCAGGTCCGCGGCCTGCAACTCGGCGGCAGCTCCACCAGCACCAACACCATCGCCGGCCCCATCGTCGGCGGGGTGGGCACCAACATCAGTCTCACCAAGGTGGACGCCGGGACCTGGACGCTCACCGGCACCAACACCTACGGCAACTCCACCTTCGTCAACGGCGGCACCCTCGCCCTCGCGGGCAACGGGTCCATCGCCGACTCGGCCAACATCATCGTGGCCTCCGGCGCCTTCTTCAATGTGCAGGCCGTCAACGGCGGCTTCTCGATCGCCTCCGGCCAGACCCTCGGCGGCGCCGGCCGCGTCCAAGGCCCTGTCACCGCGGCCGCCGGCTCCATCATCGCCCCCGGCGGCAATGTCGCCATCGGAGCCCTCACCACCACCAACCTCTCCATGGCCAACGGCAGCCGGCTCTATATCGAACTCGGCTCCTTCCCCAACGCCCCCGGCAGCAGCAACGACCTCCTCCTCGTCGATGGCGACCTCAACCTCGCCGGCACGGTCAATGTCAACTTTTCCTTCCTCCAGGGCCTCCCCACCCCCGGCGTCCCCTACGAAATCATCGCCATCAATGGCAACCTGATCGGCTCCACCGCCAACCTCTCCGCGGCTTCCCTCGCCGGCTACAGCGTGGCTTTTGACTCCACCTCCCGCCCGGGCAAGATCCTCGCCACCTTCACCGCCGCCGGCACCCCCAATGACCTCGTCTGGGCCGGGAATCTCAATAACAACTGGATCCTCGGCATCACCCCCAACTTCACCAACGCCGCCGGCACCGCCGTCGTCTTCAGCAGCGGCGACAATGTCCTCTTCGATGACACCTCCACCAACCAGGCCGTGAATATCAGCGGGTCCATCTCGCCCACCACCACCACGGTCAACTCTTCCAGCAACTACACCTTCTCCACCGCCGGCAGCGGCAGCCTCACCGCCGGCAGCCTGACCAAGAGCGGCCCCGGCACGCTCACCGTCTCCACCGCCAACGGCTACGACGGCACCACCCTCATCAACGGCGGCATGCTCACCGCCGGCAACGGCAGCGCGCTTGGCACCACCAACGGCCTCACCGTCGTCACCAACGGGGGCACCCTCAACGTCGGCGGCCAGAACCTCGGCGCCGAAATCGTCGTCGTCTCCGGCGCCGGTTACACCAACGGCGGCGCCCTCCTCAACTACGGCGCCGGCCAGCAAAACGCCTTCCGCTTCGTCGTCCTCGCCGGCGACACCACCTTCGGCGGCAATGCCCGCTGGGACATCCGCGCCAACCCCACCGCCTTCCTCAGCTCCGGCGGCCAGCCCTTCAACATCACCAAGGTCGGTGACATCAACAATTACGTCCCCCTCGTCAATGCCGTGGTCGACCCCGCCCTCGGCGACATCGACATCCAGGGCGGCGGCTTCGGCTTCGAGGTCGGCACCACCGGCCTCGGCGACCCCACCAAGACCATCAACATCCGGTCCAACACCTACTTCCTCACCTACCAGAACACCTTCCCGGTCAACAAGAAGATCACCGTCCAGGACGGCGGCACCAACCGCCACGATTCCCTCAACGTGACCAACACCGGCCTCATCACCCTCGTCGGCGGCCTCGGCACCTTCGACACCCGCGCTCCCCACTACGTCGCCGGCGGCATCGATGGCGCGGGGCAACTGGTCAAGGTGGGCGGCAACCAACTCACCCTCGTCAATGCCAGCAGTTACAGCGGCGGCACCTTCATCACCGCCGGCTCCATCGTCGGCACCACCGACTCCATCCAGGGCAGCATCACCAACAACGCCCACCTCATCATTGACCAGAATTACGACGGCACTTTCTCGTCGGGTATTGTCACCGGCACCGGTTCCTTCTCCAAGCGCGGCTACGGCCGTGTCACCATGCTGAACCCCATGTCCATCAGCGGCACGGTCACCAACGGCCTCGGCACCATCGTCCTCGCGGCCGACAATGTGCTCGGCACCGGCCTCCTCGACTGGCGCAGCACCGTTGGCGCAAACGTGAATATCACGAACACCCCCGCCTTCGAGTCTTCCGACGCCACCACCCGCACCCTGACCAACGCGGTCAGCATCTCGACCGACACCCGCCTCGGCTCCGCCACCTCCGGCAACCTGGTCTTCAGCGGCCCCGTCAACAACGGCGGCGCCATCAAGGTGCTCACCGTTTCCAACGCCAACTCCACCTTCAGCCTCGGCATCACCAACAACGGCCCCATCGTCAAGGCGGGCAGCGGCACCCTCACCCTCGGCGGCGCCAACAACATCTCCGCCCTCACCGTCAGCAATGGCACCGTCGCCCTCGCCGCGGGCGCCATCCTCCACACCAACAACATCCGCATCCGTCCCGGCGCCGTCCTCGATGTCTCCGCCGGCGCCGGCGCCACCTTCACCAACATCGCCGGCAAGTCCTTCATCGCCGGCAGGAGCAGCGGCTCCGGCAATGACCTCGTCGGCAACCTCCGCGCCAGCGGCAACGTCGTCATCGGCGACGGCCTGAACGGCATCGGCGCCACCGCCGCCACCCTCGACATCAGCGGCAATCTCCACCTCGCCAGCGCCACCGTCACCGTCGATCTGTCGTCCACCACCACCACCGGCGGCGGGGTCAATGACTTCGTCAATGTCGGCGGCGCCATCACCCTCGAGGGCACCATCGTCCTCAACCTCAACCTCCTCAACGGCACCCTCGCCACCGGCACCTACACCCTGGCCACCGGCGCCAACCCCGTCGCCACGGTCGGCTCCCCCGTCCTCGTCCTCACCAACCTCGGCAGCTTCGCCAACCGCCAGACGCTCGGCGTCGCCATCTCCGGCAACAGCGTCGTCCTCAACGTCGGCGCCGGCGGGCTCGCCGCCCCCCTCACCTGGCTCGGCACCAACAACAACTGGGACCTCGGCACCGCCAACTGGACCAACACCATCGCCGGGAGCGTGGACCGCTTCTTCAATGGCGACAACGTCCTCTTCGACAACTCCTCCGCCAACACCAACGTGGTGCTCACCACCAATGTCCACCCGGGCACCCTCACGGTGAACTCCGATTCCAACTACACGTTCAGCGGGTCGTTCGGCATCGCCGGCGCCAGCCCGATCACCAAGGCCGGCAGCGGCACTTGGACCCTCGGCGGCGCCAACTCCGCCTACGCCGGCCCCGTCACCATCAACGGCGGCACCCTCAAGGCCGGCGGCACCTCCGCCCTCGGCACCCACTCCGGCATCACCATCAACAACGGCGGCCAGTTCGATTACGCCGGCGTGGTGCCCGTCTCCAGGACCTTCCAGTTCAGCCTGGCCGGGGACGGCCCCGACGGCCGCGGCGCCCTCATCAACACCGGCGCCGGTGTCGACGTCAGCGCCATCAGCAATATCACCCTGACCGCGGACGCCAGCATCGGCAGCATCCTCCCCGCTTCCAGCCGCATGGACATCGGCGTCGGCTACGGCCTGCTCGACGGCGGCGGCTTCCGCCTGACCAAGCGCGGGCCCGGGCGCCTCAACATCCGTTCCTCGGTCGTTAACCTCCCTGAGTTGGTGGTGGCGGGTGGGACCCTCTACACCGAAAACATCGATTACACCCTCGGGGCCCGCGCCATTGTGGAAACCGGCGCCGCCCTCGGCGGCACCGGCGGCCGTTACTATACCAACCGCCTCGACCTCGCCAACGGCTCCACCTGGTTCACCGCCGTCGGGGCGGCGGCTTCCACTTGGGGCGGCCCTGTCTTTGCCCCCACCGGCAATGTCTCCGTCGGCGCCACCACCCTCTCCGGCGGCGGCGGCGCCCAGGACGTCCGCCTGCTCGGCACCCTGACCGGCAACGCCAACCTGTTCCTAGCCGTTCACCCGCTCGAAATCAGCGCGAACCAGGATGCCACCTTCTCCGGCAACATCACGGTCAGCAACACCACCCTCCGCCTCGCCACCAACGGCACCCAGGGCACCGGCGTCATCACCAACAACAACGGCACCGTCGAGTTCAACACCTTCGGCGACTTCAACTACGCCCGCACCATCTACGGCCCGGCCGGCACCGTCACCAAGAACGGCACCAACAAGATGACCCTCACCGGCACGGCCACCGACCAAATCTCCGACGGCCTCGTGCTCAATGTCCTCAACGGCGTGGTCGACCTGAACGGCCGCAGCGAAGGGTTCCGCGGCATCACGGGCACCAGCTACGCGGCCCTCATCACCAATTCCGGCGCCTCGGTTGTCTCCCTCATCCTCACCAACCCGAGCACAACCCACGCCTACAACGGCATCATCGGCGGCCCCATCCGCATCGTCACCCTCTTCAGCAGCGCCAAGAACACCGTGGTCCAGAACCTCTCCGGCACCAACACCTTCACCGGCGGCATCCTCATCGACAACGGGCACCTCCGCGTGACCAACGACTACGCGCTGGGCGCCATCCCCGGCACCTTCGATGCCGCCAACATCACGCTCCGCAACGGCGGCGTGTTCCAGAACTTCGGCGCCCCCGTCTTCGTCCACCCCAACCGCGGCATCCGCGTTGAGGGCGATGGCGTCTTCTTCGTCGGTTATTCCCCGAACGACCTCATGATCGTCAATGGCGCCATCTCCGGCGCCGGCCGCATCCTGAAGGCCGACTCCGGGCGCCTCGTGCTCCGCGCCGCCAACTCCTTCGTCGGGGACATCGGCTTCACCAACAGTGGCGGCCCCGGCACCTACCGCCTCGACCATCCCCTCGCCCTCCAGTTCGCCACCTTCCAGGGTTCCACCTTCGGCGGCGGCAGCGCCGGCACCCTCGACCTCAACAACCAGGACGCGGTCATCGGCATGATCAACGCCCCGGTCAGCCCGGTGGCCAACGTCGCCAACTTCAACGGCCGCGTCACGGTCGGCGGCAACAACCAGAACGGCCTCTTCGGATCCACCCTCTCCGGCAACGGTCGCCTGACCAAGGTCGGCGCCGGCCAACTCATCCTGACCGCGAACAACTCCCACAACGGCGGCACGGTGGCCAGCAACGGCACCCTCATCGCCGTCGGCAACCTCTCCGGCTACGGCCCCGTCACGGTCAAACCCGGCGCCACCCTCGTCAGCGGCGCCACCGTCAACGGCCCGGTCAGTGTTGAGGCCAATGGCACGCTCCTCCCTGGCACCACCGCCAATGCCAGCGCCGCCCTCGGCACGCTCATCATCAACAACAACCTCAGCCTCGACTCCGCCACCGTCCTCTACGACCTCACCAGCCAGAACCTGGTCGGCAGCGGGTTCAATGACCTCATCACGGTCAGCAGCAACGTCATCCTGACCGGCACCACCCGCATCCGCTTCAGCTTCGGCAGCGGCGCCCCCCTCACCGGGGTCCCCTACACGTTGGTCACCTACAGCGGCACGCTCTCCGGTTCCGCGGCCAACCTCACCTCGGACTCCCGCTACAACGCCACCTTCGACACCAGCGTCTCCGGCCAGATCCGCGTCACCTTCGGCGGTGCCGGCGGTTCAAACCTCGTCTGGACCGGCAACAGCGCCAACAACACCTGGGACTTCAACGGCCTGACCAACTGGTTCGATGGGACCGGGCTCTCCGCCTTCAAGGACGCCGACAGCGCCACCTTCAATGACACCGGCTACGCGGCCTCCCCCGTTCTCCTCTCCGGCATCCTCGCCCCCACCGCGGTCAACGTGGGCGGTTCCCAGAACTACACCTTCGCCGGCCTCGGCCGCCTCAACCTCGGCGGCGTCCTGACCAAGACCGGTTCCGGCACCCTCACCCTGGCCAACACGAACGACCTGCTCGGCACCCTCGACATCCGGGCCGGCCGCGTCGCCATCACCACGGACGAACAGCTCGGACCGCCCCCCAGCACCGCCGGCGCGCAACTGCAGCTCAACGGCGGCACCCTGCAGGTCAACGACAACGTGACCCTGAGCACCACCCGCCGCCTCGCCGTCGGGCCCACCAACGCCGCCGGCACCGGCACGCTTGAGGTGACCGGCACCAACACCCTCACCATCCCGGGCGTCATCGGCAACAACTTCTGGGGCTTCGGCACCCTCGTGAAGGACGGCGCCGGTGCGCTTGCCTTGTCCGGCGCCAACACCCACGTCGGCGGCACCCAGATCAAGCGCGGCACCGTCTTCTTCCGCAACGACTCCGCCCTCGGCACCCTCGGGGCCATCACCCTCGGCGACACCGCCCAGGGGTCCGAGCCCGTCGCCCTCATCCTCGACACCCTCGGCTCCGGCGGCAACCGCACCCTCAGCCGCGACATCGCCGTCAGTGCCAACGGCTCCGGCCCGGTCATCCTGGGCAGCCGCGGCCATCCGCTGGTCGTCGGCACCAGCCAGGCCGTGTTCAACAGCCCCATCATCCTCTCCAACCGCAATCTCTTCCTCCAGAGCGGCGCCGGGGACTTCACCCGCTTCACCGGCCAAATCAGCGGCACCGGCGACCTCATCATCACCAACAACAGCCAGACCGGCGACATGCGCGGCAATGCCGGCAACCGCGTCGTCCTCGACGGGCTCCCCAAGACCTTCACCGGCAACATCAAGATCGCCGCTGGCACGCTCACCACCCTCTATACCAACTTCACCGTCCTCCAGGTGGGTGTTAACACCAGTCCGAACATTCTCCCCGACACCAGCAACGTCGAGGTGGAGGAGAACGCCGTGTTCCGGCTTTTTAACACTGAGGAGGCCATCAATAACCTGAGTGGCTCCGGCCGTGTGCGCGGCGTCGTGAATGCCAACTTCCTCACGGTCGGTGCCGCCGGTGGATCGAGCACGTTCAACGGCATCATTGAAAATGACCCCTTCGACAACGGGTCCATCGGCCTGGTCAAGGCCGGCAACGGCACGCTCACCCTCAACGGCACCAACACCTTCACCCAGCAGTTGATGATTAACGCCGGCACGCTCGCCTTCGGCCCGAACGGCTCCGCCTCCAACGCTCCCCGCTTCCTCCTCGCCACCGGCGCCACCCTCGACGTGTCCAACGTCACCGGCGGCTTCACCCTCATGGGCAACCAGACCCTCGCCGGCGGCGGGTCCGTGGTCGGCAACCTGACCGCCGCCAGCAACGCCGTCATCAACCCCGGCCCGCTCGACGTGCCCGGCACCCTGGCCGTCGCCGGCGACCTCGGACTCAACCGCAGCAACGTCCTCAACTTCCGCCTCGGCGCCAGCAACACCATCGGCAGTGGCGTCAATGACCTCATCGACGTCACCGGCAACCTCAGCCTGACCGGCACCGGCTACGTCACCATCTCCGCCTACGGCCCCGTCGCCGCCGGCACTTACACGCTCATCCAGTGCACGGGGACCAAGACGGGCGGCGCCGGCAACCTCGTTCTCGTCAACAACACCGGTTACCCCCTCACCCTCGGCGAGACGGCCAACAGCATCACGGTCACCGTCGGTGGCACCGGCGCCCGCAGCCTCGCCTGGGCGGCCAGCACCAACAACGCCTGGCAGGTGGGCGTCTTCACCAACTGGTTGAACGGCCTCAGCCTCGAAAGCTACACGAACGCCGACGCCGTCGCCTTTGACTCGTCCACCACCGTCACCCAGACCACGGTGGCCGTGGCCGGCACCCTGCTGCCGTCCACCGTCACCCTCTCCGGCGCCTCCAACTACACCTTCTCCGGCGCGGGCAAGATCAGCGGCGCCGCCTCCCTCGTGCAGGCCTCCGGCACCACCGGCACCAACACGATGAGCCTGGCCAACGACTTCAACGGGACCGTCACCGTCCAGGGCGGCGTCCTCCGCGCCGGCAACGCCGCCGCCCTCGGCTCCACCAACGGTGCCACCTACGTCTCGGCGGGCGGGTCACTCGATTTTAACGCCCTCAACCTCGGGGCGGAAACCTTCGTGGTGTCCGGAGACGGCTATCAGGGGCTCGGGGCGCTCTTCAACAGCGGGGCCGGCCAGAACAATGCCAGCCGCTTCGTGCGCCTGGCCGGCCACACCACCTTCGGTGGCACCGGCCGCTGGGACATCCGCGGGGCCGCCACCCAGAACGCAGCCCTGCTGACCGGCGGCAATGCCTACGACATCACCAAGGTCGGTATCAACCAGGTGTCCATCACGGAGGTCCAGACGGTCGATTCCGCCCTCGGCGACGTCCATGTGCTCGGCGGCATCCTCAGCGTGGAGGGCGCCACGGCTGGCTTGGGCGACCCGTCCCGCTACATCCGGGTCGGCAGCACCGGCACCATCCAATTCTGGGCGCTGACCGTACCCCTCAACAAGCCCATCCAGATGACCAACGGCGCCCAGCTGACCCTCGGCAGCGGCAACACCTTCCTCACGGCTCCGGTCACGCTCCTCGGCAGCAACTACTTCAACGTGGCCGGCACCACGCTCACGCTCAGCAACGCGGTCGACGGCGCCGGCACCCTCTGGAAGTACGGCGCCGGCACCCTCCTGCTCGCTGGCAACAACAGCCACAGCGGCGGCAGCGTCTACGGCGCCGGCACCGTTACCATCGTCGGCAATGAACCCAACAGCGGCGGCCTCTCCAATGCCGCCACCATCAACCTCGGCAACCTGAACAACTCCGGCACCCTCGGCGGTGTCATCACCAACTTCGGCACCATCAACTACCAGCGCGCCGACGCCACCACCGTCACCACCCCCATCAGCGGCGGCGGCACGCTCGCCCACGCCCCGGGTTCCGGTCCCCTCACCCTCTCCGGCTCCATCAGCAACGGCACGCTCCGCGCCGCGAGCGGCAACAACAGCGCGCTCACCCTCGACACGGGCAGCTACGCCTTCAACGGCATCACCGTCGGCAACAACCCGGCCGGCTGGCTCAACCTAAACCCCGGCGCCACCGTCTTCGCCAACCAGCTCTACATCGGCGACGCCAGCGCCCAGACCGGGTTTGTCTACCAGGCGGGCGGCGATCTCTACATCACCAACCAGTTCCGCCTCGCCCACTGGCCCAACAACATCAGCACCTACCTGCTCGGCGGTGGCAGCCTCACCCTGGTCTCGACCTCCTCCATCGCACCCGCCGGCGCTGGCGAGCAAAACGGCGGCTTCTACATCGGCATCGACGGCGTCGGCATCTTCACCCAGACCAACGGCACCCTCACCACGCCAGGCATCGTCCTCGATAACCGCGGTTCCAGCGTCGTCGGCAACACGACCAACACCTACATCCTCAACGGCGGCACCGTGAACCTCGGCCGCTGGGGCTTCTCCGCCAACAACGTCTCCCAGCAGATTCGCCTCGGCGGCGGCACCATCAACTCCTTCGAGAGCTGGACCTCCGTCGTCACCATGACCCTGACGGGCACCAACGGGGACGTGAACTTCGCCCCCGGATCCGGCTTCACCAACTCCGTCGGCGGCACGCTGGCCGGCAATGGCGGCCTGCGCAAGACCGGGGCGGGTGAACTCGTCCTGGCCGCCGGGGCCAACACCTTCGCGGGCAACCTCGACATCGCCGGCGGCCAGGTCCGGGCCGTCGCCCAAGCCAGCGGGGGCGGAACCACCCTCGGCCTGGGTAACCCGAGCCACACCGTGACCGTGGGCACCGGCGCCAGCCTGCTCATGAGCATCAACAATGTCCTGGCTGGCGGCGGGGCCAACGCCACCAACCTCCCGACTCTCATCGCCAACGCCGGCGTGATCGACAGCAGCCGCTACAATGCCCTCGGCAACGTGGTGCTCAACGGCGGCACGCTCGTTCAAACCTCCATCGACGGCCCCGGCAGCTACGAAGGCTACCAACTTCTCGGCTCCATCACGGTCGGCGGTTCCTCCGCCTCCCTGCTCTCCTCGGGCAGCGGCCGTGGCAATCACCTCCTCGGCAACGGCACCAACACGTTCAACGTTGCCGACGCCAGCGGCGACAGCACCCTGGACCTCGATGTCTCCACCCCCCTCCTGAATGGGTCCGGCGACTACGCCGGGGCGGGCTCCCTGCGCAAGGTCGGCGCCGGCACCCTCCGCCTGAACGCCAGCCACACCTACACCGGCAGCACCTACATTGATGCGGGCGCGGTCCAGGTGACCGGCTCCCTGAGCACCGGCCCGGTCTACGTCAACAGCGGCACCCTCGCCGGCCCCGGCGTCATCGGTGGCGCGGTGGCCGTCGCCGCCGGCGGCACCCTCGCCCCGGGCGCCTCCATCGGCACCCTGACCATCAACAACACCCTCAGCCTGGCTGGCACCACGGTCGCCGAAGTTGACCGCACCTCCGGGGTTCTTACCGCCGACCTCGTGGCCGGGGTCACCACCCTGACCCTCGGCGGCACCCTCACGGTCACCGCGACCGGTGACCCGCTCCAGAACGGCGACGTCTTCAACCTCTTCGACGCCACCACCTTCGCCGGCAGCTTCACCTCCTACAACCTGCCCGCCCTGCCCTCCGGCCTGGCCTGGGACAAGACCCAACTCGCCGTCGATGGTACCCTGCGCGTGATCGAGGCCCCGACCGTGGCGACCGCGCCCGCGAACACCACCGTGGAGCTGAGCAGCAACGCGGTGTTCACCGTGGTGGCTGGCGGCACCGGACCGTTCACCTACCAGTGGTATTTCGGCACCAACGCCATCCCGAGTGCCAACGCGGACACCCTCACGGTCACCACGGTCACGCTGGCCCAGGCCGGCACCTACACGGTGGAGATCAGCAACGTGGGAGCCACCACCAACGCGTCGGCCATCCTCACCGTCATCGACACCATCGCGCCCACCATCACCACCTGCGTGCCGGCCCAGACCCTCGCCGCCGACACCAACTGCCAGGTGGCCCTGCCCGACTTCACCAGCTCGCTCATCGCGACGGACGCCTGCGTGACTGTCACCATCACGCAGTCCCCCGTCCCGGGCACGCTCGTGCCGCTGGGCGCGACCAACGTCACCTTCTACGTCGCCGACACCTCGAGCAACACCTCCAGCTGCAGTGCGATCATCACGGTCACCGACCAGACGGCGCCCGTGGTTACCAATTCTTTCACCAACCTCACCCTCGTCGCCAGTGCCACGTGCCAGGCCACGCTGCCTGACCTGACCACCGCCACTTACATCACGGCCGGCGACGCCTGCGACACCTCGCTCACCATCACCCAGAGCGTGGCCAGCGGGACCGTCCTCGGCCTCGGCACCAACGAGATCGTGCTGGGCGTGGTGGATGACGCCGGCAATGTGGCCTACAGCACCAACACCGTGGTGGTGGCCGACCAGACGGCCCCGACCATCACCGCCTGCGCCACCAACCCGACCGCCCCGGCCATCTTTAGCGACCTCGGCGCGGTGCCCGACCTCACCGGCACCCTGACCACGGCGGATTGCGGCGGCTCCGTCACCGTGACCCAGGCCCCGCTCGCCGGCACGCTCTACGCCGTGGGCACCTATCCCATTGACCTCTACGCCGTGGATCCCTTCGGCAATGTGAGCTCCTGCCAGGTCACCCTCACCGTTGTCCCGGCGCCCACCCCGCCGAGCATCGTCACCGAACCGATCGGCGCCACCTTTGAGTGCTCCAGCAACGCCGTGATCACCACCCTGGTCGGCGGCACCCAGCCGCTGGCCTTCCAGTGGTATCGCGGCGCCAGCCCCGTCGCCGGGCAGACCAACAGCACCCTCAACCTGCCCGGCATCACCACCGCCCAGGCCGGCAACTACTACTACATCGTCACCAACTTCCTCGGCAGCGCCACCAGCGCCGTCGCCACGGTGACGGTGGTCGACACCACCCCGCCGGCCCTGACCTGCCCGGCCAACCTCACCGTGAGCACCTTCTCCACCAACGGCACCAACGTCAGCTTCAGCCCGACCGTCCTCGATGGCTGCAACAGCTACGTTCTCACCTGCGTCCCGGCCAGCGGCAGCTTCTTCCCCATTGGTCTCACCGCCGTGGCGTGCGGCGTGGTGGACACCGCAGGCAACTCCAACGGCTGCCAGTTCAGCGTGTTCGTGCAGGCCTCGCACATCACCAATTTCACGGTCAACGCGACCATCCCGGATGCCAACCCGAACGGCGTCGCCAGCACCAGGATCGTCTCCACCCCGATCGGCGAGCTGACCGACCTCAACGTCCGGCTGAACATCAGCGGCGGCATGAACGGCGACCTCTACGCCTACCTCGTCCACGATTCCGGCATCAGCGTGCTGCTCAACCGCGTCGGACGCTCCGTGGCCGACCCCATCGGTTACGCGGACGCCGGCCTGAATATCCTGCTCGATGACCAGGCCGCCGCCGACGTGCACACCTACCGCTTCACCCTCTACGGGAACGAGACCACCCCGCTCCCCGGCGCCCTCAGCGGCACGTGGCAGCCGGACGGCCGCAGCGCCGACCCCTCGGGCGTGGTCACCACGAATGACCGCTCGCTCTTCCTGACCAACTTCAACGGGATGAACCCGAACGGCAGCTGGACCCTCTTCGTGGCTGACCTCTCCGGCCTCGACACGGCCACGCTCGTGGACTGGGGCCTGGAGGTCTACGGCACCCTCGGGGTGTCGCCCACCATCAACACCCAGCCGGCTGACCTCGCCACCAACTGCAGCAGCAGCGTCACGCTCTCCACGGTCGCCCTCGGCACCGGGCCCATTAGCTACCAGTGGTACCGCAACATGGTCCTGCTCTCCAACGAGACGGCCGCCAGCCTGAACATCGCCTACGCCCTGCCCGCCGACAGCGGCACCTACTCGGTGCTGGTCTCCAATGCGTTTGGCGCAGTCCTGAGCTCGAACGCGGTCCTCAGCATCACCGAGCCCCTCCCGGTCATCACCGCCAACCCGGTTGACCGCACCAACAACGTCGGCACCACGGCCACCTTCACCATCGCGGCCACCTCCTGCGGCCCGGAGACCTACCAGTGGCTCTTCGCCGGCAGCCCCATCAGCGGCGCCACCGGCACCACCCTCACGCTGACCAATGTCCAGCTCGCCAACGGTGGCAACTACGAGGCCGTGGTGTCCAACACCGCCGGGTCCGTGACCAGCACGGTGGCCGTCCTCACCGTCAACCGCGAGCCCATCGCCAATCCCAACGGCGTGGCGACCGCCGAGGGCACCGCCGTCGGGGCCGCCGCGGTCAAGCTCCTGGCCAACGACACCGACCCCGATGGCGACCCCATCACCGTGGTGTCCGTCAGCCCCACCAGCACCAACGGCGGCAGCGTCACCCTCGCCGGCAACGTGGCCACCTACACCCCGCTGGCCGGGTTCACCGGCGTCGACCGCTACAGCTACACCATCAATGACAACCGCGGCGGCTCCTCCACCAGCTACGTCGAGGTGTTCGTCGCCAATGGCGCCCTGCCCTCGCAAAACCAGATGTCCATCGCCCTGGCCCCGAACGGCATCCTCGTCCGGTTCGCCGGCATCCCCGGCACCAGCTACCGCATCCAGTCCTCCACCTCGCCCACCGGCCCGTGGAACACCCGAACCAACCTCGTGGCGCCGCTCCACGGCATCATCCAATACCTCGACACCAACCCGCCGCAACCCACCGGCTACTACCGCACCGCCAGCCCCTAGAGAGTTGGCGAGTTCATCTGGCAGAGCGGGCCGCCGGCAGTAGTCGGCGGCCCGCTTCCTTTTCCCCCCGTGGAGTGCAGCTGCGCAGCTGCCGCTTTTCCCCGGAAGTTCACAACTCCCCCTAAACTGCCAAAGCGGCAGCTCCGCTGCCGCACTCCACATTGCCACCAAACACTCG
>JBJOEZ010000047.1:0-30125 GCA_046048995.1 Verrucomicrobiota bacterium | reverse complement strand
CGCGTCGGCGCATGCGAGAACAAGTCCCGGTAGTGAATGGTCAGCAGGACCGCCCGTTCCACGCGGGCCGCCTCGGGCAGGCCATCGGCCTCCGCAGCCGACGTCGACGCTGATGCAGGCAGGGACATGCGCAAAAGGAGAATCCCAGGATTCCGGTCAGTCTTTCACATCCCTCCGCCCGCCGCAATCCATGACGACGACGACGGGCCCCGGGGAAAGGCCCCGCGCTGGGATTGGGCTTTCCCGGAGGGACGCAATGAGGCAGGGTGGAAACCCGACGCCCGCATCCCGGCGACAACGCCCCCCATGAGCCTCCCCGACGAACTCCAGCGACTGCAACAACTGCACGCCTCCGGCGCGCTCAGCGCCGAGGAATACGCCGCCGCCAAGGCCCGGCTGCTGGCCGGGGGCAGCCCGCCTCCCATGGAGGGCCCGGCCCGGGCGGCCAGCGCCACCGACGCCCGCCAGTGGGCCATGTACCTGCACCTGAGCCAGCTGCTGGGCTTCGTCATCCCGCTGGCCGGCTTTGTCGCCCCCATCGTGATCTGGCAGGTGAAAAAGGACCAGATCCCGGGACTCGACCCCCACGGCAGGATGGTCGTGAACTGGATGATCTCCGCCTTCATTTACGCCCTGATTAGCGGGTTGCTCTGCTTTGTCCTGATCGGCATCCCGCTGCTCTGGGCCCTGGCCGTCGTCGGGGTTGTGTTCCCCATCATCGGCGGCATCAAGGCCAACAACGGGGAACTGTGGAACTATCCGATGACCATCCGGTTCCTGGGCTGACCGCGGCCCCCGGCTCCCGCCGCCACATGGCCTCCCGTCCCCCCTGCCGCCAAGGCCGCGCCGCGGCGTTCCTGCTGGCCCTGCTCATGAGCACCCCCTCCCTCCCCGCAGCCGACGGCGTCATCCTGCTGCACGGCCTGTGCCGCACCCGGAAGAGCATGGCGCCGCTGGAACGCGCCTTCACCGGCGCCGGCTACCGCGTGGTCAACGTGGATTACCCGTCCCGCACCGCCCCCATCGCCGCGCTTGGGCGCCAGGCCATCGGCGGCGCCCTCGCCGACCCGCGCCTCCAGTCCGCCACCCGCATCCATTTCGTCACCCATTCCCTCGGCGGCATCCTCGTGCGGAGCTACTTCGCCGAGCGCGCCGACCCGCGCCTCGGCCGCGTGGTCATGCTGGGCCCGCCCAACCAGGGCAGCGAGGTGGTGGACCAGCTCCGGTCCTGGTGGCTGTTCCAGCGGTTGAACGGCCCGGCCGGCGCCGAACTGGGCACCGACCCCGCCTCCATCCCCAACACCCTTGGCCCGGTGAACTTTCCCCTCGGCGTCATCGCCGGGCGCCGCTCCATCAACTGGATCAACAGCCTGATGATCCCGGGCGCCAACGACGGCAAGGTCTCCGTGCACCGCACCCGGGTGGACGGCATGCAGGAGCACCTCGTCGTCCCCGTGTCCCACCCCTTCCTCATGCGCGACCGCCAGGTCATCGCCGCCACCCTCCGCTTCGTGGCGCAAGGCCGCTTCACGGCTGACGCGCCCTGAGTCAGCCGCCGCGGCACGGCGCGCCGACCGCGGCGTGTTGCAACAAGGCCAAGAAAGGGCGAGGCCGGCCCCCCGGGTTCCCCCACCCTGACCCCGGCGGCGACGTCCATGCCTCGTCCGCCTGCGATGCCAACCCTCCCGGAGACTCCCGCCATGCCTGACTATACCCAACGCATCACCCTGGCCGGCCAACGCGCGCTCATCACGGGCGCCGGGCGCGGCTTGGGCGCCCGCATCGCCGAGGTTTTTGCCGATGCCGGCGCCGACCTCGTCCTCACCGGCCGCGACCTGGCCGGGCTCGAATCCACCCGGCGGGCGGTGGAGGCCAAGGGTCGCCGCTGCCGGTGCGTCGAGGCCGACCTGCGCACGGTGGAGGGGCCGCGCGTCGCCGGGCGGGCCGCCCTCGACTTCCTCGGCACGGTCGACATCCTCGTCAACAACGCCGGGATTGTATTCGTGGAGAGCCTGCTCGAGACGCCGCTGGAGCACTGGGAGGAGACCCTGCAGGTGAACCTGCGCGCCCCGTTCCTGCTGGCCCAGACGGTGGTGCCCGGCATGATCGCCCAGCGGCGCGGCAAGGTGATCAACCTCTCGTCCCTCGCCTCGGTCCTGGCCCCGGAAGGGCACGCCGCCTACTCCGCCTCCAAGGCCGGGTTGAACCTCCTCACGCAGACGATGGCGGTCGAGTGGGGCCGGTTCAACATCCAGGCCAATGCCATCGCGCCCACCGTGATCCTGACCGAGATGGGACAGAAGGTCTGGGGCGACCCGCGCAAGGGGGATCCCATGAAGGCACGCATCCCGGAACGCCGCTTTGGCGAGCCGACCGAGGTGGCCGACCTCGCCCTCTTCCTGGCCTCGCCCGCCTCGAACTTCCTCTGCGGCCAGGTGCTGCGCCTGGACGGCGGGCTGTCCGTCGCCTGAGCGGCGGGAACGGCTGGGGCCCGGCGGGCGTTTAACGCGCGCCCGCCGCGAGGCGGCAGCGGAAGGGCTTGAGCAGGCCGCCACCGGCGGTGGCCCAGGCGCGGACCATGTGTTCCTGGAAGGCCTCCACCCCGTCGCGGCGCACCAGGTTCAGGGTGGCTCCCCCGAAACCGCCGCCGGTCAGGCGCGCCCCCAGGCAGGCCGGATGCCGCCGGGCCAGCTCCACGAGGGCGTCGAGTTCGCGGCAGCTGTTGCCGAACAGGTCGCGCGAGCTGGCGTGGCTTTGCAGGAGATAATGGCCGAACTGGGCCAGGTCTCCGTCGCGCAGGGCGCGCGCGCCGGCCACCACGCGCTGGATTTCCCCGACGACATGCCGCGCGCAATCGTGCTGGCGCGGGGTGAGGCGGTCGCGGTTGGCGGCGAGGAGGGCCGGTTCCACCGAGCGGAGGGACTGGACGCCGAGACCGCGCGCGGCGCCCTCGCACTCGGCGCGCAGCGCGTTGTACTGGCCGGCGGCCAGCGCGTGGGTGACGCCGCTGGGGCAGAGGACCAGTTCCGCGTCGCCGATGAAGGGCACGCGCTCGACGGCCAGCGACTGGCAGTCGAGTTCGATGGCGTGATGTTCCTGTCCAAAGAGGCACGCAACGGGGTCGAGGAGGCCGCACTGGACGCCGGCCAGGCGGTGCTCGGCGGCCTGGCAGAGCCGGGCCAGGGCCAGTTTCTCGGCGGCGGAGGGCGGCGGGAGGCTGCCGTCGCGCGCCCGGGCCGGGGGTTCGGCCAGGCCGGTGGCGGTGAGGCGGTAGGGATGGAGGGCCCGCACGGCCAGCGCGGTGGCCACGGCCAGCGCCGCGGAGCTGGCCAGGCCGGCCCCGGGCGGAATCTCGCTGACCACGGCCAGGTTGAAGCCGGTGAAGTGCACCCCGCGGGCGCGCAGCTCGAGCAGGACGCCCTTCACATAGTCGGCCCACGGCGCGGCGGGATCCTGCTCAAGGCGATCCACGGTGCAGTCGACCCGGCCGGGGAAGGCCGCGGAGACCAGCACCAGGCGGCCGTCCTGGCGGGGGGCGATGCCGGCAGCGAGCAGGCGATCGATGGCGCCGGTGAGGACGAGTCCCTGGTTGTAGTCCGTGTGGTTGCCGAGCAGCTCGAGGCGGCCCGGGGCGAGGGCCAGGCGGGCGGGCAGGATGCGGAACTCGCGCTGGAACAGCTCGCGGACGGCGCGCTCGATGGGGGCGGGCGGGGCGGAGGAACGGGCCATGCTCGGTCGCCGGCGGACGCTCAGGCCAGTGCGCTGCAGCGCGCCGCGAGGTCGAAATCCCGCCGCGTCAGCCCGCCGGCGTCGTGGGTGGTCAACACGAGCGTCACGCGGTTCCAGCGAATGTCGATGTCCGGATGGTGCCCGGCCCGCTCGGCCAGGCGCGCCACCGCGTTGGTGAACTTCATGGCCGCCACGAAATCCGGGAACACGAAGGTGCGCCGGAGGGACGCCGCGCGGCGGCGCCAGCCGGGGACTTCGGGGAGGGCGCGCTCAATCTGGGCCGGGGTCAGCTTCCGCATGGGCTGGTTGTGCCAGCGGGGCCGGGCCGGGTCACGGGAAAACTGCGCCGCCCGGACGGCGGCTCAGAAACCCCACCGGGCCACGAACAGGACGGAGTGGTTGTGGAGGGTGTCGAAGCCGGCCGGGAGGCCGAACACGTAATAGTCGGTGGATGCCGTGCCAAAATACTTGTAGCCGGCGCCCAGGGAGAAGTTGGATCCAATCCGAAAGCGCAACCCCGCGCCCGCCTGCCAGGCCAGGGCCAGGTCGCTGTCATACGAGTCATTGGAGTAATACCAGTCGTATTCCTGGTAGCCGAAGGTGGAGGAGACAAACCCGACGCCGGCCTCGACGTAGGGCTCGAGCGGGGTGCGATTGGGGTAGCGGAACACGCCCTTGAAGAGGACCGGCACCTGCATGAGTTCGTAGTCCGTGTCCTTGACGGCGTTGTAGAGAAAGCCGGCCTCGAACTCGACGCCCACGTAGCGATTGATGTTATAGCCGACGCCGGCGGAGAAGCGGAGGCCGGTGTCGAAGTCCACCGTGCCCTCGGCCCCGCCAAAGGTGGCGCCGGTGTCCTGGGCCCAGTTGGGTCCGAAGTCGAGGGTGACATACGGCCCGGGGCCTCTTTCCTCCGCGTGCGCCCCGAGCAAGGGCAGGAGGAGGGCGGCGGCCAGGGCGAGGGAATGGAGGGCCACGGACAGGGATGAAGGGGTTTTCATGGGGGTGGAGTGGAGCGGTGGAACCAGCTTGGCGTTTGCCCGGCGGAGGCCGGACACGCTGCTCAAGTAAACCCACTCCACCCGGGCGTCAACCCTGTTCGCGCAGGACGGGGACTTGCCCCGCCCCACGGCGGCTGGCTACCGTGCCGGCATCCCGCATGAATCCCGCGCCCCTTCCGCCGCCGCGCCTGTCTGTCGTGACGCGCGCCCTGTGCCTTGTCCTGCTCCTGGCCGCAGCCCTGGCCGCGGACGCGGCCTCGTTTCGGCGCACGCAGGATGTGATCTACGGGCGGAAGATGGGCACGGCGCTGACCCTCGACGTCTTTGAGCCGTCCAGGAAGAACGGGGCGGCCATCCTCTTCATGGTGAGCGGCGGTTTTTTTTCCAGCCACGAGGCGATCAACCCGGCGATGTATGCCCCGCTGCTGGACCGGGGCTACACGGTGTTTGCGGTGGTGCATGGGTCGCAGCCGAAGTTCCAGATCCCGGAAATGATCGAGGACATCCATCGGGCCACGCGCTACGTGCGGCACCATGGGCGGCGCTGGGGCATCGACACGAACCGGTTCGGGGTGACCGGGGCGAGCGCGGGCGGGCACTTGTCCCTGACCCTGGGCACGCAGGGCGGCCCCGGGCGGGCGGCGGCCAAGGATCCGGTGGAGCGGGCCAGCAGCGCGGTGCAGGCGGTGGCCTGCTTCTTCCCGCCGACCGACTTCCTGAACTACGGGCGGGAGGGCGAGGATGCCGTGGGGGTGGGGACGCTGAAGGACTTCAAGCCGGCCTTTGGGCCGCGGTCCGACACCCCGGCCGGCCGGCAGCAGCTGGGGCAGGACATTTCCCCGGTGAACTTCGTGACCGCCGGGACGGCGCCCACCCTGATTGTGCATGGGGACGCCGACAAGCTGGTGCCCATTTACCAGGCCGAGCGGTTCGCGGCGCGATGCCGGGAAGCCGGCGCCACCTGCAAGGTGATCACCAAGCCGGGCGGGTTGCACGGGTGGCCGGGGATGGAGAAGGAGGCGCGGCTGATCGTGGACTGGTTCGATCAGCACCTGCTCGGCCGCCCGGCCGCCCAACCCTGAGCCCGCGCGGGCCCGGGCGGCCTTGACGGTTCCCGGCCCCCGGCGGACCCTGTGCCGGCATGATTCGACCCTGGACCCGGACCGGCTCCAAGCCGCTGGGGGATTACCGCATCTTCACCGTGCGCTCGGACGAGAAGATCTCGCCGCGCACCGGGCGGACGCACGACTTCTACATCATCGACTGCGTGGACTGGGTGAACGTGCTGGCCCTGACCCCGCAGGGGGATCTGGTGATGGTGGAGCAGTACCGGCACGGCTCCAACACGGTGGAGCTGGAGGTGCCGGGGGGCATCATGGACCGGACGGACACGTCACCGGTGGAGACAGCGGTGCGGGAGTTGCGGGAGGAGACGGGCTATGAGGGCGAGGGAGCCCGACGCCTGGCCGGGGTGTTTGCCAACCCCGCCATCATGAGCAACACCTGCCACACCGTGTTGGTGGAGAACTGCCACCTGCGGCATCCGGTCGACTGGGACAGCGGGGAGGATCTGGTGACGCGCCTCGTCCCCGTGGCGGAGGTGCCCTCGCTCATTGCCGCCGGGCGGATCCGGCATCCCCTCGTCATCGTGGCCCTCTACCACTTCGACCTCTGGCGACAGGGTCACCCCCGGACGGAACCCCCGCCGGCCAACCCCTGAACCTCACCTTCCCCTGCCCGCGCGGCCGGCTGGGCCCGGGAAAAACCAACGAGCAGGGGGTAAAAAAGAGAAAGGCCGGACAACAGGTCCGGCCTTTTCACACAACGCACTCGAGAACCTGAGTGCGCCAACACGCCCTCACCTTACCCGAGGCCCGGGATCCCACCAGTCACCAGAACTGGTGACAAGGCTTGGATTAATTCAAACCGTTGCTCAGCAACGGTTTGGGTGTTTTTCAGGCGTGGCTGGGGACAGCGGCGGCGGGAGTTTTGTCCCCGGCGCAGGAGGTTTTGGAGCCGCAACCGCAGCCGGACTGCTGGTCGGTGAAGCCGTCCTTGTCCCAGTCGGGGTCCAGGCCGAGGTCGCGGAGCATCTGGAGGTCCTTTTCGACGGGTTGGTTGAGGGTGGTGAGGTAATTGCCGACCATGAGGGCGCTGGCGCCGGCCTGGAAGACGAGGCTTTGGGCGTCGCGAAGGTTCACGGTGCGGCCGCCGGCGATCATGATTTCCTGGCGCGGCAGGATGAAGCGGAAGCAGGCGATGGTCTGGAGAATCTCGAGGACGGGCAGGCGCGGGTTGTTGGCGAAGGGCGTGCCGGGGATGGGATTGAGGATGTTGATGGGGACGACGTTGGCCCCGATCTCGCGCAGGGCGAAGGCGAGGTCGCAGCGGTCGGCGCGCGTCTCGCCCATGCCGATGATGCCGCCGGAACAGATGCTGATGCCGGCGTTCTTGAGGTAGCGGATGGTCTCGAGGCGGTCCTCGTAGGTGTGGGTGGTGCAGTGCTGGGGGAAGAAGCGGCGGGAACTCTCGAGGTTGTGGCCGTAGCAGGCCAACCCGGCTTCCTTGAGGCGGTCGGCCACCTTCTGGCTCTTGATGAGGCCCAGGGACGCGTCGGGGCGCGTCTGGCCGCCGGCCTTCATTTCGCGGATGCGATCGCAGACCTCGTCCAGCATGGGACCCTCATTGAGCCCCTTCCAGGCGGCCACGAGGCCGACGGCGGTGACCTGGTTGCGCTGGGCCTCCTCGGCGGCCGCCTGCACCGGCTCGGGATCGACGAACCCATACCGCGGCGAGCCGGTCTGGTAGAACGACGACTGGGCGCAGAAACTGCAGTTCTCCGAGCAGCCCCCGGCCTTGGCGTTCACGATGGAACAGAGGTGGATCTTGTTCCCCTTGAAATGTTCCCGGATGCGGTTGGCCCAGGACAACAGGTCGAAAATGTCCGCCCGCTCCTCCAGCCCGAACAGCCAGTTCGCCTCCTCCCGCGTGATCTCGCCCCCGGCCAGCACCCGGCGTCCCAGCACGGCCAAACGCTCGTGGTTGCCCAGGTCAATCGATGTGTCTGACATGGTTGACAGCCTAGCCACGGGGTGCGGAGGCGCAAGGTGAAACCCGGGCAGGGATGGTCGCGGGACACGGGGCCGGTGCGGCCGGCGCGGCCGGGGGATCGTGCAGGGGAAGGGAGGCAGCGGGCCTCAGCGGAACTTCACCTGGATTTTGTTCCGGTCGAGGATGGTGCCGTCGCGGAAGAAAACCTCGATGAGGGCGCGGTTGTAGTCGGTGAGGGCGCGGATTTCGCCGGAGCGGGCGGTGGTGAGATCGCGCTGGAGGCGGAGGACTTCAAACTGGGTGGTGGTGCCGGCCTGCAGCTTCTTTTCCTCGGCATCGAGGGCCATCTCGGCGAAGAGGGTGGCCTGGCGGGTGGCGCCGACGCGCTCGTAGCTGGCCTTGGCGAAGGCGATGGCGGTGTCGACCTCCTGCAGGATGGTCTGGGAGAGCAGCCGGGCGGCGGCATCGTTCTGGGCCTGCGATTCCTTGGCCGCCTTGTAGCGGTTGCGCTCGTTCTTGCGGCTGAGGGGAATGGAAAAGAGGGCGCCGACGTTCCACTTGGGGTTCCGGTTCTGGGAGATGTCGTCGAGGGCGTTGCCGAGGGTGGCCTTCTGGGCGGAGTTGGTGACAAAGGTGAAGCTGTTGGTGTCGAAGGTGACCGACTGCGGGAGGGTGTTGTCGAGGCCGTTGCGCCCGTAGCCGCCGAAGACGTTGAGCGTGGGGAACAGCTGGTTGTAGCGGAGCTTGGTCTCGAGGGCGAGGATGTCGGACTGCACATTGACGCGCTTGAGATCGGGCCGCTGGGCCAGGGCACTGGCCCAGCTTTCGGTGGTGTTCAACTGCTGGGGTAGCGCCACGAGCCTGTCCGCCGGCACCACGGCGACATCGAGCCATTTCTGGTACTCGTCGGTGACCAGGTTCTTGAGCAGGCTTTCCGCGACGTAGGCCCGGCCCTGGGCCTGGATGTAATCGGCCAGGGCGGTGGCCGCCTGGGACTCGGCCTGGCGGGCGTCGAGCGGGGCCATGACGCCCTGCTTGACCTTCTCCGTGTTCTCCGAGACGAGGGCCTTGGCCAGCTCGAGGGCCTTCTCCTGCACTTTCACGTCATCCAGGGCGAACATCAGCTCGTAATAGGCGGACTGCACATCGCGCGTCACCAGCCGGATTTCCTGCTCCAGCGCCAGCTCGGAAATGGCGAGCGAGCGCTTGTTGATCTGGATGGTCGTGCGGTTGGCGTCGGTCCAGAAGTCGCGCAACAGGGGCTGCTCCAGCTGGATGCTGACATCGGCCACGTAGTTCTCGAAGCTCTGGCCCTGGTCGCGGTCGCCGCGGGTGTAGGTGAAGTTGCCGCCCAGCTCATAGGTCATGCCGGAGGGCAGCGTGCCCGTGAGGCCGGGGGAGACGCTGTCGGCGGTGGAGGAGGACGGGTCGCTGACGATGCCGGTGTTGGGGTTGAAGCGGCCCTCGGTGGTGTTCTCGAACTTGTTGTAGCTGATGCCGAAGGCGGGGTCGTAGAGCCCGTAGGACGCCGCCAGCTGGTAGCGCTGGATCACGGGGTCATAGCGGACCACCTGGATGCGCAGGTTGTGCTCGAGGGCCATCTGGATGCAGGCATCGAGGGAAAGCTGGCGGGGGATGCGCTGGGTGCCAAACAACGGCAACTGGTTCGTGATGGCCGTCCGGGGCGCGGGCTGGACCTGGGCGGCAGCGGGGAGAAAACTGCACACCACAGCCAGCAGGAGAAGGGCTTTGCTTCGCATTCGGCGCGGAGCTTGCCGAAAAGTCACCGGGGCGTCAAATGCTCCTCCGGACGGGGCGATGGAACCAGAATTCACCGGGATCCCTTCGGCAGGACCGGGGTTTTCTCAAGCCGGCGGCCTGTTTCAGGCGAAGACCCCGCCGGGCGGGGCCCCGGCCGGGACAAACCGGGGGTTGCCGGCGCAGGGCTGGAACTGGCCGCCCCGCCATTCCCGCACCCGGTAAAGCGTGGCATACTGGAAATCCGGCGCCGCCCCGCCCTGTCCCCCCACCAGCTCCCCGCCGCGCCGCACGTTGTCGATGAACCAGGCCGGGAGCCGGACATGATAGGGATTGCGCTGCACCTCGCCGACATGGAAGGAGAGCGCCGTGATCAGGTCGGTCACATCCCCTTCCCCCAGTTCCACCATGAGGTTCGGGGTCCGCATCGCCCCCCAGAACTCCGTCTCGACCGCCAGGCAGGCAAACTCCGGCCCCAGCGAGCCCAGCGCCTCCACCACCAGGTGATGGGTCCCGATGTGCGCGGTGTTCCAGTCGTCGTCGTGCGGGAGGAAAATGGCCCGGGGCCGGTGCTCGCGCAGGATCCCGGCGATGCGGGCGACGGATCGGGCCCAGTCGTCGGGACGGGCGGCGCGTCCGGCCAGGGTGATGTTCTCGAGGCCGCCCGGGGCGGTCTGGACCAGGCCGAAGCCGACGTAATCGCAGCAGGCCTGCAGTTCCTGCCAGCGCGGGCCCTGGCGGGCCTTGTTGCTGCCCTGGGTGACCGCCACGTTGAGCACCCGCCAGCGGGACTCCCGCCGCAGGCGCAGGGGCAGCCCGCCAATGATGACCTCATCATCCGGGTGGGGGGAAAAGATGAGCGCGCAGGGCGCATCCGGCGGCGGCGCCGGGTGGGCCGGGGCGGGCAGGCCGCCAAGGGGGGTTGCCTTGGCCTCGCGGAGCAGCCGGCCCAGGCCGGCGACAAAGGCAGCGTAGGGATTCATTGGGGAACAGGGCGCAGGAGGGTTCAAGCGGGGGGCAACTCGGGCAGGCTGGCCGCAGCCATGGCCTGGCCATGGCGCTTTTCCTTCTCATCCGGCAGGTGAAAGGCGATGCGCGGGCCCAGTTCCGGGAACTCGGCCGCCAGCACCCGCCGGGCCTCGTCCACGATGACCTGGCCGCCGGAGCCGGTCGTCACCCGGCCCAGGGTGAGCAGGTGCCGGATCGGGTAGAACTCGGCGTAATGGGCCACGGCGTAGCCAAAGCAGATCCCAATGGTCCGGTAAATCCGGTCCGCCCGCGCATCGCCGGCCGCCATCAGGCGCTGGACCTCGACCAGGCGTTCGGGGAGGGGCATCTCCGCCGGGAGACTGATGCCGGCAGCCGGGAGCAGGCGGCCGACGCCCTGCTGGGAAAAATACTGCACCCCGCAACCGGCGTCGCCGGACCATTCGTCGACGGGCGCCTGCGGCTGGTAATCGACCGGTGCAAAGGCCAGTTCGTTGAGGTGGCTGGTGATGTTGCCCTCGGGCGTGACGTAGCCGGCGGCGAGGCTGGACCCCATGGCGATGCCGAGGACGGCGTTGTCGCCGATGGACATCGCGCCGGCCAGGGCGGTCACCTCCCCGTCGTTCACCACATCGAACGGGATGTTGTTCCAGGCCTGCCGGAGTTCCAGGAAGAGCCCCTTGGCGCGCTGCTGCCGGGCGGGATCCCGGACCCCGCGGAACAACGAGGCGACCTGCACCCGGTTGTTGACCAGCACCCCGGCCGAGCTGCCCCCGATGGCGTCCACGCGCGGCAGGTGCGCGGCCGCCTTGCGCAGGGAATCCATCACCTGATCAAAGTGATACTGCGGGTCAGCCTGCGTCCGCGGATCCCAGAGCGTCTCGTCGCTGAAGACCACCTGCCCGTCGCGCACCGCGGCCACCTTGCGGTCGCTGGCGCCCAGGTCGAACCCGATCCGGCACCCGTTCCAGTGGCGGCCGAGCGGCGCGGAGGCCTCGCGGGCGGCCGGCAGGTCCCCGGCGGCGGCCAGCACGACCTCAAACGGCCGCTCATAGACCTTGCCCCCCATGAGCTCGGCGTCAAAGCGCCCGGTGGCGCTGTCCCGGAAATGGGCCTGCAGCTGCCGCCCCAGCGCGGGCGGGCCGCTGAAGTGAATGCGGTAGCCGCCCCGCGACCAGAGGAGGAACTTCACCAGGCGCTCGACGAAACGGAAGTTCCCGGCGGCCGCGGGCAGGCCCTCACCGGCCACCACGGTGTCGAAGACCGAGGCGCCATCCGGGCGCTCCAGGGCGATGCGCACGGGGATGGGGCGGGCCTGCGCGGCGGCCACAAAGGCGCGCCGCGCGAGGACGGCCGGGCGGAACCCGGGATCCAGCGGCGGAACCACGCGCGGGGCAACCAGGGCAAGCCCCGAGGACGGATAAACTGGTTCGGACATGCGGGCGGGGATTGTGATTCGGCAGGATACGGGCGGCAATCCTTTCCCTCCGCCCTGGGGTGACGAAAAGGTCGCCCCGCCAACGCCGCCCCCCCTGGGGAACCCCCTCCGACGGCTCACGCCAGCAGCTACACCCCAGCCACGGGGAGCGGACGGAGTGGGGAGGGAGTCCGAAGGAAGTCCCGGCGCACCCAACCCATCCCGAAGCCCGCCCCATCCCATCCCCCCAGCCCGGGGCGTGGCAAAAAAATAATCGGAAAAAGTTCGTCTGCATCCCCAACCGGTGACGGTTAACAAGTGGATACACAGGATCATCGACCCAGGAGAACCACACGCCCCATGAGAAACATCCTTTTGAACCCCCTCCTGCAGGAGGTCCGTGGACGAATCGGCCCGCTGGTGTTCCGGCGTTTCCGGGGGAAGACGGTGGTGCAACGGGCGCCGGACATGACCCGCGTGGTGGCCAGCCCGGCCCAATTGGCGCAGCGCGCGCGCTTTCAGCGGGCGGTCGCCCATGCCCGCGCCGTCCTGGCGGACCCGGTCCTGCGGGCGCGCCAGGCGTCCCGCGCGCAGAGCCGGGGGCTGACCGTCTTTGCCTTGTGCATCGCGGACTACCTGAAGGCGCCGGAGGGCCGGCCGGCCGCCCTGGAGCGTCCGGCGACGACTCGGGCCGCGGGGGTGGGGGCGGCGTGGGGGCCGTTGCCGGGGGGCGGGCTTTGGCTCACTGTGGCGGGCATGAAAACGATGCCTCCCTTGGTCCTGATCTCCGGCAGCACCGACGACCGCGGCGCGGAGTTTGAGGATTATTCGCTGAGCCTCTCGATGAACTATCCGCTGGCGGTGCGGGCGGGGGGTGGCCAGCCGTGGCTGCTGCCGTGCCTGCCGGACCGGGCCTTTGTGGCGGGGGCGGTCCGGCGGTGTGACGGGGTGTTGCTGACCGGCGGGGACGATGTGGATCCGCGCCGGTATGCGCGGCGGTTGCCGCCGGCGGTGGCGGCCACGGTGCACCGGGCGCACGCGGCGCGGGACGCGTTTGAGACCCTGCTGGTGGAGGAGAGCCGGCGCCAGGGCAAGCCGCTGCTGGGCATCTGCCGGGGGCACCAGATCCTGAATGTGGCTTTAGGCGGGACGCTGACAGCCGATATCCAGCTGCAATTGCCCGCCTGCATGAACCATAACCGAGCAAAGGAAAAGGACCGGGTGGTCCACACGGTGACCTGCGCCCCGGGGTCCCTGCTGCGGCGCATGGCGGGGGGCAATCGGCTGTGGGTCAACAGCTCCCATCACCAGGCGGTGGCGCGGGTGGCTAAAGTTTTGCGCGTCACGGCCGTTAGTAGGGATGGAATCGTCGAGGGATTGGAACTGGCGCCGGAGGCGCGTGGCCTGTGGCCGTGGCTGCTGGCCGTACAGTTTCATCCGGAGAGGCTGTTCCGGCGGCATGCCGGGCACCTCGAGTTGTTTCGAAATTTTGTCCGGGCCTGTGCCCGGTCGCGGTTGTCGGTGACGTAGCGCAGTATGAAGCACAGAATCCTACTGGTCGATGATCAGCCGGACCTTCGGATGGTCCTGGCGCAAAGTTTTGAAGCCCGCGGCTATGAGGTCGCCGAGGCTTCCGACGGCGCCAGCCTCCGGGCCGGCCTGAGCGGCCCGCAGCCGGATGTCGTGCTGATGGACCTGAAGCTCCCCGACGCCGACGGCCTGGACCTGCTCACGGCCCTCAAGAGCCAGTGGCCGGACACGGAGTGCATCATGCTGACCGGCTACGGGTCCCTCGACCACGCGGTCGAGGCCACCAAGCGCGGGGCCTTCCATTTCCAGACCAAGCCGCACAACGACGGCCTCTACAACCTGGTCGAGCGGGCCATTGAGCGGAAGCAGGCCACCCAGGAGAACGCCAAGCTCATCAGCGCCCTCAAGCGCATGAGCGGCGACCAGTCCCCCATCTTCCAGTCGCCCCAGATGAAGGGCATCCTGCGGACCATCGAGCGCGTGGCCCCCAGCGATGTCTCCGTGCTCATCACCGGCGAGAGCGGCACCGGCAAGGAGGTCGTGGCCGACATGATCCACACGCTGAGCAAGCGGGACAAGGGACCCTTCATCAAGATCAACTGCGCCGCCCTGCCCCGCGAGCTGATCGAGAGCGAGCTGTTCGGGTCGGTCAAGGGCTCCTTCACCGGCGCCACCGAGGACCGCAAGGGCCTCTTCCGCCAGGCCGAGGGTGGCACCCTCCTCCTCGACGAGTTGTCCGAGATGCCCATCGACACGCAGAGCAAGCTGCTCCGCGTCCTCCAGGAAAAGGAAGTGCGCCCCGTCGGCGGCCGCACCAGCTTCAAGACCGACTGCCGCATCATCGCCTCCACCAACCGCCCGACCGAGCAGGCCATCAAGGAAGGCAAGCTGCGCGAGGACCTCTTCTACCGCATCAGCGCCATCAGCCTCCACCTGGCCCCCCTCCGCGAGCGCCGGGAGGATGTCCTCCCCATGGCCCGCGCCTTCCTCAAGCGCTTCGCCGCCCAGGCCGATCGCGTCCTGTCCGACTTCAGCCCGGAAGCCGCCGATCGCCTCCGCCGCTATGAGTGGCCCGGCAACGTCCGCCAGCTGCAGAACGAGATCCAGCGCACCGTCCTCATGTCCGAGGGCCAGGTCGTCCAGGCCGCCGACCTCTCCATCGGCCATGAACCCGCCAGCCTCGATGCCCAGGGCCAGAACCTGACCCTCATGGAGGCCATGGAGCGCAACAAGATCGTCGAGGTCCTCCGCGAGACCAGCGGCAACAAGCAGGAAACCGCCCGCCGCCTCGGCATCGGGCGCCAGACGCTCTACAACAAGATCAAGGCCTACCAGATCGCGGCCTGATCGAGTCCCCCTGGCACCCGTAGCAGCGGACGTCAGTCCGCTGAACCACCCCGCTCAGCCGGCTCACGCCGGCTGCTACAACCCCAGGTAGCAGCGGACGTCAGTCCGCTGAACCCCCTCGCTCAGCCGGCTCACGCCGGCTGCTACGTCCCCGGGTAGCAGCGGACGTCAGTCCGCTGAACCACCCTCACTCAGCCGGCTCACGCCGGCTGCTACGACCACGGGTAGCAGCGGACGTCAGTCCGCTGAACCCCCTCGCTCAGCCGGCTCACGCCGGCTGCTACGACCCCAGGTAGCAGCGGACGTCAGTCCGCTGAACCACCCCGCTCAGCCGGCTCACGCCGGCTGCTACAACCCCAGGTAGCAGCGGACGTCAGTCCGCTGAACCCCCCTCGCTCAGCCGGCTCACGCCGGCTGCTACGACCCCGGGTAGCAGCGGACGTCAGTCCGCTGTCCCCCCGTTCGAGCATTCCACAGCGGACTCACGTCCGCTGCTACCTGGGTTGCTTCCCCAGCCGGAACGCCTGCGCAGGCAGCCGTCCATTGTCGGCCACCATCTCGTGGGTGTAATCCCCCGGGAGTTCCCGGTGGCGGAACCGGCCCCCGGCACACTCCACAATCAATCCCCCGGCGGCGATGTCCCAGAGCCGCAGCCCGTATTCCACGTAGGCATCGAGGCGGCCGCTGGCCACATAGACCAGGGACAGGGCGGCCGAGCCCATGATGCGGATCTTGCGCACGCGGTGGATGAGATGCTGGAAGGTGGGCAGCATGCGGTTGAGGGTGGATTCCTGCTTGGCGAAGCCGAGGGCCACCATGGACTCCTGGAGCCGGGTGTGGCGGCTGACCCGGATGCGGCGCCCGTTGAGGCGGGCCGGCCCGCCGCGCACCGCCGTCCAGAGCTCGTCGGTGAAGGGATCGTAAACCACGCCGATCTCCGTGCGGAACCCGCCCCGGGCCCGGGCCTGCAGGGCGATGGAGACGCAGGCATGGGGGATGCCGTAGCTGAAGTTCACGGTGCCGTCGATGGGATCGACCACCCACCGGACCGGGGCCTCGGGATCGCCGAGGATGCCTTCCTCGCCGAGGACGGGCACGGCGGGAAAGGCGCGGCGCAGGATCCGCTCGATCCGTTTTTGGCAGCGCACGTCCAGCTCGAGCTTGATGTCGTGCCGGGTGGCCTCGTTGACGCGCTTGGGCGAGAAATGATTGGCCTGCATGAGGGCGCCCGCGGCGCGGGCGGCCTCCACCGCCGCGGCCAGCGCGGCGCGCGGGGCGGGGGGACGGGCATGGGGTTGGGGGCGGCGGGCGCGGGATCGGTGCGGGGTCGTGGTCACGGTTGCTGGGGCGTGACAATGCGGAGGTAGCGCCCCGCCGGCAAGCCCGTGGACACCGTCACCGACACCGTCCGGTTGGTCGGCCCGGCCGGCACGTTGGTCAGGGAGGTCCATCCACCGGGCAGGGTCGCGGAGGCCTGGACCGAATAGGTCCGGTTGGAGACCGCCACAAAGCTCAACCCGAGGCCGCCCGGCCCCGCGGGCAGCAGCTCGCCCATCTTCAGCACGCTCGCCGGATCGGTCGGATCCGTGCCCGCGTTGTACTCGTCCACGTTCACCATCCGGTCCCCGTCGAGGTCGAGGCGGGCGTCGGCCGTGTCATTGGTGTTGAACCCGAACTGGGCCTCCCAGAAATCCGGCAGCCGGTCCCGGTCATTGTCCGCCAGCACGGTGATGAAGGCGTTGCTGCTGGCCTGGCCCTGGCCGGTGATGGCGGGACTCTGCACATCGCAGCGATAGCGGTTCAGGTTGCTGGACTGGAGCAGCAGGTTGGTCAGGGTGAGGCTGTTGAAATAGGACGCGACCTGGCCGTTGCTGGCGATGACCTGGGACTGGTAGCGCCAGACATAGTTGAACGGGCCGCTGGAGATGTTGCTGAGGCCGACAGTGAGCGTGAGGGGGTCGCCCTGCAGGAGGGTCTGGGACTGGGGCTGCAGGATGAAGATCGGCGGGACGAGCACGGTGAGCGGGGCGGGAGTGCTGAGGATGGACCCGTTGGCGTCGCTGACGAGGACCGTGTAGGGGCCGCGCATGAAGGCCTGGGCGTTGGTGAGGATGAGGGTGGGCGTGTCGACGCCGGAGAAGCCGTTGCCAGGGGCGAGGTTGGTGCCATGGAGGCGCCAGCGGTAGGTGAGCGGCGGGGTGCCGCTGGCCACGATCCGGTTGGTCGCGCCCTGGCCCTGGCGCACGGTCCAGGGCACCGGCGGGGTGGTGATGGAGAGGGGCAGCAGGCTGGTCCAGTGCGCGACGTCATCGCCGTAGGCGGCGGGGTTCTGCCGCACGAGGGCGGCGCCGCCCCCGTCGGCGTTGGTGGGCCAGGGCGCGCGCGACTGGTAGGACACGCGGTCGAGCACGTAGTAGGGCACGCCATTGGTGGTGGGGACGTCGGGGGCCTGGAGTTCCACCGTGTCGCTGGAATTGTCGAGCTTGCCGGCATAGGGGCCGAACAGCGGCGTGTCCTGGAAGGCGGAGTAGCGGGCGAGGAAAGCCGCGACCTGCCCGGGGCTGTCGGTCGGGAAACTGACGATCACCACGTTGCTGCCCGGGCCGAGGGTGAAGCCGGGTGGAAAATCGAGGCTGACCCCGCCGCGCACGCGCCAGGTGTGGGCGGGGGCGGCGGGATCGAAGAACGGGACCGGGGCGGCCGTGCGGTTGGCCAGCACGATGAATTCATCGAACTGGTTGTCGAGGCCGAGGGCCTGGTCGGGCGGATGGTACATGACCTGGCGCAGGATGACGTCGCCCACCCAGGGGACGGCGTTGGGGCCGCCGAGGGTGGGGAGGGAGAGCGGCACATGCTGCTCCTCGCCGAGGCTGTTCAGGTGGCGCCCGACGGTGCGGCCGGCCGGGGCGGCGTCAAAGGCGAACCCATGGCTGTAGCCGGTGAGGTCGGCGCCATCCGGTTGCCCGGAGATCAGGTAGACCTCCTCGCCCGCGCCGTTGAGGGAGAAGTTGTTCGTCGTGCCCGGCACGGGGTTGAAGGCGGCCTCCGTCACGACCCGGTATTCGCCCGGGGCCAGGAGGGTGTCGGTGTCGAACCGGTATTTGCGGGGGAGGTTGGAGTTGTCGGTCAGGTACCAGCCCTTGAGGTTGACCGGGGCGGGCGTGGGGTTGTGCAGCTCGATGGCATCGACGGCGGGGAGGGTGGAGTTGGCGAGCACCTCCGTGATGAGGACGGCGGGGAGGGGGGAGGCGGGGTCGGCCGCGCCGGGCGAGCCGCCGGGCTGGGTGCTGCCGCGCCAGCGCAGGGGGCTGCCCGGGTCGGCGAAGGTGCCGGCGGCGGCCGGCACGAGGGAGAAGCCCTGGCCATCGGCCGCGATGGGCCAGCGTCCGCCGTCGTTGTAGGCGAAGGACAGGATGGGGCCGGCCAGCGGGTGGGCGAGGGTCAGGCGTTCGCCGTTGTTGTCGAGCCGGCCGGCGTAGGCGCCGTGGACGGCCAGGCCGGGATACTTGTTGGTGGCCAGCTGGCCGGGGTTGCGGGCCAGGACCAGGAACTGGCCGGGGCCGAGCCGGGCGCCGTTGGTGAAGGTGAAGGCCACCCCCTCGGTGAGCTGCAGCCCGCTGAGGTCCAGCTCGACGGGGCCGGCATTCTGGAACTCGATGAACTCGAAGTCCTCGCCGGGCGCGGGGCCGAGCGGCGGCGGGTGGTACATGAGCTCGGACACGACGAGGTTGGTGAGGTTTTGCAGGGTGTAGTAGGAGGCCTCGACGAGGGCGCTCCAGACGGTGTTGCTGAGGACGCGGGCCTTGAGGGTGGTCTGGGCGGTGATGGGGAGGGGGGAACCGGCCGCGTGGACGAGGGCGGCGGCGTTGAGGGCGCCGCCGAGCAGGCGTGGATCGGAGCCGTCGCGGGTGTAATAGAGGATGCCGCCCGGGGTGCTGTTGGTGAGGAAGAGCTGGAAGCCGTTGGAGACGATGCCGCCGTAGTGGTTGAGCGCGGGGGCGGCCACGGTGGGATAGAACCCGTCGGCGCGCAGCTGGTTGACGAGGTTGGCGGTGCGGGCGGGAACGAACGTGTTGAGGACGGTGTTGAGGGCGGCGATCCAGTGTCCGCGGTTGTAGGGGGTGGCGTTCTTGGCGTCGCCCCAGCGGGCGGACTCGCAGGCGATGGCGCGGTAAAGCTCGTTGCTGCGCAGGAGGAAGGTGGCGCGCATGGATTCGGGCGTGAGCGCCCCGCCGTTGAAGCAGTGCTTCTGGACGAGGTCGGCCACGCGCAGGCGGAACTCGGCGTTTTGCACCAGCCGGAACCACAGGTATTGCGGGCTGCTCTTGCCGAAGGAACTGCCGGCCGCGGGATTGCCGGACGTCCAGTCGGCATTGATCACCCCCAGCTGCCCGTCGACCAGCCCGCTGCGGTCGGAGGCCGCGTCCAGCAGGGTGTGCTCGGAATCGTGGGCCACGAAGCGGAAGCCGCCGTTGGTGCCGGTGCGGTCGCGGAACCCGAACCAGTTGTTGGGGGAATCGTTGCCGAGGAAGTTCGAGATCGGCGCGTCGAGGTTGCCGCCGTAGTTGATGACCAGCATGTAGACAATCAGGTTGTCGATCTCGAGCAGGTTCTCGTAGGCCGGGTTCGGGGTGCCGTCGGGGTTGCGGCCCTGGATGCGGAAGTAGCTGTCATTGCCGGTGAACCCGTTGGTGGCCGCCTGCCAGAGCCGGAACCACGCGTCGAGGGTCCCGTCCGTCGGCTCCACGATGTAGCCAAGATCAGGGTCCACCTTCACCGCGTCGTAGTTCTCCGCGTCGCCGCCGAAGTAGCTTTCCCCGAAGTTGGCCTCGGGACGCTCGTCGGTGTTGTAGATGCCCCAGTAGTGGCCGTTGATGTAGACGTGGGCGAAGAGGCCGTGGCTGCTGACCTCGCCCATGGCCAGCTGGGCGTCCCGCGAGGACTGGTCGCGCAGGCACATCATCCGGCTGTCGTTCTGGTAGCTCCACGAGTAGTTCTGCATGGTGCGCAGGTCGATCTTGTTGAACTCCTCCACCGCCGGCGGGCCCCCGAAGGAGGGCGCCCCGGCCAGCAGGGGATACCGCAGCTTGGAGGCGCCGTAGTCCTGCCGGAAAAAAATCCGGAACGCGTGCTTGGGATTGGCCGGGTCGCGGCTGAACCCGCCGCGGATGCGGATGCCGCAGTTGATCTGGAACCCCTCGCGGCCGTCCGGGAAGATCATCTCCAGCGAGCAGGGCCGTTCCCACGCCCGCTCGTCGGACCGCGGGTTGGCATAAATGCCGGTCGACGGATCAAAGAAGTCGGGCAGGTGCCCCACGATGGAAAAGGTGGGCAACGACTTCAGGCCCAGGCGGACGTCGGCGCTGTAGGCCGGGTTGTTCACAATGTCGGGATCCATCCCGTAGTCGTAGATCTGCCCGGCCGGGCTGTTGACCGTCGGCCACCCGGGCCCCGGCGCCGCCCCGGTCGGGCTCTGCCGCACAATGTCTTCCACGAAAAGATACGTGCGGCATTCCACCCGCGAGGGCGAGAGCCCGTCCCGGAAGGCCGCCACCCGCAGGGTGGTGGTGTTGGTAATCAACAGGGGCCCGCCATAGGTGAACCCGTTGGCCAGGGTCGGCCCGCTCCCGTCCAAGGTGCAGCGCAGCGTCGCCCCCGGTGTCCCGCACGACAGGGTCAGCGTGATGGGCGCGTCGTAGAACCCATGGTCAAAGCTGAAGGACGGCTCGTCCACGAAGCCGTCAAAGGCCGCCCCCGTGTTGTAGGCCCCGGGCGTCGGCGCGGCAAAGTAGCGGACCGCCGACCCCGTCACCCGCACCTCCCGCAGCTCGCCCTGCACGAGGAAGTCCAGGCCCGCGGCCGCGTCGTTCATCCCGTGCAGCGCAAGCACGTTGCCACCCTCGCGCAGCAGGCCCAGCGCCGGCGTCAGGTTGATTTCCTCCGGCGCCACCCCGCCATGTGCCGCCGTGGCCGCCGAGTTCCAGGCCGGCGTCACCGGGGCGTTCCGGCGCGCCACCTCGGTCCCGTTCAGGTAGGCCACCACCCCGTCATCATAGCGCACCGAGAGGTAGAGCGACTCGCGCCCCGCCACGTTGGTGGCCGTGAAGGGCAGCCGCACATACGCCCCCGGCGCGACCCCCAGCATGGCCGCCTGCACATCCGTGCGGATGAAGCCCCGGTAGCCCAAAGCAGACCCGCCCGCGACCGGCTGGGAACGGACGGCCAGGCCCCCGTTGGCAGTGTCGCCCACCAGGTCAAACGCCGTGTCCCAGGCCGCCTTCACCCCCGCCACCGCAAACAGCTCCACCTCCGCCCCGCCCCCGCGCTCGTAAAACAGCAGCCGCAACGGGTAATCCCCGGGCGCGGCAAAGACAAACGTCCCCAGCGTGTCCCCCGGCCCCCGCGGCGGATCATACTGCAGCGTGTTCGTCCCGTTGACCGCCAGGTTGGTCACAATCTGCAGCCGGAAACCGTCGTCGCTGTTCACCCCGAAGGTCCAGGCGCCGGCCGTCGGGATCGTGATCGTGCCCACGGCTTCCAGCACGAAGTCATCCACCGCCTGCCCGGTCGATTGCCCGGGAAACGGCAGGTTGTTGCCGTAATGGCCCTCCCCCACCGCGTCGTTGAAGTTCACCACCGCGGTGTTGGTCAGGGCCACGCTGGTCTGCTGCGCGGGCGTCACCAGCGCCGTCTCCGCCTTGGCCAGCGAATCCACCACCACGTTCACCTTGAGGTTCCGCACCTGGAACCCCGGCACGGCCGTCTCGTAGCCCACCCCGTTGGTCCCCGCCATCCACCCGGCCGGCACAAACCCGTTCGTCGTCCAGCCCGTGCCCAGCACCCCATTGGCCGGCACCAGCACCGACGCGGGCGCATTCGTGCCCACCAGGGTGTCCACCGCCACCGACTGCGCCACCCCATAGGACGTCCCCGCCCGCTGCGCCGGGAACACCAGCGCCGACACCACCAGGTCCCCCTGCGCCAACCCCACATACCCCCCGCCGGCCTCAAGCTCGAAGCTCGCATGCAGCACCGGGCCGTTCGTGCGGTCCTTGCCCGAGGCAAACACCACCAGGAACCCCTTGGGCGCCAACGTCAGCGCCGGGAACCGCCACTTGCCCGGCACGCCGGGGTCGTCGGTCAGGGACCAGCCCGCCAGGTTCACCGCAGCCAGGCCGGGATTGTGGATCTCAATCCAGTCCGGCGTCGCCCCATCCTCGTCGGCCAACCCGCCCACGTTGTCCGCCACAATCTCCGTCAGGGCCAGGGTCGCCGCCCTCGCCGGCAACACCCCGCCCATCCCGGCCACACACCACGCCATGCACCAAACAAACCGCCAACGCAGGCTCCGGGGAAAGGTCAGGTCTCTCATGTTCGGGTCATTCCCTCCCCACCATCGCGGCCGGGCACGGCTCCGCCGGAGATGGAGACAATCTTGGAATGAGGTCAACCTAAGCCCGCCGGCACAAAAAGAAAGCACAAAGGCCCCGCGATCCGGTAGCATCCGTGCCGTGATGCGCCTGGTCCGCGACGGGTTCCGCTGGGAACTTCAGCCGGGGTTTGCCCCCGTGCTGGAGGCCCTCCTCCAGGATCCCGGCGTCGTGGTCAAGGAATCCCCCGCCAAGCGCGTCACCCGCCACGACCTCGGGGATCGCACCTACTACGTGAAGGCCTACCGGCACGAGGCCGTCCCCCTGCGCCCGCTCAAGTTCCTGGTCGCGCGCCCGGCTCCGCGGCGGGAATGGGAAAACGCCCGGCGCCTCGAGTCGCTCGGCATCCCGGTCGTCCGCCACCTCGCCCATGGCGAACGCTGGCGGCTCGGCCTGCGCGAAAGCCTGCTCGTCACCGAGGGCTTTGCCGGGCGTCCCCTCGAGGAGGTGCCGGGGCTCGACCCCGCCCCCGCCCTCGCCCTCGTCGAGCAACTGCACCGGCACGGCGTCCACCACTCCGACCTGCACTCGGGCAACCTCCTCGCCGATCCCGCCACCGGCGAACTCCGCCTGGTCGACATCGACAAGCTCCGGTTCGGGACCGGCCGGCCGGGCGACCCCGGCGCGCGCGACGAGATGCTCGCCTTCCTCAACATCTCCTTCCCCCTCCCCCTGCCCCCGGCGGTCCGCGCCCTGAGCGCCCGGCGCCGGCGCGAACTGCTCGCCGACCGCTCGTGGCGCTGCCTCCGCCACAACCGCGAGTTTGCCCCCGTCCGCGCCGGCGGCCTGCGCTGGCAGGCCCGCACGCCCCTGCTCTCCCCGGACGCCCAACGGGTCCTCGCCGACCCGGACGCCTTCCTCGCCTCCGCCGCCCGTTCGCTCAAGCAGGGCCAAAGCACCACCGTGGGCGCCCGGCACGGGCTGGTCCTCAAGCGCTTCAACCGGCGCGGGCCGCTGCATCTGCTCAAGGACCTGGCCCGGGCCTCGCGCGCCCGGCGCGGCTTCCGCAAGGCCTACCACCTCGAGCTGGCCGGCGTGCCCACCGCCCGCGTGGTGGCCGCGGCCGAACGGCGCCCCCTCGGCCTGCTCCTGCGCAGCTACCTCCTCATGGAGGAACTCCCGGACACCGTCATGCTGCGCCGGCACCTGCGGGACGGCCACCGTCCAGACCCCGCGCTCCTGCGCGCCCTCGCCCGCCTCGTGGCCCGGCTCCACGACGAGGGCTTCACCCACGGGGATCTCAACGAGCGCAACCTGCTCCTCAACCCGGCCGGCCAGGTTTTCCTGATCGATCTGGACGCGCTCACCCATGCCGGGGTGGTGCCGGGGGACGCCGCCGCCCGGGACCTCGGCCGCCTGGCCGCCGACATGGCCCGGCATCCGCAGGTGACCCCCGCCGACCTCCGCGCCTTCCTCCGCGCCTACTGCCGGGCCCGCCACCTCCGCCGCGTCCCCCGCAGCCGCTGATGCCCCACCCCCCCCGGCCCGAACTTCCTTGAAGCCGCCCTTTTCCCGCATCGTCCGTAGGCGGTCCCCCCAGGGGACCACCGCCATCACCTCAGCACCTTGAAGCCGCGCCTTTTCCTCCCGTTGTTCCTGGCCTTCGCCGCCACCGGCCTGGCGGCCCATGCCGCCGCCCCGGCCACCTCCGCCCCGGCGGCGCCCGCGGACCCGGCCCAGCTGGAGTTTTTTGAGAAGCACATCCGGCCGGTGCTGGCCGGGCATTGCTATGACTGCCACAGTGCGGGGGCCAGGAAGGTGCAGGGCGGCCTGCTGCTGGACACCCGCGAGGGGCTGCTGCAAGGGGGGAACTCCGGGCCGGCCCTGGTGCCGGGGCAGCCGGACCAAAGCCTCCTGATCCGGGCGGTTCGCCGCACGGACGCCACCCTGCAGATGCCGCCGGCCAAGGCGGGCGGCCCGCTCCCGGCGGAGGCCGTGGCCCACCTCGAGGCCTGGGTCAAGATGGGCGCGCCCGATCCGCGCACGGGCCAGGCCGCGCCCCGGCCCAACCCGGCGGCGCGGCACTGGGCCTTCCAGCCGGTGACGGCGCCTGCGGTGCCGAAGGTCCGCAACACCCGGGTGGTGGCCACGCCGGTGGACGCCTTTCTCGTGGCCGGCCTGGAGGCCAAGGGGCTGGCCTACGCGCCCCGGGCGGATGCCCGCACGTTGATCCGGCGGGTGACGCAGGACCTGACCGGCCTGCCGCCGACCCCGGCCGAGGTGGCGGACTTTGCCGCGGCCAGCCGCCGCGATGCCACGGGGGCATGGACGGCGCTGGTCGATCGGTTGCTGGCCTCGCCGGCCTACGGCGAGCGCTGGGGCCGCCACTGGCTCGACATTGCCCGCTACGCCGACAGCAAGGGCTACGTGTTCGAGGAGGAACGCAAGTATCCGTATTCCTACACCTATCGCGACTGGGTCATCCGCGCCTTCAACGAGGACCTGCCCTACGACCGTTTTGTCATCGAGCAGATCGCGGCGGACCTGCTCCCGCTGGGCGAGGACCGGCGTCCGCTGGCCGCGCTGGGGTTCCTGACGTTGGGCCGCCGCTTCCTCAACAACCCGCACGACATCATCGATGACCGCATTGACGTGGTCACCCGCGGCACCATGGCCCTGACGGTCGCGTGCGCGCGGTGCCACGACCACAAGATGGACCCCATCTCGATGAAGGATTACTACGGTCTCTACGGCGTGTTTGCCTCGAGCCACGAGCCGAAGGAGCTCCCCCTGCTGGGCGCGGCGTCCATGCCGAAGGAATACCCGGAATACCTGGCGGAACGAAAGAAGCGGCAGGCCGATCTCGACACCTACATCGCCACCAAGGAGGAGGAAACCCGCGCCCGGTTCCGGGGGCAGGTGGGCGACTACCTGCTGGCCGTGCGGGACGCCGAGGCGCTGGCGGACGACAAGCGGGAGGCGCTTTACCGCGAGCGCAAGCTGCAGCCCTCCCTGGCCCGCCGTTACCAGAAGAGCCTGCGCGCCTGGGCGCGGGAGGGGCACCCCGTCTTCCTGCCCTGGTTCGCCTTCAGCGCCCTGCCCGCCTCCAACTTCGCCGCCCGCGCCGAGGCCCTCGTGCGCGCCTGGCCCGCCGCCGGCTCCAACGCGCCCCAGCCCGAGGTGGCCGCCGTCTTCCGCCGGACTCCCCCCGGCTCCCTCGCCGAGGCCGTCGCCGCCTACAACCGGCTGTTCGCCGAGGTCGACAAGGAATGGAAGGCCGCCCGGGACCGCTCCCCCGCCCCGGCAGGGCTGGCGGAACCACGCGAGGCGCTGCGCCAGGTCCTCTACGGAACCGCCTCGCCAATCGTGGCGCTCGACCCCGGTGAACTGCGCGCGGCCACCGACACGCCGGTGCAACAGAAGATCCGCTCGCTCAAGCGCAAGGTCGATGAGCTGGACGCCACCCATGCGGGCGCGCCGCCCCGGGCCATGGCCATGGCCGACAACGCCTCCCCCAGCGAGCCCCGCATCTTCAAGCGCGGCAACGCCGGCCTGCCCGGCGACAAGGTGCCCCGGCAGTTCCTCGAGATCCTGGCCGGGCCGGGGCGCCAGCCCTTCCGCCAGGGCAGCGGCCGCCTCGAGCTGGCCCAGTCCATCGCCCGCCGCGACAACCCCCTGACCGCCCGCGTCTGGATCAACCGCGTCTGGATGCGACACTTCGGCGCCCCCCTCGTCCGCACCCCGGGCGACTTCGGCGTGCTCAGCGAACCCCCCACCCATCCCGGCCTGCTCGATTATCTCGCCGCCCGGTTCATGGACGAGGGCTGGTCCACCAAGCAGCTCCACCGCTGGATCCTCCTCTCCACCGCCTACCAGCAGTCCAGCCTGGCCGAGGACAACCGCCGCGGCCCGGCCGCCGACCCCGGCAACGAACTGCTCTGGCGCCAGAACCGGCAGCGCCTCGACTTCGAGGCCCTGCGCGACACCCTGCTGGCCGTGTCCGGCCAGCTCGACCCCACCCCCGGCGGTCGCCCGGTCGACATCACCGACCCCGCCGCCAACCGCCGCACGGTCTATGGCTTTGTCGAGCGCCAGAATCTCCCCGGCCTCTTCCGCACCTTCGACTTCGCCAGCCCGGACACCACCAGCTCCCGCCGCTTCGCCACCACCGTGCCCCAGCAGGCCCTCTTCATGATGAACAGCCCGTTCGTCGTCCGCCAGGCCCGCGCCCTCGCCGCCCATCCCGAGATCCGGGCCGCCGGGTCCGACACCGAGAAAATCCAGCGCCTCCATCAACGCGCCTTCCAGCGCCCCGCCGACCCCGACGAAGTGCAGCTGGCCCGCCAGTTCCTCGCCCAGCCCGCCCCCGCCCAGGCCGACTCCACCACCCTCAACACCTGGGAGAAATACGCGCAGGCCCTCCTCCTCGCCAACGAACTGGTGTTTGTCGATTGACCGTTCCCCCGCACCGGGCCCCAGCCCGCCCAACGAGCTCCAACGCGCCCTCTTCCCGGTTCCCCTGTCACCCCCGGCCCATTACGGTTCACCCCATGACACCCACCGACTGGGAAGCCCGCTATCAGTCCGGCGACATGCCCTGGGAAAAAGGGGAGCCCGCCCCCGGCCTCGTCGATTTCCTGGCCGCCCAGCCGGACCTCCCGCGCGGCAGCGTGGCCGTCCCCGGGTGCGGCACCGGCCATGATGCCCGCGTCTGGGCCGCGGCCGGGTTCACGGTGACCGGCCTCGACCTCGCCCCGTCCGCCATCCGCCTCAGCCAGGAACGAACCCGGGCCGCCGGCCTGGAGCCCCGGGCGCGGTTCCTGCAGACCGACTTCCTCACGGCGACGCCGGACCAGCCCTGCGACTGGGTCTTCGAGCACACGCTGTTCTGCGCCATCGACCCCGCCCGCCGCCCCGAGTACGTCCCCGCCCTCCTGCGCTGGCTCAAGCCGGGCGGCCAGTTCCTCGCCATCCATTACATGATCCGCGACACGGAGGGCCCCCCCTTCGGCGTGACCCAGGAGGAACTGATGGAACGGTTCCAGCCCCACTTCGAGCTGCTCTCCGGCTGGGTCCCGCGCTCCTACGCCAACCGCACCGGCCTCGAGCTGATGCTCCGCTGGCGCCGGCGCTGAGGCCGGTCAACGCCACCGGAACCGGCCCAGGTCCACCCGCGGGGGCACGTCCTGCGCCAGGTCGGCCAGGACCTCCCCCACCGCCGCGCTGAACTTGAACCCGTGCCCCGAGCACGGACTCCCCACGATCACCTGCGGATGTCCCGGGTGCTGATCGATCCAGAAATGCTCGTCCGGCGTGTTGGTGTAGACGCACACGGTGGACGCCCGCCACGCGCCGTTCGCCCCGGGCAGGAACCGGCGCATCACCCGCCGCATGGCCTCCACCTCCGCCTCCGCCACCTCCCGGCGCACTCCTTCAGCCGTCGTGGTCTCGCCGTCATGATGGAACGCCAGCTTCACCCCCTCGCCCAAATCCGGGAACCCATAGAAGAACCGCATCCCATCGAACTGCCACAGGTGCACCGGGCAGCGGTCGGGGGCAAAGTCGGCCGGCTGGATCGCCTCAAACCAATGCAACACCTGGCGCTCCACCTGGAACGGCACCGCCATCCCCGGCAACAGCTGCGCCACCCACGCCCCGGCCGTCAGCACCAGGCGCCGCGCCCGGAACGTCCCCCGCGCCGTCTCCACCCGCACCCCCGCCCCGTCCGGCGCCCAGCCCCGCACCGCCTCGTCCAGCCGCAGGTCCGCCCCATGGCGCCGCGCCAAATCCAGGTGCGCCGCGATGCACTCGTGCGGAAACAACACGCCCGCCCGCGGCTCGAGCACCCCCACCATCTCCCCGACGGGCCGCAGCGCCGGGAACCGGCGCCGCACCTCCGCCGCCCCCAGCACCTCGTGCGGCAACCCATGCTCCTCCGCGCTCCGGCGCGCCCCCGCCACAATCACGCTGTCCGGATCCCCCAGCATCAGGCCACCCGTCACCCGCAGCAGGTCCCGCCCGGATTCCCGCGCCAGCTCGGCCCACAGCTCATAGGCCCGCCGCACCAGCGGGACATAGACCGGATCCTCAAAATACGCCTCCCGGATGATGCGGGTCTGGCCATGGGAAGACCCCCGGTCGTGCGGCGGGGCAAACCGGTCCAGCCCCAGCACCCGCACCCCGCGGCGCGCCAGGTGAAATGCCGCCGCGCTGCCCATCGCGCCCAGCCCGACAATGATGACCTCGTGGTCCGGCCCGTTCATTCCCCGGAGCCTAGTCCGGCCGACCCCGCGCGTAAAAGCCCGACTGCCGCCGCGCCCACCCACCCCCCGTCATCCACGACCTCAATTTGGACTTTGCAGTTTGGCCGGCAGGCTTAACCTCCCCGCGCCATGTCAACCGTTCCCGCCTTCCATCCCCCCACCCGGCTCCTACTCGGCCCCGGCCCCAGCGGCGTCGCCCCCTCCGTCCTCCAGGCCATGGCCGCCCCGCTCCTCGGCCATCTCGACCCCGTGTTCGTCAAGATGATGGACGAGATCAAGGTCATGCTCCGGCAGGTTTTCCTGACCCGCAACGAGATGACCTTCCCGGTCAGCGGCACCGGCAGCGCCGGCATGGAGTTCTGCTGCGTGAACCTGATTGAACCCGGCGACGAGGTCATCATCGGCGTGAACGGCGTCTTCGGCGGCCGCATGGTCGACGTGGCCGAGCGCTGCGGCGCCAAGGTCACCAAGGTCGAGGCCCCCTGGGGTCGCATCATCGAGCCCGGCCAGATCGCCGACGCCATCCGGAAGGTCGGCCGGCCCAAGATCGTCGCCGTCGTCCACGCCGAGACCAGCACCGGCGCCCTCACCCCCGCGGAGGAGATTTCCCGCCTCGCCCGCGAGGCCGGCGCGCTCATGCTGCTCGACACCGTCACCTCCCTCGGCGGCTGCCCGGTGCGCCTCGATGACTGGGGCATCGACGCCGTCTACAGCGGCACCCAGAAATGCCTCAGCTGCCCGCCCGGCCTCTCGCCCGTCAGCCTCAGCCCGCGCGCCCTCGAGGTGGCCACCCGGCGCAAGACCAAGGTGCAAAGCTGGTACCTCGACGTGAATCTCCTCTCCAGCTACTGGGGCGAGCAGCGCGTCTATCATCACACCGCGCCCATCTCCATGAACTACGCCCTGCACGAGGCCCTGCGCCTGGTGCTGGAAGAAGGCCTGGAAAACCGCTGGCGCCGCCACGAACAGGCCCACCAAGCCCTCAAGGCCGGCCTCGCCAAACTCGGCCTCTCCCTCGCCTCCCAGGAAGGCCACCAACTCTGGCAGCTCAACGCCGTCACCGTCCCCCCCGGCGCCGACGAAGCCGGTGTCCGCCAGCGGCTCCTCAACGAGCACGGCATCGAGGTCGGCGCCGGCCTCGGCGCCATGAAGGGCAAGGTCTGGCGCATCGGACTCATGGGCGTCAATGCCACTCACGACAGCGTCCACCGCATCCTCGCGGCACTGGGGGAGTGTTTGAAGAAATAGAACCCAGCCCTCCGCCAGATCGGTCAGTCAACCTCTCGTAGCGCCGGAAGGCTGCCGCGAAGACAGTCCGGGGTATTCCCAAGCCCGGAGCAAGTTCCCCAGCGCCGCGGCGATGCGGAAGCGATGCATGACCGCATGGGTTGATGACCAATTCCTATAGCCAATCGCCAATGACCAATCCCTTGCCACACTTCCGATCGGTCATTGGCTATCGGCTATTCGCATCGGTCATCCACCCTTCCCTACCTCCTGCAGTCTCCCCGCCCGCGGTCCGGGGTATTCCCAAGCCCGGAGCAAGTTCCCCAGCGCCGCGGCGATGCGGGCGCGATGCATGGTCGCATGGGCTGATGACCAATTCCTATAGCCAATAGCCAATGACCAATCTCCGGCGCACTTCCGATCGGTCATTGGCTATCGGCTATTC
>JBJOEZ010000046.1:0-31032 GCA_046048995.1 Verrucomicrobiota bacterium | reverse complement strand
GATGTTCGTGTTTCCTGAAGCATCCGTCGCCGTGCACACCACCGTGGTCACGCCCTTGGCAAAGGCGCTCCCGCTGGCCGGGACGCACACGATGCTGTCCCCAGGGCAGTTGTCCGTCGTCGTGGCCGAGAAGGTCACATTGCTGGTGCACGAACCCGTGGAGGTGTTCACAGCGAGGTTCGTCGGGCACGATGCAGAGGGAGCCGCGGCGTCCTGAACCAGCACCTGATAATCCTCAACCTCGCCATCCGCGGCCAGGCCGGTGGGTGCCGCGATCCCGGCGGTGCTCAAACGAAAGCGGGCGTAGGTCGAGTAGGGCGTGGCCCCCGCGGCGCAGGGCACGGCCAAGGTCAGCACATTGGTCCCAGCCGCCAGCGCCTGGCCTGACCAGACGTTTTCGCCGGCGTCGTTCCAGTCGCCGTCTGCATTCCAGTCGATCCAGGCATCGAGCACAGCCACCGCCGAGGCCACGACCGTGACCGAGACCGATTGCCCGACTGCGAGAGTGGGGAGGGATACCCCGTCTTCATCATCCGGAGATCCGACCAGGTCGTCGCCGTCGGCGGCCGCGGTGGGTTGGCCATCGGACTCGCTGTCCCGGGCGAGCCCGAGCAGAGGCCCGGTGGCAACGTGCCGGGCCCCATTGCTGGAAAGGGTGGTGGGATAACTGGAGAGAAAACCCGACTGCAGGAGGGTCGGGGCATCGCCGAAATCCATGGGCACAACCGATTCGTCGTCGAGGAAGTTGTTGTTCTCGCTGCTGGCCGCCACCAGCGTGACGGCGATCGTGTTGTCCAGCGGGGGCCCTTGCGTGTCGTTCTCGCTCAGGAAACCCGAGGGATCGACCTCCACGACCAGGTAGTTTCCGGGCGCCAACCCGCTGAAGGCATAGAACCCATTGGTTCCGGTCGTGGTTTCGCCCAGCAACGTCTCCCCATCCTCCAAGGAACCGTTGCCGTTGACATCCAGGAACAGCCGCAGCGTGACCCCCGAGATCGGGGTGTCATCAGCCCCGAATGCGTTGTCATTCGTTGGACCGTCATTGTAGACAAACCCGCTGATATCGAGGGCGAACGCCACCGGTTGGTTGTCGAGGAAGTCATTGCCATTGCTGTCCACCCCTCCAACGAGCGACACCGGGATGTGGTTGTCATTGGCCCCCACCTTGTCCGCCGTGCTTGTGCATCCCTCCGGGTCCAGCTCCACGACCACATAGTTGCCGGTCGGGACGTTGGAGAACACATAATTGCCACTGCTGTCGGTGATGGCTTCGCCCACCTGCAAACCGTCGGAAGGATCCCCATCGCCGTTGGGGTCGGTCCATAACTGGATGACGACAAATGCAATGGGGTTGTCCGGGTCGGACAGGCTCCCGTCCGTGTCGGTGTCGTTGCGGACTTGGCCGCCGATGGAGGCTGTCAGGGGTTCCAATCCAAAATCGGCCGTCCAGTGCTGGGCCCCGGAGGCCAGGACCACCGGGGCCGAGTTGTTGGGGGCCGAGATGCCGGTATCCTCGTCATAGCTGGGGACATAGCCGGCCGGGAGCGCATAGGTGACCGTGTAGCTGCCCGGGGCCAGGCCGGTGAACCGGTAATAACCGCGCGGATCCACAATCCCATCTCCATCCACATCCATGGACCCATCGCTGGTGGTCATGGTGGCCGAAGCCGCGCCGGAAAGGGTGACCGTGACCCCGCCCAGGCCGAGCTCGGTGACGTTCTGGACGCCATCCCCATTGGCATCGACCCAGACCCTGTCCCCGATGGATGCGCCAACCGGCTTGGTGAACAGGTAATCCTCGACCTCGCCGCCCAGCACCTCGCCGACGTAGGCGAACTGGGCAAAGGGCGGCTGCGCCGGCAGGAGGCGGAACCGGGCGTAGAAACTCTGCTCCGTCCCATCGAGCGTTCCGGCGGGAATGTCGATGGCATTGGTGACCAACCCCGAGACCGCCACGGCCTGGTTGATGACCATTTCACCGGGGTCGCTGAGGTCTCCATCCTGGTTAAAGTCGATGTAGCCCACGAGCCAACCCCCTGAGGCAGGCACCGTGAGGGAGAATTGCAGGCTGCCGCCCTGGACCCCATTGGTCCAAGTGATGATGCCGAGGGGCGCCACGCCATCCTCGTCGTCCGACCCGATCAGGTCGTCACCCAGCGCACGCGCGTCGGATGCGCCGTTGAGGTCGGCATCCGGTGGCCCCCCAAGATACAGGGTGGAGCCTCCGGACGGGATGCTGTGCCGGGCTCCATCCTGGAGGAGTGTGGTTGCCATGTCGGGGAGGTCGCCGAAATCGAATTCCACGTTGGGATAAAAGGCGAAATCGACGTTGTCGACGCTGGCACCCGACAGGGTGACCAACTGGATTACGGACGTGCCGGTATTGGTGACGCCGGCGACCTCGGGATTGATGGCCTGGGCATTGGCCGTGGTGGTGGTCAGGGTGGCGGTGTCCAGGGGAGCCACGGTCGTGGAGAGAATCACCCGGTAATCCCCGTTGGGCAGCCCGGTGAAAAGGTAATTGCCCTTGGGGTCTGTAACCGTATAGGCGACGAGATCCCATCCCCCGCCTCCATCCGAGCGGTAGAGATACACCGGCACCTCCGCGAGTTCAGTCTCATCCCCGGGACCGAGATCCCGATCCACGCCATCCTCGGAGAAGGTATCCAGGTCGTCTGCTGTGCCAATGACGCCGGTGTCGTGGTTGACCACCGTGCCGCTGAGCGAGAATACGCCATCGAAGCGATAGCCAAAGTCCAGGTCGGCCGAGCAATTGTTGGTGCCTGGACACCAGGCGTTCAGCGGAGAGGTGACCACGCCGTTGGAAAGCACGGCGACGCTGACATTCGAGGAGCCCAGGCCATCAGCGTCAAAGGTCGCCGCCATGGCATGGAGCGGCTGGCCGGACGCGAAATTCGTGGCCAGGATGCTGACGGTCCATGTCCCATCAGACAGTCCAGTGAAGTAATAGTAGCCGTCGAGGTCCGTGGTGTTGGTGAAGCTTTGCGACCCGTTGGTGATGCGCACCGTCACGCCCGCCAGCCCGGGCTCCCCGGCGTCCTGCACCCCATCGCCATCGGCGTCCAGCCAGACGTAATCACCGACCTGGGCCGGCACGAGGGGCTGAAAACCAAAGTCGGCTCCCGAGTAGGCCGAACCAAGCCCCAGGGCGATGTAGGAGTCGTAGTTATCCGGCGCCGGCAGGCCTGGGACGGAGTTATCGCCCGCCGCCACGCCATCCCGGTCCGGGTCCGCCGTCAACGAATAGCCGGTGGGCGGGACCACCTGGACCATGTAGCTCCCGGCCGACAGGTCCGTGAAACGATAAAACCCGGAGGCGTCCGTCACCTGCGTGGACAACGGCGGGCCATCCGGCACCCCGTTGGTGTCCGCGTCGAGATAAAGGAGCACGGTAACCCCCGCGATGCCGGGGTCCGCCCAGTCCTGGGACCCGTTGCCGTTCAGGTCATAGAATACAAAATCACCAATGCTGGCCGGGGGGGCAAAACCGAAGTCCGCCAACAGGTAGGCCTCCCCCGTGCCCAGGGTCACAAGGTGCGGGTCCGTCGAGGTGCATCGGTAGCGGTTCAAATATGAGTCAAGCGGGATGTCGCTGTCCGTCGCATTCACATCCACGAGATACCGGCCGGCACGCAGGCCGGTGAACAGGTAATTGCCGAGCACATCCGTCGTCGTCGTTCCAACCACTGCGTCGTTCGTCGTGATCACCCCGTTGCCATCCACATCCTCATAGAGCGTGACCGTGATGCCCGCCAACCCTATCTCGCCCGTCTGCCACAACCCGTCCCGGTTGGCGTCCAGATGCACCGTGTCGCCGATGGAGCCATTGCCGTCCGGCTGGTAGCCGAAGTCCACCGTGAGCAGGTTGGTCGACAACGCCACCACCGCCACGCTGTCCCGCACGCCGTCATGGTCCTGCACCTGGAGCACCCCGGCCGGGAACTGCGGATCCTGGGTATTGACCACGACCAGGTAGTTCGTGGCGGGAAGGCTGGAGAAGCCATATACGCCGCCCGCCGAGGTGACCGACGTCGCGATGAGGGCATCAGTCTCGGGGTCAATCAGCCCGTTGCCATTGACGTCCTCGTAGAGCCAGACCTCCACCCCGGCAATGCCGTCCTCCCCGCCATCCTGATCGCCATCCCCGTTCCAATCCAGATAGAGGGTGTCCCCCATCGCCAGGGTTCCCACGGGTTGATAGGCAAAGTTGTTGGTCGGATACAGCTTGCCACCCGTGGCCTGCTCCACGGTGGAGTTGTTCTTGATCGCCCCGTCCGGATCCAGCGTCTGCACCGTATTGGACGGCTGCGTGATGACCACCCGGTAGCAGGCGTTGCTCAGCGTCTTGAACACATAGTAGCCGTTGGCATCCGTGGTCGTGGTGCGGAAAGTGGTGTTCTCGTAGGTGCCATCGCAGGCAAAGTCGTATTGCAGGGTCACCGTGACCCCGGACAGGAAGTTCTCCCCGGCATCCTGAATGCCGTCGCCGTCATTGTCCTGGAAGAGGCTCCCGCTGATCGCATTCCAAATCGTGTAATAGGCAAAATCCCGATCGAGGAAATAGTCGTTGGTGGAGAACCCATCGCTCGTGTTGATCGTGACGGTGCTGGCATGGTTGGTCGTGCTGTCCGGATCCTTGCTCTGACCAAAAGCCCCTATCGGCAGGGTGTTGGTATCCACCGTCACGGTGTAGGTGCCGTCCACCAGCCCGGAAAACATGTAATACCCGCTCGCATCGGTGGTCGTGCGCGCCCCGTTGGAGAGCAGCATCTGCACGCCAGCCAGGGGGAAATCCCCGGTGTCATACACGCCATTCGTGTTGGCGTCCCACCACACGAAATCCCCGATCTGCCCGCGGGGATCAATGGCCACCAGGACCTGCCCGGAATCCGAGTTGGCGGCCAGCCCGGAGACAAATCGCGCCCCGGTCGAGGTGGCGGTGTTGAGGGTCGTGGTCGGGTCCGGCGCTGCATCCGCGTCACTGTTGGGCGGCTCCAGGACCAGGAACGTCACCGTGATGGTCTTGCGCGCGCCCCCGTTGACCGGACCGACGTCCGCCCACGTGATCAGCCCCGGGCTGACGGACGTCGGCGGCTGGCTCGCCGACACATACTGGAGCTTGGTCGCATCATAGGTGTCGGTGAGCGGCAGGGGGCTCAGGCTGTTCCCGTCGTAAAAGCCCGCCGGGGGTGGGGGCACCGGGGCGGTCACCCGCAACGCCAGCGAATCCACCCAGAGGGTTCCGCCATCCCCGCCACCCACCCGCCTGGCCCGGAGCTCGTAGCGCAGCACCTCCGCGTCGGCCCACGACCAGTTCGTCCACCACGAAGTCACATCAATCACGTAATCCCGCGCAGCCCCAATCAACGTGTTCAACTGCGTCGAGGTCACCGTTGTGAACAGGTTGGTCGTGCTCACGTTGGTTCCGAGGTAGACGTCCAGCAGATCATCCGTCAGGGGCGCCGTCAGGTAGGTGTTCACGACGAGCTCCACCTTGGTGATGCTGCCGGTTTGGGTGAACACGGAGGCGTTGGTGGAGCGCAGGAAGTCCGGACTGGCCAGGTAATCAAGGCGCGCGAAGGTGTTGTTGGGCCGTCCCTGGGCATTGGTGGCCGCCTGGTCCGCCCGATTCCCCTGCACCCCGGCGGCGTAGACAAGCTGCGTCGAGGTGAAGGTGGGCGGGACCGGGATGACCCAGTTCTCCACATCAATCGAGTAGGTTAACAACTCCCCTGCCCCATAGTTGGTTGGCGAAACGCGCTTCACCACCTCCAGTGGCTTGATGAAGCCCCAGTCGTTGGTCAGCACCACGACCGGCGTGGCGCTGGTCTTGCCCGGGTCCAGGCTGGCAGACAACCGATTGGTGGCACTCACCGGCAGGACATACCCGGTGGGCAGTTGCGGATCCACGACGTCCACCACCGTGATGAAGCGCGCGTCGGGAAGATTGGTGAAGGTGTAGGTGCCATCCGCCCCGGTTGAGGTCGCGGCATAGAGGGGGTCCAGCGGCCCAACCAACCCGTTGCCGTCCGCATCGTAATAGAGCAGGACCGTGATGTTGGTGATCCCGGACTCGCCCGGATCCTGCACGCCGTCCCGGTCGTCGTCCTGCCACACCCGGTCGCCCACGCTGTTGATGCCGGCGACAGGGGAAACCACCGTGTCATGGCCAATCTCGCCCACCGGCCCTTCCTTGAAGTATCCCGTGTTGGTCAAGGTGATGGAGGGATAGCCGGCCGCCACGGTGATCTGGAACCGGGCGGTGACATTGCTGCCCGGACTCAGCCCGCCCCCATAAAGCACCCAGCGCAGGGTCGTCACCTGGGAAGCGGACGGTTCCGTCGTCGACCAGTCCGTGCCTTGGTTGGTGGAGTAATAGGCGGTCAAGAGACGGTCGGAGGGGACCACGTTCGAGACCGTGGCGGACCCCGCCACGTAAGTGGTCCCGGATGGAATCGAGTCCTCCATGGTAAACGGCAGGCCCAGGTCCGGGTTGCCCGCCCCGGTCAGGGCATTGGTGGGCACGGAGGCGGCCAGCGTATAGGTCAGCACGCCACCGGGGGCCACCGCGCCGGTCGGCACCACGGACTTGTCGTAGTTCACCAAGGTGGTCGGGGCGAACACCGTCCCCGGACCCGACCCGTAATCCCCATTGAACTTCTCGTTGTCGTAGCCCGAGGCCACTTCCTGGTAGGGCGACGGCGCCACCGAACAGCCACTGCGGAGGCCGAAATACTCATAGAACACGAGGCCCACGCCGCCCGTGTTGTCCTCGGGCAGGTTCTCGAAATAGAGCCGGTCCTCGAACGGAATCAGCGTCTCCTGGCCGTTCTGGCGCTTGATAATCAGGATGCCGTAACACTTGACCAGGCGCGCACACAGCGGATCCCAGGTCGCAGGGTCGCCGGAGGGCTGCATCCAGGCATTGCGATCCGGGATGCCATCCAGGTTGTTGTCGAAGCCCGCGCCAATCTCCCCGAGGTCATACCAGATGCCCTCGGTGACAAAGGCCCCGGAAATGCGCGGCGCGCTGCCACCCGGCCTCCAGCCAAGGGCGGCCTGAATCGCATCGAGATACTGGTCCGGCACCTTGCCGGTGGTGTTCGGCCACACCTTGTTGGCCATTGCGGAAATCTCATTCCGCATGGTCACCCGCGTGCGGGTGTTCACGCGGCGCACCGCCACGCCCTGGTTCGCGCTGGCCCAGAAATCATATTCCAGCCAAAGGTCGTCCTCCGGCACGGGCGCCGCCCCGGCCACACTGTTCCCGGCCGAATCCTTGAGGGGATAGGTGATGTAGAAGTACTGGACGCTCGACTGCCCGGCCGCGATGCGCGGGATGGCCCGCACCGCATCCGCCCGCCCACCCGGCATCTGCAGGGCAAAGGTTCCGGAATACCCGTTCGCCCCGCTCACCGTCACCGTCCGCGTTGGAAACACCCCGGGAGTCCCCAGGCCGGCGGTCGCATTGGTGAGATTGCCAATCTGGATGACGACATTGGTCAGGTCCGTGGCCCCGTCATTGTAGACCCTCACCCCAAGGTGCGCGGCGCGGGGACTCACACTTGACGGGCTCTCCACGTTGGAATCCACCACCAGGTTGTAGGCGGTGATGACCTCCATGCGCAGCGGCCCGTCCAGGGTGGCCGCCAGCAACCCGGGCGCCAGCACGCCGCCCCAGCAGCCAAACCAGGCTGCGAGAGCGGCGAGACGCCTTTTGGCAGGGCCCAAGAACAACATAGCCAGCACGGCGTCCACCCCGGCTGAGAGCAATCGGGACCGCTCTCAACCGCTGGCTAAAAAGGTGGCTCCTCCGGGTTCAGGTGCCAAAAGACACGAAAACACGGAGACACCTCGTCACGCAGATAGAGAGCAACCCAAAAAGGAATCCGGGACGTGGAACGATTGCCACCGTAGAAATAACACCTGCGAAAGACAACTCAGAATTTCAAGACCCTTGGCTTTCCCTGCCCGGCCACCCCAGGTTGGGATGAAGGAAGCAAAAGGGAGTGCGGAGGCCCCTATCCCTGCCCTCCGGCCGGTTCCCCACAACCCTACCGGGGCGCGGAGCGCGACCCCACCCATTGCGCCACCTTGCGCTGGACGGCCGCATCCATCCGTATGATTGGAGGCCACGCCCGCTTGAAGCCTTCCCCGGGCAGCTTTCGGGTCGCATCCAGCCCCATCTTGCTGCCCACCGCAATCTCAGGGGTGGCATGATCCAGCACGTCCGAGGGACCACGGGTGGTCATGCTGTCCCGCTGTGGGTCCGTGTTGGCACAAAGGTGGAACAACACCTCGCTGGTGTTGTGCACGTCCACATCGTCGTCCACGACGACAATGTACTTGGTGAACATCATCTGACCCATGCCCCAAAGCCCGTGCATGATCTTGTAGGCCTGCATCGGATACGTCTTGCGGATGCTGACGAACACCAGGTTGTGGAACGTCCCCTCGGCCGGCAGCGCAATGTCCACAATCTCCGGAAAGTTCATCTTGAAGATGGGCAGGAAAAGCTTCACCGAGGCGCCCCCGATGTAGAAGTCCTCCATCGGCGGGATGCCGACAATGGTCGCGGGATACACCGCGTCCTTCCGGTGGGTGATGGCCGTCACATGGAAGACCGGATACGGCTCCGGCAGGGTGTAATAGCCGGTGTGGTCCCCGAAGGGGCCCTCCTCCCTCAGGGGTTCGCGCGGGTCGATGTAGCCCTCGATGACAAAGTCGGCGTTGGCGGGCACCTCCAGGTCGTTGGTCTCGCACTTGACCAGTTCCACCGACTTCTTCCTGAGATACCCCGCCAGCAGGAACTCATCGAGGCCATCCGGCAACGGCGCGGTCGCGGCAAAGGGATACATCGGATCGCCCCCCAGGAAGATGCTCACCGGCATCCGCTCTCCCCGTTCGTAATACCGCCGCCCATGCCGTGCCGCCACCTTCTGCAGTTGCCAGTGCATCCCGGTGGTGCGGTCATCGTAGACCTGCACCCGGTACATGCCCAGGTTGCGCTCGCCCGTGTCGGGATCCTTGGTCACCACGCAGGGCAGCGTGACAAAACGTCCCCCGTCCAACGGCCAGCATTTCAGGATGGGCAGGTCCGCCAGGGTCGGAGGCGTGGCGCTCGTCCCTTGCCGCCAGTCCGGCGCCGGCGGCCAGGCCCCGACCGGGGCCGGCGCCTCAAACTTCTGCACCACTTCCTTGCAGGGACCGTCCCGCACCACCTTCGGCTTGGCATGGCGCAGATCCAGGGCCAGGGACAGCAGGCGCATGGCCTCGCGGATCGACGTGGGCGGCTTGGCCTTCATGAGCGCCCCCAACTCGCCCGCCACCTCATCCACCGTGGCCGCCCCCATGCTCATGGCCATCCGCCGCCATGAACCCAGCGTGTTGATGGCCACAGGGAACGGGGAGACCCGCCCGTTCACCGTGGGCTTCTCGAAGAGCAACGCCTTGCCCCCGCCAGGGGACTTCATTTCCCGGTCGGCGATGGCCGTGATTTCCAACTCCGTGGCGACCGGATCCGGGATGCGGCGGAGTTCTCCCGCCTGCTCCAGCGTCTGCACCCAGCCACGAAAGGAATCAAATGCCATGCGCCGCAGGATAGGCAGGAGGGAACCCCGTGGCAAACGGGTTGGTGGCCGCGGCAGCCGCCCTATTGCACCCGCACCCGGTAGAACCGCGCCGGCAGGCCGGGCGCCGGGTCGGTCAGCAGCAACAGTCCACCCGTCCCATTGGTGGTCAGCAGGGTGGTCCAGGCGGGGTCGCCCAGCTGGGACTTATATTCGAGGACATAGGTCAACCCGCTTTGCGTGGCCACCGCCACGGAGGCGCTGGTGGTGGAGAAGGTCACAGTCCCCAGGCTGGGGGGCAGCAGCAACTGCAGGGTGGCGGAGGCACTCACCGTCCCGGACGGGTTGCTGGCTTCCACCCGGTAGGTTCCGGCATCGCCAGGCTGCACACTGGCCAGCGCGAGGGTGGCGTTGGTCGCGCCCGACAGGAGTGTCTCCACCCCGCCGTTGGGCGTGAAGTGCCATCGCAGGGCCGGCGCCGGGCTGCCCGCCACCGCGGCGGTGAAGGTCGCGGCGGCGCCCTGGGTGACCGTGAGGCTGGCCGGCACCTGCAGGAAACGGGGAGGAACCGGCAGCGGCACGCAGTTGGAGGTGCTCAGGGTGCCGCCATTGTTGATCACCTGCCCAAGGATTGTGGCGCACCCGGTGACGGTCGCGTTGGGGGAGATGACCAGGCCATCGGCAAAGACATGGGTTCCGGCACCCAGCACGAGCGTGGCAGGCTGCACCCCGTCACCCACCACGAATGGGGACCCATTGGCCACCTGGGAGAAGCTCGCCTGCAGGGTTCCGCCCAGGAACTGCAAACGGCCGGCCGGGTTGGTCAGGGTGAGGTTGTCCACCGCCAGTGCGCCGCCCGCCAGGGTCACGGTGCCCACGGGCACCTCCAGGTAGGCCGCATAATCCCGGTTGGTGACCGTGATCTGTCCGCCGGCCACCATCACCTCACCGGTGGTGGCGGGCAGGGTGCCGATCACCAGGTTGGAACTGAGCAGGGCCGACCCTCCGGCCACCAGGGCCGAGCCGAAGGCGCCGTTGGTGGCGACACCGCCCACATGGAGGGAATCCGCCCGGATCGAGCCGTTGGACAACACGAGCGAACCGCGGCCCTCGCGGCCGATCCAAAGCGTTTGGTTGGTGCACCACAGTTCCCCGCCAGCCAGGAAAAGCCTGCCGTTGGACCCCGGGAACCGCCCCACCGAGACGTCGTCCCGCGCCCGCGCAATCCCGTTGGTATGCAGGACCAGGGTGCCCTGGGAGTTGGTATGCCGGCTGACGGACAGGTTGTTCAACTCCAGCACGGCGTTGCTGATTGTCATGACCCCCACCCCGTCGTCGCCGATGCGGCTGGTGTTGGTGTTCCCCGGGGGGATGTGGATGAGTCCGCCCGTCATGTGCACCACCCCGGTGCAGTTCACCGCGTTGCCCACGCTGTATTCCCCGAGCACCCGCATCTCCCCGCCGGCCATGCGGATGGTGCCGTGCGAGCGCGAGTTGAGGAGGCCGGCCTGGCCCACCGCCACCGCCCCGACCGTGGCCGACCCGCCGTTCATGACAAACTCCGCCGCATTGGTGCGCCCCACCCGGAACGGAATGGTGGAGTTCGTCCACTGCCCGGGCTCACAGGCCAGCAACGAACCCGAATCCAGCACCAGCGTCCCCGCCCAGAGATTGAATTGGATGAAGTTCCCGGTCACCACCAGCGACGAGTTCGTCAAGTGCACCGCCCCGCGCATCCGCACATCGAGCGAGTTGTTGGACACGACCAGCGGCGTCGCCCCCAGATCCTGCAGGACCAGCGTGTTCGTGAACCCCGGCGCCGCCCACACATTCAGGCTGCCAATCACCAGGTTGGTCTGCGGCGTGGCCACATCAACCACCACCGTCTTGCTCGTCCGGTTCGTGACGTAGGTGCCCCCCGTCGCAAGCGTCGGCGCGGAGGGTGAGGAGGACCAGTTGGTGCCGTCCCGCCAGTAGCCAAACGTGTTGGTCTTGTTCCAGATGGCCGCGCCCTGCAGCACCGGGGCGGCAGCCAGGAGGGAAATCCCCGCCAGGAGAACCCGGCGCAGGCATGAAACGGGACACTTCATGGTCGGAAATTGCGGGCACCATATCACATCGGCCCGCTTCCGCCAGAACGACCTTGGCCACAAGCTCCCTGGGCGTGTCCCAATCCGGGACACCCGCACCCCAAAACTTGACCGTCGCCTTATCTGGTTGTTTAATAGTCGTCCTAACCGGCTTTCCTTCTCCCACGACTTGGGCACGCAACGCACACGCGCCTTCACGCTCATTGAGCTGTTGGTTGTCATCGCCATCATTTCCGTGCTGGCGTCCCTGCTGCTGCCCGCGTTGGCCGCGGCCAAGCAAAAGGCCCGCGTCACGGGCTGCCTGAACAACCTGAGGCAGATCGGCACCGCCATCGCCCTGTATGCCGGGGACAATGATGACCAACTGGTGGCATTCGAGTTCAACAAGCGGAACGGGGCCGCCTACCAGCGCGGCTGGCCCACCCTGCTGGTCAAGGGCGGCTATGCCGAGGCCCCCTGGGCGCCCACCTACTACGACATGGAACCCGGCAACTCCATCTTCCGCTGCCCCGACGGCCTCCCCGAGGTCTACACCATCGGCCCCTTCAGCCGCGATGATCCCGAGGGCGCCAAGGCCTGGCCCTTTCCCTACGAATCCAACGGGGGCACCGATTACATCCATTGCTGGTATGGCATGAACGCCTCCGCCGGCCGCCCCACCCGCTGGCCCTTCACCCGCGTGCCCACCGACAGCGGCTCGGTCGCCCCCGTCCTCCACACGCTGGCCGCCCAAAACCCGCGCATGCCCGTCGTCTACGACGGGTTCTGGATGCATAACGGCAAGGACGAACGCATCCACGCCCGCCACAACAAGGGCACCCGCTCCAACCTGCTCTTCTTCGACAACAGCGCCGCCACCTTCAACACCTGGTCCATCCCCAGCGTGGATGACAAGGGCGGCAGCGGCCCCATCCGGTTCCGCTTCTGAACCCCAGCCATGAGCAACCCCGCGTCGTCCGCCCCCTCCGCCAAGCCGCGCCGCCCGGCGCTGGTCATCGCCGCCTGCGTCGCCGTCATCGCCGCCTCCGCCGCATTCCTCTGGTGGCAACAGCAGGACCGCTCCGCCCGGCAACAGGAGGAACTCCACCGCATGATCGGCAAGGTCATGGCCGAGGAAACCACCCGCGTCCTCGGCGGCCGCGGCAAAATCCTGCTCATCTCCATCGACACGAAGGCCGTGCCCGAACTGAAGTGGCAACTGGAGGCCTTCCACGAAAACCTGCCCGCCGCGGGCGGCATCACCATCAGCAAGACCTACGACCTCGAGACCGAGGGCAAGACCAAGTACACCTACGGCTCCGGGCTCTCCGCCCGCCGCTACGTCCGCAACGTCAACAAAAACCCCGGCATCGACGCCGTGGTCTCCTTTGCCGGGGCACCCAATTTCAAGGAAGGCGAGGAGAAGGAACTCCAGTTCAAACCCAAACTCATCGCGGAGTCCCGCTCCTCCTCCAAGCTCAAGAAGCTCTTCGAGGGGAAGTACATCGACGTGGCCGTGGTCTCGCGCTTTGAGTTTCCCAACCCCATCCAGGGCAGCCCGCGCAACCCCCGCGAGCTTTTCATCCAGCGGTTCCAGGTGGTGACACCTGCGGAGGCCGGCCGGCTGCCCGCGGACTCGGACGAATGAACCCACTGCCGAAGCGGTTCCCGGAACGCCGGGCGCCCCGCTTCCTCCTCTATTCCCACGACGCCTTCGGCCTGGGCCACACCCGGCGCCACGTCGCCATCGCCTCGGCCCTCGCCCAGGCCGCCCCCAGCGCGTCCATCCTCCTCGCCAGCGGCGTCGATGACGTCTACCGCCTCGGCCTGCCCCCCGGCGCCGAGGCCCTCAAGCTGCCCGGCCTCCGCAAGGTCGGCAACGGCGACTACCAGTCCCGCCGGCTCCGTATCCCCACCTCCGACATCCGCGCCCTCCGCGCCGCCCTCCTCGAGGCCGCCGTGCGCGAGTTCCGGCCCGACGTCGTCCTCGTCGACAAGCATCCCCTGGGCGCCGGCGGCGAGTTCGCCCACGCCCTCGCCGAGGTCCGCCGCTACGGCGGCCGCGCCGCCCTCGGGCTCCGCGACATCCTCGATGAACCCGCCACCGTCCTCGCCGAATGGACCGCCGGCAACCTCCGCCACAGCATCGAGACCCTCTACGACCTCATCCTGATCTATGGCGACCAGTCCGTGTTTGATCCGGTCACCGAATACGAGTTCTCCCCCGCCACCCGCCGCCGGACCCGCTTCTGCGGCTACGTCCTGAACCAGGGCGGCCCCGACCTCACCGACCCGTCCCCGCCCCTGATCGATCGCCATGCCGACCCGCGCCCGCTGGTCATGGCCACCACCGGCGGCGGCGAGGACGGCTTCTTCCTCCTCGAGACCTTCCTGCGCGCCGCCACCGGAGCCCCCTGGCGCGGCGTCGTCGTGGCCGGCCCCATGACGCCCCCGCACGAACTCCAAACGCTCCGACACATGGCGACTGAGCGCCACGTCGAGCTCCACACCTTCGTCTCCAACATCCCCGCCCTCCTCGAGGGCGCCGATGCCCTCGTCAGCATGGGCGGCTACAACACCCTCATCGAGGGCGTCGCCACCGGCCTGCCCGTCGTCTGCGTCCCCCGCACCTTCCCGCGCCGGGAACAGCAACTGCGCGCCCGCAGCTTCGCCCGGCTGGGCCTCCTCCAAACCCTCTCCCCGGAGCAGCTCAGCACCGAGTCCCTCCGCGAGGCTGTCGATGCCGCCCTCCACGTCCCGCGCCGTGCCGTCCTCGACCGCGTCCAGGCCACCCTCAGCTTCGGCGGCGCCCGCCACGCCGCCAACCACCTGCTGGCCCTCTCCGCCGAGGCCCAAGCCGCCACGGTTTCCTAAGCCCATGGCCGGCGCTCCACCCGCCACCCCCCAGGAACCTGTTCCCACTCCCCTCGCCCGGCCCTTCCTGCTACTCTCACCCCACGCATGAGCGGCCCAAGACCTGAACCGGAAACCACGCCCAGCCTGTGGCGCATCACCCGGTTCTTCTGGCCCCATGTCCGCCGCCACCGCGGGCTGATCGCCGCTTCCCTCGCCGCCCTCCTCGCCGAGGTCGCCCTCCGCCTGCTCGAACCCTGGCCCCTTAAGTTCGTTTTTGACCACATCCTGCCCGCCGCATCCCCCAACCGCCCCACCGCGCGCCCAGCCTTCCTCCAGGACCTCGACGACCCCACCCTGCTCGCACTCTGCGCCGTCGCCGTCGTCGTCATCACCGGGCTCCGCGCCCTCGCCTCCTACTGGCAAACCATCGGGTTCGCCCAGATCGGCAACCGCGTCCTCCGCAAGGTCCGCGAACGCCTCTACCGCCACGTCCAATATCTCTCCCTCAGCTTCCACTCCTCCTCCCGCACCGGCGACCTCGTCCTCCGCGTCATCAATGACGTCGGCATGCTCCAGGATGTGGCCGTCACCGCCCTCCTGCCCCTCACCGCCAAGCTCCTCGTGGTCGCCGGCATGGCCGGCCTCATGTTCGCCCTCAACTGGAAGCTTGCCCTCATCGCCCTCGCCGTCCTCCCCCTCTTCTGGCTGCGCACCGTGTCCCTCTCCTCCCGCATCCGCGTCATCGCCCGCAAGCAGCGCCGGCAGGAGGGCGCCATGGCCGCCACCGCCGCCGAGTCCCTCGGCGCCATCCGCACCGTGCAGGCCCTCTCGCTCGAGGAAAACTTCGCCAAGGCCTTCGCCGCCGACAGCGAGCACAACCTCAAGCAGGACGTCAAGGGCAAGCGCCTCGCCGCCGCCCTCGAGCGCAGCGTCGATGTCCTCATCGCCGTCGCCACCGCCCTCGTCCTCTGGTTCGGTGTCCGCCTGACCCTCCAGGGCGAACTCTCCGCCGGCGACCTCCTCGTCTTCCTCGCCTACCTCAAGAGCGCCTACCGCCCCATCCAGGACTTCGCCAAGTACACCGGCCGGGTCGCCAAGGCCTCCGCCGCCGCCGAGCGCGTCATGGATCTCCTCGAGCGCGTCCCGGACGTCCGCGACCAACCCAATGCCGTCCCCGCCCCGCCCCTCCTCGGCCATGTCCGCTTCGAGGGGGTCGCCTTCCGCTACCAACCCGACCGCGAGGTCCTCCAGCAGATCGACCTCGAGGTCCCCGCCGGCAGCCACGTCGCCCTCGTCGGCCAGTCCGGCAGCGGCAAATCCACCCTCGTCAGCCTTCTCCTCCGCCTCTACGAACCCCAGGCCGGCCGCATCACCATCGACGGCCATGACATCCGCGGCTTCACCCTCGAGTCCCTCCGGGCCCAGGTCAGTGTCGTCCTCCAGGACAACCTCCTCTTCTCCGGCTCCGTCCGCGACAACATCGCCTGCGTCGCCCCCGGGGCCACCGACGCCCAAATCGAGGCGGTCGCCCGCCTCGCCAACGCCCACGACTTCATCGCCGCCCTTCCCCAGGGCTACGACACCCTCGTCGGCGAACGCGGCGTCTCGCTCTCCCACGGCCAGCGCCAGCGCATCGCCATCGCCCGCGCCGCCATCCGCCAGGCCCCCATCCTCATCCTCGACGAACCCACCACCGGCCTCGACAAGCGCAGCGAACGCGCCGTCCTCGACGCCCTCGAAAAGGTCTACGCCGGCCGCACCACCTTCCTCATCAGCCACGACCTCCGCCACGCCGCCACCGCCGACCTCATCCTCGTCCTCGACCACGGCACCCTCGCCGAACGCGGCTCCCACCAGGCCCTCCTCCAGCTCAACGGCCGCTACGCCGCCCTCTGGCGCCTCCACGGCCTCAGCCCCGGCCCCGGCACCGAACCCTCCCCGGCCGCCGCCCCCGTCCCCCGATGAAAATCCTCTACCTCTGCAGCGACGCCGGCATTCCCATCCTCGGCCGCAAGGGCGCCGCCGTGCATGTGCGCGAAATGGTCGGCGCCTTCACCCGCGCCGGCCACGAGGTCCTCGTCGCCGCCCCGGTCCTCAACAAGTCGCCCTGGGAATCCCCCGCCTCCCTCGCCGGCAGCCTCCTCCCCCCCCGCACCGGCAACAGCCTCACCGGCGCCGCCGCCGCCGTGAAGGAGTTCCTCGCCCTGCTCGGCGTCGATTCACCGCTGCCCGGGGAACTGCGCCGCATCCTCCAGGTGCACGAACTCGCCGCCGACCTCCGCAAGCGGCTCGAGGGGGACCGGCCTGACTTCATCTACGAGCGCGCCGCCATCTTCGGCACCGCCGGCCTCGCCCTGGCCCGCGCGTGGCAGGTGCCCCTGCTCGTCGAGCTCAATGCCCCGCTCGCCGGCGAACAGGCCGCCTACCGCGGCTCCAGCCTCGGCCCCCTCGCCACCGAGGCCGAACGCACCCTCCTCTCCGGCGCCGACGCCGTCCTCACGGTGTCCGAGACCCTCCGCCGTCATGCCCTCGCCCACGGCGCCGCCGCCCGCCGCGTCCAGGTCCTGCCCAACGGCGTCAACCCGGCCCTCTTCCATCCCGCCCCCCCGGACCCCGCCCTGCGCGCCCGGCTCGGCCTCGCGCCCGGACCCGTCCTGGGATTCGTCGGCGGCCTGCGCCCATGGCACGGCGTGGAAACCCTCCCCGCCCTGCTCCAGCAACTCCGTCGGCGCCACCCCGGCCTGCAGCTGGTCATCGCGGGCGACGGCCAGCTCCGCCCCGCCCTCGACCAAGCCCTGCGCCAGCGCCGCCTTCTCGCGCACACCGTCTTCACCGGCGCGCTGCCCCATGAGGAGGTTCCCGCCATCATCCGACTTTTCGACCTCGCCCTCGCCCCCTACCCCAGGCTCGACCACGACTTCTACTTCTCCCCGCTCAAGCTCTACGAATACATGGCCTGCGGCATCCCCACCGTGGCCAGCCGGGCCGGCCAAATCAGCGAGCTCATCCGCCACGGGCGCAACGGCCTCCTCTGCCCCGCCGGCAACACCGCCGCCCTCGCCGCCGCCTGCGACCGACTGCTGCGCGACGAGCGCCTTCGCCAATCCCTCGGCCATGCCGCCGCCCGCACCATCGCCTCCCGCTACACCTGGGACGCCAACGCCGGCCGGGCCGTCACCCTGGCTGAACGGCTGATCCGCGCCCGCTCCCGCGCATGAACCCCGCCCCCCTGACCGCCCTCGCCACGCGGCCGGCTGGACGGCCCTTGCGCGTCGCCTACCTCATCAACGTCTTCCCCAAGCTCTCCGAGACGTTCATCGCCAATGAACTGGCCGAACTGCGCCGGCGCGGCGTCGACCTGCGCATCCTGTCCCTCCGCCAACCCGAGGAGGGGCTCCGCCATGCCTTCATCGAGGCCGCCGGCCTCGAGCCACTGACCTGCCGCGACCCGGCCCGTTTCGAGGCCGTGCTCCGCCAGTTCCAACCCGACCTTCTCCACGCCCATTTCGCCACCGAACCCACCGAGGCCGCCCGCCAGTGGTCGCAGCGCCTGGGTGTCCCCTACACCTTCACCGCCCACGGCTACGACATCCGCCGCAAGCCGCCCGCCGACTTCGCCGAGCGCGCCAACGCCGCCCGCGCCCTCGTCACCGTCTCCGAAGCCAACCGCCGCCACATCATCCAGGCCTTCGGTGTGCCCTCCTCCCACATCCGCATCATCCCCTGCGGGGTCGACACCGCCCGCTTCACCCCGGCTCCGGCACGCGAGCCCGCCTCCGCCCCGCTCATCGTGGCCGTCGCCCGCCATGTGAAGGTGAAGAATCTCAGCCTGCTCCTGGAGGCCGGCGCCCTGCTCCGCGACCGCGGCATCGCCTTCCGCTGCGCTCTCATCGGGGACGGCCCCTGCCGACCCGAGCTGGAGCAACAGCACGCCACTCTCCGCCTCGGCCCGGCCGTCGAATTCCTCGGCGCCCTCCCCCAGGAGGCCGTGCTGGGCTGGTGGCAACAGGCCGACCTCGCCACCCTCACCAGCGAGAATGAGGGCATGCCCGTCGCCCTCATGGAGGCCGCCGCCTGCGGCGTCCCCGCCGTCGCCACCGCCGTCGGCGGCATCCCCGAGCTCATCGACCCCGGCGTCACCGGACTCCTCGCCACCCCAGGAGACCCCGCCAGCCTCGCCGATGCCTTCCAGGCTCTCCTCCAGGACCCCGCCCGCCGCGCCGCCATGAGCGCCGCCGCCCGGGCGCGCGCACAGGAACGCTTCAGCCTCGCCCGCCAAATCGACCGCCTCCTCGCCCTCTGGCAGGAGGTGCTGCCATGAGCGCCGACCCCGGCCAGATCCCCGTCCTCGATCCCTTCGGCGCCGCCGGCGACGAGGCCCTGCCCACCGTCGCAGCCGCCCTCGATCCGGCCACGGTCAACGCCCTCTTCAAGCGCGGACTGCCCCGGCTGGCCGGCGAGGACGGCTTCGTGGAGGCCAAGGCCATCCGCGTCATCCGGCACAAGCCCGGCAAACGCTGCGTCCTTGAATTCGACGTCCGCATCGAACGCCCGGGCCACCCCCGCGAGAAGGCCACCCTCGTCGGCAAGATCCGCGCCCGCCGCTACGGACGCGAGGGTTACCGTCTGCAGGACGCCTTCTGGAACGCCGGCTTCCGCAAGCGGTGCCCCGACAACATCGCCGTCCCGGAACCCGTCGGCCTCGTGCCCGACCTCCGCCTCTGGCTGCAACGCAAGGTCCGCGGCGTCACCGCCGACCAACTCCTCCCCGAACCCGACGGCCTCGACCTCGCCGGCCGCATCGCCGCCGCCGCCCACAAAATCCACCGCGCCGGCGTGCCCCCGGAGAAAACCCACTCCATGGCCGACGAACTGCGCATCCTCCACGAATGCGTGCCCCGCGTCGGCACCCGGCATCCGGAATTCTCCGCCCGCCTCCAGGCCCTGCTCACCGCCTGCGACCGCCTCGGCGCCGTCGTCCCCCCGCCCCTCCCCTGCGGCATCCACCGGGATTTCTACCCCTCCCAGGTGCTGGTCGATGGCGACCGCCTCTGGCTGCTCGACTTCGACCTCTACTGCGCCGGGGACCCCGGGCTCGACATCGGCAACTTCATCGCCCATCTCACCGAGGAAAGCCTCCGCACCACCGGCCACCCGGACACCTGGCGGGACCGCGAGGCCGCCCTTGAGAACCGCTTCGTCGCCCTCGCCGGCGAGGCCGTCCGCCCCGCCGTCCACGCCTACACGCTGCTCACCCTCGTCCGCCACGTCTACCTCAGCACCCTGTTCCCGGACCGCCAGCGCCTCACCGGCCAACTGCTCGCGCTCTGCGAAACCCGCCTCGCCGCCGCCGGTTTCCCAACCTAGCCCGCCTCCGCCGGTTCGCCCCCGCCCGCCCCTCCGGCCAGGTGGGTCACGTCCCCCCACGTCTCCAGGTGCCACCGCCCGGCCTCATGCCTAAACACGTTCCAGCTCCCGTTCCCCGGCTCAAACCGGCGCGGCGCCTCCAGGGGAATGCCCAGCGTGTGCCGAAAGACCGCCCCCAACACACCCCCGTGCGACACCACCACAATCCGCCCGCCCGCATGCCGCCGCACGATCCGCTCCAGCGCGGCCAAGACCCGCCGCTGACAGTCTCGCGCGCTCTCCCCGCCGGGCACCGCATGGTCCGGGCCCCCGCCCTTGAACCGCGCATACTCCTCGGGGAACCGCGCCTGCGTCTCCGCCTTGAGCAGGCCCTGGAATATCCCCAGGTGCCGCTCGCGCAGCCCCGGATCCACCTGCACCGGCAACCCCACGGCCGCCGCAATCCGCGCCGCCGTCTGCTGCGCCCGCCGCAGGTCCGACGCATACACGGCCTCCAGCCCCTGGCCCGCCGCCCGCCGCGCCAGCGCCGCCGCCTGGGCCAGTCCCGCGGCCGTCAGGTCGCTCTCCAGGTGCCCCTGGTATCGTCCCTCCACGTTCCATGCCGTCTGCCCGTGCCGCAGCAACACCACCCGCGTCGCCCCCAGCGCCAGGTCCGCATCCCCCGCCGGCTCCCTCAGTTCCACGACAAGTCCTCCGGCTGCTCCGCCAACAGTCGGTAGCGCGGCCCCTTCGCCGCCAACACCCGCCGCCACAACTCGCCCGCCTGCACGTCAAACACCCACTCCAGGCTCGCCGGGTGCGTCAACCACGTGTCCCGCTTCATCTCGTCGTCCAACTGCCCGGCACTCCAGCCCGCATACCCCGCGAACACCCGCAGCTGCCGGGTCGCGGAATACCCCTCCCCCAGCGCCTGCAAGGTCTCAAGGGAATGGTCCAGGCGCAGGTTGGGCAGCACGTTGGACTCCGGCAGGAAGGCGTCGCTGTGCAGGTAGCTCAACGCCTGCGGCTGCACCGGCCCGCCCAGATAGAGATCCTGGGCCCGGACCTGCGCCGAAAGCTCCGCCTCCAGGGCCTCGCCCACCTGCTTGCCGGTCGGGCGGTTCAAGACCAGCCCAAACGCCCCCTCCTCGTCATGCTGACAGATGAGCAGGACGGTCCGGTGAAAAAATGAGCCGTGCAGCTTCCCGCTGTCGAGGAGCAGTTGGCCCTTCAGCGATGTGTGTTTCGCAGGCATGCCGGGTGACGCCACTGGCACTGTGCGCCGCGCTTGCCACCGGCGCAATCCCGATTACAGTCCGCCCCATGTCACTCCGGGTCATCGCCGCCCTCGCCGCCGCCCTCCTCCTGGCCGCCGCCGCGACCACCTCCGGCTGCCGCACCCAGAAATCCGGCAGCCGCGAGTTCATCCCGGGCCAGGGCTGGACCCCCGCCAGGTAACCGCCCGGCCGGGGCGCCCCGCCCCCTACAGCCCCAGGGTCCGGAAACGCCGGTTCACTTCCTTGAAATGGAAGTCGACCGAGCACAGGCGCTCGAGTTCCCCGCGCCGGAAATGCCTCGCCACCTCCGGATCCGACCTCAGTTGCTCCAGGAAATCCGCGTCGTCCCGGCCGGCATGCTTCACTTCCCAGGTCTTCATGGCGTTGCGCTGCACGAGCGCGTAGGCCTCCTCGCGGGTCAACCCCTTGCGGATGAGCGCCAGCAGCACGGTCTGCGAGTTCCACATGCCCAGGCTCAGGCCCAGGTTCCGCCTCATGTTCTCCGGATAGACCGCCAACCCGTCCATCAGGCGCGTCAGCAGCCCGAACATGTAGTCGAGCAGCGTGCAGGAATCCGGGAATATGATGCGCTCCACGCTGCTGTGGCTGATGTCCCGCTCATGCCAAAGGGCCACGTTCTCCAGGGCCGCCAGCGCGTTCCCGCGCAGCACCCGGGCCAGGCCGGTCAGGCGCTCCCACGTGATCGGGTTGCGCTTGTGCGGCATCGCGCTGCTCCCCTTCTGCCCCCGCGTGAAGGGTTCCTCCGCCTCCAGCACCTCCGTCCGCTGCAAATGCCGGAACTCCACCGCCCACCGCTCAATGCTCGCCCCCACCAGCGCCAGCACCCCCTGGAACTCGGCATGGATGTCCCGCTGCACCACCTGGGTCGCAATCGGCGCCGGACGCAGCCCCAGCTTCCGGCAGACATGGCCCTCCACCCGCGGCGAGAGGTGCGCGCTGGTCCCCACCGCCCCGGACAGCTTGCCCACCGCCACCACCTCCCGCACCTGCCGCAACCGCCGCAGCGCCCGCCCAAACTCGTCGTGCATCAGGGCCAGCTTCAACCCAAAGGTCGTCGGCTCCGCATGAATGCCATGGCTCCGCCCAATGCACGGGGTGAACTTGTGCTCACGCGCCCGGCGCCGGATCACCGGCAGCAACGCCTCCACGTCCCGAATCAACAAATCGGCCGACTGCGTCATCTGCACCGCATAGCAGGTGTCCCCCACGTCGCTGCTCGTCAGCCCAAAGTGAAACCAGCGGCTCGCCGCATGGTTGATCTTCTCCGCCACCGCCGTCGTAAACCCAATCACGTCGTGGTTCAGCACCTTCTCATGATGCCTCTGCCGCTCCACCAACCCGGGCAAATCCGCGAACCACTTCGCACACCCCGCCTTGATCCGCGCAAAATCACGCGCCGGCACCACCCCCTCCCGCACCAGGGCCTCGCTCGCCAGCAGTTCAATCTGCAGCCAAATCCTCAGCTTGTTCTCATCCGTCCAAATCGCCCGCATCTCGGGCCGGGAATAACGCGTAATCACCCCCGCAGGTTACCGGCCCCGCCACCCGCCTGTCGAGCGGTTGCCCACCCGGGTGACGCCGACCCGCGGGTCGCAGCGCGACCCGTGCGACCCGTGCGACCCGCCCCTACCGCCCCTCCATCCGGGCCCGCGCGCGCTCCAGCACCTCGCGCTCCTCCGCGGTCAGGCTCTGGATGCCCTGCTCCCGGATCTTGTCCAGAATCGGGTCCACTTCCCGGCTCATGAAATCACCCCCGTCGGACCCCGGGCCCGCGCGCCGGGCCTTCCCGGGAAAGCGCACGGGGATCACGTTGCCGGACGCCCGCCGCCGGGGACGCAGGCGGGCCATCAGGCCGGGCCAAAACTCGCCCTCATGCAGCCAGCGCGCATAGACGATCCCCGTCAGGAGACCGCCCAGGTGCGCCGCATGCGCGATGTTGTCGAAGGCAAAGAGGAGGCCAAACACCGAGATGCCCAGCGTGATCAGGAGCAGATGCCGCGCCTTCAGCCGGACGGGGAAGACAATCACCACCAGGTAGACCTCGCGCAGCGGATTGAGCGCGCAATAGGCGGCCAGCACCGCCGAGACCCCGGCCGAAGCCCCCACCACGCCGGCATCCCGGTGGACGAGGAACCCATGCAGCAACTGCAACCCGCCCCCCAGGAACCCTCCGGCGAAATACAACCGCAGGAACCGCGACGGGCCCATCGCCTGTTCCAGCGCGCCCCCGAAGAAATACAGCACCAGGCAGTTCCCCAGCAGATGCCACGGCCAGGGAATCGAATGCAGGAACTGGAAGGTCAGCAGTTGCCAGTAGCGGTGGTGCGCCATGCCGTTGAGGCTCAGCGCCAGCGTGTCCGTGATGCGCACGCCCCCGCCATAGGACAACACCAACTGCAGCAGGTAGAGCACCACCAGGATGCCGATGAGGATGTTCGTGACGGGCCAGCGCCCCCGGTAATCCGGTTCACGCATGTAGGATCGGTCAGACAACATCGCGGCCCCAAATTACCGGCGCCCCTGGCCTCCTGCAACGCGCTTGTCGCCCCAATCCCCTGGCCGCCGGCGCGCGCCGGCGGATTCGCGCCGCCCACCGCCCCTCCCCCCAGCTAACCGGGCAAGCCCAAACGCTCGACCCGCAACTCCCCTCCGTCATCCAGCCCCACCAGGGCCCGGGCGGCCGGGCGGCACCGCGCCAGCCACGGCAAGCCCTCGGCGCCCAGCACCAGCAGCGCCGTCGAGAGCGCGTCCGTCTCCATCGCATCCGGGAGCGCCACCATGGCCAACCCGGCCCCGCGGGTCGGCTGACCGGTCCGCGGATCCAGGACGTGCCCAAGCCATTCCCCGCCCGCCTGCACCGAACGTCCCCAGGCGGCGGAAACCGACAACGCCTCATCCCGCAGCGGCACCACCGCCAGGAGTTCCCCGGTCGCCTCCACGCCCGGGGCCGCGGGACGCGCCACGGCCACCGGCCATGCCTCCGCCCCGGGCGGATGCCCGATGGCCAGCACCGTGCTGGTTCCCCCGTGCAGCAGCGCGCTCGTCACGCCGGCCTCGCGCAGCACCTCCGCCGCGACCCCGACCGCGTAACCCTTGCCAATCGCCCCCAGGTCCAGCGTCACCCCCCCGCGGAGCAGCCGCACCGTGAAATCCGCCGGGTTGCACTCCACCCACTGCATGCCCACCCGCGAGCGCACCTCCGCCAGCGCGCCCGCGTCCGGCCGTTGCGCCGGCCCGCCCCGGAACCCCCAGCACCGCATGAGCGGGCCAATGGTGATGTCAAAGGCGCCCCCGGACTCCGCGCTCAGGCGCGCCGCCTGCTCCAGCAGGCGAAAGACCGGCGGGGATACCCGCACCGGCTCCTGCGCACCCCGCGCATTGATCCGCCCAATCTCGCTCGACGGCCGGAACAGGCTCAGTTGCGCCTCCAGCCGCTCAATCTCCCCCAGCGCCTCCTCGGCCGCCGCGCGCAGCGACACGGCATCCGCCCCGTAGAGCGCGATTTCAAAGCGCGTGGCCATGGCCCAGCGCGCCACGGTGATGGGCGGCGGATGATCGATGCCCCAGCACACCAACCTCCCGCCTCCTTGGCAAGCTGCCGCGCGCGCCATGCCGCCCGCCCGGGCGGACGCGCGGCCTCCCGGCGTCCCGGCCGGCGGCAAAAAAAACGCCGCCCCGGGTCGCGGGGCGGCGCGTGGGAAACGGCGGGACTAGCTCTTGTCGAGCGAGCCGTAGGTCATCGGCTGCAGCTCGCGGCCGGAGCCGTCGGTGATCTTGCGGGTCTTCTCGTCGAACAGGCACATGACATTCATGCGCTCGCTCTGCTCGGCCAGCGAGATGACGGTCTGCACGCGGATGGCCAGCTCAATGCCGGCGTTGGGCTGCTTGCCGGTGCGGATGGCGTCGAAGAAGTTCTTGTGGTGCGCCGGCACGCTCTCCGGCTTGAACTCCTCGCTCACGTAGGGATCGATCTCCTCGGAGTAGGCCTTCTCGGGCTTCAGTTCCACCTTGTTGCCGGCCATGTAGAGGTTGGCCTTGTGGCCGCGGATGACCTCCTGGGTGCCCAGTTCGTTCACCGTGCTGCTGGTGATGTGCATCACCATGCCGCTCGGGAACTCGGCAATCAGCTGGATGATTTCGGGCACGTCGCGCTCGCGGGTGCCGGGGGTGTTGCGATCGCTGCCCACCAACTTGCTCCCGACGGCGGAGACGCGCTTGGGGAACTCCGGGTTGCCCGTGGCCAGCATGTAGGGATGCAGCTTGTGCGGGAACAGGTCGCCCAGCAGGCCGGAGCAGTAGGGCTGATACTTGCGCCAGCGGAAATAATCGTCGGCGTCAAAGCCCTTCTTGGCCTTGATCTGGTCGCCCAGCCAGGCGTTCCAGTTGATGTCCTCGGGGGTGGCCCACTTGTGCACCGTGTAGTTCCACTCGCCCTTCGGGTTGTTGCGCATGTAGGAGCCCTGCGTCATCACCATCGGGCCGATGCGGCCGGCGCGAATCAGCTCCGCCGCCTTGTGCCACTTCATGTCCGAGCAACCCTGCGAGCCCACCTGCAGGATCTTCCCGGTGCGCTTCACGGCGTCGTAAATCTGGAAGGCCTCGCCCAGGTAGCGGGTCATCGGCTTCTCCACGTAGATGTGCTTGCCGGACTCCAGCGCGGCAATCGACACGCGCGCATGCCAGTGGTCGACCGTCGCGCAGAACACCGCGTCGATGTCCTTGCGCTCCATCAGGCGGCGAAAATCCTCGAAGGACTCGGCCGCCCCGCCCCCGTTCTCGCTGATGACCTTCTTGGCCTCCTCCATGCGGTGCTTGGACACGTCCGAGACGGCCACCGCCGCGGTGTTGTTCTCCTTGGCCCCGCGCACCACGTTGCGCACGTGGGCGTTCAGGCCCTGGCCACCCACGCCGACAAAGGCGCAGTTGATGCGGTTGTTGGCCCCCACCACACCCACCGAGGGCGCCGTGGCCTGGCCGTAAACCGGCACCTTGAGGAAACCGGTCGCGGCCACCGTCGCGGCCGCCGTGGCTGAGGTTTTGAGGAATTCCCGGCGCGTCCGGGCGCCGGCGGGAGTCTGGTTCGGGTGTTCCATAGTCAGGGTCAGGTTGCGTTTATGCTGCGTTGGGACTCGATCAGGCTGATGTCATCGAAGAGTAGGCGTTCCACCCCGACGGTCAATCGGAAATGCCAGCCCGCCTCACTGACCCACCCCGCCCGCCAGGGTCCCCACCCGCCCATCCACCAACTCCACCACCCGCGGCGCCCGCGCCGCCACCCGGGCGTCGTGGGTCGCAATGAGCAAGGTCGCCTGACGCTCGGCTTGCAGGGCGCACAGCAATCCAATGATCTCCTCGCCCGTCCGGGAATCCAGGTTGCCGGTCGGTTCGTCCGCCAGGATCAGGTCCGGCCGGTTGACCAGGGCCCGCGCCAGGGCCACCCGCTGCTGCTCGCCCCCCGACAACTCATAGGGCTTGTGCTCCAACCGCTCGCCCAAGCCCACCCGCGCCAGCAGTTCCCGCGCGCGCTCCTCCGCCTCCGCCGCCGGCACCCGCGCCATCCGCGCCGGCAAACAGACGTTCTCCAGCGCGTCCAGTTCCGGAAGCAGGTGATACGCCTGGAAAATGAAACCCACCCGGGTGTTCCGCCAACGCGCCAGCGCGTCGGACCCGCGCCCGCCCAGGGACCGCCCTTCCACCAACACCTCGCCCCGGTTCGGCGCATCCAACCCGCCCAGCAGGTGCAGGAGCGTGCTCTTGCCCGCCCCGCTCGCACCCCGCAGCGCCACAAACTCCCCGCGCGCCACCGACAGGTCCACCCCCCGCAGCACCTCAAGGGTGCGGCGGCCTATCTGGTAGGACTTGTGCAGCCCCCGCGCCTCGCACAGGGGGACCGCGGCAGGGACGCCGGCAGGGGCCTCATTCATGGCGCAACGCCTCCACAGGCTTGAGCCGGCTCGCGTTCCAGGCCGGCCCCAGCCCGGCCAGCACGCAAATCACCAGCGCCGTCCCGCAAATCACCGCCACATCCATCGGTATCACCAGCGCCGGCAGCTCGCTGAAGCTGTAAATCTCGCGCGGGAACAGCTCAAGGCCGGTCATCCGGTTCATGAAGTTGAGGAAGGGATTCCGCACCTCGACCATCAGCAACCCCAGGCCCAGCCCCCCCAACACCCCAAAAATGCCCACCACCAGGCTCTGCCCCAGGAACAATCCCATCAACTGCGCCCGGGTGGCTCCCAGGGCCTTCAGCATCCCAATCTCCCGCGTCTTTTGCACCACGAACGTGATCTGGGAGTTCATGATGCCAAACGCCGCCACAATCACGATGAACACCAACAGGTAAAACATCACCTTCTTCTCCACCACCAGCGCGGTCAGAATCTGCGCATTGTCCTCCGTCCACGTCTGCAGCACAAATCGCGGCCCCAGCACCGCCTGCAACTGGGCGGCCACCGCATCCACCTGGTAGGGGTCATGCAGCATGACCAGCAGCCCATGCACGTTCCGCTTCAGCTCGTAAAGGCCCTGGGCGTTCCGCAGCGAGGTCAGCACGATGTTGGCGTCATACTCGTAATACCCCATCTCAAAGACACCCCGCACGGTGTAGTCATCCGGGGGAATCGCCGCGTCCCGCGCCTGGTCCTTCTGCTCCTCCAGCTCCCGCAGGTGCCGCGCCGAATACACGCTCACCCGATCCCCCACCCGCACCTGCAGGCGACGCGCCAGGTCGGACCCCAGCACGATGCTTTCCCCGTCCAGGTTGAGCTCCCCGGCCACCATGCTGGTGGCCAGTGAGGTCACGTTCGATTCCAGCAGGAGATCCAACCCCCTCACATGCGGGGCGGCCACCACCGGCCGCCCGTGCGCCGGCTGGGTGCGCACCAGGATCGGGCCAAAGATGAACGGCGCCGAGGCTTTCACCATCCGGTTCGAGTTCACCACCCGCATGATGTCCCGATGGTTGCCCAGGGTGTCATCATGCGGATACACCTTCAGGTGGGCGTTGAAGCCAAGGATCTTCTCCCGCAACTGGCGGTCAAAACCCGTCATCACGCTGATGACAATGATCAGCACCGCCACCCCCAGGACCACGCCCAGCATGGAAATCACCGTGATGACGGACACGAACGTCCGCTTGGGCCGCAGGTAACGCAGGGCCAGGAACAGTTCGTAGGGCAACCGTGACACGGGCCGGAGGCTAGACAGGCAGCCCCCGGACTTCAAAGCCATTCCATGCGCTCGAACCTCCCCGGCGCCCCCCCCCGGCCGCGCACGCCATCCGTAGTTCCACGGGGGCCCGGGACGTGGTTTTGCGGAAGGGTCCGCGTTTGCACGGGCTCCCGGCCTCACCGAGACTGGGGTTGGGTCAGATTCCACACGGGGCAGGTCACTCACCGCACGGTCATTCATGCAAACGCCATCTTTCTGTCATCGCACCGCGCTCGTCGCAGCCGCGGTGCTCCTCCTTTGTTGGGGCGCGCCCCGCGCCGTGGCCCAGGCCGGCTGCACGCCCGTCAGCACCCGCATCGTCGGTGTCAACGCCACCAATTGCGTCCTCCTTTCCCCCGCCCAACAGGCCGGCCAACCGGTCTGCGAGGTGGTCGCCGACGGTTTCCCCACCGCCTACTGGCTCATCACCCTCACCAACCAACCCGCAGGCTACGTGCTCACCAACGGCTCCTACCCCGGCTGGTGCGCGGACTACGACGTCGTCATTGAAAGCGGCATCGAATACAAGCCCGTCGCCTACCTCAGCACCCAACCGCTCCCGCCCCACCTCACCGACCCCAACTGGAATCGCATCAACTACATCCTCAATCACAAGCAGGGCACCGCCTTCGACGTGCAGGGGGCCATCTGGCGCTTCATCGGCGGCCCGGTCGCACCCTTCGACCCCGTGTTCGGCACCCTCACCACCGCCGGCTCCAACATGGTCGCCGCCGCCACCGCCCACGGCGCGTCCTTCATCCCCGGCCCCGGACAGGTCTCCGCCGTCATCCTCGACGTCGGCCCCACCAACCAACTCCACTTCATCGAGGTCGCCTGCCCCGCCGTCGTCCAGGCCTGTCCCGGCAGCTCCCTCACCCTCTGCACCACCAACACCGGCACCGGGCCCTTCACCTACGCCTGGTATCGGAATCTCACCCCCATCCCCGGCGCCACCAACGCCTGTCTCTCCCTCAACAACCTCTCCATCGCCGACGCCGGCACTCTCTCCGTCCGCGTCAGCAATGCCTGCGGCACCGCCACCAACTCCTTCACTCTCCACGTCTCCAACGCCTCCGACCCCATCCCCCCCGTCCTCACCTGCAGCCCCGGCCGCACCTTCCAGTGCCCCAGCCAACTCCCCCCCGCCCCCGAACTGGCCGCCGTCAGCGCGTCCGACAACGCCGGCCCGGTGCAAATCAGCCTCGCCAGCGAGACCCGCCTCACCAACGGGTGCGAAATCCAGGTGACCCGCCGCTACCAAGCCACCGATGCCTGCGGTAACACCGCCTTCTGCGAGCGCACGGACCTCATCCGCGACACGCTGCCGCCCACCCTGACCTGCCTCTCCAACCGGACCGTGGAATGCACCGCGCCCTGGGACTTCAACCCGCCCTCAGCCACCGACAACTGCAGTGGCACCAACGTCTCCTTCACCATCCTCTCCACCATCACCAACGCCAACCCCGCCTGCCCCGGGACGTTCTCCGCCACCCGCACCTGGCGCGCCACGGACGCCTGCGGAAACGCCGCCACCTGCAGCCAGACCATCTCCGTCCTCGATACGACCCCGCCGGTCATCACCTGCGCCAGCAACGCCGTCGAGGACTGCGGCACGCTCTGGTCCTTCACCGAACCCTCCGCCACCGACGCCTGCCACGGCGCCAGCGTGACCCTCTCCCTCCTCTCCACCGTGACCAACGCCGGCCCCTGCGCAGGATCCCTGGTCGTCACCCGCACCTGGCAGGCCAGCGACCCCTGCGGCAATACCGCCACCTGCAGCCAGACCATCTCCGTCCTCGACACCACCCCGCCCATCCTCACCTGCGCCCCGGACGCCACCGTGCCCTGCGCCACTCCCTGGTCTTTCACTCCCCCCACCGCCGCCAACCCCGCCGCCCGGGCCCGCCCCGCATTCTTTCAACCCGCCGCCGGCCCTCCCCTCCCCACCACCACCTGCGGTGACACCAACATCACCCTCACCATCCTCTCCACCACCACCAACGCCGGCCCCTGCGGCACCACCTACAGCGCCACCCGCACCTGGCAGGCCACCGACGCCTGCGGAAACTCCACCACCTGCTCCCAAACCATCACCGTGGTCGACACCATCCCGCCGGTCATCACCTGCGCCTCCAACCGCGTCGTCGAGTGCTCCGCCTCCTGGGCCTTTAACCCGCCCATCACCTCCGACCTCTGCAGCGGCACCAACGTCGCCCTCATCGTCCTCTCCACCACCACCAACACCGGCCCCTGCCTCACCACCTACGACGTCACCCGCACCTGGCGCGCCACCGACCCCTGCGGCAATGCCAGCACCTGCTCCCAAACCATCACCGTGATCGACACCCTCGCCCCGGTGCTCACCTGCGCCTCCAATCGCGTCGTTGAGTGTTCGGCCTCCTGGGTCTTCAACCCGCCCATCGCCTCCGACCTCTGCGACGGCACCAATGTCGCCCTGACCATCCTCTCCACCGTCACCAACACCGGCCCCTGCGGCACCACCTACAGCGCCACCCGTTCGTGGCGCGCCACCGACGCCTGTGGCAATGCCAGCACCTGCTCCCAGACCATCACCGTGGTCGATACCACCCCGCCGGTCCTCACCTGCGCCTCCAACCGCGTCGTCGAGTGCAGCCAACCCTGGAGCTTCAGCGCCCCCATCGC
>JBJOEZ010000045.1:0-31072 GCA_046048995.1 Verrucomicrobiota bacterium | reverse complement strand
GCGTGGCACGGTGGCCTCCTGTTCATTCCGGGTGACGGTGTTGGACACGGTGGCGCCGGTGGCGTTGTGTCCGACGAACATCGTGGTGACCACGAGTCCTGGTTCCTGCGCCAGCAACGTGGCCTATAACGTGGTGGCCACCGACAATTGTCCGGGGCAGACGGTGATTTGCGTGCCGGCGAGCGGGAGCGTGTTTGCCAAGGGGGTGGCGACGGTGGCATGCACGGCGGTGGACGGGGCCGGCAACACCAACCTGTGTGCCTTCACGGTGACCGTGCGTGACGCGGAGGCTCCGGTGGCGGTGTGTCCGACGAACATCGTGGTGACCACGAGTCCTGGCTCCTGCGCGAGCAATGTGACGTTCAGCGTGGTGGCCACGGACAACTGCCCGGGGCAGACGGTGGTTTGCTTGCCGGCGAGTGGGAGCGTGTTTGCCAAGGGGGTGACCACGGTGGCGTGCACGGCGGTGGATGGGGCTGGGAACACCAACCTGTGTGCCTTCACGGTGACCGTGCGTGACGCGGAGGCGCCAATGGTGGTGTGCCCGGCGAACATTGCGGTGGCCACCAGCATGGGTGCCTGCTCCAGCAACGTTACCTACAGCGTGGTGGCCACGGACAATTGCCCCGGCCTAACGGTGGCGTGCGTGCCGGCCAGCGGGAGCGTGTTTGCCAAGGGGGTCACGACGGTGGCGTGCACGGCGACGGATGCAGCTGGGAACACGAATCGGTGCACCTTCACCGTGTCGGTGTCGGACGCCGAGGTGCCGGTCGCCAGTTGCCCGGCGAACCTTTCGGTAACGACGAGCCCGGGTTCCTGTGCGAGCAACGTCACGTTCGCAGCCACGTCCGCCGACAACTGTCCGGGGCAGACGGTGGCCTGCGTCCCGCCGAGCGGGAGTGTGTTTGCCAAGGGGGTGACCACGGTGGCCTGCACGGCGACGGACGCGGTGGGGAACACGAATCGGTGCGCTTTCACCGTGACGGTGTCGGATGCCGAGGCGCCGGCGATTAGTTGTCCGGCAAACCTTTTGGTGGTCACGAGCCCGGGTTCCTGTGCGAGCAACGTGACGTTCGCAGCCACGTCCGCCGACAACTGTCCGGGGCAGACCGTGGCTTGCGTGCCGCCCAGCGGGAGCGTGTTTGCCAAGGGCGTGACCACCGTCGCCTGCACGGTGACGGACGCGGTGGGGAACACGAATCGGTGCGCCTTCACCGTGACGGTCGCGGATGCGGAGGCGCCGGTCGCACTGTGCCCGGCCAACCTGGCAGTGACCACAAGCCCGGGTTCCTGTGCGAGCAACGTGACGTTCCTGGCGACCGCGACGGACAACTGCCCCGGCCAGGTGGTGGTGTGCCTGCCGCCCAGTGGAAGCGTGTTTGCCAAGGGCGTGACCACGGTGGCCTGCACGGCGACGGATGCGGTCGGGAACACGAATCGGTGCACCTTCACCGTGACGGTGTCCGATGCCGAGGCGCCGGTCGCCAGTTGCCCGGCGAACCTTTCGGCAACAACGAGCCCGGGTTCCTGTGCGAGCAACGTCACGTTCGCAGCCACGTCCGCCGACAACTGTCCGGGGCAGACGGTGGCCTGCGTCCCGCCGAGCGGGAGCGCGTTTGGCAAGGGTGTGACCACGGTGGCCTGCACGGCGGTGGACGCGGCGGGAAACACCAACCTTTGCATGTTCACGGTGTCGGTGACGGATGCGGAAACCCCGGTGCCCAGTTGCCCGGGGAACCTGGCCGTGCACACCAGTCCCGGCCTATGCTTCAGCAACGTGACGTTCTCGGCCACGACGACGGACAACTGTCCGGGGGACAGCATCGTGTGCGTGCCGGCCAGCGGGAGTGCCTTTGCCAAGGGAGTGACCATGGTGGTTTGCACGGCCACGGATGCGGCTGGAAACACGAACAGCTGCGCGTTCACGGTCGCGGTGACCGACGTGGAGGCGCCGGTGGCCGGTTGCCCGGCGAGCATCGCGGTGAGCACCAGCCCGGGTTCCTGTGCGAGCAACGTGATATTCAGTGCGTCGGCCAGCGACAACTGCGCCGGCCAGGCGGTGGTCTGCGTGCCGGCCAGCGGGAGCGCCTTTGCGCAGGGGGTGACCACGGTGGCCTGCACGGCGACGGACGCGGCGGGAAACACCAACCTTTGCATGTTCACGGTGTCGGTGACGGATGCGGAAACCCCGGTGACCAGTTGCCCGGGGGACCTGGCGGTGAACACCAGTGCCGGTTTGTGCGCGAGCAACGTGACGTTCACGGCCACGGCGACCGACAACTGCCCCGGGGTGGGCATTGTGTGCGTGCCCGCGAGCGGAAGTGCCTTCGCCAAGGGTGTGACCACCGTGGCCTGCACGGCGACGGATGCGGCGGGGAACACGAACCGCTGCGCGTTCACCGTGACGGTGACGGATGCGGAGGCGCCGATGGCGATGTGCCCGGCCAACGTGGCGGTGACGACGAGTCCGGGTTCTTGTGCGAGCAATGTGACGTTCACGGCCACGACGACCGACAACTGCCCCGGGGACATCATCGTGTGCGTTCCACCCAGCGGGGGCGCCTTTGCCAAGGGCCTGACGACGGTCGCGTGCACGGCGACGGATGCGGCGGGGAACACAAACCGCTGCGCGTTCACAGTGATGGTGCGGGACGAGGAGGCTCCGGTGGCCGGTTGCCCGGCGAACATCCTGGTGACGACCAGTGGGGGTTCCTGCGCGAGCAATGTGACCTTTGCGGCGTCGGCAACGGACAACTGCCCGGGCCAGGCCGTGGTGTGCGTGCCGGCCAGCGGGAGTCCGTTTGCCAAGGGCCTGACGACCGTGGTGTGCACGGCGACGGATGCGGCCGGCAACACCAATACCTGCGCCTTCACGGTGACGGTGCAGGACGAGGAGGCGCCGGGAGTGATTTGTCCGCCGGACATTTTGGTGGCGACCAGTGTGGGTTCCTGCGCGAGCAACGTGACCTTTGCGGCATCGGCGACGGACAACTGCCCGGGCCCGGCCGTGGTGTGCGTGCCGGCCAGCGGGAGTCCGTTTGCCAAGGGCCTGACGACGGTGGTGTGCACGGCGACGGATGCGGCCGGCAACACCAATGCCTGCGCCTTCACGGTGACGGTGCGGGACGGGGAGGCGCCGGCAGTGACTTGTCCCTCGGACATTCTGGTGGCGACCAGTATGGGTTCCTGCGCGAGCAATGTGACCTTTGTCGCGTTGGCAACAGACAACTGCCCGGGGCAGGCCGTGGTTTGCGTGCCGGCCAGCGGCAGTGCCTTTGCCCGGGGGGTGACCACGGTGGCATGCGCGGCGACGGACGCGGCGGGAAACGTCAGCCAGTGCGGCTTCCAGGTCACGGTCGTGGACCAGGAGCCGCCGTCGGTGGCCTGCCCGGCGGACAGGACTGTCCCGACCGGCGTGGGCACCTGCACAGCGCCGGTGCTCTTTGCCGCGACCGTGGCGGACAACTGCGGGAGTGCTTCGGTGACATGTGTGCCGGCCAGTGGGAGCCTGTTTGCGCTGGGGGCCACGGTCGTCACCTGCGTGGGGCAGGACGTGGATGGGAATCTTGCCCAGTGCGCCTTCACGGTCACGGTGGAGGACGGGGAATTGCCGGTCATCCTGTGTCCGACGAACCTGGTGGTGGAAGCGGCTGCGGGGGTCTGTTTCAGCAATGTGGCCTACGCGGTGCAGGCCATGGATGCCTGCCCGGGCCTCCTGGTGGCGTGTGTTCCTCCCAGCGGCACCGCCTTTCAGGCCGGTCTCACGGTGGTGCAGTGCACGGCCACGGATGGCAGCGGCAACACCGCCGCCTGCAGTTTCAGCGTGACGGTGCTGGACCTCCAGCCTCCCCGCGCCCTGTGTCCGCCCACCGTCATCGTGCCGGCGGCGGAGGGGTGCCGCGCCACGCAGGTGGAATTGCTGCCGCCGACCCTGGACGACAACTGCGCGGTGGTGGCGTTGGTCAATGATGCGCCGGCCGAGTATCCGCTGGGCATCACCCGGGTGACCTGGCAGGCCACGGACGTGGGTGGCAACACGGTGGCGTGCACGCAGGTGGTTTCCGTGGTGGACATGGACCCGCCGACGGTCAGCTATCCCACGAATTTGCAGGCGAATTGCGCCGGTTCCATGCCTCCGGCGGGCACCAATGGTTTTGTGGTCGGCGACACCTGCAGCCTGCCCGTGTCGGTGGTGCTGGTTGGCCAGAGCTTCATGGAGAGCAACGCCCCCAACCGGTTTGTGCTGGTGCGGACCTATGAGGTGCTGGACGCGGCCTCCAATGCCGTGGTGGTGAACCAGTTTGTGACCGTGAACGACATGGTGGCCCCGGTGGTGGCCTGCCCGCCGTCGGTGTCGGCAACCTCCGGGCAGTCGCTGGATCCCTGGGAGAACCCCGGATTGGGTATTCCCGCCGCCTGGGACGACTGTGGGGAACCCCCGGTGCTGACCTATCAGGACAGCCTGACGCAGGGGGGGTGTCCCCAGACCATTGCCCGGACCTGGACGGCCACGGACGCCTCCGGCAATCGGCAGACCTGTGTGCAGACCCTGACCGTGTTTTGCCCGGTATTGATGACGGACAGCGCGCGTTACTCGCTGCTGAACGACAATTTCAACCTCCTCTACAGCCCGGACCAGGGCTGCTACAAACTGAACTCAAGCGTGCCGGGTCAGTATTATTTCAATTCCTTCCATCGCGGGCCCCCTGGCCAGGTGGTGACCTTTACGATCACGCTGCCCTATCCCTGGGTGACCCAGGGGGCCCAGGCGCTGCATCTCTACAGTGGTTTGACCCATGAACGGCATCCGGGCGGTGTCGTCCGGCTGATCCCGGGCCAGGAGGTGCAGGCGGAAGGAGTCGTGGTGACGCTGTCCGATTACCAGCCGCAGGCTTTTGGCAGCCAGCGGCAGGTGGTGGTGAACGCCCGGGTGCCCGCGACCGGATTCCTCTTCCTGACCCTGCACCTCGACTATGGGTTGGAGGGCAGCACGGGGTATGGGCGGGTGGGGCGTATCCTGTCGGATGCGACGCGCTGCGGCACCTCGACCGTCCTGATTCCCGCCTCGCAGCCTTACTTCTTCGGCATTGGCGGGGCTGCGACGGGTGGGCGGACCATCCGGTCAATCAACCAGTTCAACTCGGCCCCGAAGAAGGGCGTGTTGTTGCAGCAGCAGGTTTGGGAACCCACGGAGGCGGATCGCTGACCCGGGGGCGGGTCAGGGATAGCTGATGCGGACGCGGTAGACGCGGTTGCGGTCGGACGCGTTGGGGTCGGTCACGGTGCGCTCGTCGCCGGCGTCGGTCGTGCTGGTGCCGCCGAGGGTGGCAAAGGGGACGGCGTCGGCCGCGTTGGTGCGGTAGGTGAGGGTGTAGGTGCGGCTCGGGAAACGGGGCCGGAACACGATTTGGCGCTGGCCGGCCGCCGGCCCGTTGCGGATGCCGAGTTCAAAGCGGGAGGCGGCGTTGGTGGGGTTGGTGCCGGCCGTGAATTCAAAGAGGTTGCCTTGGCCATCGCCGTCGGGATCACGCGCGGGGTCGGCGTCGGTGCTGCCGGTGCCGAAGTATTGCACCTGCCAGAAGTCATCGATGCCGTCCCCGGCATAGGTTGACCAGTTATCCAGCCCGGTGTTGAGGACCTGGAGGGTCAGGTCGGCGGCGCTGCCCTCGAGGGTGCCGCGCACGACGGCCGGGGTGTCCTGGAAGACATTGGTGGCCAGGGCCAGCCCGCTGCTGTTGATGCCGGCGAGCGGCCCGCTGACAACGCCCCAGGCCACGCGGCTTGGCAGAACGGCATTGGTGGTGCCGTCATCGACGCGCTGGAAGGCGAGGAGCTGCCGGGTGCCCCCCTCGTTCAGGTTGGTCCCGGTGGCGGCGAGTTGGAGGGTGGCCTCGTAGAGCTGCCCGGCCAGGCCGGGTTTGGCCACCGTGGCCGGGGCGGTGGCCACCTGCACGAGGCCGCCGAGGGTGCCCTCGTTGGCCAAGGCGGCGCTGGTCGAGCGGCCGCCCCCGGCGCTCAGGCCCTCCAGGGTGATGCTGTAGGCCCCGCCGGTCCGCACGGCGGCCTGGGCGGGGAGGACTCCGGCCAGGAGTCCGGCGAGGAAAAGGGAAGGGTGGAGGCGCATGGCGATCAGGGTTTGCCGAGGACGGCGGCGCCGCGGGTGGCGCGCAGGGTGGTGGCGCGGTTGAGGGTCATGGAACCGCCGTAGTTGCCGGCGCGAATGAGGACAATGTCGGAGGGGGCGGAGACGTTGACCGCCGCCGGGACATTGTCAAAGGGCAGGGTGCTGAGCCCGATCTGGATGAACGAGGCGTCATCCCCATCCACAAACCGGGTCACGCCGGTGGCCACGCCGCTGCGGGAGGTGCCGGCGTAGTCGGTCCAGCGGTCCAGCTGCAGGGTGGTGAAACGGTCCGCCGGGATGTGGTAGGACATGATGTTGGTGAAGGTGTTCAGGATGGCCGTGGTGCTGGCGCTGGGGTTGTTGGCCACCATCTGGGAATAGGACCAGCATTGGTGGTCGGCCACGGTGTCGGCGATCTCATCGCCGGTCCCGCCGATCAGGCGGGCGCAGCTGCAGTTGGCCGAGGAACAGCCGGAATTGTCGGTGTTCAGGTACTGCTCGCCCTGGTGGGTGTGATACAGGCCGAAGTAGTGCCCGAGTTCATGGATGAGGAGCGTGTCATAGGCGCTGGACCCCACGAAAATGGCGTCGTCACCCGTCTCTGGAAACGAGCAGACGCCCGACGAGGTGTTGTTGATGTAGATGTTGATGGCGTTGTCGCGCCAGGCGAACTGGGCCCGGGTGGTGGCGTTGGAGGTGGCCACCGCCTCCAGGGCGCTGCGGTTGTCGCTGGAGCGGGCGGCAAGGTTGTAGAATCCCGACCATCCGCTCACATCGACGATTTCGGTGAGCTGCAGGGTGTAGCCGCGGCCGCTGCGCCGCAGCAGTTCGTTGGAATAGGCGATGTTGTCGATCACCGCCTGGCTGTTGGTCAGCGCGATGCTGGAGGCGCCGAATCCGCAGCAGCTGACCGGGCGCTGTCCGCTGGAGCTGAGGATGAACTTGACGGAGACGCGCAGGGAAATGTCGGCGCGGGCCGTGGCGGGAACGGCCAGGCAGACGGCGAGGAGGAGCAGGCGCAGGTGCATGGTGGATTCCTCCGGGTTTACTGGAGCGACACGAGCACGAGGACGAGGCCCTGGCCGCGGGGCAGGGGGGTCATGGCCTTGCCGATGACGGCGCCCTGGGCGCGGGTGTGGTCGGTGACCTTCATGCCGTGGCCCGGGGTGGGCGAGGTGGTGATCAGGTCGCCCGGAAGGATGGCGCCCTGATCGGCATCGACCCGGCAGTAGACGCGTCCGGTCAGGGCGACGGGCTGGCGTCCATCGGCGGCCGTGCCGGCCTGGCCCATGAGCATGCCGGGCTTGACGCCGCCGGCCCCGCTGATGATGCCGGCCACGGTGCGGTCGTAGGCCCGGCTGCTGGTCACCAACTGTCCCGGGTTGGCGGGATCAATGCACACAATCATGCCCGGCTCAGGCCCGGGCGATGCTGCCTGGCCGGGATGGCCGCCGGCAGCGGGAGCCGGGTTGATGTCGAACTTCTCGGACAGGTCGGAGCCGCCGTTGATTTCGAGGACGTCACAGGTGATGCGGCCTTCCCCGCTGGAACTGGAACTCAGCACGATGTTGGCCAGGTTGTTGGTGCCGTAAAGGATGAGCGAGGCGCCGCCGAAGTAGTCCCCGTCCAGTTCGGCCCGCAGGATCCCGTCCAGGTCGCGCATCTTGAGGGTGCTGCCGGAGCTCAGGCCCTCGGCGGCGGAGAGTTCGATGGTGGCGGTGCCGTCGGCGTCGCTGAGCAGGATCTCGCCGCCGGTCCCGGAGCCCTCGCCCAGGATGGAGACGCGGGTCTGGCTGATGTTGTTGTTCACCTTGATGTTGCCGGCCCCGGTCCCGTCGTCGGCCAGCACTTGCACCGTGGTGCTGCCGTCCGCCGCATACAGGGTGGCCTGGCCGCCCCCATTCAAGCCCTGACCCGCGATGCTGACGCGGTTCTGGCTGTTGGTGTTGCGGACGCCAATGAAGCCGTAGCCGCTGCTGTCGCCGTCGAGGTAGAGGCCGCTGCTGCCATCCGCCGTGTAGAGGTTGAGATAGCTCCCGCCCGAGCCCCCGTGCAGGGCGACACGCGCGCTGCTGTTCGTGCTGTAGAGCAACAGCTCGCCGGCGGTGGCACTGGAGGTGAGCAGGGCACGGATGGCGCTGTTGGAGTGGTTGAGGGTGAGGGAGCCGCCATTGTTGGAATTGGCGGACAGCTGAACCGTGGTGTCGTTGCCGGTCAGGTCGTTGAGGAGCACTTCCCCGTAGGAAGCGCCCCACAGGCGGATTTGCTCGAGGCCATCCGCGCCATAGGTGCTGATCTGGCTGGTGCCGCCCGAGAGGGTGACGCCCGCGGTGTCGGCCAGGGTCCCGTAGATGTTGACCGTGCCGCTGAAGTTGGTGGTCCCGATGGAGAGGCTGGTGGCGAGGGTGGTGCCGTTGACGCTGCCGGGGGCGAACTTGGCGGCCGTCACGGAGCCGTCGGCCAGCTTGGCGGTGGTGACGGCGCCATCGGCCAGTTTGGCTGCGGTGATGGCGCCGTTGTTGACGCTGGCGGCCATGAGCGCGTAGCCGACGGCGGCGATGCGCTGGTCCGGGGCCAGTTGCTGGTAGCTGGCGCCGTTGCTGAACCAGATGCGGAGGCGCACGTCGGTGTTGGTGAACACGGCGGCGGGCACGGTGACCATGCCGGGCACCGTGGTGTCGCCGAGCAGCACGGAGTAGAGGCCATTGGTGGTGGGGACCGTCACCGGGTTGGCCGGGGCGGCACCCGCGGCGCTGGTGCCGTCGTTGCTCCAGAAACTGGCGGTCCCATTGCTGTTGACGAGGGCAAACTTGAACAGGCCGAGGCCGGTGAAATTCGTGCCGCTCACCGTGATGCGGCCCTGGTAGGCGATGATTTGGGGAACCTGGGCCGGGGCCTGGGTGGCGAGGAGGCTGAGTGCCGCAATGAGGGTGAGGAGTTGGCGATGCATGGGAATCGACGGAAGGAAACAGGTTGAGCCGACGACGACGGCCGGACTGCATCACAAAACGATCCGGGGTGCAAGCGCCGTGGTGCGGGGCGCGTTGAAGATGGGGCGCGTCCCGCGGTCAGGCAGATGGCGGTTCGTGGATGGGGTGGGCGGGGGCGGCGGGCGGGAAAACCGGCCGGGTGCTTCCGGGGGGGGAAGCGGGCCTCAGGGCTGCGGCCGGGTCTTGACCAACCGGGCGATGCTCGAGAGCTTGGCGCTCACCTTGAGTCCGGCCTGGTTGGAGGCCTCGAGGTTCAGCCGGATGCGGAAACTTTCATCCTCGCGGACGAATCCGATCATGCCGCCCTCCTCGGCGAAGCCCTCGGTCTCCCCCACGAGGAGGACGGGAGCCTGCCCGAGGGACTGGCGGATCTGGGCGGGAGCCTGGCCGGCGGAGCGGTGGACAAAAAGGATGTGGCAGCCGGGTTCCGCGTTGAGCTTGGTCACCGCCTTGAGCAGGAGCGGTCGGCCCTCGACGGTTTTGCCGTGCAGGACCTGCTGGAGGATGGGCAGCACCTCCTGGCCGCCGAGGACGCCGATGACCAGGGGTGTGGGGGACGGGTTGTCCCCGCTCCGCGCCGGCGTGTCGGGCCATTCGACGTACTTGGCGAAGTTGTAGAGGTAGCCGGCTTTGACCTTGTACTCGAGGGCGACCGGTGATTCGGCCGCAGGCAGGGGGAGCGCCACGGAGAGCACGGCCACGACCAACGCCAGCGCGGCCAGCCAGGACCGCCGGGGCAGGGCGGTGCCGGCGGGGCCGGTTTGGTTGGTGCGCGGGGCGCTCATGCAGGTCGGGGGGCGGCGGCGGGCCTAGAACTTGTAGGTCAGCTTGACCCGGAAAGTCCGGCCATCCTGGGGATTCAGGTCCTGGGTGAAGTCGGGCGAGGCCGGGTCGTAGTAGCGGGTGTCAAAAAGGTTGTAGAGGCTGGCGGAGAACTCGAGGTTCTTGATGAGGTTGTGGCTGAAAAGGGTGAGGTTGGCCAGGACATGGCCGTCCTCCGTGTGGCCGTAGGCGGTCTCGCGGTCGCTGACCGTGAGCAGTTCCAGCCCGGCCGTGATCTTCTTGGGGTAGAGCGGGACGGTCAGCTGCAGTTTGCCGACATGGCGGGGTGAGTTGTTGAGGATGCTGTCGGTCGCGTTGTCGACGGCGCGGGCGTAGGTGTAGCTGGCGCGGGCGCGCACCCCGTACTTCCAGCGCGCCTCCACCTCGATGGCGCCGCCGGTGACATCGACGGAATCGGTGTTGCGAAAGATGCCGCGGGGATCCGAGGCGGGGCCCTCCTCGAGGGTGATGAGGTCCTCGATTTGGTTGTAGAAGAAGGTGCCGCTCAGGCTGTAGTTCTTGGCGATGCCCTGCTCGTAGACCAGTTCGTAGGAGCGGATCTTCTCGGGTTGCAGGTCGTCGTTGCTCTGGTAGAGCGTGGTCTCGAAGTCCTGCTCGTAGGCGCTGGGCGCGCGGTAGGCCTGGCCGTAGAGGGCCTTGAAGCTGCTCGACTCCCAGGGTTGGTAGATGACGGCCGCGCGCGGGTTGACCGTGCCGCCGAAGGTGCTGAAGTAGTCGTAGCGAACCCCGGCGTTGAGGGTCAGCCCCCGGGTGATGCTCCACTCATCCTGCAGGTAGGCGCCAAGGCTGGACACCGTGCGGTTGATGTCGAGGTCCGGGGAACCCGGGGAGGGAATGGTGTCGTAGTTTTCCTGGTGCTGCTCCCAGTCATAGCGGCCCTCAAACCCGGCCGTGACGCGGTGGCGATCCCAGAGGGTCTTGCTCAACTGGATCTCGCCCCCCCACCATTCGGCCCGGGGCACGTCGCGGTTGACGCTGGCGCTGCCGGGGTCGAACACGTAGGTGCCCTCGTAGGTGTAGTGGTCGATGTAGGTGCGGGCCAGCAGGTGCCAGTCGTTGGCGAAGTCATGCGTGTAGCGGGCCTCGATGAAGGCGCGCTCGTCCCACAGTTCGTTGCGCCGGTCCTGAAAGTCCGCCCCGTAGGGGCCGTTGGGGAGTTCCTTGTCGCGGCGGCCGTAGAGGCCCTGCAGGGTGAAACCCTCGTAGCTCAGGGTGCCAAAGAAGTTGTAGGCGCTCTGCCGGTCATAGTCCTTCACGGTGGCGCCCGGGAAGGGGGCGGCTCCGCCCGTGGCGGAAGGGAACTCCAGTTCCGGGTTGCCGTCGCTCTGGTAGTAGGTGCCGGACAGCATCAACTCGACGCCATTGGTGAAGTGATGGCCGTAGCTGAAGCGGCCGGAGAAGGTGTCCCACTGGCCATAGATGCCGGTGGTTTCCACGCCGTTGCCCGCGAAGCTGCGGCCGTCCCGGGTGACAACATTGACGATGCCGAAGAAGGCGTTGTTGCCGTAGAGGGAGGAACCCGGGCCGCGGATGACCTCCACCCGCTCGATGAGATCCACGTCGAGGGGAAAGTCATAACCGAGGAAGGACGAGTCGTAGATCGGTTCGTTGAGGCGGTGCCCGTTGATGTTGACCAGCGTGCGCCCGCCAAAGTCGCCCAGGCGGTTGACCCCGCGGACGCCGAGGAAGTTGTAGCCGCGGTCGAAGGTGACGTAGAGGCCCCGCACGCCGTTGAGGATGTCGGCGAGGGTGCGGTAGCCGTATTCCTTGATGTCCTGCTGCGTGACGATGCTGACGGAGGAGGGGGCGTCGGTAATCTTCTGCTCGTGCTTGGAGGCGCCTATGACGGTGGGGATCTTGATGGCCCCGAGTTCCTGCAGGCTCAGGCTGGTGAAGTCCTGGTCCTCGGCGGCGGCCGTGGCGGCGGCGGGACTGCTGGTCGCGGCGGCGAGCAGGGGCAGGCAGGCCATGGATTGCCAGGCCAGGCGGCGCACGGCGGCGCGGTGCTTCACGGTTCGAGTTTTCATAACGGGAAACAGATGGGACGCGGGCGATGTCGCCGAGCGGGGGCGTGCAGCGCGCCCGGTCCGGCCTGACTCTGGCGGGTACTCATTTTAGCCGACGTTTCATCGGCAGGTGCGGTTGGGGGATGAGCGCAAAATGCAGCCATGGCGGGGTCAGTAATCCTTCTTGCGCGGGGCAATCGGCAGGCCGGGCGGACGGTCCAGGGCGGCCTCGCCCGGGCGGCCGGCCAACGGTGCCGGGCTCCCGAGCAGCCCCTGCCAGAAGGGGGTGGCGGCGGAGGCCGTGTCCATCACCATCAGGTCGTAAACGCCGCGGTATTTGCTCCCCTCGAGAAGCCGGAATCCGCTCCGGGCGAGGTGGCGGTTTCCGGCGGGCCCGGCGGCGACGCCGAAGGCGGTCCGGCAGCGGACCCCCCGGGCTTCCTGGAAGGTCCGGGCGTCCTGCAGCAGGCTGCCATACATGGCCAGCAGGTGGTGGGGCGCCGCGCTGATGACGGAGGAAAGGTAGATGGTCGGCTCCGAGGGTTGGCCGGGCTGCCAGGGGGCCATCTCGTAATCCGCCGCCTGGCCGCTCAGCACACGGTCGCGTTCCGCCGTCGTGGTGAGGAAGATGGAGAGCACCGAGAGGATGCGGCGATGGCCGGCCACCGCCTCGCCGCACACCGCGGCATAGAGGAGGCAACCGGAGTCGAACCAGGGCTGAACCTGCGACGCGGGGCAGCCGAAGTCCGGGCCGAACACGGCGTTTTCGAAATCGTTGAGCGGGGTGAGCAGTTCCCGGCAGGCACGGTTGTCCAGGAGCTGGGTCGACAGCGTGTCGAGCCCGCTCTCCAGCATCCCGTGCTCCGCCGGCCTTGGGCCGGGCGGTCCCGCGGGTGCGGCATCTGGTTCCGCCCCATGCATTTTCCCCTCCATCGGCAGGCCGGCTGCGCGGCTTGATGCCCGGGAGGCATTTATGGCTCAAGGCGAGCGCCGTTCTTCCGATGGCCAAGGGGTGTTGGTGCGTCCTGCCGGATGGCGGGCGCGCCCCAGGCCGTGCCCCTTATGCTCCATTGCAAACCGTTTTGGCCGTGCCCGGGACCCGGGCATGCCGGGAGGTCCTGCCGATGACCGGCCCGTCCACCGCGCCGGTCATTGAGGTGCAGGGCCTGACCCGCGTCTTCCGCACCTACAAGAAGCAGCCCGGCCTGCTGGGCGCCGTGCGGGGGCTTTGGCATCGCCGGCATGAGGACACCGTGGCGGTGCGGGATGTCAGTTTTAATGTGGCCGAGGGGGAGTTTGTGGGTTTCCTGGGCCCCAACGGGGCCGGCAAGACCACCACCCTCAAGATGCTGGCCGGGCTGTTGCATCCCACCGGCGGGACCGCGCGGGTCCTGGGCTACACCCCGTGGCTGCGGCCCGTCGAGTACCGGCGCCGATTCGCCCTGCTGCTCGGGCAGAAGAACCAGCTCTGGTGGGATCTCCCGGCGCGCGAGTCGCTCGAGCTCAACGGCCACATCTATGGCCTGCCCCGCCGCGAGTTCGAGTCCCGCGTGGCGGACCTGGCGGAGCGCCTGCAGGTGGCGGACAAGCTCGATGTCATGGTCCGCGAGCTGTCCCTGGGCGAGCGGATGAAGTGCGAGATCATCGCCGCCCTCCTGCACCAGCCGAAGGTCCTGTTCCTGGACGAGCCCACGATCGGGCTGGACGTGGTGGCCCAGCGCACGGTCCGGGAGTTTCTCCGCGAGTACAACGAGGCCTCGCGGACCACCATCCTGCTGACCAGCCACAACATGGCCGACATCGAGGCCCTGTGCCCCCGGGTCGTGATCATTGATCGGGGCAGGCTCTTCTTCGATGGGTCGCTGCACGAGGTGGTGGACCGCTTTGCCGACGCCAAGCTGGTCACTGCCGAGGTGGCGCGGGGCGCGGCGTTTTCCGCCGTCGAGTTGCCGGCCCATGGCGAGGTGCTCGAGCACACGCCGAACCGGCTGCGCCTGCGGGTGCCGCGGGCGCACGCCATGGACGTTTGCCGCGACCTGCTCACACAGCATCCGGTGGCGGACCTCAACATCCAGGACATCCCGGCCGAGGACGTCATCCGCAACCTGTTCCAGCGTTCCGGCGTCGCCGCCCCGGCCGGGGATGACAGCCCGGGATCCCGGTTGCGGGCCGCCTGAGGCGTCCGCCTTCACCCCGATGCGCACCTACTGGCACCTCCTCAACGTCGGGATCCAAAACACCCTCGTTTACCGGGTCAACTTCCTCGTTCGTGCGGTCTTCAACCTCGTCCCCCTCATCGCGATTATCGCGCTCTGGCAGGCCATCTATGCCGGAAAACCGGGCGAGATCTCGGGCTACACCCTGGCCGGCATGGTGTCCTATTACCTGCTGGTCACGCTGATTGAGGCGATGACCGCGGTGACCGAGGACGACTGGCAGATTGCGGCCGACATCAAGGACGGCCACATCAGCCAGTTCCTGACCCGGCCGCTGGATTACCTGCACTACCGGTTTTGCCTCTTCCTGGCCGGCCGGGCCGTTTACACCCTGGCGGCCGTGGTGCCCGTCGGGCTCTTCCTCTGCTGGCATCACCAGTACCTCCTGCCGCCGGCCGGCGGCGCCGCCCTGGCCGCCTTCGTGGTCTCGCTGGCCCTTTCGGCGGTGCTGCAGTTCCTGTTGTCCTGCCTCGTGGCCATGCTGGCCTTCTGGGTGATCGAGATTTCCACCTTTGTCTTCATCCTGCTGGCCTTTGAGCGGATGGCCAGCGGCCAGATGTTCCCGCTCGACATCCTCCCGTCATGGCTCACGCAAGCCCTGCACTGGACGCCCTTTCCCTACACGATGTTTTTTCCGGCCGGGATCTACCTCGGCAAGGTGACCGGTGCCGCCCTCCTGCAGGGACTCTGCCTGCAGGCGGCCTGGGTGCTGGCCATCTACGGCGCCGTCCGCTGGGTCTGGCGACGGGGATTGCGCCAATGCACGGTGGTGGGAGGCTGACATGACCGGCGCCGAGAACACCTCCCCGCCGCGACCGGCTGCGCCCGGGTTGCTCCGCCGTTACGGGGGCCTCTATGGCGCCCTCTGGCGGAATTCGGTTGTCCGCGAGATGGGGTTCCAGGCCAATTTCCTGCTCTGGCTGTTCGTGGAACTCCTGTGGTTCGCCCTGCAGCTCGGCTTCAACCAGGTCATTTACCTGCACACCGACAGCATCGGCACCTGGACCCAGTGGGAGGTGGTCCTGTTGATTGGGACCAGCCACTTCGTCCAGCAGCTCTTCCAGGCCTTTTTCCTGGTCAACTGCGCCCAGCTTTCCGACCTGGTCCATACCGGCCGCATGGATTTCATGATGTTGCTGCCGGTCAACACCCGGTTCCTGGTCTCCTGCCGCCATGTCGATCTCGGCGGGTTCATCAGCGCTGCGTCCGGCCTGGGCGTGGTGATTTATGCGGCCCGGCAGCTGAACCTCTCGCCCAGCCTGGGGCAGGTGGCCGCCTACCTGGCCCTGTGCGCGGTGGCCATCGTGGTGCACTACTCGCTCATGTTCCTGATGGCCACGATCAGCTTCTGGACGGTGCGGGCCCAGGGACTGGTCATGGCCTACTACAACCTCTTCAGCATCGCGCGCATCCCCGACGCCGCCTTCCGCGGCACTGGCCAGGTGGTGTTCACCCTCGGCATCCCCATGCTGCTGGTGGCCAATGTGCCGACCAAGACCCTCGTCGGCACGCTCTCGTCGGCCAGCGAGATCCTGCTGCTCCTGGCCATGAGCCTGATCTGCCTGGGCGGGTCCAGCCTGATTTGGCGGCGCGCCATGCGCCGCTACGCCAGCGCCAGTTCCTGAGCGCCGGCCGTGCCGGTCCGATCCCGAACGCAGGCTGGGCAAACGCCGCCGTTTGCCCTAAAGCTGGCGGCAGTGAACTCGCTTTTCCTCCTCCCCGCCGGCTTCCTGGCCCGGCTTGGCCTGGCCGCCTGGCTGTCTTCCCTGTCCCTGTCGGCGGCCCCGGCGCCCGCCAAGCCGCTGCCGCCGTATCAGCGCATGGACCTTGGCCCGGCGCTTTTCTGGACCCTGCAGGTGGCGCCGGGCAACATCGCGCAGAAGGGCATCGCCATCCGGTTGGATGAGGGACCCGGTGGCGTCAGCCGGGGCCGGGCCTGGATGATTTATGATCAGGACACCCTGCGGTTGGCCGCGGCCACCACGGGGTCGTTTGTGGACTGGCGGGGGATTGCCTTTGACGGGAGCCATGGCACGCATACGGCGTTGTCCGGCGAGAAGCATGTGGTCACGCCGGTCGGCCCGGGGTGGGCCTCGCCGGAGGGGCGTTGGGAGGATCCGCGGGTGCTGGGGCGGGATGGGCGCCGCTATGGGCCGCTGCCAAGGGCCTGGGGCCGTTACGACGGCCTTTACCTGCATGGCACCAAGGTGGTGCTGGCCCTGACCCTCGGCGGCACCCGGGTGCTGGAGTCGCCGGGATGGCTGGAGGGAGGCGCAGCGCCGGTGTTTCTCCGCACCCTGCAGGTCGGGCCGGCCGGGCGTCCGTTGCGGCTGCGGGTCGCCCCCGATCGCGTCAACGTGGTGCTGCGTGGAGACGGCGCGTTGCGCCGGGAGGACGGCTACTGGGTGGCGGACCTGCCCGGGGGCGCGCGCACGCGCCTGTTCCTGTCCTCGCTGCCGGAGGCGGAGTTGGCGGCGGCGGCGGACGCGGCCCCGGCGCCGGCGGATTTGGCGTTGCTGACGCGCGGGGGCCCGGCGCGCTGGCCGCAGGAGGTGGTCACGACCTCGCAGGCGGGGGCGGCCGACGGCCCCTTGGCGGCGGACACGTTTCCGTTGCCGGTGGACAATCCGTGGCAGAGCTGGATGCGTCCCGGGGGTTTTGATTTCACGCCGGATGGGCGTGGCGCGCTGGTGGCGACGTGGAATGGGGACATTTGGCGGGTGGACGGCCTGCTCGACCCGGCCCCGGCGCCCTTGCGGTGGCGGCGGGTGGCGGCGGGCTTGTTCCAGCCCCTGGGGGTGAAGTTCCGGGGCGACGACGCCTTCATTGCCTGCCGGGACCAGATCGTGCGGCTGCGCGATCTGAATGGGGACGGGGAAACGGACTTCCTGGAGAACTTCAACAACGACCACCAGGTCACCGAGCATTTCCACGAGTTCGCCATGGGCCTGCAGGTCGACGGGGCGGGGAACCTGTATTATGCGAAGTCGGGCCGGCACGCGCTGGCCGCGGTGGTGCCGCATCATGGCACCCTGCTCCGCGTCAGCCCGGATGGCGCGCGCACGGACATTTTGGCGACGGGCTTCCGCGCCGCGAACGGCGTCTGCCTGAATGAGGACGGCACCTTTTTTGTGACCGACCAGGAGGGGTTCTGGACCCCGAAGAACCGCATCAACCGGGTGAAGGAGGGGGGCTTTTACGGGAACATGTTTGGCTACACGAGCGTGACCAACACGGCGGACGCGGCGATGGAGCAGCCGATGGTCTGGATTACGAACGCCAAGGATCGGAGCCCGGCGGAATTGGTGTGGGTGCCGCGCGACGCGTGGTCCGGGCTGGGCGGCGCCCTCCTGAACCTGAGCTATGGCACGGGGCGCGCCTTCATTGTGCCGCATGAGGAGGTGGGCGGGCAGTGGCAGGGGGCGGTGTGCGAGTTGCCGCTGCCGGCGTTTGCCACCGGGATCATGCGGGGGCGCTTTGGCGCCGATGGCGCCCTGTATGCCTGCGGGATGTTCGGCTGGGCCGGCAACGCGGCGGCGCCCGGCGGGTTCCATCGGCTCCGGCGCACGGCGCGGCCGGCGCATCTGCCCCGCTCCGTGCACGCGGCGCAGGGGTTGCTGACGCTCGGATTCAGCGATCCGCTGGATCCGCAGGGCATCCAGGTGGACGGTTTCGCCCTGCGGGTCTGGTCGCTGAAACGGAGCGCGGGTTATGGCTCGAAGCACCTCGACGAACGGCCGGTGGAGATCCGCGCCGCGCGCCCGGGGGCGGACCCGCGCAGCGTGGTGCTCGAGATCCCGGACCTGGCGCCAACCCAGTGCTACGAGCTCAAGGTGCGGCTGCGCGGGGCCGACGGGACGGCGTTTGAGCGGTCCCTGCACGGCACGATTCACCGGTTGGCCGCCCGGTGACGGGGTTGTCCGCCCGGGTGCAAAGAGGCTGGCCGGCGCCCGGCGGTTCCGGCATGGTGCGGGCCATGAAACCCTGGGTCCCCTGCCTGGCCTTGTGCCTGGCTGCCTTGGCTGTTCGTGCCGAGGTTCGCCTGCATCCCCTGTTTTCCGACCACGCAGTGCTGCAGCGGGATCGGCCGCTGCCGGTCTGGGGATGGGCGGACCCCGGCGAGGCGGTCTCCGTCACCCTGGGCCCGGCCAGCGGGACGGCGACGGCCGACGCGCAGGGCCGCTGGCGGGTCACCCTGCCGGCCCAGCCGGCGAACGCGCAGCCGCAGGTCCTGCGGGCGGCCGGCCGCAACGTGGTCGAGGTGCGGGATGTGCTGCTGGGCGATGTGTGGTTGTGCGGGGGGCAATCAAACATGGAAATGAGCCTGGGGTCCTGCCAGGCCCCGGAGGACATCCGGGACGCCGATCTGCCCCTCGTCCGGCACTTCGGGGTGGGCTATCACTTTGCCGCCGCGCCGCAGGAGACCGTGAAGGGCGAATGGCGCGTGTGTTCATCCCGGACGGCCGCCGGGTTCAGCGCGGTGGGGTTTTACTTTGCCCGGAGGATTCATCAGCGGACGAAGGTCCCGATTGGCCTGCTCCGTTCCTGCGTGGGAGGCACCAACATCGAGTTGTGGATGTCCCAGGACACCCTGTTGGGCACGCCGGAGCTGGCCCCGTATGCGCGGCAGATGCGGGAGTCGCTGGACCGCTACCAGCGCGACCTGGCGGCGGCCCTGCCTTCGATTGAGGACTGGGCGACGCGCGGCCGCGCGGCCGTGCGGGCCGGGCAGGCGATTCCGCTGCCGCCGTCGTGGCCGGACTATCCGTTCGGGGAAAAGGTGGCCCGGCCGCGGTGCGTGACCCTGCACCACGGGATGGTGGCGCCGCTGGTGCCGTTCGCCCTGCGCGGGGCGCTCTGGTATCAGGGTGAGAACAACGCGGACGGGCACCTCTACGTGGAGAAGAAGCGGGCCATGGTGGCGGATTGGCGCCGCTGGTTCGGGGACGAACGGATGCCGTTCTACTTCGTCCAGCTGGCGGCGTGGCAGAAGCCGGATGACAAGCCGGCCGGGGGTGGCTGGGGGCCCATCCGGGACGCGCAGCGGCGATGCCTGGCCATCCCGCACACCGGGATGGCGTCGGCGGTCGACCTGGGGGACGCCGAGGACATTCATCCGCGCAACAAGGCGGACGTGGGCGAGCGCCTGGCCCTGTGGGCGCTGGCCCGGGACTATGGGGTCAAGGTGGAGCCCTCGGGCCCGCTCTTCCGGGAACTGCAGGTGGAGGGGGCGTTGGCCCGGCTGCGGTTTGATCATGTGGGGCAGGGCTTGATGGCCGGGCGGAAGGAGGGTCGGGAACCCGTGCGCGAAACGGCCGGTGCGCCGTTGCGGCGCTTTGCCATCGCCGGCCCGGACCGCCAATGGCGCTGGGCGGACGCGCGCATCGAGGGGGACAGCGTCGTCTGCACGCATCCCGAGGTGCCAATGCCGGTGGCCGTGCGCTACGCGTATTCGAGCAACCCGGAAGGAGCCAACCTCTACAACCGTGACGGCCTGCCCGCCTCCCCGTTCCGCACGGACAACTGGTGACGCCATGAATCCCTGTGTGTTCCGCACGCTGTCGTGGGTGGTTTTCCTCTCGGGTGGCCTGGCCTGGCCGGGGGTGGCGCGCGGCGACGCGATTGTGCACCTGGAGGCGGCGGGGTTGCCGGCGGGCCCGTTGCCGGCCTGGGAGAACCGGGGCGTGCTGGGCGGCCGCCTGACCAATGCCGCGCCGGAAGCGCCGCGGGTGGCGGAGGTGGCAGGGCGGCGGGCCGTCGTGTTTTCAGGGAGCAACTGGCTGCAGTCGGCCTTCCCGGCGCCCGCGGGGTTGGCCGGGAGCAACGCCTTCACGCTGGCCGTGTGGGTGTACAACCCCGACCTCAGGTCCAAGGAGACCGTGGTCGCGTGGGCCTCCCGGCCGTTGAACTGCGCCGAGTTCAGCTACGGCAGCGGGCGCGGCCGCAGCGAGGGGGCGTTCGCCAGTTACGGGGCCGGGAACACGGGCTTTGATGGCGGGGCACCGCCGGCCGGGCAATGGCATCACCTGGCGTGGACCTATGCCGGCGGCGGCAACGGGGCGTTCCGGGTCTATGTGGATGGCCGGTTGGCCACCGAGCGCCAGTTTTCCCTCCGCACCAAGCGGGGGGAACCCCTCCGGGTCGGGGCGGCGTGGGACGCCCGGGCCGGGGTGCCGTGGACCCCGTTCAGCGGGGCGCTGGCCGAGGTGCGCATCTGGGACCGGGAACTTTCCGAGCAGGCGGTGCGGAACGCGGCGGGGTGGACGGAGGCCTACGCGGGATCGCCGGCCAACCGCGCCGAGGTGGAAACCCTCGAGGCCGGGCTGCAATGGCGCAGCGGGTCCAGCAACACGGCGTCCTTCCGGGTTTATTTTGGGACGGAGGAAGCGGCGGTGGCGGCGGCCGGGGCGGGGTCGCCGTGGTTGGTGGGGGAGTTTGGTCCGGCGCCCGCGGCCTGGCCGCGGCGGGCGTTGCAGCTGGGGCGGGAATATTTCTGGCGCGTGGAACAGCGGACGGCGGACGGGGCGGTGGCGCAGCGGGGGCAGGTGTGGCGGTTCCGGGCGGGCACGGGCCCGGCGCGGGAGCCGCGGCCCCGGGATCTCCTGGGCGCGGCGGCGCTGGGGACGCGCGAACTGGGCTGGCGGCCCGGGCCGTTTGCGACCGGGCAGACCGTGTGGTTTGGGACCAACCGCACCGACGTGATGGAAGGGCGGGGCGCGCCGCTGGCCAAGTTGGACGGCGTGGCGGGCCGGGTGGCGCTGGGGCCGGCGCTGGAGCCGGGCCGGACCTATTACTGGCGGGTGGCCACGGACAACGGGGGGCAGCCCGGGGATGCGGGTCCGCTTTGGCAGTTCCGGGCCGAGGACATCCGGCGTTCCAATGACGTGTGGTTCTTCGTGAGTTCGGACACCCATTACGGGCTGGGGGAGAACGCCGAGATCAACCGGCGGACCATTGACCTGATGAACGGCACCCCGGGCCTGCCCCTGCCGGGCGCGCTGGGCCCGGGTTGGGTGGGCACGCCGCGGGGGGTGGTGCTGAATGGCGACCTGCTGGATCGGGGCTTCGAGAAGGACGCGGCGGGGCACTGGTCCGAGTGGGTGCGGGACTACGGGCTGAACGGGACCGATGGGCGGCTGGCCTTCCCGGTTTACGAGGGGTTTGGCAACCATGACGGCGGGCCGACGCGGAGCGTGACGCGGGCGGCCATCCGGGAACGCAACCGGGCGCGCGTGGGATTGACCGCGATCTCGGCCAACGGGCTGCACTACTCGTGGGACTGGGATCACCTGCACCTGGTGCAGTTGAACCTGTTTGGGGGGGACGGTCCGGCGGACGTGCAGAACGTGTCGAAGACCGAGCACGACCCGGCCGAGGCGCTGGAGTTCCTGCGCCAGGATCTGGCGGCCCGGGTGGGGGCGAGCGGTCGGCCGATCATTGTCTTCCAGCATTTCAGCTGGGTGGGGGGGATGAGCGACTGGTGGACGATGGAGGCCAAGGAACGATTCCGGGCCGTGGTGGAGCCTTACCAGGTGGCGGCCCTCATCAATGGCCATTCGCATGGCGCCAGCGTGATCGACTGGAAGGGCCTGCGCACCATCCACAACGGCGCGACGGCGCGGCCGGACAGCGGGGGCGGGGACTTCCTGATTGTGCATGTGACCCCGCGCGAACTCCGGGTGCTGCAGCGCAAGCCCGAGGGCTGGGGCCTGCAGCACCAGGCCGTGCTGCGCCCTCCCGCCGGTCCCGGGCCTTGAACCTTTTCCAACCTCAGCCACTCTGTTGCCCATGAAAGTTTTCGCCATTGTTCTCGCCCTGGGACTCCTGTGGTCGTCCCCTGGACTCCTGCGGGGTGCCCCGGCCGGCACGGTGTTCGTGGAAGCCGAACAGTTCTCCGACCGGGGCGGGTGGGATGTCGACCAGCAGTCCATGGACGTGATGGGGTCGCCGTATCTCCTGGCGCATGGCCTCGGGGTGCCGGTGCGCGATGCGGTGACGACAGTGCAGTTTCCGGAGGCGGGCCGCTACCGGGTGTGGGTGCGGACGCGGGACTGGGTGGCACCCTGGAAGGCGCCGGGCGCGCCGGGGCGTTTCCAGGTGCTGGTGAACGGGCGGCCGTTGGCGCCGACCTTTGGCACCGTGGGGGCGGAGTGGCATTGGCAGGACGGGGGCGCGGTGGAGGTGGGGCGCGAGGCCCGGGTGACCCTGCACGACCTGACCGGTTTCGAGGGCCGCTGCGACGCGGTGTTGTTCAGCCGGGACCAGTCGTTCGTGCCGCCCAACGAGCGGGCCGCGCTGGCGACGTTCCGCCGGGTGGCCCTGGGCTTGCCGGAGGCGCCCGAGGACGGGGGCGAGTATGACCTGGTGGTGGTGGGCGGCGGGATTGCCGGGACGGCGGCCGCGCTCTCCGGCGCCCGCCAGGGCCTGCGGGTGGCGCTGGTGCAGAACCGGCCCGTCCTGGGCGGGAACGGCAGCTCCGAGGTGCGCGTCTGGCCCGAGGGCAAGACCCGGCAGAAGCCCTACATCCATGTGGGCGACATCGTGGAGGAACTGGTCGCCGCCAAGTATCCCGGGGCCGGCAATGCCAAGCGCGGGCCGGTCTACGACGATCAGCGCAAGCTGGACCTCGTCAAGGCCGAGCCCCGCATCACGCTCCTGACCGAGATGCACGCCTACGCCGTGCAGGCCCGCGAGGGGCGCATCGTGTCCGTGGACGCCCAGCACATCCGCACCGCCCGCCGGCTGCGCCTGCGCGGCAAGCTCTTTGCCGACTGCACGGGCGATGCGACCGTCGGGTTCCTGGCCGGGGCGGACCACGAGTATTCGCGGGATGAACACATGGGGGCGAGCAACCTGTGGAACCTGATGGACGCGGCCGACACCAACCAGGTCCTGCAATGCGAGTGCAAGGACAAGGACGCGCTGACCATCGCGGTGCAGCAGGGCAACGTGGCGTCGCCATTCCCGCGTGTCCCGTGGGCCATTGACCTGAGCGACAAGCCGTTCCCCGGCCGCAAGGGGCAGGGGGGGCAGTGGGCCAAGACGGCCCTGGACAACCTTGGGGGCTGGTTCTGGGAGAGCGGCTACCAGCTCGACATGATCCAGGACATCGAGCGCATCCGGGACCTGAACTTCCGCGCCATGTATGGCGCCTGGGACGCCCTGAAAAACGTGGACGGGCTCTATCCCAACCATCGACTGGGCTGGGCCGCCTACATCGCCGGGAAGCGCGAGTCGCGGAGGTTGCTGGGGGACGTGATTGTGACCGGGGACGATTTTCGCAAGAGCACGGTGTTCCCGGACGGGGCATTTCCCTGCTCCTGGCACATCGACATTCACACTCCGCATCCGGATTTTGACGATGCGCACGCGGGGGAGGAGTTCATCGCCAAGGCCACCACGGGCACGGGTTACGCCTACAAGGGACCGTATTGGGCGCCCTACCGGGCGCTTTACAGCCGGAACATCACGAACCTGTTCATGGCCGGGCGGAACATCAGCGTGACCCGCGAAGGCATGGGGCCGGTCCGGGTGATGCGGACCTGCGGCATGATGGGAGAGATTGTCGGCAAGGCGGCGTGGATTGCCGTGCGCCACGGGACCACCCCGCGCGGCGTTTACCAGGCTCACCTGGCTCTGCTGCAGGACCTGATGCGACAGCCGGGAGCCCTGCGCCGGGACAGCCTCGCCGGGTCCCTCACGCTGCCGCCCGGGGCCAAGGTCATGGGGCCGTCCTTTGCCGGGCTGAATCCCGCCTCGCTGGAAGGGGTGGTGATTGACGACGAGGCCGCGCGGTTCACCGGACAATGGGAGAGCGGCGGGGGGCTCTCCGGGTATGTGGCCGATGGCTACCACTACACGGGCGATGCGTCCGCGGTGGCGCGGTTTCCCGTCCGCGTGTCGGCTTCGGGATTCTACGAGGTGCGCCTCGCCTGGCAGCCGCACCCCAACCGGGCCAAGGCGGCCCGGGTGGAGGTGGTGACCCCGGCCGGCACGGAGGTGCGGACCGTGGACCAGACCCAGGCGGCCCGGGGAGTGCAGGGTTTTGAATCCCTGGGCGTCTTTCGATTTGAGGCAGGCCGCCCGGCCGAGGTGGTGCTGCGGGTGGCCAACGCCCGGGGCATCGTGCATGCCGATGCCGTGCAACTGGTCCCCGCCAAGGGGCCGGCGCCGGGGCCGCGCTAGCCGCCGCCAGGGAGGCTGCACGGGGGCCCATAGTGGATTGCCTTTCCGGCGGTCCTGGGTATGCTCCGAATCATGTCCCGCCGTGCCTTGGCTTGCCCCTGGTCCCTGCTGGCGTTCCTGTTCCTGCGCCTTTCCGTCGCGGCCGCGACGGTGCAGTTGGATCCCGTCGCACCGTTGACCAACGCGACCGTGCTGGGGGCCTGGTCCGGCGCCGGGTTGGACGGATGGGAGGTCAGCCAGGTCGCCGGGGTGGTCACCGGCCTGCCGGGGTTGTCCGGCACGGCCAGCGGCACCACCCCCCAGGTCAGCCGGACCAACCTGGCCGGGGGCCCGGACCTGGACCTGGGCTACAACGACTACCTGGAGTTTCTCCTGCAACTGCCGGCGGGCTACGCGGGGGAGGTGCGGGTGTGGTGGGGCACCACCAACGCGGCGGGGTTTGCCGCGGCGCGGAGTGTCACGCTGGGCGGCACCAACGTGGGCCGGGACGGCCTGCCGCACACCTATCGCATCGACCTGTCGCTGGAGCCCGGCTGGACGGGCCTGTTGCGCGACCTGCGGGTGGAGCCGTTTGGGAGCAACGCGCCCGTGGGGGCGGCCTTCACGTTGGCCGCTGTGCGTGTGGGGGACGTCGGCCCGGATTACCTCCCGAATTACCTGTTCTACCCGGCGGGCGCCGCCGGGGTGAACGACGCGGTGTCCAAGCATTTCCGCATTGTCTACGGCAACAGCAACGCGACATGGCTGACCGATGTGGCCTACAAGACGCGGGGCAACCTGCGCAACATGGAGGACCAGTTCGCCCTCTACACGAAGGTCCTGAAATACCGCGAGCCGACGGAATCGAACATCGAGGCCAACCGCAATGGCACCCGCTACAAGGTGAACCTGGTGGTGGGCCTGACCGGACTCAGCCAGCACCAGGGCGGGGGCTACTTCATGGGCTACGACGGCGGCACGGGCTTCGGCTACCTCATCATTGACCCCAGCGGCCTGCGCGTGGATCCCCCCAGCTGGGTCAACCCCCATGAACTGGGGCATGTCTTCCAGGTGCACCAGCGCGGGGGCTACGTGAACAATGGCGCCATGGGTTTCTGGTGGGAGGCCCACGCCAACTGGTTCCGCGAGCAGTACCTGAAGCATCCCCTGTATCCGGGCTCGCCCGACAGCGGGTTTGGCACGGCCTTCCCCAACAACGCGCACTTCTATCATGCGCACGGGCGCCATTACTACGACCACTGGCCCATTTTCGAATACCTGGAGGAGAACCCGGACAACCTGCCCCAGCTCGGGCCCGGGTTCACCGCCCGGCTCTGGCAGGAATCCCTCGCCGGCGAATACATCTACAACACCATCGCGCGCCTCGCCCCCTCCAACTCCATCAAGGACATCCTGGGCCTCTACGTGCGGCGCAACGTGACCTGGGACTACCGCAACCAGGCCCAGATCTGGCAGGCCATCGGCATCGGGCCGTCCCTCAACTACTCCGCCGCCTATGTGCGCCGCTCGCACACCGAACTGCGTCGCCGCGCGGATGAGCCCTCCTGGTGGGAGGTGCCGCCCGAGATGGCGCCCATGCAGGGCGCCTACAACATCGTCGAGCTGGCCCCGAGCAACCTGAACAGCGTCGTGACGGTGAACTTCCGCGGCCTGCCCGCCCTCGGCCGCACCGCCGACTTCCGCGTCGCGCTGGTGGCCGTCAACACGAACACCGGCGCCGCCCGCTACAGCGGGATCTGGAGCAACGGGACCGGCTCCCTGACCCTGGGACCGGGCGATGCGCGCCTGTTCCTGACCGTGGCGGCCACCCCGGGCGATTTCATCCCGCAGGAGGCCGATGAGGCCCGCTTTCCCTACAACACGCATCCCGCCCGGATGCGGTTCCTGTACGAGGCCCAGATCACGGGGGCCGCGCCGCGGCCCTACGGTCCCGTCGCCGCGACCAACGGCCTCGTCCAGCACGCCAACGGCGGGGGCTGGAAGGCCTCCACGGCCACGGTGGACGCCTCCGCCTACGTGGGGCCCAACGCGCGGGTCCTGAACACGGCGCAGGTGCGCGGCAGCGCCCGCGTGGAGGACTTTGCCGTGGTGGAGAACAGCGCCCAGGTGCGGGACCGGGCGGTGGTGAGCGGGCAGGCCCGGGTCCGGGACAGCGCCCGCGTGATCGGCCGCGGCAAGGTGCGTGACTTCGGCGAAGCGCGGGACAGCGCGGTGGTCTCGGGGCAGGGCCGGGTGTGGGAACATGCCACCGTGGCCGAGACGCTGGCCGTGACCAACCAGGGCGCGGTCAAGGGATTTGCCTACGCCTGGGACGACCCGAACGGCATGCGCGTGCTGGGCGGATCCATCGACGGGGACTACGCGGCGGGGCACACCTGCAGCAATGCCACGCTCTTTGGCTGGTTGTGTTCCTCCAACTATGCCCACGGCCGGGGCGGCGCCGTGCCGGACGGGTTGTTCTCGAGCTTTGAGTTTGACCGGGCGCATCCGTCGCTGGCCGAGGACCGGTTTGGCGTCAACTGGGGGATCCTGCGCGGCGCGCCGGCATGGGCGGCCGCCGAGGCCGGCCGGCCGGGGGTCCTGCGGTTCCGGGGCAGCAACGACTTCATCACGCTGCCGCGGGCGGCGGCGGACCATGAGGACCTCACCCTCGCCGCCTGGGTGAAGTGGGACGGGGGCGCGGCCGGGCAGCGGTTGTTTGAGCTCGGCGCCGACCCCGGGCGGCGGCTTTGGCTGACCCCGAATGACGGGTTGAACCGGTTGCTGCTGTCGGCGAACCACGGCTCGGTGCAGCCGCAGTTGTCCGCTCCGATGCTGGCCACCGGGGTTTGGCAGCATGTCGCGGTGACGCTGGGCGGGGACGTGGCGACCCTGTATGTCAATGGGTTGGCGGTGGCGACCGGGCCCTTCACGGTGAACGCGGACGACCTGATGGCGCCGAACACCGTGTCCGCCCCGCAGGCCAACTACGTGGGCCGCGGCCAGGAGGGGGATTACCTGCGGGCCACGCTGGATGAAGTGCGGGTGTATGCCCGCGCCCTCAACGTCGCCGAGGTGGCCAACCTGAGCGTGCCCCCGCCGCAGACCCTGGTGAGCACGGGCGCGGTCTGGCGCTACCATGATTTGGCCCAGAACCTGGGCACGGCGTGGCGCTCGAACAGCTTCAACGATGCCGGTTGGAGCAACGGCGCGGCGCAGCTGGGGTTTGGGGATGCGGACGAGGCGACGGTCATTGCGGACCGCGACCAGCCCACGGTGTATTTCCGGAGGACCTTCGTCGTGGCGGACCCGGCCGCGGTGGGGAGCCTGACCCTGCGGGTGCTGCGCGACGACGGCGCGGTGGCGTATTTGAACGGGGTGGAGGTGTTCCGCAGCAACATGCCCACGGGCACGATCACCTACGCCACCCTGGCCAGCGGCTCCGTGCCGGCGGCGGATGAGACCACGACCTTTTACGCCACCCCGATCAGCCCGGCCCTGCTGGTGGCGGGCACCAATGTGCTGGCGGTGGAGGTGCACCAGAACAGCACGACCAGCAGCGACCTGAGCTTCATGGCGGAGCTGGTGGCCACGGGGGCGGCTCCCCTGGCCGTGGCGCTGGATGCGCCGGTGGGCGGGATGACGTATTTCACCGACCAGTTGGCGTTGGCGGCGACGACCGTGCCGGGGGTGACGCAGGTGGTGTTCCTGGCCAACGGGACGGTGGTGGGCGTGGACGCAGGGGCGCCGTATGGGGCGACGTGGTCCGGGGTGGTGCCGGGCACCTACACGCTGGTGGCGAGGGCCTGCGATGCGGCGGGGCGCTGCGCCGACAGCATGCCGGCGACGGTGACCGTGGTGCCGCCGCCGCTGACCCTGGCGGGGGCGGGGGGGCGTTGGCGCTACCATGACCTCGGGACCAACCTGGGCACGGCCTGGCGCGGGACCAACCATGATGACACCCTGTGGGCCGAAGGGCCGGCCATGCTGGGGTTCGGGGATGCCAACGGGCAACTGCCGGTCACCCTGCTGAGCAACCGGGCGCAGCTGACGTTCTATTTCCGCCGGACCTTTGCGGTCACGAACACGGACTACGTGACGAACCTGCTGCTGCGCCTGCAGCGGGATGATGGCGCGGTGGTTTACCTGAACGAAACCGAGGTGTGGCGGAACAATCTCCCGGGCCCGCCCACCGCCATCACGTTCACCACGCCGGCCAGCGGCACGGTGCCGCAAGCCGAGGAAAACGCCTTCATCACCACCAATGCCTCCCCGGGCCTGCTGCGGCCCGGCCTCAATGTCCTGGCCGTCGAGGTGCACAATGCCTCCACCACCAGCAGCGACATCGCCTTTGACTTCGAGTTGGTGGCGCAGCGTGGCCTGCCCGCGGCCACGCCCACGCCGCTGGGCTTGGCGGCGGGGCAGGGGGCCATGACCCTGTCCTGGGCGGACGCCGCCGGGCCGTTTGTCCTCATGACGGCCACCAACCTGGGGCCGGGGGCCGCCTGGTCGCCGGTGGGCGCCGTCGGGGAGGTCAGCAACGGGGTTCGCCGGGTCACCCTCCCCATGGGGCCCGAGCGCGGGCGCTTCTATCGACTCCAGGCGCCCTGAGATCCCGGTCCCACGGCGGCGGCCGTCCGCAGGTGTCACCGGCAGAAAACCTTTGACTCATGCGCGGGTTCCCGGTGCCATGGTGCCTCACCTTATGCCTATCCATCGCATCCTGATTCCCCTCCTCACCTCGGTGGGCTGCCTGCTCGCCCTCACCCCGGCTCTGCGCGCGGAGGCCATCCCCCCGTCGCATAAGATCAATGGCTTCGCCGTTGGCGCCCAAGCCTACTCGTTCAACCGCTTCTCCGTGTTCGAGGCCATCGAGAAGACCGCCGAGGCCGGCGGCAAGGTCATCGAGTTCTACCCCGGCCAGCGCCTCACCCGGGAGGAGCCCAACCTGCGCTGGAATCATGGAGCCGGCGAGGACGTCATCACCCGGGTCGAGGAGAAGCTGAAGAAGCACGGCATCAAGGCCGTGAACTACGGCGTGGTCAGCGGCAAGGACCAGTGGGAGTGGGAGAACATCTTCAAGTTCGCCGACCGCCTGAAGCTGTATGCCATCACCACCGAGGACGCCACCAAGCTCAACATCATCGAGCCCCTGGTGAAGAAGTACGACATCCGGGTGGCCATCCACAACCACCCCCGCAAGCCCAATGACCCCGGTTACAAGGTGTGGGATCCCCACTACATCCTCGAGGTCACCAAGGGCCGCGATGAACGCATCGGCGCCTGCGCCGACACCGGCCACTGGCAGACCTCGGGCCTCGACCCGCTCTTCTGCGTCAAGCTGCTCAAGGGCCGCGTGATCAGCTCGCACATGAAGGACAAGACCGAGTTCGGCACGGGCCAGCATGACGTGCCCTACGGCACCGGCGTCGGCCGCCTGGGCCTGGTGCTGGATGAACTCAAGAAGCAGGGCTTCGAGGGCAACATCTCCGTGGAATACGAGTACAACTGGGACAACTCCGTGCCCGACATCAAGAAGTGCGTGGACTTCGTGCGCCAGCACGGCGCGGCCAAGTAGGCCCGCCCGCACCCCGGCGCGTGCCCCCTCAGCGGGGCCGCGCGCCGGGCGGGGCGGCCCGCAGCGGGTCCAGCACATCGTGGCGGCCGGCCCGGCGCGCCTCCGCAATGGCCCGCTGGATGAAATCCTTCCCCCGGACAACCGCCTCAGCCACCGTCGCTCCCCGCGCCATCCATGCAGTGATGGCGGCTGACAGGGTGCATCCAGTCCCGTGCGTGTGCACCCCGCGCACCCGGGGGGACGTCAGCAGCAGTTCCGTGCGGCCGTCCTGGTAGAGGTCCATCGCTTCCCCTCCGGTGCGGAGGTGCCCCCCTTTGGCCAGCACGGCCACCCCATGGCGCGCGCATAGTTCCCGGGCGGCCTCCCGCAGGTCCTCCGGGGTGCGCAATCGCCGGCCCGCCAGCACCTCCGCCTCCGGCAGGTTGGGCGTGACCAGGGTGGCCAGCGGCAGCAATCGATCACGCAACACCCGCACCGCGTCCGGGCGCAGCAGGCGCGCGCCGCTCGTGGCCACCATCACCGGGTCCACTACCAGTCGCGGGCGCCGGTCCGGACGCAGGGACTCCCAAAACTCCGCCACCGCCCGCAGGATGCCGGCGGAATACAGCATGCCGGTCTTCACGGCGTCCGGCCGCAGTTCGCTGAACACGGCCTCCAGTTGGGCGCGCACCATCCGGGGCGGGGTGCCGGTCACGGCCAGCACGCGGCGGGGGTTCTGGGCGGTCAGGCAGGTCAGCACGCTCGTGCCATGCACGTCCAGCGCGGCAAAGGTCTTCAGGTCGGCCTGGGCCCCGGCCCCGCCCCCGCTGTCGGAGCCGGCGATGGTCAGGGCAATCGGGAGGACGGGACGCCGCGCGGCCATGGGGTTCCTCAATGGTGGGGTGGCTTCGGGTTGTTGGCCCGGATTTGCTCCATCTCCGCGCTGCCGACCGAGTCGACCAGGCGCTGCTGCTGCGACTGCAGGCGCTTGATCAGCTTGCCCTGCTCGATGACCACGTCGTTGAGCTGCTCATAGAGGCGCTCGAGGTGGGTGACGTGCAGCTCAAGGGCGTGCAGCCGCACGGCGGGGTCTTGGGGCGATGGAACGGGGTCGGTCATGCCAGGAACCGAAGCCTATGCCAAGACGCGGGCCAGGGGGAGAGGAAAGAGGG
>JBJOEZ010000044.1:0-34716 GCA_046048995.1 Verrucomicrobiota bacterium | reverse complement strand
CCCACGCGACCATGCAGCGCCTGCGCATCCTCCAGGGCCCAGGAACTGCCCCGGGCGTGGGATGTCCCCGTCCAGCAAACAGGGGGCGGGCCAGTTTCATCCTCTTGGAAGACTGGCACCGGGTGACCGACACCGATAGACTTTCGTCCATGCGGACCTTGATCGTCGGATGCGGCTACGTTGGCCTACCCTTGGGGGCGGAGTTGGCCCGGTTGGGGCATGAAGTCTATGGCTTGCGCCGCAGCGAGGGCGGGGCGGAGGAATTGACCGCCGCCGGCATCCGCCCGTTGGTCGGGGACATCACCCGGCCTGCCGATCTGGCCGGCCTGCCGGGGCCTTTCGACTGGGTCATCAACGCCGTGTCCTCGAGCAAGGGGGGCGAGGAGGCCTATCGCGAGGTGTATCTGCAGGGGACCCGCAACCTGATTGACTGGCTCGCTGGCGGACCGATCAAGAAGTTCGTTTACACCAGCAGCACCAGCGTCTACGGCCAGACCGACGGTTCCCTCGTGAAGGAGGACGCCCCCACCGAGCCGTCGAGCGCCACCAGCCAGCTCCTGGTCGAGACCGAACAACTTCTGCTCGCCGCCAGTCGCGACCGCGGTTTCCCGGGGGTCGTGCTGCGCGTGGCCGGCATCTATGGCCCCGAGCGCGGGCATCTTTTCCTGCAATACCTCCGCAACGAGGCCCGCATCGCCGGCAAAGGGGACCGGCTCATCAACATGATTCACCGCGACGACGTCGTTGGCGCCGTCATTGCCGCCCTCCAAAGCGGGCGCGCCGGACAGGTTTACAACGTCTGCGACGACGAACCCATCGCGCAAATCCACTTCTTCCGCTGGCTTTCGGAGACTCTCGGCAAATGGATGCCCCCCTTCGCCACCGAGGAGGAAAACGCCCAGCGCAAACGCGGGCTCACCCAGAAAAAGGTCAGCAACCGACGGATGAAAATGGAACTCGGTGTCCGGCTGAAATATCCCACCTTCCGCCAGGGTTACACGGCCGAAATCACCCGCCTCGACCGCGCCGGGTTATTGAATATTGAACCCGAACCGCGCTGAGTTCTCTTTCTAGGGTCGGTTACCCCCCCTCCCCTACCCCACGAAGGGCGGCCCGCTGGCGGTTCAGGGGACATCCCAAGCCCGGGGCTGTTCCTTCGCCCTGGAGGAGGCGGAGGCGCTGCGTGGTCGCGTGGGCTGATGACCGATTCGGATAGCCAATAGCCGATGACCAATCCAAGACGGCGCCAGCAATCGGTCATTGGCTATTGGCTATTTGTATCGGTCATCAACCCTTTCCCACCCCCAGAAAACCAACCCTCTGGCGGTTCGGGGGCATCCCAAGCCCGGGGCAGTTCCTGGGCGTCGGGACAGATGGGAGCGGTGCGTGGTCGTGTGGGTTGATGACCGATTCGGATAGCCAATAGCCGATGACCAATCAAAAACCTGCGCCAGCGAGCGGGCATTGGGGGATGGGTGAATGACTGAGATTTAAGGATGGGCTAAAATCCGCTTGCGCCGGAGGCGGGGGATTGGTTGAGTAACCGTCTCCGCTGCGCGTGTGGTGGAATTGGCAGACACGCTACTTTGAGGTGGTAGTGGCGAAAGCCGTGCAGGTTCAAGTCCTGCCACGCGCACCATCTTTCCTTCTTCAGCCCCCCCTTGGCAACCGGCGGCAGGTGCATTGGGTTTCCTGCTCCGTGGTGACCACCGCCTCAATTCAGCTATGAGGCGGGGCGGGGAGTGACCTCGGCGATGGCTTGGCGGCAGTACCATTTGACGGCGTTGGTCATGGGGGGATGAAGGGAGTCCAGTTCAGCCGCGGTGCACCAGCGGATGTCGTGATGTTCCCCATCGGCGAGGGTGACATTGCCCTGCCGTGGGCGGGCCCAGTAGATCATGCCGATGTGCTCGTGGGTGTCACTGATGCGGTGGATGTCGAGGAACCGGGGCCCGATGAGGGCGCGGGTGCCGGGCTCGGTCGTGGGCGGACGTTCGCCGATCAGTTCGACGTCGAGGCCGCTTTCCTCGCGCGCTTCGCGGAGGGCAGCCTGTTCGGGGTCCTCGTCCAGCTCGATGTGGCCGCCCAGGGGGAGCCACTTGTCGAGCTTGCGATGGTGGATGAGCAGGACGCGACCGTCGTGCACGACAAAAATGGCGACGGTGAAATCGATCTTCTCGTGGATGTGCGGCATGGAGGGATGGGAGGGTATGGGCTAACCCGGGGCGGCTCGAGGCAATTCAACGGGGGCTGGGTCCGATTTAAAAGCGGCAGCTGCGCTGCCGCACTCCACATGGAGGAGGCCTAGCGGGCCTGCAGGCGGCGCAGGGCGGCGTCGAGGACGGTGTCCGTCTCGCCGACGAGGTCGCGGGCGGTGGCGGGGAGGTGGATATCCGGGGGGATGCCGACGCCGTCGTAGAGCTGGCCGTTGGGACGGTATTTGGCGGACCAGCCCATCACGAGGGTCACGCCGCTGTTGGGCAGGCGGTAGGAGTCGACCTGGCTGTTGCCGCCGCCGGTGGGGGTGCCCATCTGGGTGACGTTGGGATGCTCCTCGAAAGCGCCGACGAAGATGTCGCCGGCGCTGAAGGTGGCGCTGTCCTGCAGGACGATGACGGGCTTGTCGTAGTAATAGGCGTCGGGGTTGTCCTTGGCGTCGAGGCCGAGGGCGTGCCACTCGCTGAACTTGCCGGCGGGAGGCGTCCAGGCGGGTTTCCAGGCGCGGATGAATTCCGCGACCTGGCGGCGTTCGGCGTCGGACTTCCAGTGCGACGAGCCGACCGTCTGGCCGGACATGGAGGAGCCGGCGAAGCCGGCGGGGTTGGGTTGGGGAAGCGGGCGGGGGACACGATAGGAGGTCATCTCGAGGATGCGCATGGGGTCCCCGGGCTTCATGAAGTAGGGGAAGACCGTGTGGAGGATGCTTTTGGTGCCGCCGAGGTTGCCGCGGACGTCGAGGATGAGGCCGCGGGTGTCGCGGAACTTGGCCATCCATTCGTCGATCTCCGAGAGCACCCGGTCGCTGCTGGTCATCTGGGAAAGGCGCAGGTAACCGATATCACCGATGCGGCGGGAGGCGCCGCGCGGGAACTCGAGGCGGCGGGGCGGCCGGTCCTGCACGGGCACCTTGCGCTGCACGCGGCGGCGGCCATCCTCCGACTCGAGGCTGAGGGTGATGTCGGGGGCGTGGGGGAGGCCGAGCTCGCCGCGCAGGTAGGTGACGAAGGCGAGCATCTCGAGCGAACCGCGCTGGTGCCACTGGGGGGATTCCTTCATGACGAGGTAGCCTGCCACCTTGAGCCAGTCGGCGATGGGTTTGCCGTCGATGGCGGTCACGCAGGGATGTTCGGGGTCCACGAAGGCCGGTTCGCGGCCGGGCTGGATGAGGACGACGCGGTTGCTGACGCTGCGGGCGGCGTAGGGGGCGTAGCCGGCGGGCAGGAACTGCGACTTGTCGCGGCCCGTGCGCGCATGGCCGTCGACGAACAGGCTGAGCAGCTTGACCATCTGGATTTCGAAGGCATGGACGGAGGTTTGCTCGTCGAGGGAGAGGCGGATGGCATCGAGCGCGGCGCGGTAATCGACCGGGCGGGTCTCGAGGAAGGCGAAACAGTTGGCGAGGTAATGCTCGGCCTTGTCGAGGTCCGCCTCGAGCTGGGCGCGGGGCACGCGGCGGGAGGAATCCTCGAAGCGCGGCTTGGTGACGAGGAAGGCATGTTCGGGGGCGACAGCCCGGCGGCGTTCGCGGGCGAGGTCCTGGTCGTTGAACCAGACCCCGGCGAGCACGTGGAGCCGGACGTAGGCGCGGGCCACCTCGCTTTGGGCGGGGGCGGCGGCGTAGGCGCGCTCGATGAACGGGAGGCCGTCGCGGGGGCGGTTGAGGGCCTGCCCGTAGATGGGGTAGGCCAGCGTGGTCATGGCCTGGACATAGCGCGGGTGGCCGGGCGGCACGCGCTGCAGGAGGCGGGCGGCCTCCTCGTAGTTGCCGCGCTGCGCGGCGGCCAGGCCGGCCCGGTAATCATCGCGGGCGGCCTGGGGGGCGGCGGCGGCGGGGGCATCCGCCTGGGCCGGCGCGGCGGCGGGGATCCCAACCGCGGGGAGGACGAGCGACAGGAGGACGGCCAGCGGGAGACGCGGCCGGAGCGGGGCAAGCCCGGGGCGGAGTTTCATGGATGGCAGGATGATGCCCCGCGGCCCGGCCGAGGGGGGAACGGGGTTATTGGGTGATGAAGGATCCCTCGCTGGTCTCGACACGGAGGGGGTCGGCGGTCTTCTTGGGATCGAGACGCAGGATGAGCGTGGCGGGGCCGGCGGGGAGGTCGAGGGTGACCTGGGCGCCGGCGGGGCGGGCCTGGCCGTTGACCCAGAGGGCCTCGGCGGCGGGACCGAGCTTGAGGGTGACGGGGCCGGCCTTGGCGACCTGGAGGGTGGCCGAGGCGTAGAGGGAGACCACGGAGTTCCACTGGAACGGCGGGAGGGCGAGGGTGTCCCGGATGTCCTCGACGAGGAGGCGTCCATCGACGCGGGCGACGACGGGGGTCCAGCCGCGGCCGCTGGCGGCGCCGGCGATGAGGCGGTCCTCGCCGCGCTGCTCGTCGGTGTGGGCACCGGGGCGCACGCGCCAGGAGCGGGCCACGTTGGCCCTGCTGGCGTCGTAGGGGCCCGGCTTGCCCAGTTCGCTGAGGAAACGGAACAGGTCGATGCGCTCAGCCGGGGAGAGATTGTCGATCAGGCCGGCTGGCATGAGGGAGAGCGTGCCGATGCGGCGGTCGGCGATGTTGTTCTTGGCCACCACGACCTCGCGGCCGGAGGCGTCGCGGAGGACGAGTTGCTCGGCGTTTTCGCGGGCGAGCGTGCCGGAGTACTCGAGGCCATCCCGGGTTTCGACCACCACGGCGTGGTAGCCCTCCTTGATTTTCTTGTTGGGGAACCAGAGCGACTCGATCAGGTAATCGACCGGGGCGCTGGCCCCGAGGCTGGTCATGTCGGGACCGACCTTGCCGCCGGCGCCGCCGATGGCGTGGCAGGTGATGCAGGCCAGTTCCTTCCGGCGATAGACCGCCTCGCCGCGGGCGGCATCGCCCTTGCGGGTGACGTCGCCGGCCAGTTGGCGCAACTCGGCGGCGCTCAGGGTGACCCCGCCATCGGCGAGGCCGCTGCCGCGGCTGAGGGCGAGGACGAGGTCGGGTTCATTGCGTCCGCCCTCGCGGGCTGCGCGCAGGCCGGCGCGGGCGAGCGGTTCAGCGATGCCCGACTTGGGCAGGGCCTTGGCGAGGGCGGGCCCGGCGCCCTTGACACCCAGGAGATCGCGCCAGAGGGCGAGAGCCTCGGCCTCCGTGGGCGTGGCCTGGAGAGCGGCCACGGCAGGCGCCAGGGCCCGGTCGAGGCGGACAGCGGCCAGGGCGACGACAGCCTGGCGGCGGAGGGCGAGATCGGCATCGCTGGTGGCGAGGGGGACGAGGGCCTCGACGGCGGTGGTGCCGCCGAGATCGCGCAGGCTGGCGAGGGCGGCCTGGCGGACGGCGGGCGGGGCGTCGCGGCGGGCGGCGACCTCGCCGACGGCCTGGCCGAGGCCGGGGAGATCCTTCCAGGCGCCGGCGGTGCGGAGGGCGGCAACGCGGACCGGTTCGCTGGGGTTGACGAACAGGGCGGAGAGGGCGGTGGCGGCGTTGTTGGGGGAAGGCTTGGCGCTGCGGCTGCGGATGGCGTCGGCGACGGCGCCGAGGGCACGGGCGGCGGCGGCGGTGTCAAAACCCCCGCTGGCGACCTGCTGGAAGAGGCGGTCCACCTCGCGACCGGTGCCGGCGCGCGCGATGAGGTCGATCCAGGGGCCGGAGCCGTCGCGGGGCAGCGGCTGGGCGCCGAGGAACTGGCCGAGGACCTCGCTGGCGCGGGCCGGTTCGATGGCGCGGAGGGCGAACTCGAGTTGTTTCTCGCGGCCGGTGGGCGGCCAGGCCCCGGCCTTGACGGCGGCGAGCCAGGCGGGGGCGAGGTCATTGATGGTGAGCCAGAGGGCGTAGTCGGCGTATTTGTCGAGGGGCCGGTCGGCGGCGGAGAGCGCGAGCTCGGCGGCGCGGGCCTGGGGGATGCGGGCGAGGGCGCGCAGGGCCTCGACGCGGACGCGCGGATGCTCGTCGGCGACGCGGGCGGCGAGGAGGTCGAGGGCGCGGGAGGTGGGGATTTCGGCGCGGTGCGGGAGGGGCTGGGGGGCGGTGGGCCAACCGGCGGCGTGGTTGGCGATGGCGTCCGGGCTGGCGGTGCCGCCCTCGCGGCCGGCGTGGCGTTCCTGCCAGTGGGCGAGGACGCGGACGGCGGCGGCGCGGACGCGGTGGTCCTTGGCGGCGAGGAGGCTGTCGAGCAGCTTCGGCTCGACGCGGTCGAGGGCCTGATAGAGCCAGAGCGCGGCGAGGCGGGCGGGCTCGGCGGTCTGCCGGGTGGTCCACGCGTCGAGGGCGGGCAGGACATTGGTGGCCCCGCGCTCGATGAGGAGGCGGCGGGATTGGGATTCGATGAAGCCGTCCCGGGAAAGCTGGTGCTCGAGCAACTCGGGGGTGGAAGCCTCGGCGAGCTTGGGCCGGGGGGAGGCGGGGCGGCCCTTGTAGGCGATGCGCCAGATGCGGCCGTGTTCCTGGTCGCGGCGCGGGTCGCGGAAGTCGACCTCGCCGTGCTGGATGATGGGGTTGCTCCAGTCGGCCACGTAGAGCGCGCCGTCCGGCCCGACCTTCACGTCGATGGGGCGGAAGGCGGCGTCCTTGGTGCGGACGAGGTCCGGCATCTCGCGGGTGATGAAGCCGCTCCCCTGCTCTTCCAGGGCGAAGCGCACGAGGCGGTGGGCGCGGAAATCGCAGGTGACAAAGGAGCCCTGCCAGTCGTCGGGGAAGTGGGTGCTCTTGATCTTCTCGAGGCCGCAGAACTTGGGATAGGAGCCGGCGCTGACGCTGTCGCAGATGCGGCGAGCCCGCTCGTAGGTGAGGAACATGGCCTGGGGGATGACCCAGTTGAGGCCGCCGCGCCAGGCCTCGCCGCTGCTGGCGCCATCGGTGACAAAGCTCTGGCCGAAGTCATCGAGGGCGTGGCCCCAGGAGTTGACGAGGCCCTTCATCAGGATGCCCACCTCCATGGAGCCCGGGCGGAGGCTGAGGGTGCCGCCACTGTTCAGGCGGGTGACGCCATGCGGGGTCTCGATGTGGGAATGGATGTAGATGGACTGGTTCATGTGCAGCTGCCCGTCGTGGCCCCAGCGCAGCGTGTGCAGGATGTGGTGGGTGTCCTCGGTCCCGAAGGCGGAGAGGACCACCCGGCGGCGGTCGGCCCGGCCGTCCTTGTCGGTGTCGGAGAGATGCAGGAGCTCGGTGCTGTGCCCGACGTAGCAGCCGCCGTCGCCCGGCTCGATGCCGGTGGGGATGAGGAGGCCGTCGGCAAACACGGTGGATTTCTCGGCGCGGCCGTCGCCGTCGGTGTCCTCGAGGATGAGAATCTTGTCGTTGGCGGCCTGGCCGGGCTTGATTTGGGGATAGACCTCGCTGCTGGCGACCCAGAGGCGGCCGCGGGGATCGAAGTTGATCTGGATGGGCTTGGCCAGGAGCGGGTTCTCCGCGTAGAGGGAAATCTCCAGCTCAGGGGCGACGGTCCACTGCGGGTGCGGGAGGGAGGTCTTGGGCAGGGCCGGCTCGGGGCGGGCCGGTTTTGGCCGGGTGCGGTCCAGGCCGGCCTGGACGGGCACCAGTTCCAACCGGCGGGTGACCGGGACGCGCAGCCGGGCGATCAGCTTTTCCTGTTCCTCGATGAGCGGATCGAACTGCGGGATCTCCTTCGCGTTCCGGCCCTGCTCATGCTTGCGGAAGAGGAAAAGGTAGGTGTTGTTCTGCGGCCGGTAGCGATGGAAGAACAGCTCGTTCTTGCGCCGGATGGCCTGGAGCAGCTCGAGGGACTGGTCGTCGTCGGGGGCGTTGTCGACGAGCAAGCCGCCCCGGATGTCGACGTCGGTGACCGTCTTGGTCCAGCGCCCGTCGATGAGCAGGTCGTATTGGCCCGGGCGCAGGCCCATGACCTGCCAGCGGCTGACGGAGACGGCCAGCGGGGCCTGGAGCTCGCCGGGTTCCCAGGGGGGCGCGGGCAGTTCCTGCGCGCGCACGGAGATGCGGGCCCGGTCATCCTGGCGCTCGAAGTTGCTGAACTCGGCCCCGTAACTGCCGTCGCGGATCGTGCCGTCGCGGGTGATCCCCACGCGCCAGAAATGGGCCTCCCAGCGGAGCCCCTCGCTGATGGCCTCGGCCACGCGCCGGTAGCCGTAGGCGTTGAGGTGGATGCCGTTGTCGGTCAGCGCGGGTCCCGGGCTGATGCTGAGCATGGCCGGGATCAGCTCGAGCAGGTTGACGAAGTGCGCCTTCCGCTCGGCGGCCAACTCCTTGAGGACGCGGGTGTAGTTGGTGATCTGGGCCTGGTGCCGGGCGGGGTCCGGGAGGGGGGCCGGCAGCCTCTCATGCGGGATGGGGCTGAGGAGGACGAAGCGGACGGAGTTGCTGCCGGCGGCCTGGACGGTGTCCATGAGGCGGGCCATCTCGGTGCGGAAGCGCATGAGGCCGGCCTCCCCGTCAAAAGACGCCGCCATGCCGTAGCCGAGGAAGGCGACCGTCGGCCGCACCAAGGCCAGCTGTTCCTTGAGGCGATCGAAGCCCTTCTCGGGCAGGTCGAACCCGGCGCGGGAGACGCCGAGCGGCGTGTCGGCACTCCAGCCGAGGTTGCGGAAAACGACGTGCCGCGCGGGGTGGTGCGTGGTCAACAGGTGCTCGAGATACCCGAACTGCTGTTCCCGCTCGATGAAGGTGTCCCCCAGCAGGACCACACGGTCGCCGTCGAGGAACTCGAAGGCGTTGGTGTTCTGGGCCCGGAGGTGGGCGGTGAGGAGGGCGAGGGCGGCCAGGACGACGGGGACAAGGCGCAGGTGCATGATGACAGGACGGTGGTTCAGGCTGAGGCTACGGACTAAATCCGACGCCCGCCGGGCAGGCAAGAGCGAATGGGCGGCGCGGTCGGCCGGCGCGCCTGTCCGCTTTCCACTGGCCAGCGTGGCCTCCGCGCCGCAGAATGGGGTCCGCAATGGTTGCGACCTGCCCCAAGTGCCGTCGTGCGATCCCGGCGGAGGACCTGAACGTTGCCACGGATGTGGCGGTGTGCCGGCCCTGCGACGCGATTCACCGGCTCTCGGCGTTGCTGGAGGAGGGGGAGTTGACGGCGGTGGACGTGAGCCGTCCGCCGAAGGGAACGTGGTTTCGGCGCCAGGGGCTGACGGTGGTGGCGGGAGGGTCGTTGCGGTCGGTGACGGGGGTGGTCGGGCTGTTGTTTTTCTGCCTGTTCTGGAACGGGATAGTGTCGGTGTTCGTGACCATGGCGGCGGCCTCCACCCTGCGGCTGATGGGGGCGCCCCTGCCGGCGTGGTTCCCGGAGGCCAAGATGGACACGGGCGGGATGGGCTGGGGGTTCACGCTTTTCCTATGGGCGTTCCTGACCCCGTTCATCGCGATCGGGCTGGCGGTGGCGGGCGGGGTGGTGATGTCGCTGGGGGGGCGGACGGAAGTGACGTTGCAGGGGGGCGACAGTTCGGTGTTCACCGGGGTGGGACCGCTGGGGCGGCGGCGGCGCTTTGATGCCCGGGAAGTGCAGTCCATCCGCATCGTGGACGAGACGTGGCGGACGAGCAAGGGCGGCACCCGGCAGACGCGGGAGGGCGTGATCCAGCTGCGGGATGGCACCAAGGTGAAATTCGGTTCCGGCCTCCGGGAGGAGCGGCTGGACTTCGTGGTGGGAGCGCTGCGGCGGGAACTGAAGGTGTGAGGGGGGGGCCGGGGGGGCGCAACTTTGGGCGGGGGCGGTGTTTCCAGAATAGCTACTGTTGCCTGACGGGTGGAAATACGGGCCGCTTTTCAATTTGAGCTTGTCGCCCCCCGCGGGTTAGGTTGCCCGGACAGAACGTTTAACAGACCGAACACCGCATGCGCCCGAACCGCTTTCCCACCTCCGCTCGCTCCGGCTTCACGCTGGTCGAGATCATGATCGTCGTCGCCATCATCGGCCTGATTGCCACCGCGGCGATCCCGAGCCTGATGAAGGCCCGCAAATCGGCCCAGAAGACGACCTGCATCAACAATCTCCGCACCATCAATGGTGCCAAGAGCGTTTGGGCCCTGGAGAACAAGAAGGGCGACAGCGATGTCCCCACCGAGGCCGATCTCGCCCTCCAGAACAAGCTCGAGTGCCCGGCTGGCGGCACCTACAACTTCGGCCCGGTGAGTTCCCCGCCCTCCTGCTCGATCCCGGAGCACACCCTCCCGGCGGTCAACCAGTAATCCGCTCCTTCAGGCGAGGATGCCCTGGATGACGTGCCCATGCACGTCGGTCAGGCGCCGGTTGATCCCGTTGTGATAGAAGGTCAGCCGTTCGTGGTCGATCCCCAGCAGGTGGAGGAGGGTGGCGTGGAAATCCGGGATGGTGACCGGGTTCTCCGCCACGAAATAGCCCACCTCGTCCGAGCGCCCGTAGGTCATCCCCCGCCGCACCCCGGCCCCGGCCAGGAAGCAGGTGAAGGCCGACGGATGATGGTCGCGTCCCGGTGAGTTGATCCCCTGCGTGGCCGGACTGCGCCCGAACTCGGTCGCCCACACGAACAGGGTGTCCTCCAGCAACCCGCGCTGCCTGAGGTCCTCGACGAGGGCCGCCACGGGCCGGTCCATGGTCGCGGCCTGGGTGTCGTGGTTCTCCTTGAGGTTCTCGTGCCCGTCCCAGTTGATGCGGGGGCTGCCGAAGGCCCCGCCGTTGACCACCTGGACAAAGCGCACCCCGCGCTCGAGCAGGCGGCGGGCGAGCAGGCAGTTGCGGGCGAACCCGCGGTTGCCGGGGTCATCGAGGCCATAGCGCCGCCGGGTGGTCTCCGTTTCCCCACGCAGGTCGGTCGCCTCCGGGATGCTCATCTGCATGCGCGCGGCCAGTTCGTAGGAGCGCAACCGCGCGGCAAAGGCCCCGTCGCCCGGATGCGCCCCGGCAAACTCCTGATTCATCTCCGCCAGGAGGCGCAGGTCGGCCTCGCGGTCGCCTGCCGCCACGTGGCCCGGGGTGGCGAGGTCCGCGATGGGCTCGGTCCCGGCCGTGCGAAACGGCACCCCCTGGTGGTTGGCGGGGAGGAAGCCGGACGTCCAGTTGATGGACCCGCCCGCCATCAACCCCCGCGGATCCGGCAACACCACGAAAGCCGGCAAATCCTCGTTCTCCGTCCCCAGCCCATAGCTCAGCCAGGCTCCCATGCTGGGGAACCCGTTCAGCGTGAACCCGCTGTTCATCTGGAAGGTGGCGGGCGTGTGGTTGTTGCTCTTGGCCGTCATCGAATGGATGAAACAGAGGTCATCCACGCAGCCGGCCAGGTGCGGGAACAGGTCGCTGACCCAGGCCCCGCTCTGCCCGCGGCGCCGGAACGGATAAACGCTCGGCATCACCTTCCCGGGCTGCCCGAAGAACCCAAGGTTCTCGCCCTTGCCCTCCAGCGGGCGGCCCCGCAGGCGCTCCAACTCGGGCTTGTAATCAAAGGTGTCGAGGTGGCTGACCCCGCCGCAGCAGAAGATTTGCACAATGCGCCGGGCGCGCGGCGCGAAATGGGGGAGGCGGGCGGCGGAGGCGGCCGCGCGGGCCTGGTCCTGCTGCAGGAGCCACGCGAGGGCGACGCCGCCCAGGCCGGCCGCGCTGGTGGAGAGGAAGTGGCGGCGGGAAAGGACCGGCGGCACGGCGGGGGCGGGCGGGCCGGTCATGGGGGAAAGGCGCCCTCAGGGGCGGGCCGGAGGCAGCGCCATGGAATTGGACCGCCAATAGTCCGTGACCCCGAAAAGGTTGACGGGCGCGACCGCCTTCCCGAACCGCAGGTAATTGGCGCTGCCATCGGCGAACCCGAAGTTGGCTCCGCCGGTGCCCCACTTCTGGGCGAGGTTGCTGTGCCGGCCATGCTCCACCTGCTCGAGGTCATTGCCGCCGCTCTGGTAGAAATCCATGTGCACGTGGGCCGAGGTGGAAATCTTCTCGGCGAACACGACGGTGTCGCTGGGGTTGGGGATGGCCGTGGCCGGCATGCCGAACTCCCACCTGCGATCGCGGAACTGGTCCAACTGGGAGCCGGAGAGGGTGGACTCATAGTAGTCGTTCCAACCGTTGAGGATGTAGCTGCGGGCGCTGGCCATGGCGCCGGTCGGGGCGGATCCGGCCCCGGTCCAGAACATGCCCACCGGGTCGGTGGGGCACTTGAGCAGGCTGAGCACCTCGTAGTCGCGGCGCAGGCGTTCGGGCCAGAACGGCGCCATGCGGGGGGGGAACTGGCCGTCATTGTCGTCGGCGTAGACCGTCAGGGCGGTCAGCAACTGCTTGAGGTTATTGATGCACACGACGCGCCGGGCGCGTTCCTTGGCCGAGGCCAGCGTGGGCAGGAGCATGGCCGCCAGGATGGCGATGATGGCGATGACAACCAGGAGCTCGATGAGCGTGAAGGCGCGGCGGACGGGATTGGCGTGCGTGTTCATGGTGTCAGTGGCCGCAGGGCCGGGCGCCGTGGCGAAGGGCGCGCGACCTGTCTAGGACCGCCCGGGACGCCTGCCCATTCAAACGGAAACCCGTCCATGTTGCCAGAGACCACCCGGGCGCGCCGGGGTTTCAGGGTCCGGGCGGGCGGGCGGGCGGGTTGGTCGCGGCGGCGGCCTGGCGCTCGGCGCGCGCCCGGTCCTCCGGGCTGAGGCCCTGAAGCAGGGTCGCCTGTTGGCGGAGCGCCTGGGGATGACCCTGCGCGGCGGCCACGGTCATCCAGTGATAGGCTTCGACGGGGTTCCTTGCCACCCCTTCCCCCCCGGCCAGGCAGAGGGCGAGGGCATACGCGGCCTGGGGTTCGCGCTGCTCGGCGGCGCGCCGGTACCAGCGCGCGGCCTCGGCGGGGTCGCGGGGCACACCCTGCCCGGCGTCGAGCAGGCTGGCGAGGTTGAGCTGGGCCAGCACATGGCCCTGCTCGGCCGCCCGACGGAACCAGCGCGCGGCCTCGGCGTGGTTGGTGGCCACGCCACGGCCCGTGTCATGCAGCACCCCGAGATTGTATTGGGCCACGGGATCCCCCTGCTGGGCGGCGAGGCCAAACCAGCGGGCGGCCTCGGCCACGCTGTTGCTTCCCCGACCGGCAGCCAGGAGCAGGCCCAGGCGGAGTTGGGCCTCGGCCAGGCCTTGGTCGGCGGCCAGGCGATAGAAGCGGGCGGCGGCGGCGGGATCGGCCTTGGTCCCCTGCCCCGATTCCAAGAGGACCCCGAGGTTGAACTGCGCTTGGGGATCCCGTTGGTCGGCGGCGACCTGGAACCATTTGCGGGCCTCGCCGGGGTCGCGGGGAACCCCCTGACCGCGGGTGTGGGCAAGGCCGAGGCTGACCTGGGCAAGCGGGTCGCCGGCCAGCGCGGCTTTGCGGAGCCAGGTGGCCGCCTCCACGGGATCCTTGGCCACGCCGCGTCCGTCGGACAGGGCCAGGCCCAACCGCAGTTGGGCCTCGCGCTGGCCTTGCTCGGCGGCCCGGCGATACAGGGCCACGGCCTGGGCAGGGTCGGCCTTGACGCCCCGGCCCAGTTCCAGGAGGCGGGCCCAGGCGGCCATGGCCCCGGGGTCCTCCTGTTCAGCCGCCTTGCGGCACCATTGGGCGGCCTCGACCACGTTGGTGGCGGGCGCGCCCGGGACATCAAGCAGGCGGGCGAGCAGTCGTTGCGCCGGCAGGATCCCCTGCCCCGCCGAGCGTCGCAGCCAGCGCAGGGCCTCCGCCTCGTTGCGGGTCACGCCGAGGCCGGCGGCCAGGGCGGCGCCCAGCTCGTATTGGGCCTTGATGTGACCCTGCTCCGCGGCCAGGCGGAACCACGTGGCCGCCTCGGCCAGGTTGGTCGCCACGCCAAGTCCGCGGGAGAGCGCCAGGCCGAGCTTCATCTGGGCCTCGGGATGGCCGTTGGTGGCGGCCCGCCGGAACCACACCACGGCCTCGGTGGCGTTGGATTTCACGCCCTCGCCGCGCGCCAGGGCGTCGCCCACCTGATATTGTTCCTCGCGATCGCCCCGCTGCGCGTTGCGGCGGCGACCCTCAAACAACTGCACGGCCGTCATGCGCCCGGCCAATTCCTCGCGCTGCTCCTCGGCCACCCCATGGCCCTGGGCAGCTGCCATGCTGAACCAGAAATAGGATTCCGGGAGATCGGCGGGAACCCCCTGGCCGTTGGCCAGAATCAGGGCCAGGCTCAATTGCGAGGTGACATCCCCCTGCTCCGCCGCGCGCCGGAACCAGCGCGCCGCCTCGGCGGGGTCGGCCTTTAACCCAGCCCCGTTCATGTGCAGGACCGCGAGGTTGTATTGCGCGGCCCGGTCGCCCTGCTCCGCCGCCTTGCCAAACCATTGGGCCGCCTCCGCGTAATCCTGCGCGGCGCCCTGGCCCTGGGTGAGGAACACCGCCAGGTTGAACTGCGCCGCCGGATGACCCTGCGCGGCCGCCTTGCGCAGCCAGGCCACCGCGTTGGTGGGGTCGGCCGCCGTTTCCTTGCCCCCGGCCAGCATCATGCCCAGGCGAAACTGCGCCGCCGCCGCGCCCTGCTCCGCTTCCCGCCACGCAGCCTGGAACGCCGGGGTTCCCTTGGGGACAGCGGGGGCGACGGGCGCAGGGACGGGCGCAGGGACGGGCGCAGGGGGTTGGGCGGCGGGGAGAGCGGGTGGCTGGGAGGCCGGCGCGGGCACCGCCGTCGGGGTGGGCACCGCCGCGGGCGGGGGGCGGTTGGGAGCGGGCGGGGTTTGGGCCGAGGCGAGGGCGAGGGTGGATCCGAGGAGCAGGAGCAGGCCGGTGCGGCGGACTGCCTGGCGGGGGGTCTGTTCCGGGGATGCCATCATGAGCGGGACTGCGGCCGGCCCGCGCGCGGGCCGGGGTGATTAATCGACCATATCCTTTTTCGGCTCGGGCAGCCAGTGCGTGAGCACGGCGCCGACGAGGGCGAAGATGCCGGCGACGATGGCCGCGGTGAGGGCGATGCGGGCGGGGTCGGGGACCTTGGCGGCGGAGAAGGTGAAGGTGAACCAGGCGGCGGAGGTGCCGAGGATGCGTCCGCCGATGTTGGCGGCGAAGCCTTCGCCGGTGCCGCGGAGGTGGACGGGGTAGACGAGCGGGAGATAGTTGCCCCAGAAGCTGAAGGTGGCCACGACGAGGAAGCCGGCGAGGGCGGCGCCCCACTTGACGAGGGCGAGGGAGCCGTCGGCCCCGAGGTTTTGGGCGATCCAGTAGAAGAAGAGAGGGACAAAGACGAGGGCGGGCAGGTGGAAGAGGCGCAGCAGGTTGCGGCGGCTGGCAAAGTGCAGGACCACGAGGGCGAGGGCGAGGCGGCCGAGCAGTCCGCCGATTTCCTGCCATTTCTGGACCTCGGCGGCGCGTTCCTCCTCGACCTTCTTGCCGGCGGCGACGAGGGCGCGAGGGGCGGGGGCGGGTTTGCCGGCGGCTTGGGCGGCGGCGACGACCTCATCCTGGCGGGCCTTGGCCTGGACCTTCACATCGGCGAGGCCGGGGACGATTTGGGGCAGGTGCTGGATGGCGCCGAAGGCCATGCCGTAGCAGGAGGCGAAGAGGACGGAAGAGACGAGGGTGGTGCGGCGCAATTCGGGGCTGAAGAGGGCGGCCAGGCTGGGGCGGCGCAACTGGCCGGTCGACTTCTTCTGTTGCCAGACCGGGGATTCGGGGAGGAACGGCCGGATGAGGATGAGGGGGATGGCGGGGATGAGGCCGGAGATGAGGGTGTAGCGCCAGGCCTCGTTGCCGCCGTGGATGGCGGGTAAGGAGGCGGCCTGGGTGACACAGAACTCATTGGCGAGGGCGACGAGGAGACCGCCGAAGGAGGAGGCGGCCTGGGTGAAGCCGAGGACCCGTTCCCGCTGCTTGGGGTTGGGGAAGAGCTCCGCCAGCCAGGCCACGGCGGCGACGAACTCGACGCAGACCCCGATGAAGACGAGGCAGCGGAACACGAGCAACTGGGTGAGGGTCGTGGCAAAGCCGGCGGCGGCGGCGGCGAAGGCGTAGAGAAGGATGCTGCCCGTGAGCACCCGGCGGCGCCCGAGCCGGTCGGTCAGCCACCCGCCGAGCAGGCCGAAGATGCCGCCGAGGATGGCGGGCACGAAAAAGAGCGTGCGGGCCCACTGCGTGTACTCGGGCTTGCCCGGGACGAGCAGGGGCAAGCCGTCCGGCCCCAACCCCCCGAGGGTGGCCAGCGCCGGCTTCACAATCAGGGGCAGCATCAGCAACTCATAGATGTCAAAGGCGAAGCCGATGGTGGCGATGATGCAAATCAACCACTCAACCTTGCCAAGGGCCTTGGGCGCGGGGACGTCGGCGTTCATGGGGGCATGTATGGCACCCCGCTGCCACGCGCGACAAGCCTAGAGACAGGCCGGCGAGAGGGTGACGCGGGGACGCCACCTGCGGGGGCGCGAATGAAAAACGGCGCCGGGCGGGACGCGCGGCGCCGGGGGGCCCCGTTGGGGGCGGATGACGGAGGATTCAGGACAGCTTCTGTTTCACGTCGTCCGGCAGCGGGACCTTGGTGGTGCCCACGTCCTTGATCTCCACGGTGACCGTCCGCTCCATCTTCGTCTCCTCGTCGTTGTCAGGGCGCTTGAAGGTGCCGCTGAGGGTGTATTCGTATTTTGTGAGGAGGCCGTCCTTGAGCCAGAACTTCACGGACCCCTTGGCATTCTGGACGCCGGGGGCGTTGGGACGGCGTCCGCCCCACGAGAGGAGGGCCTCGGCGGCTTCCTGCGTCAGTTCCCCGGCATAGGCTCCGCCCTCGGCGCGGGCGAGGCCCTTGGTGTTGCCGGCCATCTCTCCCGCCTCCGCGGCCGGGGCCTTGGCATTCCGGATCCGGCGCGCGAACCACGCGCCCCGCTCATCCTCCTCAAGGTCGGCCAGGGTGCGCCATTCGCCCTCGCGCTTGACCGCGCCCCGGTCCCCCTTGCGCAGCACCTCCACCTCGCTGTCGCCCATGGTGGACTTGGTATGCGTCCAGCCGTCCTTCTCGAGCCGTCCCTCGGTGGGGCCCTGCCGGAAGCGCTGCTGGCCGTCGCTCTTCGGGGTGGAGGTCCAGGCATAGCCGGATTTGCCGGCCAGTTGCTGCGCGGCGGCCTTGACCTCGGCCGCCAGATCATCGGCGGCCTGGACGCCCGCGGCGAGGCAGCAAAGCAAACTCAGGGACAGGAGGGTTTTCATGGAATGAATGGGGTGGGGATGGATGGAAACCGTGTTCCGATGGGACGGCAAGCGGCCGGGACCGGCAAGCGCAAAGTCCGGAGGGGCGGCATTTTTTGAGTAACGGGGCGGCCGCCGTCGTCGTCCATCCCGGTGCTGATGAACGACCTGGCTTTCCCGAACCGCCCGCGCCGACCCGCGGCCTTCACCCTGATTGAGCTGCTGGTGGTGATTGCGATCATTGCCATCCTGGCCGGCATGCTCCTGCCCGCGCTGGCCCGGGCCAAGGAAGCCGGCCGGCGAATCGCCTGCCTGAACAACCTGCGGCAGTTGAGCCTCTCCCTGCAGCTCTACATTGACGACCACGAGGGAACCCTGCCCCCCCGCTCCCATCCCAACCGCTGGCCCCAGCGGCTCTACGACAACTACAAGGACGTGCGTATCCTGCTCTGCCCGAACGACCGCAATCCCCAGACCATCCCGGGCACCGACGCCACCCTCTACCCGGCCGACGTGGCCCCGCGCAGCTTCATCATGAACGGGTGGAACGATTACTACCGGAACAACGGAATCGACTGGCGGGGTTTCAGCGGCACCAGCAACAGCCTGAAGGAATCCATCTTCTCCGAGCCCTCCGAGACCATCTTCCTGGGCGAGAAGGAGGAATCCTCCACCCACTTCTACCTGGACTTCGACAAGTGGGAGGACATCACCATCATGGACCCCGCGAAGCACTCCGCGCCGGCCAAGGGGAAGGGCGGCAGCAACTACGCCTTTGCGGACGGCAGCGCGCGCTACCTGCGGTTCGGCCAGGCCACCTCCCCGCTCAACCTGTGGGCGGTCACCCCGGAGGAGCGCCGCATTCCCCTCGGGCAACCCTGAGCCCCGCCGGCGTCAGGCCGGCGCGACGTCGCAAATCCGCACCGCCTCCTCCAGCGACTGCACCTTGTCCCGCAGGGGAATGAATTCCTGCCCCACGTAGCCGGTGTAACCCGTGGCCAGGATGGCCTTCATGATGGGCGGATAGTGGATCTCCTGCGTGCCGTCGATCTCGTTCCGGCCCGGGTTCCCGGCAGTGTGATAGTGGCCAATGTAGGGATGGTGCTTCTGAATCCGGCGGATCACATCCCCATGCATGATCTGCACGTGGTAGATGTCGAAGAGCACCTTCACCCGCTCGGACCCGACCCGGCGGCAGATTTCCACGGACCGCTCGATGTCGTCGCAGAAGTAGTCCGGGTGTCCCTTCATCGAGACGTTGACCTTGGAGTTCAGCATTTCCAGGCAGAGGGTGACCCGCTTCTCCTCCGCGTAGCCGGCAATCCTCTGCAGGCCATCGACCATGTTCCGCATGCCCACCTCGTCCGAGAGGCCGCGCCGGAAGCCGGAGAAGGTGATGACACTGGGCCACCCCTCCCGGGCCGTCGCGTCAATGCTGGTGCGGAGCTTGGCCAGGCATTCCTCGTGCTCCTCCCGGTGGGCGAAGCCCTTGGCAAACCCGTGGCTGCCACTGATGGCGCAAACCAACCCCAGCTTCTTCAAGGTGGGCCAATGCTCGGTCCCCACCAACTCCACCGACTTCATCCCGAGACGCGCCGCGTGCCCGGCCAACTCGGGCACCGGCATCGGGTTGAAGCACCAGGGCACGACCGACTGCTGGACGCGCCGGCCGGCGGAGGGGGCCGGGGCGGCGACGGCGGGCCGGGGGCGGCCCCCGAGGGCGGCACCAGCGGCCAGGACGGCCCCGGCCTGCAGGGCACGGCGGCGCGTAAGGGGTGTGGAGGACATGCGGCGATTTGATGGGACGGCCGGATCTCCGTCAAGCCATGCCGTGTCCGCGCCAGCCTCCTTACGCAGCAGTCCGCTTCCGCGGGCTGATTCCACCTCACGCCCAACCCGCTTACGCGGGTTGCTACGGCGGGGCAGCGGGCTTGGGCGGGCTGATTGCACCTCACGCTCAACCCGCTTACGCGGGTTGCTACGGCGGGGCAGCGCGCGTCGGCGGGGCAAAAAAGGATTTACACCCGCGCCGCGGCTGGCAGAAACACCGGCGCACATGAGCACGAGCACGCGTTCCCCCAAGCCGGTTTCCGGTTCCATCCTTGCCCCGCAGGGCTTTCTCGCCAGCGGGGTGTTTTGCGACATCAAGCGCCTGGGCACCGGCAAGGGCTCCAACAAGGGCCGCAAGCGCGACCTGGCCCTCATCGTCTCGACCCTCCCCGCCACGGTGGCCGGCCTCTTCACGACGAACCAGGTCTGCGCCGCCCCGGTCAAGGTGTGCGCCGAGCGCGTCCGCGACGGCCTCGCCCAGGCCATCGTGGTGAACTCCGGCAACGCCAACGCCTGCACCGGCCGGCAGGGCATGGCCGACGCCCTCGCCATGGCGCGCACCACCGCCCGCCTGCTGCACATGCCCGAGCGCCACGTGCTGGTCGCCAGCACCGGGCGCATCGGGGTCAACCTGCCCATGGCCAACGTGCGCGCCGGCATCGAGGCCGCCGTGCCCCTGCTCGACCCGGACCCGGCCCACGCCAGCCACGCAGTGGAGGCCATCATGACCAGCGATACCCGCCCGAAGGAGATCGCGGTCGAATTCCGGCTGGGCGGGCGGCGCGTCCGCCTCGGCGGCATCTGCAAGGGCGCCGGCATGATTCAGCCCGGCATGAGCCCGACCGGGGCGCGCCCTGCGAGCGTCCCCGCGGGCCTCCACGCCACCATGCTCTGTTTCCTGACCACCGATGCCGCCATCCCGGCCGGCCCCCTGCAGGCCGCCCTCACCGAGGCGGTGGCGCAGAGCTTCAACCGCATCACCGTGGACGGGGACATGAGCACCAACGACACCGTGCTCATCCTGGCCAACGGCATGGCCGGCAACCGCCCCGCCGCCCTGCGCTCCCGTTCCTCGGCCGACGCCCGCGCCTTCCAGCGCGCGCTCAACCACGTGTGCCTGGAACTGGCCAAGAAGATCGTGCGCGACGGGGAAGGCGTCCACCGGGTCGTGACGGTGCGCGTGGCCGGCGCCCGCAACCACGCCGAGGCCGACGCCGCCGCCCGCGCCGTGGCCAACAGCGCCCTGGTCAAGACCAGCTGGCACGGCGGCGACCCCAACTGGGGCCGCATCATTGATGCCCTCGGCTACAGCCCCGCCCGCGTGGTCGAGGACCGCGTCGACATCGGCTACAGCACTCCCGGGAGCGCAAAGATTCTCTGGAGCCTCCGCCGGGGACAGCCCACGCGCGCCACCTTCGCGGCCCTCTGCCGGGCCGCCGCCCCCGCGGAGTTCGACCTCCACATCCGCCTCAACCTCGGCCGCGGCCAGGCCGTCATCTACGCGGCCGACCTCACCGAGGCCTACGTGGATTTCAACAAGGGCGACGTGGGCGATCCCTCCTCGCTCGGCGGCTGATCCCGCCGCCCTTCCCACTGCCCTTCCGGCCCGCGCTTGCCCTTGCCTCGGGCCGGGCCCGTCGCCCACAGTTGCCGCCGTGAAGACCAACCCAGTCCGCGCCCGCCTCCACGCCGGCCAGCCCGCCGTGGGCACCTGGCTCACCCTGCCCAGCGTCGTCGCCGCCCAGCTCATGAGCCGGACCGGGTTCCAGTGGCTCACCATCGAGCTGGAACACACCCCCATCTCCAGTGAGACCGCCGCCGCCATGGCCGCCATCACCGCCGCCAACGGCTGCGTGCCGCTCGTGCGCATCCCCGTCAACTCCACCGAGAACATCAAGCGCGCCCTCGACACCGGCGCCTGGGGCATTGTGGTGCCCATGGTCAACAGCCGCGCCGAGGCCGAGGCCGTCGTGCGCGCCGCCCGCTACCGACCCCTCGGGGAACGCAGCATCGGCGGACAGCTTCACGGGGCCAACTTCGGCACCGATGCCGCCACCTATTACGCCCGCGCCAACGAGCAGATCCTCGTCGTGGTCATGGCCGAACACGTCGATGCCGTCGAGCGCATCGAGGAAATCCTCAGCGTGCCCGGCCTCGACGCCGTGTTCGTCGGGCCCAACGACCTGCACGCCTCGCTCGGCCTGCCCCCCACGTTCGACAGCACCGACCCCCGGTTCAACGCCGCCCTCGCCCGCGTGCTGGCGGCAGCCAAGGCCCGCGGGATCGCCGCCGGGATCCATGTCCTCGACGCCGCCCAGGCCCGGCGCCGGATCGACGAAGGCTGGCAATTCATCGCTGTGGCCAGCGAGGCGGGGTTCATGCTGGGCAAGGCGGGTGAGGTGGCCCAGGCCCTCGGCCTCGGCACCGGGCAGGCCGCGGCCAAGTATTGAAGCGGAGTGGGGATGCCCTCCCGGCGGAGGAGTCGGCAGCGGAGGAGGAGGAGGAGAACTCCCGCCCGGGCTGATCCCGGGGCCGACCGGGCGCTCAGTGGTTGAAGAGGAATTCCTTGGTGTTGAGGACCGCCCACACGAGGTCCTCCCAGGCCTGACGCCGGCCATTGACGGCGTTGCCCTTCTCGTCGCTGCTGCGGGTCGAGCCCTTTTCGAGGTGCGCGCGGGCCGCCGCCAGTTCGTCGGGACGGGGGTCGCGCGCATAGGCCAACTGGTAGAGTTCCCGCAGCTTGTCCTCATCCCCGCGCCCGTGCTCGGCGGCCAGCGCGGCCGCCCGGCCCTTGTCCGCGGCAATCTTTTCCTGGATTTCCTTTGCGTTGAGCAGGTGCAGGCTCTGGGCCAGCGAGGCGTCCTGGCTGCGCTCGCACTCGCAGGAACTGCTGCTTTCCGGACGGCCAAACACCTGCAGGAAGTAGGTGCTGGCGTTATAGCTGTTGTCGGGCAGGGCGACCGCCCGGGTCCCCGCCGGCTGCCCGGCAAAGGCGCTCGTGCTCCCCACCACCGTGTGCACCGCGTCATACAGCACCTCGGCGGTCAGCCGGCGCGGCTGGAACCGGGAAAAGTTCTGGCGGTCCACCCCGTTCACCGCGTTGGGCAGCGCGCTCAACTGGTAGGTCCGTGAGCGGCAAATGGCGCGCACAAGTTCCTTCAGGTTGTAGCCCGACCGCACGAAGTGCGCGGCCAACCCGTCCAGCAGTTCGGGGTTGGTTGGGGGATTGGTCTCGCGCAGGTCGTCCTCCGGCTCCACCAGGCCGCGGTTGAAGAAATGCTTCCAGTAACGGTTGGCCAGCGACCGCGCGAAGTAGCGGTTGTCCGGGGCGGTCATCCAATCGACCAGCACCTGGCGCGGATCCTGGTCGGCGTCCAGCCGGGCGACCGGCGCCCCCAGGCCGGCCGGGCGGACCGGGGCCTTGGTCTTCTTGTCCACGGTCTCGGCCTGGCCGCGCCGGTGGAAGATGACCTCCTCCCCGGGCTGGGAGCCGGCCTTGCGCCCCACCCGGCTGAAGAAGGCCCCGTAGCTGTAGTAGTCGTGCTGGCTCCAGCGCTCGTAGGGATGATGATGGCACTGGGCGCACTGCAGGCGCTGGCCCAGGAACAACTGGGCCGAATCCTCCAGCTGGGACGTCAGGGTGTTTTCCTGCCGGTACCAGGCCACCGCCGGCTGCTGGTCGATGTCCCCGGACGCCGCCAGGACCTCGCGCACAAACTGGTCGAAGGGCTTGTTGGCGGCCAGGCTGTCCCGGATCCAGCCGTGGAAGGCATAGGTGCCCCGGGCATGGGTCGCCTCCACCCGCTTGTTGCGGAGCAACGCGCTCCACTTGTTGGCGAAGTAATCCGCGTAGTCCGCGCTGGCCAGCAGGCGTTCAATCACCCGATCCCGCGCCGCCTCCTGCGCGGGGGTCAGGCGCCCGCCGGAGGCCGGTCCCGCCTCGGCCTGGAAGGCGCGCGTCTCCGCCGGGGTCGGCAGGCGGCCGGCCAGATCCAGGGTCACCCGGCGGATGAAGGTGGCGTCGTCACAAGGCCCGCTGGGCGGCATGCCCACCGCCTGCAGCTTCCGAAAGACGAGTTCATCAATGAAATTGCGCGCCGGGGGCAGGTTGGTCACCGCATGCCCCAGGGGCAGCGTGGCCCGGAAGGTCGCCACCTTGCTCTGGTAGCGGACCATCACCGCCACGTCCCCGGGTTGGTTGAACACCCGCACATAGCCGTCCTCCCCCACGGTCGCCATGTCCTTGTCATTGGCCTCATACAGGGCGCTGCCCGTCACGTCCTGCATGGTCCCGTCCGTGTAATGGGCCACCACCGCCAGTTGCTGCCCCGCCCCCAGGGCCAGCGTCCGCTGCTTCGGGAACACCTCGATGCGATCCACGTGCGGGTCCGTGCTGCGGCCCTGTGGCATCCCCTGCGCAATCCACCGCACGAGCAGACGGTAGTCGTCCGAGTCTTCCTCCAGCCGGCGCCCCCCGCCATGCGGCACGCCCGCGGTCCCCTTGGTCAGCAGGAGACTCCGCTCGGGCGCCGCCGGGAAAATGCGGCGGCCCCGCGCCTCCTTGACCAGGTGCTCATAGTCCTCGCCCGGCTCAAAGCCCAGCAGCGAGAGACGGAACCCGTTCTGGCCGGCGCTCTTGCCATGGCATCCCCCGCCGTTGCAGCCCGCCTTGGTGAAAATCGGGACCACTTGGTTGGCGAAATGGACCGGGATCGCCTCGCCAAATTGTTCCACCCTGACCTGCAGCCGGGCCGAGAGGCCAGCGGCCTTGCCCTCCTCCACCAGGGTGGCGGTGAGAGTCGCCGTCCCGTCCCCCAGCGGAATCACCCGGCCGGTCCGATCCACCCGCACGACACCCGCCGGGACCGCCTCGTAGCGGACCGCCCGGGTGACATCCCGCAAACCGCCCCCTTCCAACCGGGCCGTGGCCAGCACCTGCTGCCGGGCGTCCGCCCCCCGCAGGCGCAGCTCGACCGGGGTCGGCGCCCCGTCGTCGGACCGGCATTGCAGGAGCAGAGCCACCGGCGGCGCCGCCGGGGAGGCAGCCGCCAGGGCGGCCCCGGCTGGCAGGGCCACCGCCAGCAGAAGTCGGCAGGCGGCCATCCAGTGGGGCAGGAGGCGACCGAGGGCCGCCGGGGGGAAACCGGAACGCATGGCAGGCTCAGACGTTGCCAAGGGCGGTGAGATTCTGAAAAGCGCGGCCATGGACAACAAGCCTGCCACCCAAACCCGCGCCGAACAATGGCAAAGGGCGGTTTTCGAGGGGCTTACGTGGGCATCAGGCAGTAAAGAACCGGCAATGTTCCCTTGACGCCTCCCGCTAGTTTCTCCATATTTCCCGGCTCTCTATAGCCAGAGATCCAGTCCGCCATCCAAACCTGCTATGTCCAAAGCCAAGGCGAAGCCGGCCGCCCGCAAACCTGTCCGCAAGCCCGCCGCCAAGCCGTCCCGCAAACCCGCTGCCGCCGCTGCCGCCGCTGCTGCCGCCCCCGCCGCCAAGGCTTCACTGAAAGCTTCGCCCAAGGCCGCCGCCCCGGCGCCCGCCCCGGCCCGCAAACCCTTGGTTCCGGCCAGCGCCACCCGGTTGGCGGCGCAACTGCTCAAGGCCGCCGGCAATGGCCATGCCACGCGCCAGACCACCCCGCCCTCCCCTGAGGCGCAGTTGACCGAGGCCCAGCAGGCCCTCGGGACCATCAAGAGTTCCACCGGCGTGGACCTGACCGAGAAGGTCAAGGAACTGCTCCGACTGGCCCAGGAACAAGGCTACCTCACCTACGGCGACATCAACGATGCCCTCCCCGACAGCGTCGTCACCGCCGACGAGATCGATGAGGTCATCATCAAGCTGCGCAACCTCGAGGTCGAGATCGTCGACCAGGCCGAGGTCGATCGCGTCAAGCAGCCGGAACCCGAGGAGGAGGAGGACAAGAGCCGGCTCGACATCCTCGACGACCCCGTCCGGATGTATCTCAAGCAGATGGGCCAGGTGCCCCTGCTGACGCGCGAGCAGGAAGTGGAGATCTCCAAGCGCATCGAGACCGCCGAGAACGAGCTCAAGCGCATCATCTACAGCTTCGGCTTCTCCGGGAAGGAGCACATCGCCCTGGCCGAGAAGCTGATCTCCGAGCCGCCCAAGGAGCGCTTCGACCGCGTCATCGTCGACAAGAAGATTGAGAACCGCGAACAGCACCTGCGCGACCTGCGCAAGCTGGTCAAGACCGTCAGCCTGCTCGACGAGCAGGTCGACCGCAAATACGCCCTCATCCCCGCCGCCCAAAGCAAGGCGGCCCGGGAACGCTCGCTCAACGAGTTCCGCAAGCTCGACAAGAAGCTGCAGGATTCGTTCCCCAAGTTTTACTTCAAGCAGAAGGTCATCGAGGAGATGGCCCTGGTCGCGGAGAACATCCATGACAACTTCCGCACCAGCCTGCGCACCCTCCAGGAGTGGAGCGCCCAGCGGAAGTCCTCCGCCCAGCAGCAGGTCATCCAGGGCGAGCAGCGCCGCATCAAGGAGCTGGAAAAGTTCGTCCGCATGTCGAGCCAGGAGTATCTCGATTGCTACGACCAGCTGAAGCACTTCGCCGCCCGCGCCCTCCAGGCCAAGACCGAGATGGTCGAGGCCAACCTGCGCCTCGTCATCTCCATCGCCAAGAAATACACCAACCGCGGCCTCTCCTTCCTCGACCTGATCCAGGAAGGCAACATGGGCCTGATGAAGGCGGTGGAGAAGTTCGAGTACCGCCGCGGCTACAAGTTCAGCACCTACGCCACCTGGTGGATCCGCCAGGCCATCACGCGCTCCATCGCCGATCAGGCCCGCACCATCCGCATCCCGGTGCACATGATCGAGACGATCAACAAGCTGATGCGGGTGCAGAAGCAGCTGGTGCAGGACTTCGGCCGCGAGGCCACCCCCGAGGAAATCGCCGACGAGATGCAGATGCCGGTGGAACGCGTGCGCGCCGTCCTCAAGATGGCCCAGCAGCCCATCAGCCTGCAGTCCCCCGTCGGCGACAGCGAGGACACGAACTTCGGCGATTTCATCGAGGACAAGTCGGCGGAGAACCCGTCCGACATGACCAGCTACAGCCTCCTCAAGGACAAGCTGAGCGACGTGCTGACCAGCCTGACCGAGCGCGAACGCAAGGTGCTCGAGCTGCGCTTCGGCCTCGGCGACGGCTACAGCCGCACGCTGGAGGAGGTCGGCAAGCAGTTCAAGGTCACCCGCGAGCGCATCCGCCAGATCGAGGCCAAGGCGCTCCGCAAGATGCGCCATCCCACCCGCATCCGGCAGCTCCAGGGCTTCCTCGAGACCGAGGAACCCCTCTGACGGCCGGACCCGCCTCCGGCACCCATTCTCACCCCGCGACCGCCGGCCCCTGGGCCGGCGGTTTCGCTTCAGGCGCCCACGATCCGGCGCAGTCCCCGCACCAGCCGGCCCATCCCTTCCGCCACCGCCTCCCGGCGCAGCGCCCCATAGGACACGCGCAGGTGGCACCCCTCCTCGAGACCGAAGGCGGTCCCGGGAATGACCGCGACCCCATGCTCGCGCACCAGGCGCTCCACCACATCCAGCGGCCGCAGGGACGTGGCCACGCGCAGGAGCAGGTAAAACGCCCCGTCGGCCGGCGCCGCCGCGCAAAAGCCCCGGGCCGCCTCCAGTTCCGCCAGGGCCCGTTCGCGCGTGCCCGCCAGTTCCGCCACCCGTTCCCGGCACCAGGCCCGCCCCGCCCGCAAGGCCCCCACCGCCGCGAACTGCGCGATGGCCGGCGCGCAGATGACATTCGTGTCCTGCACCTTCCGCACGGCGGCCAGCAAGCGCTCCGGAATCACCATCCCGCCCACCCGCCAGCTGGCAAACCCGTAGGCCTTGGAAAGCGAGAAGAGCGACACGGTGTGTTCGGCCGCCCCGGGCGCCGAGCCGGGCGACCAATGCCGGGCTTCCCCATACGTGAAATACTCGTAGGCCTCGTCATGGATGTGCCACAGGCCGTGCCCCCGGCAGAGTTCATTGACGGCCCGCAGGTCCGCCTCGGGATGCACCGCCCCCGTCGGGTTGTTCGGGGACACCGTCACCACCGCGCGCGTCCGCGGCGTGATCGCCGCGGCGATGGCGTCCAGCCGCAGCTGGAACCGCGCGTCCGTGGGCACCAGCACCGGCCGGGCCGAGGCCATCGTCACCGCCATCTCGTGGTTGAAGTAACACGGGCTCTGCAGGATGACCTCGTCCCCCGGGTCCGTCATGGCCAGGACGGCGTTCAGGAAAGCCATGTTGCTGCCAGCCGTGACGACGAAGCGCGCGGGGGCGGCGTCGCCCGTGGCCAGGCCGTTCTCTGCCGCCAGCTTGCGGCCGAAGGCCTCCACCAGCTCCGGCAGGCCCGTGACCGGCAGGTATTTGTGGTGGTCCGGCCCGGCCAGGAACCGCGGGATTTCCGCCAGCGCCTCCTCCGGCGGCCCGTAGCTCACCACCCCCTGCCCCAGCGAGATGGTGCCCGGATGCCGGCGAATCAGGTCCGCCACCACCGGGATCACCGGCGTCTGCACGGCCTGCATCCGGCGGGATTCACCGGGCCTGCCCATGGGCGCGGACGCGCTCACTCGTCGTCGGATTCCGTTTCCTCCCCGGACTCCGGCAGCGAACCGCGCACGTTGCCTTCCGGATCGAGGAGGACCAGCCCACCCCCGTTTTCGTCCGCCGCCAGGAACGCCGCCGGGGAACCCGCCCACTGCAGGTCGAGCCGCCCGCCTTCCTCCAGCACATGCAGCATGCCGCGCAGGATGCCCAGGTCGTTGTAAATCGCCATCTTGCCGCCATCCGGCGTCGCGGCCAGCGCGGCCAGGGTCGTGTTCTCCGGGCCCATCACCACGATGCGCCCGCCTTCCTCGTGCGATATCAGCGCCGCCTGCACCCCGCCGTCATCGCCCATCGCCGCAATCAAGCCGCCCCCGTCGCTGTCCCGCGTCAACCCCGCCCGCACCTGGCCGTCGTCCGAGGTCACCCCAATCCGTCCCCCGTTGTCCTGCATGTCCATCACGCAGGCCGGCCGGCCGTCGTTCGCGTAGACCGCCACGATGCCGCCGTTGGGCGTGTTGGAAAGCAGGACGGAGGGCTTGCCTTCCGGGCCCGCCACGCTGACCACCCCCGTGCCCCGGACCGACCGCAGCGCCGCACCCTCCCCGCCTTCGCCGTCGTGCGCCGCAAAACAGCCGCCCTCGTCGCCCGCCGTCATCGAGGCCACCGTGCGGCCCTCCCCGTTCTGCAAATGGACCCAGCCGCCGGAGCGGCCCGCCCCCAGCACCGCGCGCGACTTGTCCTTCGCCGTGTAGGTGGTCACCACCCCGTCCTCGCCGGCCACCCCCACGGCCGCGCGCAAGCCACCGTCGCGCCCCAGCACCAGCGCCGTCCCGTGCCCCTCAATCGTCGTCAGCATCGAACGCAACTGGCCCTTGGCGTCGTGCGCCGCCACCAGGCCCCCGTCGTCACTCCCGCGCAACGACGCCGCGCTCACCCCCTTGCGGCTCACCGCATGCACCTCGCCGCCCTTGTCGGTCCCGTGCAGGAAGGCCAGGGGCTTGCCCTTCCCGTCCAGCACGCTCACCACGCCGCCGCCCGCCGTGGCCTTGAGGCCCGCCTGCGGCGCCCCGCCGGGACCGCTGGCCAGCAAATGGCCATGATCCGCCTCCACCCACAACTCGGCCCGCGGCACGGCGTCCGGCCCGTTCAGGCTGAGCGCGGCGGCCCCGAGGTGGGCGCGGGCCTTGCCCCGCTCGTCGCGCAGCACCACGTGCGGCCCCTGGTCGTCGCAAAACACCTCCACGGCCCCGCCCTGGCGGGGTTCCCCCTGCACCTGGAGGGAACGACAGTGCAGGTGCAACTCGTCCCGGCGCGTCAAGGCGCGGTCGACCGGCAGGGACAGCAGTTGCTTGAGCAGCTTGAGTTCCTGGCGCAGTTCACGGACCTGCGCACGAAGGGTTTTCAGTTCGGCATTCATGGGATGAAACGTTGCAGGGAGGGGACATCCTGCCGGCCGCGGCCGCCGGCCTCCGGGGATAAAAAAAGAGGCGTGGCTGCTGGCAGCCACGCCGGGGCACCCGTCATTGCGGGCAAATCCTTACTTCTTCTTCGCCTCATCGAGCTTGGCGATCCAGGCGGTGGGCCCGCCCTGCATGTAGCCCACCTGCTTCCAGACCTGCTTGCCCTCGCTGTTCAGGACCACAATGGTCGGAAAGCCGTTGGCCCCATACTTGGTCTTGAGCGCGTCATTGGCCTTCTTGAGCTCCGGAGACTGCTTCTTCTTGGAGGGGAAATCCACCTCGACCAGGACCAGGTTCTTCTTGGCGTAGGCCTCGAAATCCGCGGTGTTGAAGACGTCCTTCTTCAGCTTGATGCACCAACCGCACCAGTCGGAGCCCGTGAAATCCATCAGGACCATCTTCTTCTCCTTCTTGGCCTGCTCCAGGGCGGCCGGGAGGTCGGTGGTCCACTCCAGCGCCGCATGGGCGGTCGAGGCCAGGAGGGAGACGGCGGCAAGGAGGGCAAGGTGGAGGCGGGACATGGTGGGCAGACGTTGAGGTTGAGTGGGCGAACGGTTGTGTCTAACGCTGGTTTTGGACGCTACCGAAGCGGCCTTCTTCACGCCAGACAATCTTTCCGCCCACCACCGTCAGGACGGCCCGTCCCCGCAGGGGCCAGCCATCGAACGGGCTGTTGTGCGACTTGCTGACCGACTCCTTCCGGCGGTAGGTCCAGGCGGCGGCAGGGTCGATCACGGTCACGTCGCCCGGCCCGCCCTCCCGCAGGGTGCCGGCCTCGAGCCTGAGCAACCGGGCGGGGGCGGCGGTGTATTTGGCGATCAATTCGGGCAAACCCAGCCGTCCGGTGTGGTGCAGGTGGGTCAGGGACAGGCCCAGCTCGATTTCCAGGCCGGTGATGCCAAACGGGGCGTAATCGAACTCCACCTCCTTCTGGAAGTCGCAGTGCGGGGCATGGTCGCTGCACAGCACCTCGATGGTGCCATCGGCCAACCCCTCGAGGATGGCCTCCCGATCCTGCGCCGAGCGCAGGGGCGGGTTCATCTTGAAGTTGGTGTCGTAGGAGGGCCAGGAGGGACGGGGCACGCCCCCGTCGCCGAACCCCGGCAGGTTCGCCCCGTCGGCCGCCCAGAACTTCTCGCTGCCGGCAATGGCGGCGTCCGTGAGGGTGAAGTGGTGCGGGCAGGCCTCGCCGGAGATGGGCACGCCGCGTTTCCGGGCCTCGCGCAGCAGGGCCACGCTGCCGGCCGTGCTCAGGTGCTGGCAATGCACATGCGCCCCCGTGGCCTCGGCCAGCAGGATGTTGCGCGCGACAATCATGTCCTCGCCCGCCGCCGGCCAACCCCGCAGCCCGAGGACCGTGCTCCAGTAGCCCTCATGCATGACCCCGTCGCTGACCAGCGCGTAGTCCTGGCAATGGTCCATGACCGGCAGGTCGAACATGCGCGCGTATTCGAGCGCCCGGCGCATCAGTTCGTTGTTCTGCACGCAATGGCCGTCATCGGTGATGGCGACGACGCCGGCCTGCTTGAGCGAGCCGATCGGCGCGAGTTCCTCGCCGGCGATGCCCTTGGTGATGGCGCCGGTGAGGAGGACGTTGACCTTGCCCTCGCGCTGGGCCTTTTCCTGGATGAGCGCGACGGTGCCCGGGTTGTCGATGGCCGGGCTGGTGTTGGGCATGCAGACGACGGTGGTGAACCCGCCGCGGGCGGCGGCGGCGGTCCCGGTGGCGATGGTTTCCTTGGCGGACTGGCCGGGTTCGCGCAGGTGCACGTGGAGGTCGATCAGGCCGGGGCAGACGACCAACCCGCGGACATCGAGCCGTTCGGTGCCGGGATCGGCCCCGCGCCCCGCCTCGGGCCCCACTGCGGCCACGCGGCCGTCGCGCAGGAGGACATCGGCGGTGGCGTCGAACTGGCGGGCCGGGTCGAGGACGCGGCCGCCGGTGAGGAGCAGGGAACTCATGCGGACGGGCCGCTGGTAAGGTCTGCCTGCAGCGCGGGCGTAGCTCAATGGTAGAGTTCCAGTCTTCCAAACTGGCCACGTGGGTTCGATTCCCATCGCCCGCTCCACTTCTCCTCCCTGGCTTCCCCTCGTTTCGCGCTCGTCGGAGAAGCACTGCCAAGGCGCTGCCTCTGACCCCACCTGCCCCCGCCCCAGGAACCCCGCTCAGGTGGCCAGCGTGGTGCGCAGTTCGAACTCGCACTGCGTGGAAAGCCGGACGCGGTGTTCAAGCCCCAGTCGGTGGAATTTCCCTGGCTCCATGGGCCGGCCGTCCAGGATGCTGGCGTTGGTGGGGTTGGCGAGCAACCGGATGTGCCAGGCGCCGGCACGCAGCAGGACCTGGGCATGGCGCCGCGAGAGGGTTTGGATGGAGGCCAGGTGGGCCTTGGCCACCGTGCCATGGCGCCCGATCACATCGCCGCTGCGACAGGGATATTCCTGGCCCCCAATCACCAGCATCAAGGGACCGAGGGTCAGATATTTTTCCGCCTGCAGGAAACGGAAGCGCGCGAGGCTGTCCGCCGCGGCGGCTTCCCGCCCCCGTTGGAGGCTTTCCCGGTCGCCCTTGAGCCAGTCCAGCTTGGCCTTCACCCAGCCGGCGGTCTCCGCCCCGAGGCCGACCAGGATCTGCCCGGCCCGCTCCAGCAGGAGCGGGTCCCGATCCTGCCGGTATTCCTCGAGCAAGGCGTTGGCCTCCTGCGCGCGCCACGTCTCGCTTTCGCCAAACTTTTGCCGCGCCTCCTTGAGGAGCGTTGCGGCATGGGCAAACTCCCCTCGGCGCAGGAGCAATTCCACCCGCACGGCATAAACCTGCGGTTGATCCACGCGAAGCTCCCGCAACTCCACCGCCGCCTGCTCCGGATCATGCTCGGCCAGGCCGTGCAGGTAGGCGCGCCAAAGGCGCTCGTCCCGCCGTTGGTGGACCTCATACAGCCGCCAGAGCTTCTCAAATGCCTCGTCGACCTGGAACTCCGAGTAGAGCAACCGTTCCGCCTGCTGCAACCGGAACCGCTCGGATTCATCCATGCCGGGTGGCTGGCTGGCTCCTTCCGGCAGCTTGGGATCCGTTGGTGGAGTGGCCGGGTTCGCAGGCTGGTAGCCCGCCTTCTGCACAGACAGCCACTTGCTGATATGGCTGGCCACCATCGGCAGGTTGGCCTGAAAGGTCGGCCGGTAGGCATCCAACCAGTGCGTGTCAGCCAGGTGATACCTCCACGCCCCCTGCACGGCCACATCCTCAACCCGAAGCGGAATCACCGTCGTGCGGTTCCCCATGGCAAGCGTCAATTCCTTGGTGACCTGTGACGACTGCAAGGACTCTGATGAACACACCAGAACCATCATATGGCAATTGCGCAGGGCCCATTCGATGGCCGCCGCCCAGTTTGCACCAGGATCGACATCCTCAGGTGCCTTCCAGCACCGGATGCCGATCCCCGTCAAATGCTGCTTGATGGCGGCGGCGTATTGGTCGTCTTTTGATGAATGGCTGATAAAGACGTCAATGACCTTGTCGCTCATGGAATGTTGATTCAATTAGGCCGTCCCTGCGCTCCACCAGGGTGCCAGCCAAGACCGCGCATCCGCTGGGCCAGGCAAGGGCGGGTTGGCTGGCGTCGAGGTCGTCACGGTGTCCTGGGGGCTTTGAGATAGGGCGCAAACTGGGGTTGCCCCGCCAATTTGGCTGCGCTCTCCGGCGTCAACTCGGACCAAGGCACCCTGCCGCCACGATAGGTCTTGCCATCAGGCAACAGAAGCACAAAACCCTGGTCAGTCGCCGACTGGATGCTCCCGGCCAGCTTCTCGCCCGAGCGAAGGGTCAAATCCACCATGGAACTGGCAGGGGCCGCCAACCGGAGCACCAGGCTGTAGGCATCACCCGCCACCATGCCAGCAACGCCGTCCAAGCCGGCTGGCACTGCGCACTGTTCGTCGTCGTTGTAACCCCAGGCCACCACCGTGCCATCCCCGCGCAGAGCCAGACTGTGCGAATTGCCGGCGGCCAAGGCGACCACCCCCTTCAGATTGGGAGGCGGCCCCCCAAAGGCCTCCAGGGTGACCGTGTAGCTTTTGCGGGCGCCCTTCTTCTTTGTCCCGCCTTCGCGGCCAGCCTCGAAGGTCAACACCTCGCCGGGCGCGGACTTCAGGAGCGCGCTCCAGACGCCATTACCGTCCACGATCGTGTCACCCCTGCGCAATCCGGCCAGGTCCGCGGGTCCGCCTCGCTTGACCTTGTCGATCCACAATTCTCCCGAGTATGTCGCATCCAGGTCCGCCCCAAGGTCGCCACGGACTTTGACCTGGCCGTATTCGTTGTGCCCCCATCCGACGACCGAGCCGTCCCGGCAAAGCGCGAGATTATGCGCTCGCCCCGCAGCGATCGACACCACCCCGGCGAGGTTGGCAGGGACGTCGGTTTGTCCAACCGAGTTGTTGCCCCACGCCACCACGGTGCCATCGGCGCGCAGGGCCAGGCTGTGATCCTCGCCCGCCGCGATGGCCACCACGTCGGCCAGGCGGTCCGGCACGGAAGCCTGGCCGTGGCGGTTTTCGCCCCAGGCCACCACGGTGCCATTGGCGCGCAGGGCCAGTCCGTGGCCTCCCCCCGCGGCAATGGCCACGACGTTGCTCAATCCGGCCGGCACGGCAGGAACAGCGGCAGGGTTCAGCCGCCTTGGCACACCGGGGAGGGGCCGGCCGGGGATGGGCCGGAGGGGGAAACCTTGTGGGGGGAACTTGGCTTGGTTGGTGGAGGCCGGATCGGCCGGGGCTTCCAAGCCCCAAGCGACCACGGTGCCATCCGCCCGCAGGGCCAGGTTGAGTGCTGACCCACTCGCGACGGACACCACCCCGCATAGATCGGGCGGCACCCAGGAGCCCCCGTTCCAGCTCAGCACGGTGCCGTTGCTGCGGAGGGCCAAACGTTCCGTCATCTGCACCAGCCCACCCAAACCCACCGGGCGGCCCTGGGCACCCCAGGCCACCGTGCTGCCTCCTTCAACCAACAGACGCTGAACCACCTCTTCCCGGATGCCCCCACGCCGCAAGGCGCGGCCAACCCAGTCCAGCCGCTTTTCCTGGGCCGGCTTGGCCGTGGCTGCAATCCGCTCCTGAAGAAGCCTGAGTCCGGCCTCCTTCCGCTCCTGCGCGAGCTTGGCCTCCACCTCCAGGCGCCGGGCCTCCGCCTCCGCCTTGGCTTTGGCCTCCGCCTGCGCCTTCTCCTCCGCCGCCTGGGCCTCATCCCGCTGGCGCTTAATCTCGGCCACCCGCTTTTCCTCGGCGGCCTTGGCCTCGGCCCTGGCCCGCTCGTCCGCCTCGCGGGCTGCGGCCAGCGCGCGTTCATGGGCGGCTTTCGCCTCGGCGGCGGCTTTGACCCGGGCCGCCTCAGCGCGCTGCCTCGACACCCAAGCCGCTGCCAGGATGACCGCGAGCGCCAGCCCCGCCACCACCACGGTCACCCGCCGCCGGCGGGCTCGGCGCTGCCGCCCAATCTCCGCCTGCAAGGCCTGCTTGAAACTTTCCGCCTCCAAGCGGGCCACCAACGCCACGGATTCCACAAACTCCCGCTTCCGCGGATCCTTCCCGAGCACGCC
>JBJOEZ010000043.1:0-35350 GCA_046048995.1 Verrucomicrobiota bacterium | reverse complement strand
GGTCGCCCTTGCCATAGCGCTCGCGCACCTTCGGATCCTCCTTCCCCACGTCCAGCGCCTCCAGCAACCGGCTCGAGGTCAGGATGCCAAAGGCCTGCTGGTTGAAGGTGTCCAACCCCTCCATCATCCCGCTGGCGTCCACGTCCCGCCGGAACTGGTCAAAGGCCCGCAGCAGTTGCTGCCGGTCGGCCAGCCGGTCCAGGGTCAGGCCGTTCAGGACCATGTCGTCCTTGCCCCCGCCCTTGTTGGGCTGGAACGGCGCATGACTGATGCCCGCAAACCCGTGCTGCCCGTTGTCCGACCACGGCACATGACCCATCTTGGGCGCCAGGCCGACAAACGCCGGGATGGTCTTGTCAACCGGACCCTGCAGCCGGGACAGGGCCGACCCCAGGCAGGGCCAGCCGCCAGGCGGCTGGTTGCGGAACAGCCGGCCGGTCAGGCATTGCATCGCCTCATGCCGGTCCTCCGCCCCCACCATCGACCGGATGACCGTGTATTTGTCGGCCAGCCTGGCCAACAGGGGCAGATGCTCGCAGATCTCGAGCCCGGCCACGTTGGTGGAAATTGGTCGAAACTCACCGCGCACCTCGCTGGGGGCATCCGCCTTCAGGTCGAACATGTCCTGGTGGCTGGGCCCCCCCGGCAGAAACACCATGATGACCGCCTTGTGCGAGCGGCGGATGCCCGAGCCCGCCTCGGCCTGCAGGATCTGCGGCAATGCCAGCCCCCCCAGGCCCAGCGCGCCAATGCGCAGGAAGTCGCGGCGCGAGACGCCGTCACAAAAGCCGGAACGGCGCGGCGGCGGGGCAGTCAAGGTCAGCATGTCGAACGAGGGTCTGGGACGTTTCCCGGACGGCGGAAACGCGCGGTTGGACCTCGGGGAAGTGCCTCACATTCAACCGCAAATGGCCGCCCGCGACAAGCAGGTTTTCCCACCCCACCCACCGGTGACCAAGGATCAAATCATCAAATCAGGATTTGATGATTTGACAGCTGGAAGGAAGTGCCGATAGGGTGGGGGTGGTTGCGGGGTGGAGGCGGTTGTCGCCGGTCCCGCAGCAACCTTGATTCGCATGAGCACCGGTTCCCGTCCCACCGCCGCCCGCCTGGCGGAACGCACCGCCCAACTGGAGGCGCTGCTGCGGCAGCGCATCGCCATCATCGATGGCGCCATGGGCACGACCATCCGCGATTACGGCCTGACCGAGGCCGACACGCGGGGGGAGCGGTTCCGCGACGCCCTGAAGGACCTGAAGAACAACGGGGACATCCTCAGCCTGACGCGCCCGGACGTGATTGGGGACATCCACCGGCGTTTTCTCGAGGCGGGGGCGGACATCATCGAGACCAACACCTTCTCGGCGACCAGCATCGGGCAGAGCGAGTTCTTCGTGGAGGACCCGCGCGAGCACGGCGGGCGCAAGGATCCGGCCTTTTACCAGAAGGTGATCGAGGACCGGTTCCTCAACGATCTGGCCTGGGAAATCAACGAGACCAGCGCCCGCCAATGCCGCGAGTGGGCCGACAAGGTGGCCGCCGCGACCGGCCGTCCGCGCTTCGTGGCCGGCGCCATCGGGCCCCTGACGGTGTCCCTCTCCATCTCGCCCGACGCCAATGACGCCGGGTTCCGCGTGGTGACGTTCGACCAGGTGAAGGCGGCCTACGCCCACCAGGCGCGGGCGCTCATCGCGGGCGGCGCCGATATCCTGCTGGTCGAGACCATCTTCGACGCGCTCAACGCCAAGGCCGCCCTGGTGGCCATCCAGGAAATCTTCGCCGCGGACGGCATCCGGCTGCCCATCATGATCTCCGCCGCGGTCGGCCGCGGTGGCGAGACGATGATCTCGGCGCAGACGGTCGAGGCGCTCTGGAACTCCGTGGCCCACGTGCGCCCGCTGGCGGTGGGGCTCAACTGCTCCCTCGGCCCCGACCTGATGCGGCCGTTCCTTGAGGAACTGGCCGCCCGGAGCGACGCCTACATCTCCTGCTACCCGAACGCCGGCCTGCCCAATCCGCTCGCCAAGACCGGCTTTGACCTGGAACCCCCGCACATGGGCGACTACCTGAAGGAGTTCGCCCAGGCCGGCCTCGTGAATATCGCGGGCGGCTGCTGCGGCAACACCCCGGAGCACATCGCCGCCATCGCCAAGGCCCTCGAAGGACTGCCGCCCCGCGTGCCCAAGGGCCCCGCGACCCCCGCCGCCGGTCCCCTGCCCCTCCGCCTCGCCGGCTCCCACCCCTTCACCCAGCAACCCGGCACCTTTATCCTCGTCGGGGAACGCACCAACGTCGCCGGCTCCCCCAGGTTCGCCAAGCTGATCAAGGAGAACAAATACGAGGAGGCCGTCAGCATCGCGCGCCAGCAGGTCGAGAACGGCGCCAACGTCATCGACGTGTGCATGGACGAGGGCCTCATCGACGGCGTCGCCGCGATGTCCCGCTTCCTCCAACTCACCGCCGCCGAGCCCGACATCGCCCGGGTCCCCGTCATGGTCGATTCCTCGCGCTGGGATGTGGTCGAGGCCGGCCTCAAATGCCTCCAGGGCAAGGGCATCGTGAACTCGATCTCCCTCAAGGAGGGCGAGGCCAGGTTCCTCGAGCAGGCCGCCCTCGTCCGCCGCTACGGCGCCGCCGTCGTGGTCATGGCCTTCGACGAACAGGGCCAGGCCGACACCTTCCAGCGCAAGATCGAGGTCTGCCAACGCAGCTACGATCTCCTCACCCAAAGGGCCGGGGTGCCGCCCCAGGACATCATCTTCGACCCCAACGTCCTCACCGTCGCCACCGGCATCGAGGAACACGCCAACTACGGCCTGGACTTCATCCGCGCCACCGCCTGGATCAAGGAACACCTCCCCCACGCCAAGGTCAGCGGCGGCATCTCCAACGTCAGCTTCAGCTTCCGCGGCAACAACCACGTCCGCGAGGCCATGCACGCCGCCTTCCTCTACCACGCCGTGCGCGCCGGTCTCGACATGGGCATCGTCAACGCCGGCATGCTCGAGGTCTACGAGGAGATCCCCAAGGACCTGCTCGAACTGGTCGAGGACGTCCTGCTCAACCGGCGCCCCGACGCCACCGAGCGCCTCGTCGCCTTCGGCGAGGAACTCAAGCGCAAGTCCGCCGAGGGCGGCGCCGGCCCCGCCACCGCCGCCAAGGCCGACGACGCCTGGCGCCACGGCACGGTCGAGGAGCGCATCACCCACGCCCTCGTCAAGGGCCTCGACACCTGGATCGCCGAGGACACCGAGGAGGCCCGCCAGAAATACGGCAAGCCCCTCTCCGTCATCGAGGGCCCCCTCATGGCCGGCATGAACGTCGTCGGCGACCTCTTCGGATCCGGCAAGATGTTCCTCCCCCAGGTCGTGAAGTCGGCCCGCGTCATGAAAAAGGCCGTGGCCCACCTCACCCCCTACATGGAGGCCGAGAAAGCCGCCCTCGCCGCCGCCGGCCACGCCGTCCAGGCCCAGGGCAAAATCATCCTCGCCACCGTCAAGGGCGACGTCCACGACATCGGCAAAAACATCGTCGGCGTCGTTCTCGGCTGCAACAACTACGAGGTCATCGACCTGGGCGTCATGGTCCCCTGCGAGAAAATCCTCCAGGCCGCCCGCGAGCAGGGCGCCCACCTCATCGGCCTCAGCGGCCTCATCACCCCCTCGCTCGACGAGATGGAGCACGTCGCCCGCGAGATGCAGCGCACCGGGTGCCGACTCCCCCTCCTCATCGGCGGCGCCACCACCAGCCGCGCCCACACCGCGGTCAAGATCGCCCCTCATTACCAGGAGCCCGTCGTGCACGTGGTGGACGCCAGCCGGGCCGTCCCCGCCGTCAGCGCCCTCCTCAGCCCCGACCTCAAGCCGGGCTTTGTCCGGCAGCTCCAGTCCGACTACGAGCAGGCCCGCCAGCGCCACCACGGCCAGGCCCAGGCCCTCGTCTCCCTCGAGGCCGCCCGCGCCAACCGGCCCCGGCTCTCCTACGCCGACCTCCCCCAACCCGCCTTCCTCGGCGTGCGCGCCCAGTCCTCCGCCCGCACCGCCCCCGGCGCCACCCGCGGATTCCAGCTCCAGGACATCGAGCCGTTCATCGACTGGACCCCCTTCTTCCACACCTGGGAGCTGCGCGGCGTGTTCCCGGCCATCCTCGACCATCCCAAGCACGGCGAGGCCGCCCGCAAGCTCTACCAGGAGGCCCGCCGCCTGCTCGAACGCATCACCCGCGGACACCTGCTCGAGGCCCGCGCCGCGCACGGATTCTTCCCCGCCAACTCCGTGGGCGATGACGTCGAGGTCTACGCGGACGAATCCCGCACCCGCGTGGTGGCCCGGTTCCATTTCCTCCGCCAGCAAATGGAAAAGTCCGACGGCTCGCCCAACTGGTGCCTGGCGGACTTCATCGCCCCGCGCCACCCGGGCGGGACCGCCGCCGGCGCCCCGGCCCCCGATCACCTGGCCGCCTTCGTCGTCACCGCCGGCTTCGGCCTTGACGCCATGGTCCGCCAGTTCAAGGCCGACCACGACGACTACCACGCCATCCTCGCCGAGGCCCTCGCCGACCGGCTCGCCGAGGCCATGGCCGAGGCCATCCACCAGCAAATCCGCCGCGACTGGGGCTACGGCCGCGACGAAATGCTCTCCCCGACCGACCTCCTGGCGGAGAAATACCGCGGCATCCGCCCCGCCCCGGGCTACCCCGCCTGCCCCGACCACACCGAGAAGGCCACCCTTTGGCAGTTGCTCGACGCCGAGAAACACACCGGCGTGAAACTGACCGAGAGCTTCGCCATGTGGCCCGGCGCCAGCGTGAGCGCCCTCTGCTTCGCCCATCCGGAATCCAAATACTTCGGCGTCGGCAAGCTGGGCCGCGACCAGATCCTCGACTACCACCTCCGCAAGGGCCAGACGCTCGCGGAGACCGAGCGCTGGCTGGGGCCCGCCCTCAACTACACGCCGGGCCAGCCCGCCACCCCCTCCCCAGGCAGCCCCGCGTCCGCCTGCGGCTGCGGACTGCCCCACTGACCCGCCGACGGCCCGCCCGCCCTGCGCCCTTTTGGCCAAGGCGCGCATAATCCGCCATCGGTCCCCCCCGCCCGGCCGCCCGGGCTCCTCGACCCGGCCCGCTGCCCCCAGACAACCGCCCCGGCCAGAAACCCTCTTTTGGCCGGGATTTGCCCCGGACCCGGACCCGCTGCGCCGCCCAGGACGCGCCGCCGGCGCGCCCGGGCAGACATGGCACCGCCACTGCTATCATCGGGATGACCGTCCCCCTGGAAAATGCCGGGGCGGCCGAATCATTGCATGCGGTTCCACCACTACGACCGGGGCGATTTCTTTGATGAGCTGTTCGGCGAGAACGGCCAACCGCGGGCCTCCGCGCGCATGCTCATCCACAACATCGAGTCCCTGCCCGAAGGCGAACTTCTCAACCGCCAGCGCGCGGCCGAGCGGACCCTGCTCCAGATGGGCATCACCTTCAACGTCTATGGCCAGGGCGAGGGCACGGAAAAGATTTTCCCCTTTGACCTCGTCCCCCGCATCGTGGGCGCCGCGGAATGGAACCGGATCGAGCGCGGACTCAAGCAGCGCATCATCGCCCTCAACCTGTTCATTGACGACCTCTACCACGGGCAACGCATCCTCAAGGACGGCGTGATCCCGGCCGAGGTCGTCCTGTCCTCCAAGGCCTACCGGAAGCAAATCCACGGCTTCCGCCCGCCCCGCGGCATCTGGTGCCATGTCACCGGCACCGACCTTGTCCGGCACCGGGATGGCCAGATCTATGTCCTCGAGGACAACCTCCGCTGCCCGTCGGGCGTTTCCTACGTGATGGAAAACCGGGCGCTCATGAAGAGCATGTTCCCCGAGGTCTTCGCCCAGTCCCGCATCCGCGCGGTGGCCAATTACCCCAGCAAGCTGCGCGACGTCCTCGAATACCTCGCGCCCGACCCCGTGGCCGCACCCCGCTGCGTGCTCCTCACCCCGGGCATCTACAACTCGGCCTACTTCGAGCATTCCTTCCTCGCCCAGCAGATGGGCATCGAGCTGGTTGAGGGCCGCGACCTGGTCATCGCCGATGGCCACGTCTGCATGCGCACCACCCGGGGCTTCGAGCGGGTCGATGTCATCTACCGGCGCATCGACGACGATTTCCTCGACCCGCAGTGTTTCCGCCCCGATTCCATGCTGGGGGTGCCCGGCCTGATGGAGGTCTACCAGAAGGGCCGGGTGGCCCTGGCCAACGCCCCCGGGGGCGGTGTGGCCGACGACAAGGTGGTCTACGCCTACGTCCCCCGCATCGTGAAGTACTACACCGGCGAGGACATCATCCTCCCCAATGTCCCCACCTACGTCTGCTCCGAACCGGACGACCTCCGCTACGTGCTCGAGCACCTCGACGAACTGGTGGTCAAGGCGGCCAATGAATCCGGCGGCTACGGCATGCTCGTGGGCCCCCATGCCACCCCGGCGCAGCGGGCCGATTTCGCCGAGAGGGTGAAGGCCAACCCCCGCAACTACATCGCCCAACCCACCCTCGCCCTCTCCCGTGTGCCCACCCTCTGCGGCGACCACTTCGAGGGCCGCCACGTCGATCTCCGGCCCTACATCCTGCATGGCAAGGACATCTTCGTCCTGCCCGGCGGCCTCACCCGCGTGGCCCTCAAGAAGGGATCCCTGGTGGTCAATTCCTCCCAGGGCGGGGGCAGCAAGGACACCTGGGTGATGGCCGACGCGCCCGTCACCGAGGCCGACGATTTCGGACAGCGGCCCCGCGAAGGCGCCAATACCGCGGTCGCCTGAGCCATGAGCCCTCCCCCCTTCCCCGGTTCCCCCGCCCCATCCGCCCCGTCCGCCCCAGGCGCCGAGTGCGCTGTCGAGGGGGTCGAACTCTCCTGGCAGGACCGGCGCGACTGCCTGCGCGCAGGACTGGCCGGGCAACCGGTGCCCGGCGTGCACGCCGCCGAACTGGCCGCCCACTTCGAAGGCATGCCGCCCCGCTACTGGGAACACGTGACCGCCGCCGACCTGCGCTGGGCCCTGCAGCTGGTCCACCGTTTCCAGGCCCGCGGGCCCGCGGCCGGCCACGCCCTGCTTGAGTGGCGCGACCTGCCCGGCGCGCGCGGCACCCGGGTCCTGCTCTGCACGCGCGATCGCCCCGGCCTGCTGGCCAAGGCCGCCGCCAGCCTCAGTGCCGCCGGCCTCAGCATCCGCGAGGCCTCCGTCTTCACCCGCGCCGACCGCACGGTTCTCGACCTGTTCGCCGTGGCCAACGCCGACCAACCCGGCCCCGCCTCGCCCGCGCGCCTCGAGCAGGCCGCCTTCCTCCTCGAGGGCGCCCTCGCCGAGCCCCCGCGCTTCGCGTCCATCTGGGCCTGCACCCGGCACAAGTACCTGGCCCCGCCCCCGCGCCTTCCCCCGCGGCTCCGCTTTGAGACCACCCCCGCCGCCCACACCGTCCTCCACCTGGAAACCTCCGACCGCATGGGCCTCCTCTATGATGTCCTCCAGGCCATCGCGGAGACCGGCCTGGGCGTGCTGCAGGCGTCCATCGAGACCGACGGCGACGTGGCCCGGGACACCTTCCACCTCACCGACGCCGACGGGGGCGCAGTGACCGACCCCGGGCGCCTGGCCGCCCTGCGCCAGGCCATCGAATCCGCCATCGGCCTGCACCTTTGAACCATGCTCAGCCGCGTCGCCGATTCCATCTACTGGATGAGCCGCTACGTCGAGCGCGCCGAAAACGTGGCGCGCTTCATCGACGTCAACCTGCAGCTCATGCTCGACGCCCCCTCCGGGGAATCCCAGCAGTGGGCCCCGCTCGTGAACACCACCGGGGACCACGAGGAATTCGCCCGGCGCTGGGGCGAGGGCACCCAGGAAAGGGTCATCCACTTCCTCACCTTCGACGAGCAGAACCCCAATTCCATCCTCTCCTGCGTCCGCGCCGCCCGCGAGAACGCCCGCACCGTGCGCGAGATCATCTCCTCGGAGATGTGGCTCCAGCTGAACACCTTCTACCTCAAGGTGACCGAGGCCGCCCGCAACCAGGCCGCCGCGCTCGCCAATCCCCACGAGTTCTTCACCGGCATCAAGAACAACAACCATCTGTTCAACGGCATCACCGCCGCCACCATGACCCACGGCGAGCCGTGGCACTTCTTCCACATGGGCCGGATGCTCGAGCGCGCCGACAAGACGTCGCGCATCCTCGACGTGAAGTACTTCCTCCTCCTGCGCTCGGCCTCGGATGTCGGCACCCCTTTCGACGACATCCAGTGGGCCGCCGTGCTCCGCTCAGCCAGCGCCTTCGAGATGTACCGCAAGAAACACGGCCGCATCGCCCCGCGCGGCGTGGTCGAGTTCCTCCTCCTCGACCGCGAGTTCCCCCGCGCCATCCACTTCAGCCTGCTCGCCGCCCGCGATTCCCTCCACCGGCTCACCGGCACCCCGCTCGGCACCTTCCGCCACGCCCCGGAAAAACTCCTCGGCATCCTCTGCTCCGACCTCGCCTTCACCGGCGTCGATGAAATCATCCACGGCGGCCTCCACGAATACCTCGACGACCTGCAGACCCGCATGAACCAGGTCGGGGCCGGCATCTTTGACACCTTTTTCGCCCTCAAGTCGCCGCAGGCCTCCCGCTCCACCGCCTCCCCATGAGACGCATCGCCATCCTCACCGCGGGCGGCGACACCCCCGCCCTCAACGCCACCATCCACGGCGCCGTCATCCGAGCCAGCGAGCTCCGCGTCGAGGTCATCGGGCTCCTCAAGGGCTTCAACAGCCTCTTCAATCCCCGCGTCCCCCACGTCCACCTCAACCCCCTCTTCCAGGGCATCCCCGAGATCGACCCCACCAAGGGCGGCACCCTCATCGGCTCCTCCCGGGACTTCGTCGACCCCAACGACCATGCCCGCCTCGACGATATCGCCGGGCGTCTCCGCCAGCTCCGCATTGACGGCCTCATCTGCATCGGCGGCGACGGAACCCTCAACGGCCTCCAACCCCTCGCCGACCGCCTCCCCACCGTCCTCGCCCCCAAGACCATCGACAACGACCTCGGCCAGAATTACCCCAGCGAGCCCGACGAGTTCGTCCGCGTCAACGACCCCGCCGCCAAGGGCGGCTTCCGCTACAAGCGCGCCGAGTCCCGCGCCGTCTTCCAGCCGGACCAGATGGTCAACTATGTCACCCCCGGCTACGCCACCGCCGTCTACGTCTCCGCCAGCGGCGTCGAGCGCATCCGCACCACCGCCGAAAGCCACCGCCGCATCGCCATCATCGAGGTCATGGGACGCCACTCCGGCTACCTCGCCCTCGGCTCCGCCTACGGGCGGCCCGACTTCATCCTCGTCCCGGAACATCCCCTCGACCTCGAGCACCTCGTCCACTCGGTCAAACACACCTACGACCTCCAGAAGAATGTCGTCATCGTCTGCGGCGAGGGCATCGTCGATGAACAGGGCCGGGAACTGGGCGCCGAAAGCCGCTCCACCGACCCCGCCGGCAATGTCCAGCTCACCGGCGCCGCCGAGGCCCTGCGCGCCCGCCTCATCCAGCTGATCGGCGACAAATACTTCCAGCTCTACCGCCGCGGCGAGTCCGCCCGCGAGGCCATCTTCACCCGCAAGGTCGGCCACACCCAGCGCGGCGGGCGCCCCATCCTCTTCGACCGCTTCTACGCCGCCCTTCTCGGCGCCAAGGCCGTCGAGCTCCTGCTCGAGGGCCGCAACAACAGCGTGTCCGTCCTGCAGTACAACGCCCGCCAGGGCTTCCATGTGCAGGGCTTCGACGCCAACCGGTTCCGCGACCGCTGGGGACTCATCCACGCGCGCCACATGCACCCGTCCCTCTACGACCCCAAGCTCATGCGGCCCTCCGCCCTCGGCATCGAATACCTCACCCCCATCTTCACCGATGCCATCGGCGAGGATGACATGGAACACCTGCGCCAGACCCTCTTCGCGTCCGGCAACCTCACCCAGCCCTACCACTCCATCAACACGGACGTGAACAAGCGCATCCGCTACCTGGAACCCGTGGCGCCCTAGGACCGGCCCTCCCCATGTCCATCCACGTCGCCCTCCGCCACCGGACGCATTACTCCTACGACAAACCCGTCCGGCACGCCCCCCACGTGGTCCGCCTCCGGCCGGCCCCGCATTGCCGCACCCGCATCCTCAGCTTCTCCCAGCGAATCACCGGCGGGGAGCACTTCCTCAACTGGCAGCAGGACCCCTTCTCCAACTGGAACGCCCGCCTCGTCTTCCCCGAACCCCTGCCCGAGTTCGGGGTTGAGATCGAGCTGATCGCCGAGATGGCGGTCTACAACCCCTTCGACTTCTTCCTCGAGGACAGCGCCTCGCTCTTCCCCTTCGCCTACGAGGCCGGCCTGCGCCGCGAGCTGGCTCCCTTTCTTGCCCCGGGCCCCCTCACCCCGCGCCTGGCCGCCAGCCTCGAGGCCGTGCGCCGCGACCTCCTCGGCCACCCCGAGCGCCTCACCCACGCGTCCACCTCCGCCTCCCTCCACGCCCCCGACGTTCACCACGACGGCGGCCTCCTGCCCGCCCCGCCCCGGGCCCACCCGCCGCCGCCCCCAGGCACCCCGCCCGTCCGCACCATCGATTTCCTCGTCGGCCTCAACCAGCGCCTCCAACGCGGGGTCCGCTATCTCATCCGCCTCGAACCCGGCGTCCAGTCCCCCGAGCAAACCCTCACCCTCGGCAGCGGCTCCTGCCGCGACTCGGCCTGGCTGCTCGTCCAACTCCTCCGCCACCTCGGCCTGGCCGCCCGTTTCACCAGCGGCTACCTCATCCAACTGGCCCCCGACCTGAAATCCCTCGACGGCCCCAGCGGCGTCGAGGCCGACTTCACCGACCTGCACGCCTGGTGCGAGGTGTTCCTGCCCGGGGCCGGCTGGATCGGCCTCGACCCCACCAGCGGCCTCCTCGCCGGCGAGGGCCACATCCCCCTCAGCTGCACGCCGGAGCCCGATTCCGCCGCCCCCGTGACCGGCGCGGTCGATCCCTGCGCGTCGAGGCTCCATCACGAAATGTCGGTCACGCGCATCCACGAGTCCCCGCGCGTCACCAAGCCCTACACCGAGGCCCAATGGGCCGCCATCGACCGCCTCGGCCGCGCCATCGACTCCGACCTCGAGCGGCACGATGTCCGCCTGACCATGGGCGGGGAGCCCACCTTCGTGTCCCTCGACGACCCCGACGGCCCCGAGTGGAACTTCACCGCCGTGTCGCCCCGCAAACGGGCCCTGTCCGGCGACCTCATCAAGCGCCTGCGCGCCCGCTTCGCCCCCGGCGCCCTCCTCCACTATGGCCAGGGCAAATGGTATCCCGGCGAACCCCTGCCCCGCTGGTCCCTGCGCTGCTGCTGGCGCCGCGACGGCGTCCCGGTCTGGCGCGACGACCGCCTGATCGCCGACGAGTCCATCGACCACGGCCATGGCACCGCGCAGGCCCGCGTCCTCCTCGATCGCATCGTGCGCGGCCTTGGCGCCGACCCCCGCCATGTCCTGCCCGCTTACGAGGACGCGTTCTACTACACGTGGCGCGAGCGGCGCCTGCCGGCCAATGTGACCCCGGAGAAATCCCGCCTGCAGGACCGCCAGGAACGCGACCGCCTGGCCCGCCTCTTCGAGCAGGGCCTCGGCCAGGTAATCGGCTACGCCCTGCCCCTGCGCAAATCCGGCCCCGGCTGGCAGTCCGGCCCCTGGTTCCTGCGCGGCGACGAAACGCTTTGGCTGATCCCGGGCGATTCCCCGATGGGCCTGCGGCTGCCCCTCGACTCGCTGCCCTGGGTGGCCGAATCGGAATACCCCTGGGTCCACTCCCAGGATCCCTCCCAGCGGCTGCCCGAGCTCCCGCGCTCCTTCCCCCAACGGCAGGCCTTCCTCACCGGCGGCAACGCCGCGACGACCCCGGGCCGCCCGGATCCAGCCCGTCCTCCCGGCATGGACCCACCCGCCACCGAGGACCCCGGCCGCCGGCCCCGCCCGGGCGAAAGCGCCCCCTGGATCATCCGCACCGCCCTCTGCGTCGAGCCGCGGCACGGCCGCCTGCACGTCTTCCTGCCCCCCGTGGCCGCCACGGAGGATTACCTCGACCTGGTGGCCGCCATCGAGGACGCGGCCGCCGACCTGCAGCTGCCGGTCATCCTCGAGGGCGAACCGCCCCCGCCCGACCCCCGGCTCGAGCAACTGGCGGTCACGCCGGACCCCGGGGTCATCGAGGTGAACCTGCACCCGAGCCGTTCCTGGGACGAACTGGTGGAGCGGACGACCACGCTTTACGAGGAGGCCCGCCAGGCGCGGCTCGGCACGGAGAAGTTCCTGATCGACGGCCGGCACGCCGGGACCGGCGGCGGCAATCACATCCTGCTGGGCGGCCCCACCACGGGCGATTCCCCGCTGCTTCGGCGGCCCGACCTGCTGCGCTCGCTGATCACCTACTGGCAGAATCATCCCTCGCTCAGCCGGCTGTTCAGCGGCCTGTTCCTCGGGCCGACCTCGCAGGCCCCGCGCATCGACGAGGCCCGGATGGATTCGCTGCACGAGCTCGAGATCGCCTTTGCCGAGCTGGACCGCCGGGCCGGCGGACCCGGGCCGGTGCCGCCGTGGCTGTGCGACCGCCTGTTCCGCAACCTCCTGCTCGACGCCAGCGGCAACACGCACCGGGCCGAGTTCAGCATCGACAAGCTGTTCCCGCCGGAGAGCGCCGGCGCCCGGCTCGGGCTCGTCGAGATGCGCGCCTTCGAAATGCCGCCGCACGCCCGGATGAGCCTTGCCCAGCACCTGCTCCTGCGCGGGCTGGTCAGCCTGTTCTGGCAACGTCCCTGCCGGCAGCCCCTCGTGCGCTGGGGCAGCGACATTCATGACCGCTGGATGCTCCCGCACTTCTGCGCGACCGACTTTCACGACGTCCTGCGGGACCTGCGCAACGCCGGTTACCCCTTTGAGTTCGAGTGGTTCGCCCCTCACTTCGAGTTCCGCTTCCCCCGCGTGGGCGACTTCGCCCAACGCGACGTGGCCGTCGAACTGCGCACCGCGCTCGAGCCGTGGCATGTCCTGGGCGAGCAACCCGGGGCGGGCGGCACGGTCCGCTACGTGGACAGTTCCCTGGAACGGCTGCAGGTGAAGGCGCGCGGCCTCGCCGGGGACCGCTTCGTCCTCACCGTCAACGGCCGGCGCCTGCCCCTGCACCCGACCGGCGTGCCGGGCGAGGGGGTGGCCGGCGTCCGCTATCGCGCCTGGCAGCCGCCGGAATGCCTCCAGCCCACCATCGGCGTCCATGCCCCGCTCACCTTTGACCTCCATGACACCTGGAACAGCCGGTCCCTCGGCGGCTGCCGCTACCACGTGGCCCACCCCGGGGGACGCAACTACGAGACCTTCCCCGTGAACAGCTACGAGGCCGAGAGCCGGCGGTTGGCCCGGTTTTTCACCCACGGCGCGACCCAGGGCCCCTGGCAGCCGCCGCCCCCGCCGACCCCGGGGGAGCTGCCCTTCACGCTGGACCTGCGGCAGGGATGATGGCGCGCGGACGGTGTTGCCCCTAGAATGCGCGCGCCCAGCATGAGCGACCGCCCGGATCCTGGTTCCGCCGGCGCCCCGGCCCACAGCCTGTTCCAAGGCTACATGGCCGGGCCGGAGGCCTTTGATGAAGCCCGCGAACCCGCCCCCGGCGGGTTTGCGGCCCGGCCGCACTGGCAACGGTTTGCCGCCGCGCTCGAGCGACTCGGTCCCCGCGAACTGGCCGGACGCTGGGAAAACGGCCGCCGCATCCTCCGCGAGCACGGGGTCACCTACAACGTCTACGGCGATCCGCAGGGCACCGACCGGCCCTGGGGCCTCGACCTCGTCCCCCTCCTCATCCCGCCCGGGGACTGGGCCGCCATCGAGGCCGGCCTCATCCAGCGCACCCGTCTCTTCAACCGCATCCTGGCTGACCTCTACGGCGGCGGCCAGCGCCTGCTCCGCGACGGCTTCCTCCCGCCCGAACTGGTCTACGCCAACCCGGCCTTCCTCCGCCCCTGCCGCGGCCTGCCCGTCCCCCGTCACGTCTACCTGCACCTGCACGCCTGCGACCTGGCCCGCGCCGCCGATGGCCGCTGGTGGGTCCTCTCCGACCGCACCCAGGCGCCCAGCGGCGCCGGCTACGCGCTCGAAAACCGCACGGTCACCTCCCGCATCCTCCCGGACGAACTCCTCGAGAACAACGTCCGCCGCCTCGGCCCGTTCTTCCGCGCCCAACGCGAGATGCTGCTCCGCCTCGCCCCGCGCCACCGTCCCAACCCCGCCCTCGTCCTCCTCACCCCCGGCCCCCTCAACGAGACCTACTTCGAGCACGCCTTCCTCGCCCGCCACCTCGGCATCCCCCTGGTCGAGGGCGCCGACCTCACCGTGCGCGACCGCCGCGTGTTCCTCAAAACCCTCGAGGGCCTCAAGCCGGTCGATGTCATCCTCCGCCGCGTCGATGACTCGTTCTGCGACCCCCTCGAGCTCCGCGCCGACTCCATGCTCGGCGTCCCCGGCCTCGTCGAGGCCGCCCGCGCCGGACAGGTCACCGTCGCCAACGCCCTCGGGTCCGGCCTCATGGAGACCCCCGCCCTGCTCGCCTTCCTGCCCGGCGTCTGCCAACACCTGCTCGGCGAGGAACTCCGCCTTCCCTCCGTCGCCACCTGGTGGTGCGGCCAGGCCGCCGCCCTCCGCCAGGTGCTCGACCGCCTCGACGAACTGGTCGTCAAACCCGCCTTCGGCGCCCCCGGCAAGCAATCCTGGTTCGGTGGCCGCCTCACCCCCCGGGAACGGGACGATCTCATCGCCCGCATCCGCGCCCGGCCCGCCGACTTCGTCGGCCAGGAACGCGTCGTCCTGTCCCGCGCCCCCGTCTGGGCCGACCCCGGCCTCGAGGCCCGCTCGGTCGTCGTGCGCGTCTACGCCGCCAATGACGGCGACCAGGTCCGCGTCCTGCCCGGCGGCCTCACCCGCGTCTCGCGCACCTCCGAGGACCCCGTCGTCACCATGCAACACGGCGGCGGCAGCAAGGACACTTGGGTGATCGAGTCCCCCGCCGCGGCACCCGGCCCCTCCCCCGAGGGCCCCCAGGCGCGGCCAGCCGCCGGCACGGAACCCGCCGCGGAAACCGGGGCTGAACCCGAGACGGCCGGCCCGCGCGGGCGCGTCGATGCCGGGGTGCCCAGCCGCGCCGCCGACAACCTCTTCTGGCTGGGCCGCTACACCGAGCGCCTCGAGCAGACCCTCCGCGCCCTGCGCTGCGTCCTGGGCCGCCTTTCCGATGAGGGGGCCCGCGATGACTCAACCACCCTGGCCGCCCTCGGCGACCTGATGGCCGGCCTGGAACTCGCCCCGGCCCGCCGGGAATTCAGCGCGCGTGAACTGCAGCAGCAACTGCTCCAGCGCGTTTACAAGCCGCAGCTGACCGGCAGCGTGCGCGAACTGGTCGGACGGGTGCGCTTCATCGCCTCCACCGTGCGCGACCGCTTCAGCGGCGACACCTGGCGCATCCTCGGCCGGCTGGATGCCGACGCCGGCGTGCGGCCGGGCCGGCTGCCATTGGCCGACGCGCTGGCGCTCATTCACAACCTGGTCCTCGACCTGGCCGCCTTCAACGGCATGGAGATGGAGAACATGACGCGCGGCCACGGCTGGCGGTTCCTTGACCTGGGCCGGCGGGTGGAGCGCGGCCAGCGCGTGGTGGAACTGCTGCGCGCGACCGCCGGCGTTCCCCGGCACCGCGCGCTTCTCCTCGAGCCGGTGCTCGAAATCGCCGACTGCCTGATGACCTACCGCCGCCTGCACCTCGGCGAACCCCGCCTGCCCGAGGTGCTCGAGCTGCTCCTGCGCGACCCCGCCAACCCGCGCTCGCTGGCCTTCCAGGTCCGCGTGCTCGAGCAGCACCTCGCCGGCCTGCCCCAGCCGCCCGGGGCCGACGGAACCCACGACGGCCGCCGCCTGCTCGCCCTGGCCCGCGCACTGGAGGCCGCCACGGGCGGCCATGGCCCGGGCCACGCCGAGGCCGGCCTGGCCGCCTGGCTCGACGGGCTGGCCGGCGAACTCGCCGCGTTCTCCGACGAGATCACGCACCGCTACTTCACCCACGTGGCACCCCGCCTCAGCTGACCCGCCCCCATGCGCGAGCTGCTCTACGAAATCACCCACACCACCACCTACGATTACGTGGGCAGCGTCTCGGTGTCCCATCACCTGCTCCGGTTGACCCCCCGCCACGGCGGCGCCCAGCGGGTTCTCGCCCACGAACTGCGCATCGACCCGGACCCCGCCGTCCTGCACGCCCACCGCGATTACTTCGGCAACACCACCCATTTTCTCAGCGTCGAGCGCCCGCACGGGCGCCTGTCCGTCACCGCACACAGCCGGGTCGCCCTGCGCCCCCCCTTCATCCCGGAACCGTCCGAGACCCCCGCCTGGGAGGCCGTGCGCGCCCGCTGCCGCGATGACCACTCCAGCGGCGCGCTCGAGGCGCACGAGTTCATCTACCCCTCCCCCTGCGTGCCGACCGGTCCGGAGTTCGCCGAGTTTGCCGGCCCCTCCTTCCCCCGCGGACGCCCCCTGCTCGAGGCGGTCCTCGATCTCACCCGCCGCATCCATGCCGGGTTCCAGTTCGACCCCGAGGCCACCACCGTCTCCACCCCCGTCCGCCAGGTCCTCGAACGGCGCCGCGGCGTCTGCCAGGACTTCGCCCACCTCCAAATCGCCTGCCTGCGCTCGCTCAGCCTGCCCGCCCGCTATGTCAGCGGCTACCTCGAGACCGATCCGCCCCCCGGCCAGGCCAAGCTGCGCGGGACCGACGCCTCCCATGCCTGGGTCGCCTTCTACTGCCCGGGCGTGGGCTGGCTCGACACCGATCCCACCAACAACTGCCTGCCCTCCCTCCGCCATGTCACCATCGGCTGGGGACGCGACTACGGGGACGTCGGCCCGGTGCGGGGGGTGCTCATGGGCGGGCAGGGGCAGGCCCTGAGCGTGGCGGTGGACGTGGTTGCCCAGGGACCCGTCAGCCCCGAGCGCGCCCACGCCCCGCGGGCTTGAGCGGGGCGGGCGCCGGCGCTGCGCCGGACGGGCCGGGCGCCGGCCTCAGACGTGGTCGAACATCTTCCCCGGGTTGAGGATGCCGCGGGGGTCCAACGCGCGGCGCAGTTCGCGCATGACGCGCATCTGGGCGTCGCCCGCGAAGACGGGGAGGAAATCCTTCTTGGCCAGGCCGATCCCATGCTCGCCCGTGATGGTGCCGCCCAGGCGGATGGCCTCGTGGAAGATCTCCTGGAAGGCCGCGTGGACGCGGTGCATCTCGTCGGTGTTGCGCTCGTCGGTCAGGAAGGTCGGATGCAGGTTGCCATCGCCCATGTGGCCGAAGGTGCCGATGCGCAGCCGGTGCTTCCTGGCGACGCCCTCGACGAACCGGATCATCTCGGCCAGGCGGCTGCGGGGGACGGTCGCATCCTCCAGGATGGTGGTGGGCGAGACGCGGGCCAGGGCGCTGAAGGCGCTGCGCCGGGCCGCCGCCAGCGCGGTGGCCTCCGCGTCATCGCGGGCCACGCGGACCTCGAGGGCGCCCGCCTGCCGGGCCAGCGCCTCCATGCGGGACGCCTCCTCGGCCACCGCCGCCGGGTGGCCGTCGGTCTCCATCAGGAGCAACGCCTCGCAGTCCAGGGGCAGGCCCACCTTGGCAAAATCCTCCACGCAATGAATGGTCGTGCGATCCAGGAACTCCAGCGTGCAGGGGATGATTTGCGCCGCGATGATGTCCGACACGCACTGGGCGGCCGCGTCCATGGCCCCGAAGGTCGCCACCAGGGTCTTCTTCGCCGCCGGCTTGGGGATCAGCTTGAGCAGGACCTTGGTGATGACCCCGAGGGTGCCCTCGCTGCCGACAAACAGGTCGCGCAGGCTGTAGCCGGCCACGTCCTTCACGCACTTGTTCCCGGTCCACAGGATTTCCCCGTCGGGCAGGACGACCTCCAGGCCCATCACGTAATTGCGCGTGATGCCATACTTCAGCCCGCGCAGGCCGCCGGAGTTCTCGGCCACGTTGCCGCCAATGGTGCTGATCTTCATCGAGCCCGGGTCGGGCGGATAGAAGAGCCCGGCCGCGGCGGCGGTGTCGGCCACCTGGAGCGTGGTGGCCCCCGGCTCGGCCAGCAGGGTGAGGTTGGCCCGGTCCGTCTCCAGGATCCGGTTCATCTTGGCCGTGCAGAGCACGATGCAGTCCGGGGCGGGCACGCTGCCCCCGCTCAGCCCGGTGCCGGAGCCGCGCGTGATGACAGGGATGCGCCGCTCGTTGGCGAGCCGCAGGACACCGGCGACCTGCTCGGCGGAGCGGACGAACACCACCACACCGGGCATCTGCGACACGGCGGCGGTGCCGTCGAAGGAGTAGGCGATGAGATCCTCCCGGGACGTCAGCACCTCGCCGGGACCGGTGAGGCGGCGAAGGGCGTCCAGGATGTCAGGGGCAAGCGACATAGCGATTCAGGTGGCGGAACGGAGGAGGAAGAATGGGCAAGGGCCGCGACCCGCGCAAGCCCCGGGCGGAACCTAACGGGCCCCAAACTCGGTCTCGAAGACCTGGTAATGGGTCCCCCGCAATCCCAGGCGCTCATAGGTGCGGCGCGCCCGGGCATTGTCGTTCTCCATGTAGAGCCGCAATCCGCAGACATCCGCCCGACGCCGCGCCTCCGTCTCCACCCAGCGGTAGAGTTGCGTGAACACCCCGCGCCCGCGCCAATCCGGATGCACGTAAACGCTCTGGATCCACCAGAACCAACCGTTGCGCCAGTCGCTCCACTCCAGCGTCAGCATCAATTGCCCCACCACGCGCCCGTCCACCTCGGCCAGCCAATACAGGGCCTTGGCCGGGTCCGCGATGGCTTGCCGCACTCCCTCGGCCAGCACGGCCGGTTCCAGGGTGCGCCCCTCCGTCTCGGCCGCCAGCCGCGCATTGAACTCGGCCACGACCGCAGCATCCTCAGGCCGGGCATTGCGGATGCGCAGGGGAACAGGGGTGGTCATCATGGGGGGGGGGAACCCGCGGGCCATGAGCCCGCGTGCCATGGGGGGAGTGGCGGAGAGAGGGGGATTCGAACCCCCGGTGGGGTATAAGCCCACTCACGCTTTCCAGGCGTGCGCCTTAAACCACTCAGCCATCTCTCCGGGGCGCTGTGCCCGGGAGAATCTGCGGAACCGGGCCGCCGCACGCAACGCAATTCCTTCGTCACGTCACACTTCCATCCCCCACGGCGGGAGTCAGCGCCGCCGCCCCTCCCTGGCGCATCGGCCGCCGTCACCCTCCCGGACCCTCGCGCCCCAAAGCCAAGCGGCCGTCCCGGTGTCGGGACGGCCGCGGGCGGAAACGGATGCTGGGCGGCGCTCAGGCGCCCTTGGCCGCGGTGGCTGCCTTCGTCTTGAGGGCGCCTTGGGCCAGCTTGACCAGTTCACCAAAAGCCGTGGCGTCCTGGGCGGCGATGTCGGCAATGACCTTGCGGTCGAGGGCGCACTGGGCGGCCTTGAGCCCCTCGATGAGGCGGCTGTAGGTCATGCCGGCAGCGCGGGCGGCGGCGTTGATGCGCGCCTGCCAGAGGTAACGGAACTCGCGCTTGCGCCGGCGGCGATCGCGGTAGGCGTATTGGCGGCCGTGGTCGACGGCATCGGAGGCGTAGCGGTAAAGCTTGGAGCGCTTGAGCCGGAAGCCCTTGGCGGCTTGCAGCATGCGCTTGCGGCGTTTCCAGGAAGCGGGGGCGTTCGTAACTCGCATGGCAGGGTCAGGTTAAAATGGGTTCAAAAATCGGCGGTTCAGCGGGTGAACGGCAGGTTCTGCAGGATGCGGTAGGCGTCCGTCTCGTGCACCACGGCAGTCTTGCCGAGGGCGCGACGGCGCTTGGCGCTCTTGGTCTGGTTGAGATGGCGGCGCCCGGCGCGGGGACGCAGGACCTTGCCGCGGGCGGTGATCTTGAACCGCTTGGCGGCGGACTTCTTCGTTTTGATGCCTTTGGGACGGCGCATAAAATCAACAGCGTTTCTCGAAAAGAGCGCGCAGACTAGCCACCCCACCCCGGGGGTGGCAAGCGGTATTTCGGGCTCTTTCCAGACACCCCCGCCAACGCGGACCGGGGGTTCCCCGGGCCCGCGCCCCGTTCCCAGCCCATCGCGCCGCCATTGCCCGCCCGCCCCGGACATGGAAAACTCCCCGGCAACGGCCCATGAGCGACCCCTACGAGGAAATCATCCATGGCGAGCGCCTGCTCCGCCTGCCCCTCCGCCCCCGCCACGAGGACATCCTCGCCCGACTGCATCGCCGCGTGGCCGCCTGCCTGCAGTCCGTCCCCGCCGCCCGGTTGCTTCCCGCGCGCAGCCCCGTCCAGGTCACCGCCAACACGCTCCTGCGCCCCGACCTCGCCGTCATCGCCACCGCCACCGGCAAGCTTTGGTTCGCCGCCGAGGTGGTCAGCTCGGATGATCACCATGCCGACACGGTCGAGAAAAAGGGCCTCTACGAGGAACTCCGCCTGCCCCGCCTCTGGATGGTGGACCCCCGCTACGACAACGTCGAGGTCTACCACGGCACCCCGCACGGCCTCGCTCTCAAGCAGGTGCTGGCCGGACGCGAACTCCTCGCCGAGTCCCTCCTCAACGGCTTCCAATACCCCGTCCACGAACTCTTCGCCGGCGGCCCCGACAGCGATCCCGGCCGCTTTGATTTCTAAAGGCCCGCCCCCGCCCCGGGCCACGCTCACCGGGGCCGCACGAGGATTTCCTCCACCACCGTGCGGGACGGCAGGTTGATGGCCAGCAGCGCGCAGGCAGCAATGTCCTCCGGCTTCATCATGCGGGCGCGGGCGGCGGCGTCCGGAGGAGCCGGCCGCTTGTCCAGCAGCGGCGTGTCGATGTCGCCCGGGAACACCGCGCAGGCCCGGATGCCATGCTGGCGTTCCTCGCAGTTGATCGACTGGGTCAGGCCCGCCAGGCCGAACTTGGTCATCACATAACCGGGGCCGGCCTTGGGGTTGGCCAGCTTGCCCGCGTCCGACACAATGTTCACGATGGTCCCGCTCCCGCGCGCCCGCATGCCCGGCAGGAACGCCTGCACGCAGTAGTAGGCCCCGTGCAGGTTGGTGTCGATCATCGCGTGGTAATCCTCGGGCGCCAGCACCGCCAGGGCGCGCCGGGGCACGTTGGTCCCGGCCGCATTGACCAGCACCTCCACTTCCGGGAACCGCGCCAGGACCTCCCCCGCCATTCGACCCACCTCCGCCACGCGGCCGATGTCGCAGGCGCAGACCAGGCACCGCGCCGGCGGCAACCCGGCCAGCCGCACAGTCTCCTCGAGGGCCGCCGCCCGGCGGCCGACCAGCACCACGTTCCAGCCCGCCGCCGCCAACTCCACGGCAAGGCTCCGCCCCACGCCGCTCCCGGCGCCGGTGATGACCGCTGTCTTGCTCATAAAAGAATCCCGCTCCCCGCCGCCCGCCTCACAAATCCACCCACCCGCGCGTCTCCGCCGAACGCACGGCGGCGTCCATCACCGCCTGCGCCCGCGCGCCGTCATGAAAACTCGGCGTGGCCGGGCGCCCGCTGCGGATGGCGTCATAGAACTCCCACGCCTGGTCGTAGCGGAAGGTCACCAGCGGATCGCCCGCCCCCGGATCGCGCGGGCTGCCGGGCCAGGTCCAATACTCGCGCGGGATCACCACCGTCTCCAGGCCGGGCCCGCCCGCGCGGCCCAGGCGCAGCTCGTTCCATTTCCCGGTCGTGAACTCAAAACTGGCCTCGCTGCCGTTCACTTCCACCCAGTCCAGGCTGCGCCAACTCTCGTTGCGGCCGCTGGCCAGCTTGGAACTTTCCAGCATGCCGGTGGCGCCGCCGTGGAACTCGGCCAAAATGCCCACCCAGTCGTCGAGGTCGTTGGGGGCCCCGCCCCGCTCGGGATGCCACTGGCGCAGGCCGGCCACCAGGCGCCTCATCGGGCCCACCAGCAGGTGCGCAAAGTCAATCCGGTGCGACAGCATGTCCCCCAGTTCCCCGGTCCCGGCCAGTTTCTTGACCTGACGCCAGCCCAGGTTGCGCGTGCCCCAGTCCTGCAGCCGGCAGGACCGGTAATGATAGGGTTGCCCCAGGTCCCCCCGCGCGATCAGGTGCGCCAGGTAGCGCATGGCCGGCACAAACCGGTAGGTGAACGCCGTCATGTGCCGCACGCCCGCCCGGTCGGCCGCCTCGGCCATCACCCGCGCATCCCCGGCGTTCAACGCCAGCGGCTTCTCGCACAGCACATGCTTGCCCGCCGCCATGGCGGCCAGCGCAATCGGCGGATGATAGGCGTTGGGCGTCGCAATGATCACCGCATGGACGTCGTCGCGCTGCACAATCTCCTCGTAGCGCGTCGAGGTCACCGCCACCCCCGTCTGCTGCCGCGCGCGCTCCAACGTGGCCGGGTCCGCGTCGCACAACGCGGTGACCCGCGCCTCCGGGCAGAGGGCCAGGCCGGGCAGGTGGTTCTGCAGGGTGATGCCCCCGCAGCCAATCAAGGCAAAGTTCAGCGCGCTCATGTCGGTTCCAAAGGACGCAACGCCACGGACTATGCCCCCCTCCCCTCCTCCAACTCAACCCCCGTCATCACCCAACAACTCGCCAACCCATTCACCCGCTCACTCGTCAACTCTCCGGCAGTTCCGCCGTCGAGAGCCAGAACTCGCCGATGGACCGGACGACCTGCTGGAACCGATCGAGGTCGCCCGGCTTGGGCACGCAGCAACTGGCCTTGAGGTTGTAGGCGGCCTGGATGTCCTCCTCGGACTGGGCCGCCGTGAGGACCACCACCGGGATGCGGCGCAGGCGGTCGTCGGCCTTGATCTCGGCCAGCACCTCACGCCCGTGTTTGCGGGGGAGATTCAGGTCGAGCAGGATGAGGTCGGGCTGGGGCGCCCCGGGATGGGCTGCCTGCGCGCGGAGGAACTCCATCGCGGCATCCCCGTCCGGGACATGATGCATGACGGAATCCCCGGGAAGGCCGCGCCACGCCTCGCGGACCAGGCGTGCGTCGCCGGGGTTGTCCTCAACCAGCAGGATGACATGGGCGGCGCTGTGGGCCATGGGCGCACCGTGCCGGGCCGGCACCGGCCCGGCAATCCGGAAATGTCGACGCCCGAATGACCCGCCGGGCGGTCGCCCGGCGCCGCGGCGGGGATAGCCTGGCCATAATCCGGGGGAAGTTCGCCTGTGGCGGCCAACCCACGCTCAACCCCGCACCGGCGCCTCGGTGACCTGCCCGCACAGCACCGCGTGCCGCGCCCCCGTCGTCTCCGGCAGGTTGCCCGGCTGCCCGCGCCACCGCCGCCACGCCAACAGCGCAAATGCCGCCGGCTCGATGGACGCCAGCGGCCAACCCCGCTCCTCGCTCGTCTCCACGCTCGTCCACGGATGCAGGTGCCGCAGCACATCCCCAATCATCCCCGCCAACTCCGGGTTGGCCGCCCCGCCCCCCGTCAAGACCACCGTGTCCGGCGGCCCCGGCAGGTGCCGCCGGTAATTCTCCGCCAACGACGCGGCCGAAAGCGCCGTCAGCGTCGCCACCTGATCCCACGGCCGCAGGCCCGCCCGCCGCATCGCCGCCAGCGCCGGCTCCAGGAAGGGTTCCCCAAACAGTTCACGCCCCGTGCTCTTGGGCGGCGGCCGCCGAAAAAACGGGTGGCGCAGCCACCCTCGCAGCAATCCCTCGTGCACCCGCCCGCGCGCCGCCCAGCGCCCGTCCCGGTCCATGGAACGCCGCCCCCGCGTCAGCCGCCGCATGGCCAGGTCGGGCAACACGCAGGCCGGTCCCGTGTCGAAGGCCAGCACGCGCGGCCGCACCCCGCGGCGCCAGTCAATCGAGGTCACGTTGCTGATGCCGCCCAGGTTGTTCACGCACACATGGCGGCCCCGCTCCCCGAAGGTTGCCACGTGAAAGAGCGTGGCCAGCGGCGCCCCCTGACCCCCCGCCGCCAAATCCGCCGCGCGGAAGTTGCTCACCACCGGCACGCCCAGCGCCTCCGCCAAATACGCGGGCTCGCCCAACTGCAGCGTGGCCGGGGCCGCCCCGCCCGGCCGGTGAAACACCGTCTGCCCATGCAACCCCACCACCACCGGCCGCGCCAAGCGCCGGGCCGACCCGAGCCGGCGCGCCCCGCGCGCATAAAACCGGCCCAGATCATGATGCAGTTGCGCCGTCTCCCAGCTCGTGGCCGCCCCGCTGGCCGCCGCGTGCAGCCGCCGCCGCAGGGCCGCGGGAAACCGCACCGTCCAAAGCTCCCGCAGCGCGCAGCGCCCCCCGCCCACCTCGCACAGGGCATAGTCGACCGCGTCGAGGCTGGTCCCGGACATCAGGCCGAGGGCAAGGGAGGCAGGCATGGGATCGGAATGGAGCCGGTCGAAAACCGAGACGCGATCATGCGCGGCGACAAAGCAGGTGTCACGCCCGGAAGGATGCGCTACGGTGCCCGTCATGACCGGCCCGCGTCCGCTGCACAACCTCGCCCTGATTGGCTTCATGGGCGTGGGCAAATCGTCGGTCGGACGCCAGGTCGCCCGGGTCCTCGGCTACGAGTTCGTCGATACCGACGACCTCATCGAGCAGCGGGCCGGCTGCCGCATCCCCGAAATCTTCGCCCGCCAAGGCGAACCCGCCTTCCGCGCCATGGAACGTGACCTGGTTGCCGAGATGGGTTCCTGGCGCCAGAAAGTGATCGCCACCGGCGGCGGACTCGGGGCCAACCCCGGGCTCCTGGCCAGCCTGAAGACCCATGCCCTCGTCGTCTGCCTCTGGGCCACCCCGGAGACCATCTGGAAGCGCGTCCGGCACCAATCCCACCGCCCGCTCCTCCAGGGACCCGACCCCGAGACCCGCATCCGCACGCTGCTGGAGGAGCGCGCCCCGGTCTATCGCCAGGCCGACGTGCTCGTGAACACCGAGCACCGCGAGTCCCGCGAGGTCGCCGACCACGTCCTGCACCAATACCAGCAGGCCCGCCATCGCCCGGGACCGCCCGACCCCGCGTGAAAGACCGCATCCAGGCGCGCGCGCAGGAACTCGGCTTCGACGCCTGCCGCATCACCACCGCCGCCCCGCCCGCCAGCGCCGGGGACTTCCAACGCTGGCTGGCCGAGGGCCGCCACGGTGCCATGGCCTGGCTCGAGCGGCAGGCCCCCAAGCGCGCGGATCCGCAACTCATCCTGCCCGGCGCCCGCAGCCTCGTCGTGCTCGCCGCCGCCTACGGCGAGGTCACGCCGGACACCCCCGCCCCGGCCCACCCCACCGGGGACCGCGGCGTCTTTGCCCGCTACGCGCGCCACGCGGATTACCATGACGTGCTCGGCGAACGGCTCAAGGTCCTGTCGGCGGAAATGGACGCCTGGGGCGGCCCGGGCACGCGTTCGCTTTGGTATGTCGACACGGGTCCGATCCTTGAGCGCGACCTGGCCCAGCGCGCGGGCCTCGGGTTCATTGGCAAGCACACCAACCTGATCGGGCGCCGCCTCGGCAACTGGTTTTTCCTCGCCGAAATCCTCACCACGCTCGCCCTCGATCCCGACCCGCCCGGGCGCAACCACTGCGGATCCTGCACGCGTTGCCTCGACGCCTGCCCGACGCGGGCCCTGCCCGCCCCCTTCCAACTCGACGCGCGCCGCTGCATCTCCTACCTGACCATCGAGTTGAAGGGCAGCATCCCCGTCGAACTGCGCCCGCTCCTCGGCAACCGGGTCTACGGCTGCGATGATTGCCTGGCCGTGTGCCCATGGAACCGGTTCGCGCAGGCGGGGCGCCTGATGCAGGCGCACGCGCGGCCCGACCTGGCCGCGCCGGCCCTGCTCGAGTTGCTGGCCCTCGATGACGAGGGTTTCCGGGCCCGCTTCCGCGGCACGCCCGTGCTGCGCACCAAGCGCCGGGGCCTGCTGCGCAACGTCTGCGTTGCCCTCGGCAACACCGCCGGCCCGGAGGCCCGGCCGGCCCTGGCCCGCGCCGCCGCCGATCCCGAGCCGCTCATCGCCGAGCACGCCGCCTGGGCCCTCGCCGAAATCGACCGGCGGCACCCCGCCCCGGCCGCCACCCCCGTCTCCCATGGCCCTGCGCCTGCCTGATGACCCCGGCGCGGGGACGCCCGCCGACGGCGGGGACGACGCGGAACTGGCCGCACTGCGGCGGACGCTGGAGTCCGGGACGCCGGCCGACCGGCAATGGGCGCTGGCCCGGCTGGTGGCGCTGCGCGCCGAGCAGGCGCTGACGGACTGCCTCCGGGCGGCGGACGCGCAGGCCGTGCTGCTGGCCACCGCGGGACTCTGGGAATGCTGGTTGAGCGAGGCCGGGCCGGCCGCCCGGCGGCGCATGGACCAGGGCATCGGGCATCTCAACGCCGGCGAACTGGAAGCGGCGCTGGAGATCTTTGTGGAACTGACCCGGCGCCATCCCGGGTGGGCCGAGGCCCACAACAAGCGGGCCACCGTGCTCTACCTGCTGGGCAACGCGCGCCTGAGCCTGCAGGCCTGCCGCGTGGTGGTCCGCCTCAAGCCCCACCATTTCGGCGCGTGGAACGGCATGGCCCTCTGTGCCGCGCAGCTGGAGCGCTGGGCCGACGCCCTCGCGGCCGCCCGCCGCGCCCTCGAACTGCAACCCTCCGCGCAGGCCAACCTCGACCTGATCGCCCTCGCCGAACAGAAGCTGCGCGAGGAGAACCCCTGAGCGACGGTCAGTCGCAGACCCAGCGCATCCAGCGTTCCAGGCCGCCCCAGCCCCGGCGATCCATCCAGCGGAACAGCCCATAGCAGAGGACGAGGAACACCCACGCCAGCAGGAACGACACCGGCACCGGGAGGGCCTGCTGCCAGTAATGGGTGGACTCCTTCCCGGCGGCCACGCCGCAGATCCACAGCGGCCACAGGTGGGCCACATGGTGGAGCACGTAGATGGAGAGCGAGTGCCGGCTGAACGTCCCCGCGAACACGGCCAGCGCCCCCGGTTGGCCCGTGTCCGGCCGTCCATCCAGCCCGCGCCGGGCCAGGGTGAGGGCCAGCAGGGCGACACCCAGCGTGCTCAGGACGTAGGGAACGGTGGGCGGGAACATCGTCCAGCCCTGCAACAGGTGTTGCCGCACGAGGGGCGGGCAGGCCGGCCGCACGGCCAGCGCCAGCGCGGCCGCGCCCAGCAGGATCGCCCCCGCCAGGGCGGGCCGGCGGAAGTCGGGGCGCAGGCCCGCCCCCTGCGGGAACAACACACCGGCCACCCCGAAACCGAGCACCGGATACAGCAGCCATGGGAACAGCGGAAAATAGCCCACGGCCAGGAACCCGCGCGCCACCTCCGGCAGCGTGAAGTCGGCCTCAAAGTAGCCCTGCTCCCAGTAGGCCGGGTAATCCGACACGGCGCGAAGCAGCGGGCCGAGCAGGAATGACATCACGGCGATGAGCGCGGGAATGCCCGGCGGCAGGCGGCGGACCCCGTTGAGCACCAGCAACGCGGCCCCGATGAAGGTGAGCACGTCCCAGTTGAAAACGTCCGGCGGCAGCCAGACCACGATGTTGAAGGCAAACCCGGTCGCCAGCAGGAAAAGGCCGCGCCGGACGGTGCGCTTGGAAATCTCCGCGTCGGACCGGCCCCGGCGCTCCTCCGCCTCCAGCCACAACCGGTAACTCACCCCGGTCAACAGCGTGAACACCGGCGCGGCAAACCCCGACGGCAGCCACCAGGTGCCGGTCGGCGTCCCCGAGAGGTTCTCCACGAAATGCACCAGCACCATCAGGATGATGGCGAGCGTCCGGAGCAGGTCGATGGAGAGCAGGCGCATGCAACCACGGGGCCGGCCGGCGGCGGTCACTCCAGGTTCGACAGCATGTCGATCACGACCAGGAGGGTCTGGACGGCCAGCAGGACGATGATGACCCACTCGAGGGTCAGGCTCTTGCGCGAGAGCGCGAACTCGCTCGACCGATGCCCGCAGAGCTCATACACGCGCTCAAAGAGATCCAGCTGTCCGCCGAGGAAATCGGCTCGTTCCGCCAGGCGCGTGCGCTCGCGCAGGCGCTCGGCCACCTGCGTGGCCAGGGTGGGCGGATACACCGCAGGACGCTGCACCTGCGGCAGCAGCCGGGCCACGCGCGCCCGGGCCCGGATGGCCTGCTGGAAACGACGCCCCAGCTCGGCCCGCCGCCCCGCCGCCCGCTCGTCGAACTCAAACGCCAGCGGCGCATCCGCCTCCAGCCCGGCCCAGCCCCCGCCCAGTTCCTCCTCAAGCTGCCGCAATTCCCCCTCCACCAGCGCAAACTCCACCAGCGCCCGCCGCGCCAGGTCCAACCGGTCCGCCGGCGCCAACAGCACAGCCCGGCCCGGCCGCCACAAAATCTGCGCCCCCTGCAGGGTCAACAGCAGGGTCACCACCCCGGGGCGCGCCGCCCCCGCCTCCATCCAGTCCCCCAGCCACCCCGGCCGCGCCGCCTCACCGGCCACCCCATCCGTCCATGGCACGGTCAGCAATTCCAGGTCCGCCACCCCGTCCCCCTCCAGCACCACCGCGCGGCGCGGCACCGGGCCGGGCCCCTCCAGCAACACCCTGCGCCCAGCCGCGGGCTCGGCCGTGAAAACCAGTCGCTGCCATTGCGTGCCGGGCGGGAGGTTGGCCGGAACCAAATTGGGGTCCGGCCCCGGGGCCGGTCGGGAGGAATCAGGGGAGGTCATAAGAAATCAGGATCCAGGGTGCGGGACGCCGGGACCGGGCGGCCACCGCTCGGTCAGCAGGGCGGCCAGCCAGGAGGCGACGTAGTCCGCCGAGTCCAGGACGCCATTGAGGGTGGAATCAAACAGGTAGTCCCCCACGACAAAGAAACCGGGGGCGTTCACGGGATCCGGCTGGTGCCGCCGGGCCAGGGCATGGGGCGGGCTGCCGCCCGGCAGCGCGCTCACCGCGTTGAGCCAACGATGCACCCGACCCTCCCGCAGCCACGGGCGCCCGTCCCCCAGGAAGGCCGGCAGGCTCTGCAACACCCGCTCGCATAGTTCCGCGTCCTCCAGCGCGCCCATCTCCAAGGCCGCCTGCCCCCCCAGCAGCCAGCCGAGGATGCCGTGGTCCAACCCCGGCGTGCGCGCGGTCTCGTCGTAAAGACAGCAACCCCCGAACGCGTCGAGCATGCAGTAGGAGTCCGCCAGGCGCCCGCGCCAGAAGGGTTTCTCAAACAACAGCGTGATGCGGAGGTAATGGGCGGGATGATTGTATTGGGCCCGGTGCCGCGCCATGGCCTCGGCCAGTTCCGACCCCGCGAAGTGCACCGTGGACAGCTGGTTCCACGGCAGGGCCGTCACCACGTAATCAAACTCCTCCCGCCGCTCACCCCCGGCCGGGGCCGAGGTCACCCAGAGGCGCCCGCCCGCCGCGGGCCCGACCGCGGTGACCGGGCTGCCCAGGCGCACCTCCGCCCGCAGGCGGGCCGCCAGTTCCCGCGGCAGTTGCTCGTTCCCACCCTCGATGCTGTACAGCCGCAGGTAGGCCGGGTCGTTCATCAGGTAGTTCTGCAGGCCGTAGGCAATGCTTGTCCTCTCCGGTTCCGTGGCCAGGTCGCTGTGGATCAGGCTCTCCACATACCGCCGCGCCGCCGGCTCGCGCACGCCGTCCAGCACGGACGCAAACCGCCGCGCCCCCGCCTCCGCCCCCGCCGCCGACTCCAGGTCGGCCGCATAGAACTCCCACGGGCTCATCCGATCCCGCGCCCAGCGATCAAACTCCGCCAGCGCCAACCCGGCCGCCGGGCCGAGTCCGTCGCGCACGTCGTCGAGGTTGGCCAACGGACGCCCCCCCATCACCACCGACGACCCGCCCATCGGCACGGTCGCCAGTCCCAACTCCGCCACCAAGTCCCGCAACGGGTCGCCCTCCACCACGGAGTAGTCATACAGTTCCGCCGCCCCCGCCTCGTAAGACGGGCCCCGCGAGCCAAAGCGTGCCGTCAGGATCTTGCCCCCCAACCGGGGCGAAGCCTCAAACAGGACAACCTCCACCGGCACGTTGGCCGCCTGCTGCAGGAAGTAGGCGGTCAAAAGCCCGCCCGGGCCGCCACCGATGATGCCCACCCGCCGCGGACGAGCGGACTCCCCGCCACACAACAACCCCACGCGGCTCAAGCGCCAACCTCGCTGACCGCCAACGGCTGGATCCCTCGCCGGCAGGCCGGGCTTCCCAGCCAGGCAAGGCCGGGTGACGAATGCAAAGGAACGAAGGAACGCATGAGTCGGGTCGGGCCGGTAGACCCCGTTCAGGCGGGAAAAGTTACAGGACGTTCCGCGACGACGCCCACACCCCAAGGGCCTCCAGTTGGCGGGTGGCGGCAGGGGCCCAGCCCCGGTTGGCCGCGGGGCTGGCCGGGCTCGGATGCAGGATGCGCCCGAAGCGGACCTCGACATCTGCCACGCCCTCCAAGGCCTCGCGCGCGCGCCGCTCGGCAAAATCCCCCACGCCCAGCAGCCACTCCGGACGCCACGCGGCCACGACGGCCCGCAGGTGCGCGTCGCAGGCCCGGAAGAGGGCGGCCGTCTCCGCCGCCGGCAGCTTGTCGGGCGTCAGGTTGCGTCCGCCCGCCTCCACAAAGGCCAGCGGGCAATAGTTCACCACAATGTGCTCCCGGAAAAACCGCGCCGGGGTGCCGAAACGCTCCGCAAACAATCCCCACAACCTCCGCCCGCTCACCTCCGACCGCGCGCAGGCAAACCCTTCCACCAGCCGCTTGGGATGCGCCCCCCGCGGCGACCGCACCCCCGTGCCAATTCCCATCCAGTCTCGCACCGCCGCCACCTCCCCGAACGGCACCCCCGTCTGCACCATGCCAAACGGGCCCGGGTTCATCCCGAGGAACAGCACGCGCTTGCGGGTCGCGCCGAAGTTCCGCAGGTAGGCCTCATGCGCCTCCCACGCGTAATCCAGCGGATTGTAGACATGGGCCACCGGCGCGGCAAAACGCAGCCGCCCCACCGCCCGCCCCAGCCCGCGCGCCGCGTCCACCACTTGCTCCAGCACCTCGGAAGAACTCATGCGCCGTCCATTCAACCGCCCCACCCCGCCTGGAGCAACCCCATCCACTCACTCCCTCACTCACTCGCTAACTACCCAAGTCTTGTCACCAACGCCCCGCTGTTCCAGTCTTACCCCACCATGAAAGCCCTTCCCCTCCTGGTGGCTGTGCTCCTGTCCTGGTCCATCCCCTTCCTGCCCGCGCAGAACAACGCCCCGGCCGATCCCGGGGCCAACCGCCCCCGCCGCCTCGCCAACCCGGCCCTCCCACGCATGGGCCCCTGGAACAACGACCTCGAACTGTCCCGTTCCCGCGACGGCAAGCCCTTCAGCCAGCCCACGACCTTCGTGGAACGGGCCGGCGTGCCGTGCCTCGCCCAGGACGCCCAGGGCCGGCTCATCGCCGTGTTCCAATGGTTCCCCATGGACCGCCGCGAGGACTTCGACCGCATCGCGATCGCCTTCTCCACGGACAAGGGGGCAACCTGGACCGAGCCCCGCCGCGTCACCTTCACGGGCCTGCCGGAGGATTACGTGCGGCAGTTCGATCCCACGATTGTCGTCCTGCCGGACGGCCGGTTCCGCCTCTACTTCACGTCCCATCCCGGCTTCAACCCGGGCCAGGAAAACACCGCGATCTACTCGGCCATCTCGAAGGACGCCCTCGCGTTCGCCTTCGAGCCCGGAGTGCGCTTCGCCGCCGCCGAGGAAAACGTGGTCGACTGCGCCGTGGCCCGGCTCGGCGACACCTGGCACCTCTACGCGCCGCTCCCGCGCCAGGAGGGCCGCGCCTTCCACGGCACCTCCAGGGACGGACTCCAGTTCGAGCGCCAGCCCGATGTGTCCCTGCCCGACTCCGGGACCTGGATCGGGAACGTCATCGCGGTGGAGGGCGGCCTGAGGTTCTACGGCAGCGGCCGCGACGGCCTCTGGTCGGCCCGTTCCAAGGAAGGCATCTCCTGGCAATTGGAGGAGGGCCTGGGACTAAGGGGCGGCGATCCCGCGGTCTGGCGGCTGCCGGACGGGGAACTGCTGGCCGTCTTCGTCGGGGGGCCGCGCGCCGATGCGCCCATGGACCCGCCCTGGCTGCGACGGCCACAGGCCCGGGCCGACCAACCCGCGTTGCCCGCCGGCGAGGAGCCCCGGCTGCGGACCACCGAGCCCACGACGCCCGCCGCGCCCGGCATCACGGAACACCCCACCATGACCGTCGCCAACAACTTCCTCTACGTCCTGCGCGACGGGGTGATCTACCAATACCAGGCCAACACGCTCGAGTTCGTCCGCCAAACCACCCTGCCCGCCCCGGAAGGCCGCCGGCTCCAGCGTCCCAGCCTGCCCCGCCCGCCCCTCGACGGGCAGGAACCGGGCCAGCGCCCGCGGCTGCGTCCCCAGCCCTGACCACCGCGTGCTCACCCTCCGCCCCGCCACCGCCGCGGACATCCCCACGCTCCGCTCGCTCGCGGACGCCATCTGGCGCGCCTGCTACCCGGGCATCATCACGCCCGCACAGATCGATTACATGCTGGCGCGCATGTATGCCGCCCACCAAATCGAGGCCGAGCTGAGGGATGGGGTGGCGTGGGACCTCGCGCTGGAGAACAGGCGTCCGGCCGGCTTCCTCGCCTACGGACCGCCCGAGGCCTCCGGCTCCCTCAAGCTGCACAAGCTGTATCTCCTCCCGGAGTTCCACGGGCGCGGGCACGGCCAGCAACTGCTGGCCCATTTCCACGCGGCCGCGCGCCACACCGGGGCCACGCGCGTCCACCTGCAGGTGAACAAGGCCAACGTGCGCGCCCTGCGCGCCTATGCCCGGGCCGGCTATCGGATCGAACGGGCCGCGGTGGCGGACATCGGCGGGGGGTTCGTGATGGACGACTTCATCCTCGTCCGGGACCTCGCGGACGCGGGCTGAGCCGGAACCACCCCGGTTGCCACGAAACGCACAGGTTGGCCTTCCCCTTCCCTAGGTGCCGCGGTCCACCACAGCCCACCCGGCATGCCTCCCGACTTCCTTGCTACTCCGTTCGGACTTCCTTGCTACTCCGTTCGCTCATCCTGGGGGTCCGGTTTGGCGCCAAGGCAACCCGGACAGGCCCAGTGGCCAGAAATTCTCCTAGGTAAAAACCGGAGTGGTTGGGGAGTTGGGCGCAGGGGCCGCTCATTCCGGAATCATTCCAGCTGGGGCCGCCGCGGGTCAGTCGCCCTTGAGCAGGGCCGCGGCGTGGCGGCGGGCGGCCTCGGTCTGCCCCCCCAGCATGCGGGCCAGCTCAGTCACCCGGTCCTTGGCCTCCAGGCGCTGGATCTCGGAAGTGGTGCGCCCGGCGCGGGTTTCCTTGGCCACCACAAAATGCACGTCGCCCTGCGCCGCCACCGGGGCCAGGTGCGTGATGCAGAGCACCTGCCGCTGCCGGGCAATCTGCCGCATCTTCTCCCCCACCGCCCGCGCCGTCTCGCCGCCCACGTTGGCGTCCACCTCGTCAAAGATGAGCACCGGAATCTCATCCTCGGCCGCCAGCACGGTCTTGAGGGCAAGCATCACGCGGGCCAGTTCGCCGCTGCTGGCAATGGCCCGCAGGGGCCGGGGCGGCTCGCCGGGATTGGGGGCGAACTGGAACTCAATCGTGTCGAAGCCCGAGGGATGGAGCGGGGCGCGCGACCCGGCCTCCGGACCCTGGGTGGTGAGCGCGACGTCAAACTGGCTCTGCTTGAAGCCCAGGTCGGCCAGCTGCCGGGCCACCGCCTTGCCCAGCAGCGGGATCAGCTTGCGGCGCCGCGCGGTGAGGTCCCTGCCCGCGCGCAGGAGCTCGGCGTCAACCTCGGCCATGGCGGCATTGAGGCGGGCCAGTTCCGTGTCGCGCTGCTCAAGGCTGTCCAGTTGTCGGGCCGCCTCCTCGCCAAAGGCGATCACGGCGGGAATGGACCCGCCATACTTGCGCTGCAGGGAATGGAGCAGGTCCAGGCGGGCCTCAAGCTCCCCAAGCATCGCCGGGTCGAGGTCCAGGTGATCGGCGTAGCGGGACAGGCGGGCGTGCAGTTCCTGGATGGCCTCGGCGGCCTGGCCGTGGGCCTCCGCCAGACCCGCGGCCCCGGGGTCCAGCCGCTGCAATTCCTGCAGCAGCCGGCCCAGCGCGCCGACACGGGCCGGGACCGCGTCCTCCTCGTCGCCCAGCAACTGCAGCGCACCCCGCGACAGTTCGATCAAACGCGCGGAGTTGGTCACCCGGCGGTGGTCCGCTTCCAGCGTCTCCAACTCATCCGGGCGCAGCTTGGCCTCGCGGATTTCCCGGACCTGGAAGCGGAGGAGATCCAACTGGCGCGCGTAGGTCTGGTCATCCACGACGAGGGCGGCCTTCTCGGCCTCGAGCCCGGCGCGGCGGCGGACCAGGACGGCGAACTGATCGCGCTGGGGCTGCAGGCGGCCGAAGGCATCGAGGATGTCGAGTTGCCGGGGGGCGTGCAGGAGGGACTGGTGCTCGTGGGGCCCGTGGATGTCGACGAGCCACTCGCCGACGCGGGCCAGGGCCTGCAGGGTGGCGGGCGAGCCGTTGATGAACTGGCGGTTGGCCCCGGCGGCGGTGAAGGAGCGCTTGAGGACGAGTTGCCCGCCCTCGCAGGGCTCCAGGCCGTTCTCCTCGAGGAACGCCGCCAGCGGGGCGCGCAGGGCGCGCACGTCGAACACCGCCTCCACCACGCAGGTGTCGGCCCCGGACCGCAACAGCGTGCGGTCGGCGCGCTCGCCGAGGACCAGGCTGAGGGCGCCGATGAGGATCGACTTGCCGGCGCCGGTCTCGCCCGAGATGACGTTGAGGCCCGCGGGCAACTCGAGGGTGAGGTCCGCGACGAGGGCGAGATTCTTGATGCGCAGCGTGGTGAGCACGGCCGGTTCCTCCGCCCAATCTGCGCCGGGGGATACCGCCGCGCAAAACAAAACGAGACCGGACCGCCTGGACGCCGCCAGCGGGGGTGGCACCGGCCATGCGGAAGGCGGGGACCTCACCCGCACACCGCCGCTCCGCCGCGGGCCTTTGCACTTGTATGGCTGGAACAGGCGGGCGACTCTTTCACCCGACTTCCCATGAAACGGCCACGGCCATCGGACCCGCCGCGCGGCGCCGCCCATGCTGCGCCGCGGCACCTGCGGCGGCCGGGCCCGCCTCTCCTGATGGCCGCGGCGGCCATGGCGCTGGTCACCCTGCCCGCGCCGTCGGCCTCCCCGCCCGCCAGCGTGGTCTCGCTGCTCCAGCAGTCCTGCCTTGAGTGCCATGACAGCGAGGTGA
>JBJOEZ010000042.1:0-37762 GCA_046048995.1 Verrucomicrobiota bacterium | reverse complement strand
CGTCCGCGGGCTGAACCCAATCCCCGCCGGCTCACGCCGGCGGCTGCCCCCGTAGCAGCCCGCGTCCGCGGGCTGAACCCAATCCCCGCCGGCTCACGCCGGCGGCTACCCCGTAGCAGCCCGCGTGCGCGGGCTGACCCCAGCCCCCCCGCCGGCTCACGCCGGCGGCTAGAGGGCCTGGCCGGACTTCGGATCCACCCGGATATCGAGCATCTCACCATCCACCGTGTAGAAGAAAAACCCCTGCATCATCTCCTCGTGCGTCTGCTGGCCGTATCGGACGGTGACCGACGGATCGGGGTTGTAGGGATTGAACCGGCTGTTGTCGAAGTGGGAGCGGCACTCCAGCCTGGTACCCTTGGGGAATCGTTGGGTTCCCTCGGGCCAGAGGTAGCTCATCTGCCAGGAGAAATTGTAGTTGGGCATGACCACGAGGGTTTCCTGGCGGCCGTCGGGGTAATGGGCCACGAAGGTCGAGTCGCGGCCCCGGAGGTGCATGTGGGTGAAAAGGGCGATGCCGGTGATGTCCGCCTCGATTTCCCGCATTGCGCTGACCTCGTGGGCGGCGGCGCCGGGTGGGATGGCAAACCGGCCGTTGTCGAGGATCTTGTAGCGAACCTGCTGGCGGATGGGCGCCTTGGGGAACCGCAGGCCGAGGGAGATGCGATCCTTCTCCGGCTTGCCCGTGGTGACGTAATGAACCTGCAGGCCGAGCACGGAGTTCTTCGGGATGAGGATGGCGCGGCCGCCGCGCAGATCGACCACATTGCCGCCGGGCACGCGGCCGGTGATGAAGTTGCGGCTGAGGTCGAGCTTCCGCCCCACGGGCACGGAGGCGAGGTTGGCATGGTGGACGACCCGCGGGTTGCTCGGGCGGATTTCCACGCCCTCCACCCAGGTGTCATTGGTGAACGCGAAGGGGAATACGACGTAGCGATAATCGACGTAGCCGGTGGCGGGAATGCTCTCGGTGGTGAGGGCGGTCAGGACAAGGTCCGGCTCGCCGATGCGCCATGCGGTTTGGGGAAAGGCCGGCGGGGCCGGCGCCGCGGCGAGATCGCCGGGTTGACGGTCGGCCCGGCACCACTCGAGCAGTGCGGCGCGCTCGGCGGGGCTGAGCCGGCGCTCGTTGACGAACTTTCCATGGGCCGGGTGCGCATACCAGGGCGGCATCTGGCCGTCGGCCACCGCGTCGGCGATGGCGGCCGCCTTGGCGGACACCCTCTCGTAGCTGGTCAGGACAAAGGGCGCCTCCGTGCCCGGCCGGTGGCACTCCACGCAGTGCCGGTTGAGGATGGGCGCGATGTCGCGGGCGTAGGTGAGGGTGGACCTGGCTGGGGGCGGCGCCGGGAACGTGATGGCGCAGCCGTCCACCGGCGTTTCCGGAGTGCGCGGTTCCCGCCCGGCGAGCAGGTCCTCCAGCGCGAGCGCCAGGTCGGCGCGAGCCGGGCCGGGCCTGCTCCCGCCCAGGCGATGCTGGTCATCGATGCGGCCCCGGTAGCGCAGGCGCCGCTCGCCATCGAGCACCACGACCTCCGGGGTGCGGCGAGCCCCCACCGCCCGGGCCACCGAGCCGTCGGTGTCCTTCACGAACGGGAACGTCACCCGGTGCTCCAGCGCCTGCAGGGCCATGTCCGCAATGGAATCGTCCGGGCCCACGTTCACGGCGGCAAACTGGACCTCGTTGCTGGCGTGCCGACGGGACAGCGCCTCAAGCGGCGGGAGATAGCGCTGGACCAGGGGACACCCGGTGGTGGTGAAGACCAACACCGTCGCGCGCGGCCGGCCGAAATCGTCAAGCGACCGCGGCAACGACCGGATGTCGGTGAAGTGCAGAACCGGCACGGGCGTTCCCAGCGCCACCGGCACCGGACCCACAGCGCTTCGCCCGGGCCCGGGGAGGCAGGACACGACAAGGCCAATCAGGCCGGGCAGGAGGCGGAGTCGCAGGGCCATGGGAGGGTGATGGCGGGCATGGTGCGAGGGGCATGTCCGCAGGGGAAGCCATTTCTGGACGGCCGGCGCGGCGGAGTCGTCGGCCGGGCGGACGCTACTTGGCGGCCTCGCCGCCGGCCTCATCAACAGCGTCGCGGATCAGCCCCAGGAACTTGTCGATGCCCTGGTCGAAGGCGGCGGAGATGGGGAGAAGCGGCGGAAGGCTTTGAGATTCTGTTCGGCGGCCGGCTCATCCATCTTGTTGGCCACGACATGGCGTGGCTTGTCGAGCAGGGCGGGGTCGTAGAGTTCCAGCTCCTCGAGCAACTGCCGGTAGTCGTCCCAAGGGGCGCGCCCGTCGGTGCCGGCCATGTCGAGGAGGATGACCAGGACGGAGCAGCGCTGGACGTGACGCAGGAAGGCGTGGCCGAGCCCGGCGTTGCGGTGGGCCCCGGCGATGAGACCCGGGACGTCGCAGACGGTGAGCCGGCGGTAGTCCAGCGGGTATTCCACGATGCCGATCTGCGGGGTCAGCGTGGTGAAGGGATAGGGGGCGACCTTGGGCCGGGCCTTGGAGATGGCGGTCAGGAGGGTGGACTTGCCGGCGTTGGGGAAGCCCACCAGGCCAACGTCGGCCATGATGCGGAGTTCGAGGAGAAAATCCCCTTCCGTCCCGGGCTCTCCCGGCTGGGCAAAGCGCGGCGCCTGGCGCGCGGCGGTGGCGAAGTTGCGGTTGCCGAGGCCGCCGCGGCCGCCCTTGCAGAGCACGAACGTGCTGCCATGGGTGGTGAGGTCGGCGATCAGATCGCCCTTGCCCGGCACCGAGGGGGCCGCGGATTCCTCGTCCTCATCCTCGAGGTTGTACTCGAGCGCCTGGACGGACCCGGCCGTGCGCAGGAGGGGTCGCTGGCTGCCGGCCGCCTGCAAGGTGGGCTTGGCGGGCGCGGGGGGAACGGCTGCCGGCTCGGCGGGGAGGTCGGCCTCCGGGCCGGCCAGTCGCCAGACCATGGTGCCGCAGGGAACCTTGATCACAAGATCCTGCCCGGCGTGCCCGTCCATGCCCTTGCCCATGCCGGCCTGGCCGGACTCGGCGATGAGGCGGGGCTGATAATACTGGTGGAGGAGATTGTTGAGGTCGTGATCGGCCTGGAGAATCACGTCGCCGCCGCGCCCTCCATTGCCGCCGCTGGGACCGCCCTTGGGACGGAACTTCTCCCGCATGAAGGCCACGCAACCCTTGCCCCCGTGGCCGGCGCGGGCGTAGACCTTGATTTCGTCGATGAACATGGGGATGGGCGGGAAAGAAAAACGGCGAGGCCGCACGGGCCTCGCCGTCGTGAAAGCGGGACGCGCCCTTAGTTGTTGGCGGTGGCGGCGGCGGGGATGATGTTCACCCGGCGGCTGTCCTTGTCGAACTTGACCGTGCCATCGACGAGGGCGAACAGGGTCCAGTCGCGGCCGGTGCCGACGTTGGAACCCGCGTAAAACTTGGTACCGCGCTGCCGGACGATGATGCTGCCGGCGGTGACGGACTCGCCACCGTAGCATTTCACGCCGAGGCGCTTGCTGACGCTGTCGCGTCCGTTGCGAACGCTGCCTTGACCTTTCTTGTGTGCCATAACGACCTCTGCTTCTGGATCCTTATCCTTGGATGTTCGTGATTTTGACTCGGGAAAGCTCCTGCCGGTGCCCGATGGTTTTGTGGTAGCCCTTCCGGCGCTTCATCTTGAAGGTGACCTTCTTTTCGCCGCGCAGGTGCTGCTGGACGTCGGCGGTGACGCGGGCGCTCTTGACGGTCGGGGTGCCGACCGTGACCCGGCCCTCGGCGGCGACGAGCAACACGCGATCAAACGTGTGCGGCTTGCCCGCCTCGGTCTCCAGGCGTTCCACCTCGAGGGTGTCGCCCGACTTCACGCGATACTGTTTTCCACCGGTTTCAATGACAGCGTACATAAGGTTCTCCCCATCAAGGGGGACGGACATAAAACCGAAAAACGCCCGCAGGTGTCAACCCTTCATTTCCTTCATTTTGCGGGACGCGGAAGCGGGCGGGCCCTTGGCCTTGCGGATCAGGCGGATGGGGCCGATGACCATGCGTTTGTCCACGGCCTTGCACATGTCGTAGATGGTGAGGGCGGCCAGGGCGACGGCCGTGAGGGCCTCCATTTCGACCCCGGTCTGCGCGGCCAGGCGGGCGGAGGCGGTGATGCGGATGCGGTCCCGGGAGGCGGGGAAGGCGAACTCGACGGCGGCGTGGGCCAGCGGCAGGGGGTGGCAGAGGGGGATGAGATCCCCGGTGCGCTTGGCGGCCTGGATGCCGGCCAAGCGCGCGGTGGCGAGGACGTTGCCCTTGGCGATCCGGTTGGAGCGGATGAGGCGGAGGGTGGCCGGCTGGAGCCGGATGTCGCCGCAGGCCACCGCCTCGCGGGCGACGACCGGCTTGTGGGAGACATCCACCATGGCGGCCTCGCCGCGGGCATTGAGGTGGGAAAGTTTCATGCGGGGCGCGGGCCGAGGGTGTTCTTCCAGTCCACCACCGCGGCGCGCACCTGCTCCGCGACCTGGAGCCGGGGTTGGACGAAGCGCGGGGTGAACCAGGGGAAAGCCCCGATGAGGTCGTGGGTGACGAGGATTTGCCCGTCGCAGTCGGGTCCGGAACCGATGCCGATGGTGGGGACGGGCACGGCGGCGGTGATGGCGGCGGCCACGGGTGGGGTGACCAACTCGAGCACGAGGCCGAAGGCGCCGGCCCCGGCGAGGGCCTGGGCATCGGCCAGGAGGGCATCGCGTTCCTCGTCGCGGCGGCCCTTGATGCGGTAGCCGCCCTCCTCCCGCACGTGCTGCGGCAGCATGCCGAGGTGACCGAGGAAGGGGATGCCGGCGGCCAGGATGGCCTGGACCTGGGGCAGGATGGCGCGGCCGCCCTCGGCCTTGACCGCCTCAGCCCCGGCCTCGATCAGGCGGCGGGCACTGGCCACGGCTTCAGCCGGCGTCTCGTAGGAATGGAACGGCAGGTCGGCGGCCAGCAGCGCGCGCGGCTTGGCGCGGGCCGCCGCCCGGACATGGTGTTCCATCTCGGCCAGGGTCACGTGCGTGGTGTCCGGGTAACCCAGGACCACCATGCCAAGGGAATCGCCCACCAGCAGCAGGGGAACGCCGGCCTCATCGAGGAGCCGGGTCATGGGAAAGTCGTAGACGGTGAGGGCAGCCACCTGTTCCCGGCGCGCCTTCATGGCCCGGAGGTGTGCCGGGGTGACTTTGACGCCGGTCATGACCGTGGATGCTGGAGGGTGGCCCGGGACATGGACAAGGGCAAAGTGCGCGGACCAACCCCGCCCAAGCGTGATTCCGCATTGCCTGCCGCCCTTTTCCTGTCTAGAAGACAGGCGTGTCCCCGAGGGTTGCAAGTCCTGGCTTTCCCCTGCCCTGCCTTCTCGGATGGGCTTTTGGACTGGGGCTCGTTCTCGGCGGCGGCGGCCGGGAAGTGGTGGCGGGCGAGTGGTCGGGCCGGGATGGCGTTGCCTACCGGCACGACGTGGTCGCCGCCAAGCCTTGGTCCATCCACGTGGCCCGCATCGAGTGGCGTCGTCCGGACCTGAGGCTGCGGACGACCCTCGCTGGCCAGCGGGTGCACGGGTTGAACCCGCTGACCGAACAGGTGTCGGCGCTGGCACAGACGCCTGGAGCCGGCCAACCGGTGGCCGCGCTAAACGGGGACTTTTACATCGCGGACCCTCGCAACCCCTACCATGGGGATCCGCGCGGCCTGCACATCCTGGACGGGGAACTGGTCAGCGCCGCCACGGACCAAGCCACCTTCTGGATCGACCGGCACGGGGAACCCCGCGCGACCAACATTGTCTCGCGCCTGGCCGTGACATGGCCGGACGGCTCAAGGCTGCCGCTGGGACTGAACGAGGAGCGGCGCGACATCGGCGTCCTTTACACGCCGCGCATGGCGGCATCGACGGGCACGCGCGGCGGCCGGGAGTACATCCTGGAATCAACCGGGGAAGGCCCCTGGCTGCCCCTTCAAGCCGGGCAGTCCTACGCGGCCCGCATCCGGGAAATCCGCGACACCGGCGACTCGCCCATCGCCTCAAACACCCTCGTCTTGTCCCTGCCAGCCGGCCTGGCCGACGACGCGGGCCCGGCGGACGCCTGCGTGGGCAGCCGGTTGCAACTGTCCACCGCCACCATTCCGGACCTGGCCGGGGTCCAGGCGGCCATCAGCGGCGGATACGTGCTGGTCCGCCACGGGCGCAAGGAACCCCTGCAGTTGCCGGCGTCGCATGCCTACAAACACCGCTCCGCCGGCGAGCGGCATCCGCGCTCGGCCATCGGCGTCGGCCGGGATGCCCTCTTCCTGGTGGAGGTGGACGGCCGCCAACCCCTCCTGTCCCGCGGCATGACCCTCGACGAGTTGGCGGATTACCTGGTGACGCTGGGCTGCGATCTGGCCATGAGCCTCGACGGCGGCGCCTCCTCAACCTTCTGGATGGATGGCCGGGTGCGGAACAGCCCATGCAACAAACACGAGCGCCCGGTCGCCAACGGCATCGTGGTGGTCCGACTGCCCCTCCCCACGCCGGGACCGTCCCCGGGCGCACTGCCGTCTCCCGGCCCCTCTCGGTAGGACTTCCCTGTAACTCCCTTTCCGGGATTTGAGTCTTGCATCCGGCTTCCAAGCCGGAGATTGAATCTCCACCCCGCCGCGCCCGGGCAGCCGGCCGCGGCGGTCTCGCATGGTCCCCCCAGGGTTTCCTGGCCATCGCCGTGACGCGTAACGCAACAACCAGAACCGATCCGGACCTGCGGGCCCTCCTGCTGGCCCTGGCCCTGGCCTTGGCCACCCTCGGCCTCCCAGGCCGGCTGCCGGCGGCCGGCGCAGAGACCTCGCGCCCTCGTGGCAGCGGCTTCGCCTACCAGCACGACGAGGTGGCGGACAAACCGTGGTCCATCCACGTGCTCAAAGTGGAGCGCAACCGGCCGGACCTGATCTTCCAAACCACCATCGCCAGGAGCAACAGTCTCGGCCTGTCCACCCTCTCCGAACAGCTCAAGGCCCTGCCCCGCTCGCTGGGCACGCCCTTGGCCGCCGTGAACGGCGATTTCTGGCGGGAAGGCCGCCAGTTCGATGGCGACCCCATGGGCCTGCAAATCCGCGCAGGGGAACTCATCAGCGCCCCGGTCAACCGCCCGTGCCTGTGGTTCGACAACGCCGGGCAACCGCAACTCGGCACCGTCCAGTCCGGCCTGTCCGTCACCTGGCCGGACGGCCGCACCACCCCGTTCGGCCTGAACGAGGAACGCACCAACGGCGGGGCCGTCCTCTACACCGCCGCCACAGGCGCGTCCACCCGGACCCGCGGCGGCCGCGAAATCATCCTCGAGCGCGACGGCGACACCCCGTGGCTTCCCCTGCAGGCCGGGCGGAAGCTGTCCGCCCGCGTCCGCGCCGTGCGCCCGGAAGGCGACACCCCCCTCGCCGCCGATGTCCTCGTGCTCTCCCTCAGCCCAACCCTGGCGGAATCGCTGCCCGCCCCCGCCCCGGGCGCCCTGCTCCGCCTGGCCACCGCCACCACCCCGGACCTCGGCGGGGTCACCACCGCCCTGGGGGGCGGTCCCACCCTCGTCCGCGACGGGCAGGCCGTCGCCTTCAGCGGTTCCCAACCGCGACACCCGCGCACCGCCGTCGGCTGGAATGACTCGCACCTGTTCCTCGTCGTGGTCGACGGGCGCCAACTCAAGCTCTCCGTCGGCATGTCGCTGCCGGAACTGGCCGCCTACATGCTCAAGCTCGGCTGCCAACAGGCCCTCAACCTTGACGGGGGCGGTTCCTCCACCTTCTGGGTGCACGGCCAGGTGATGAACAGCCCGTGCTACGGCAAGGAACGGTCCATGGCCAACGCCCTGGTCCTTGTGCGACGCCCAGCCAACGCCGGGACCAGCCCGGCCCCGCCCCGCCCGTGAAAGCGCCCCCCGCTGAGAACCCGACCCGACGCCGGTTCCTCGGCGTGGCGGCCGCCGTCGTCACCGCCGGCGCACTGGCCTTCGTGCACGCCACCCTGAATCCCCGCCCGCCCGGCCTGCCCGATGCCCCCTTCCGCGACGCCGGCCGCCGCCTCGGGCAGGAGGCCGCCCAACTCGCCCAGGGCGGCGCCCGCATCGTCCTGATCGCCCGGGACACCACCACCCAGTTCCAGACCCCCGCCTACGCCGCCATGGCGGCCGGGGTGGAGGAAGCGGTGGGCAAGGCCGGCCAAAAGCTCGCCACCTCGCGCCTGCTCAAGGTGGACCCCCTCCGGGTCGTGTCCGTCCCGCCCGGCGAATACCTCGAGCTCTACCGCAGGCTGGAGGACCGCGACGTCATCGTGTCGCTGCTGGGCCCGCCCGTGCTCGACGCCGGCCAACTGGCCGCCCTGGGCCCCAAGCGCCCCAAGGTGCTCGCCCTGTGCTCGGGCAACCTGCCCCGCCAGGTCGACCTCAAGCAACTGCTGGAGGCCGGCCTGCTCCATACCGCGCTGATCCACCGGCCTGGCCAAGGCAAGGAAGCCCGCGCCTTCGACCAGATGTTCCAGGTGGTCACCGCCGCCAACACCGCCGACCTCCCCCTGCCGGCCGGCAGCCAACCCTGACCCGCCCCATGCGTCCCCTCCCCCGCCACCCGGCCCGCCGCCATGGCCACGCCGGGTTCAGCCTGACCGACCTGCTCATGGTGGCGGCCACCGTCTCGCTGCTCGCCGCCGTCGTGGTGCCCTTGGTCAGCCGCTTCCGCTCGCAGTCCCGCATCGCCCAGTGCACCGCCAACCTCCAGCAACTCAGCAAGGCCGTCACCCTCTACGCCAATGAAAACGACGGGCGCCTGCCGGAACTGACCAACGCCCCGGCCCCCGGCGGTTGGTGGCATTACCGCGAGCAGGTCAAGGGCTACCTCGGACTGCGCGGCGCCGCCTCCCCGGAGGAAACCGTCTTCGGCTGCCCCTCCGACCGCGGTTACGGCGACGAAGCCGGCCGCCCCGTCCCCTTCCGCCTCGACCGCAAGCATCTCTTCACCAGCTACGTCTTCAACGGCGTCAACCACGTGCCCGGCCTCCCCAACATCGCCGGACGCCAACTCTCCTCCCTGCGCAACCCCGCCCGCACCCTCCTGGTCCTCGAATGGACCGCCCATGCCCCCCTCTCCTGGCACCGCAGCCGCACCGGCCGCGCCAACACCCCCTTCTACAACAACGCCGAAAGCGTCGTCGCCTTCGCCGACGGCCGCGTCGCCCTCATCCCCATCCACCATGACGGCCTCAACCCCGCCTATACCCGGGACCCGGTTAATGGGTATGCGTATCAATTCAGCGGGGAGTGACCGGGGAAAACCGGGTGGACGGCTGGCGGCGGCGGGGATAGTCTAGGTGCATCCTTGCCGATATCTCAGGGCGGCCCCATGGGCCCGCGCCAACCTCGTTGTGATTCTTATGAAGTTCGTTCTTGCCGCCGGGCTGAGCCTGCTGGCAGCCGCCACGCTCCAAGCCCAGAACTCCGTCACGCCTTGGGTGCCGATTTTCAAGGGCGTGGACCAGGCCACCGGGACCAACAACGGCAGCCTCATCCAGTTGTCCGTCGATGCCATCCGGGTCGACCTGCAGGATCCCGACGTCCAGCTCATGGTGACCCCGGCGGTGACCACCAACTACGTGACCGATTCCCGGGAGACGGTCCTGCAGACCCCGCGGGAGTTCATGCGGCAACACGGCGTGCAGGTGGCGGTCAACGGGTGCTGGTTTTCCCCCGCCGGCTACGGCAATCCTTCCGGCACCCCCTCCTGGCTGGCTGGGCCCGTGATTTCCCAGGGCCGCACGGTGTCGAGCCAAAGCAACTCCAACGACAGCCAGTCGGCCATGTTCTTCACCACCAACAAGCAGGCCAGCTTCTACGCCAACAACTGGCCCGCCGCCGACACCACCGGGCAATACACCGCCATGTCCGGCCTCTACCCCCTCCTCGTCGATGGCGTCAACATCAGCTACGCCTACACCAACGGCCTCGTCGGCAGCAGCAGCGTCCATTCCCGCCAGCCACGCTCCGCCCTCGGCCTCTCCCAGGACAACCGCTACCTCATCATCGTCAGCATCGACGGCCGCCAGACCCTGAGCGACGGGGCCTATGACTACGAAACCGCCGAGTTCCTCCAGTTGTTCGGGGCGTGGAACGGCATGAACATCGACGGCGGCGGCTCCACCTGCATGGTCAAGGCCGATGACTGCGGCCAGCCGGTCGACGTCAACCAGAACAGCTACCAGTTCGCCGTCAGCCAACCGGGCTCCCAGCGGCCGGTCGGGTGCAACCTCGGCGTCTACGCCCGGGCCCTGCCCCGCGCCATCGAAACCGTGCAGGCCCAACCCGGCACCACCACCGCCCTGCTCACCTGGCGCACCGCCTTCCCGTCCACCACCCAGGTCCAATACGGCCCCACCACCAACTACGGCAGCAGCACCCCGCTCGACCCCCGCCTCGTCCGCTCCCACGTCGCCACCCTCACCGGTCTCCCCTCCGGCTCCAATGTCTACTTCCGCGTCCTCTCCTCCGACGGCACCACCGAGCACAGCTTCGCCTGCAGCCTCACCACCACCACGTCCGTGGCCCGCTCCCAGGTCTACGGCGTGACCAGCGGCTGGAAATACACGACCAACAACCTCGACGGCATCAACTGGAAATCCGTGGCCTACGATGACTCCTCCTGGTTCGGCCCCAGCAACGGCTGCTTCCACATCGACAACACCGTCGGCTCCTTTGCCCCCAAAACCACCCTGCTGCCGCCCGGCTTCGTCGTCCCCATCTTCCGCTGCTATTACTTCCGCAAGGGCTTTGAATTCAACGGCAGCACCAACGGGGTCACCCTCACCCTGTCCAACTACATCGACGACGGCGCCGTGTTCTACCTCAATGGCAACGAGGTGGCCCGCTACCGCGTGGCCGCCGCCCCCACCGTGCTCAGTTTCACCAACTTCGCCACCGGCGCCAACCCCTGCCCGGGCGGCATCAACGGCGACGCCAGCCTCGCCTGCCCGGAACAGTTCACCGTGTCCGGGGCCAACCTCCGCCAGGGCACCAACATCATCGCGGTCGAAGTCCACAATGTCAGCGGCGGCACCACCTCGCAGGACATCTTCTTCGGCAGCGGCCTGTTCCTGAACCAACCCACCCTCGCCCTGCCCAAGCTGTTCATCTCCTCCGAGAACGGGCAATCCACCCTTTACTGGAACGGCCTGGGCTACACCCTGCAGCGCTCCAGCGACCTGACCTCCACCAACGGCTGGACCGACGTGCCCGGGCCGCTCACCCAGTCCCCGGTCGTGATTTCCGAGGGCGCCACCACCTTCTACCGCCTGCGCAACTGAAGCCGCCCCGTTTGGCCATTGACTCCCCCGCGCCCGTTCCTACGATGACGCCCAACACCTCCCGCCCCCGCCGGCCCATGAAACCCGCCCCCCGCCGCCACGCGTTCACCCTGATCGAACTGCTGGTCGTCATCGCCATCATTGCCATCCTCGCCAGCCTCCTCCTGCCCGCCCTGGCCAAGTCCAAGGCCAAAGCCAAGGACGCCGAGTGCATCAACAACGTCCGCCAAATCGTGGTCGCCCTCCGCATGTGGGCCGGCGACCATGACCAGAAGTTCCCCTGGCAGGTGAGCCAGTCCGACGGCGGCAGCCTCGCCTCCGCCAACCCCGCCCCCGGAGCCTTCCTGCCCGCCCAGGTCGCCCTCGCCGGGGCCTGGATCGAGCATTTCCGCGCCGCCTCCAACGAACTCGTCACCCCCAAGGTCCTCGCCTGCCCCCGGGACCGCGAGCGCACCGTCGCCACCGACTGGCAGGAAATCGCCGGGCTGGACAACTGCAGCTATTTCGCCGGGCTGAGCGCCCGCGAGGATAATCCCCTCACCATGCTGACCGGGGACTCCAACTTCACCGGCGGCGGCGCCGCCGGCAACGCCTACGAACCTTCCTGGAACAAGGCCTTCGGCACCTCCATCGATGCCACCTGGGAAAACACCATCCACGAGGGCAAGGGCGTCATCGGCCTGACTGACGGCAGCGCCGCCATCATGAAGAGCAGCGCGTTCCGCGACCAAATCAGCGTCATCCTCGCCTCCGGGGCCACCAACGTCAGCATGTCCAAGCCCCAGGGCACCTTCTAGCCCGCCGGCCGCACCCGCGGCGCTCCCCACAGTCAACGCCGGCCTGCGCAGGCCGCATAGGCCGCCGAGGCCGGGCAACCCGCGCACGGCGCCTCGCTGGCCGTCCCGCCGGTTCCCTCGCTTCCCGCCGCGGAACTCAGGCCTGGCCGGCGCCTGGGGACGCCTTCTCCGCGCCCGCCTCGCTTCCTGCCCGCACGGGCGCCTCGGCCGGGGGCCGCACCACCAGCAGGAGCAGGCAGCCCAGCACGCCGAACCCCATGGCCACCAGCGTGACCCACATGCCGGACAGGGATGGCTTGAAGGTAAACACCACCTCGTGCGTGCCCGGCGGCAGTTCGACCCCGCGCATCACGTAGTTGCACCGCAGCAGCGCGGCCGGCCGGCCGTTCACGGTCACCTGCCAGTCCCGGTCATGCTGATCATTGAGCAGCAGGATGGAACGCACCGCGTTGGTCGCCTGCAGGACAATGTGCTTGGGCGCGTAGCTGACAAATTCGACCGGACCAGCCGGGGCGTTGGTGTCCCCGGCGGCCGACGCGGCGACCGGGTCGTTCACCAGCACGCTGCGCTGCGGATCCCACGCGGGATCCGCCAGGGTGGCCAGGGTGGCGTCGTCATTGGTGCTGACCTGCCACTGCGGATAAAGGCGCGCCCGCGGCAGGGCGGCCCCGAACTCAATCAGGGCCCAGGGCCCGGTGTCATTGGTCTGGACCCCGATGTAGCCGGCCGGTGACTGCGTGAAGGCAAACGGCATGACCACCCGGAAACTGCGCCGCGCCGGGTCCAGTTGCCCGTTCAACAACTGGTCGGTGAAACCGCCGGCCAGGCCCAGCAGGTAACGCGTGTTGGTCAACTCCCAGAGGCGGGCCATGTTCTGGCGCGAGACATGGGCGATGAAGTTGGTCTTGTGAAAGGGCGGGCGCGGGTCCTGCGCCATGTCGAGGGATTGGATGTTGTAGAACTGGGCGTGCCATTGCAGCCACTGGCCGCGCCACACCTGGTTGGCCAGCAGGATCTGCCGGGCCACCTGTTCCTGCTGGATCATGCCGGCGGGAAAGGCCGCCACGCGCTGCTTCCACGGCTCGCGCGCCAGGACCTCCAATACCGGGTTGAGGGCATACTGCTCGCGGTAGTCGTAATGCTTCACCCACGGCGTGTTGGCCCGGGCCAGGTCGAGCGTCAGGAGCGTGCCCAGCGCGAGGACCGCCCCCAGGCGCCGCGGGCCGGCAAAGACGCCGATCTGGATCAGCGTGACCACCGCGACCGAGGCCAGGAGGAAGAGGGCGAACAAGCCGACCTCGTTGGCGCTGTGGCGCGCGATGGCCGCGGCCTGGTCGGGGTTGGGAAAGCCGATTTCCTGGAGGTGCCGCGTCAGGGCGCCGCGGGCGTTGGCATAGAGCAGGAACGCCAGCAAGCCGGCGGCGCCGGCGGCCACGCTGAGGCGGAACCACGTGCGCTCCACCGGCAGCGCGCGCGCCTTCCAGCGCGACAAGCGCTCGCCCAGGGACGCGGCCGGGACGAAGGCCGTTTCCAGGCACCGGCGGCTGAGGCCAAGCAACCCGTAGCCGAAGAGCACCATCAGGCACATGTGCCCGGCATGCATGAACTTCATCGGGTTCCGGATGGTGGAGAAGTAGGGCAACTTGTAGACGAGGCTGTAGAAGGGGGCGTGGTAACCCCAGGACAGCAGCACGGCGGGCACGAGGAGGGCGGCCCACAGGAGGATGTAGCGGCGCTCCCGGGCGTCATAAAGCCCGCCCTCGCGCCGGGCATGGAAGAGGGCCCACAGGCCGACCAGCACCACCAGGAGGCCCGCGTATTCCCCGGCCCCGGAGGATCGCGTGGCCCGCCGCTGCGCGCCTTCCGGCAGATCCCAGTATTCACCGACGCGGCCCCAATACTCCGATCCCTCGGCGCCGTCCGTGCGGTAGCCATGGATGCCGGGGATGATCACCCGGAGCATCTCGGCGGGGGACAGGCTCCATTGGGTGGCGAAGACCCAGTTGCGGCGGGCGTCGGCGGCCTTCTCCTCGGGGGTCGGGGCGGGCGTCGCCACGGCCGCGGCCGGGGCGGCGGCGCGGGTGCGGGTGCCCAGATGGAGCAGCGCATTGACCGTGCCCCAGGCGACCAGCATGGCGCAAAGGCCCACCACGACCACGCGCAGGCTGGAGACGACACGGCGGGCCAGCGTGGTTTCCTCCATGAAGGACTGCAGGACGACAAAGGCGGCGATGAAGAGGCTGAAGATGGCGCCGTTGTCGGCGCCCTCGATGACGCCGATTCCGACGGCCACACCGGCAAGGGCGGCATTGAGCCAGCGGTTGCCGGAGCGCCGGTTCATGAGGGCGGCCAGGGCCAGGAACGCGGCCGCCAGCGTCATGGCCCGCGTGCCCACGCCCCAGCAGGAGTTGGAGAAGTAATTCATGTTCAGCGCGGCCCCGAGGGCGGCCACGCCGCACAGGCCGGGCGAGAGACGGATGGTGCGGAAGAAAACCCAGGCGCAGGCCCCAAGGAGTTGGAGGGTCAGCGGGGGATAGAACTTGGCAAACCCCACCGGCCCCAGCAGGGCCAGCAGCAGGTAGGTGGGCAGGATGCGGTTGGCCCCGCCGTTGTCGCCCAGCCAACTCAGGTCGGACCAGCACCCCGTGAACACGCCGGGTGTCTCCATGGACTTCGACATGAGCACGCCCAGGGGACCGTCACTGGAGAAATGCACCATCCCCGGGGCAAAGCTGTCCCGGAAGAGGAAGGCCAGCACGGCCGCCAACACCGCCATGGCGGGCCAGAAGCCTTTCCAAAAACGGTCGTTCGCGGCGGAGGAGGTCTTGCTCATAATCAGGGTGGCGGCGCGGGCCCCGGCGCCGCAGCGGCGGTCGGAGGCTGGCGCGCACTATGACCAACCCGGCCGGGGCCGCCAATGGTGAAGTCGCCCCGCCGGCGCCCCGCACACCCGCCAACACCGGCGTGCCGGTCTGGACAGCAGGCGTCCCGGTTGGCTAGGGTCGACCCGTGCATCCTCGAATCGAGACCCGGCGCACCCCGGGCATCCGCCCATGATCGTCCGCCTGCTCCAGCGCATGGTCTCCACGGCCCATGCCCGCAGCTGCCAGCGATGCAACGACTGGAGCGGCCAGCGCGTGGCGCAACTGGCACCCAAGACCCTGCTCGACGTCGGATGCGGCGACGGCAGCTTTCTCTTTTCCTACCTGCGGACCCCGCCGGAGGTCTTCCATGGCATCGAGGCCGCCCCCGCCCTGCGGGCCAAGGCCGAGGCGCGCGGCATCCGGACCCAGGCGGTCGATCTCAACGGGGTGTGGCCCTACGCGGACAACACCTTTGATGTGGTCCATTGCTCCCAGGTCATCGAGCACCTGCACAACACCCGGCTCTTCGTCCAGGAATGCCGCCGGGTGCTCAAGCCAGGCGGTTCGGCCTTCATCACCTCGGAAAACCTCACGAGCTTCCTCAACCTCGGGGCCATGGTCTGCGGCTACACCCCCTTCACCCTCATGCGCTGCTGCGGCTGGTACCTGGGCAACCCCCTGGGGCTCCATTACCAGGAACACGTGGAGGAGGGCGTGCCCATCACCGACCCCTCCTTCGCCGGCGTGACCGGCCATGTCCGGGCCCTCGGTGTCACCCAGGCCGAGGAACTCTTCGCGAAGGTCGGCTTCCCCGCCGAGGTCAGTTCCATCGGGCTCATGCCGCTGCCGGACTGGCTCGGCCGCCCGCTCGAGGGCATGATGCCCCGCCGCGGCCACCTCCTCCTCATCGCGGCCACCAAACCCCGCTGACCGGCAACCCCACGGCCGCCCGCCCCCCCGGGCGTCCCCGCCTCCCCACCGCCCCCTGCCCCGTCCCCGCCTGGCCGGACAAATTTTTTGTCGGCACAACCCGGCGGCGGCGATAAGTGCAGGAAACAATGCGTCCAGACCAAGAAGACTGGGATCTGCTGCAGGCCTATCTCGAGACCGGGTCCGAGCCGGCCTTTGCCTCGCTGGTGCAGCGCCATGTGGATCAGGTGTACTCGATGGCGCTGCGGCAAACGCGGGATCCGCACCTCGCCCAGGACGTGACGCAGGCGGTGTTCCTCGTCCTCGTGCGGAGGGCCCGTTCCCTGCCCGCCGGCACCATCCTGCCGGGCTGGCTCTTCACCACGACACGCTATGTGGCCCAGACCGTCCTCCGGACGGAGCGCCGCCGGCAACTGCGGGAGTTCACGGCCATGCAAGAGTTCACCGAGACCAGTCCCGAGCCGGAGGCCCTCTGGCAGGAACTCACCCCCCACATTGACGAGGCGCTGGCCTCGCTCAAGGAAAAGGACCGTCACATCGTGCTGCTGCGTTTTTTCCAGCACAAGACGGTGCGCGACGTGGGGCAGGCCCTCGGCATGAGCGAGGACGCCGTGCAGAAGCGCACCACCCGGGCGGTGGATAAGCTGCGGCGCTACTTCAACACCCGCGGGATCACCGTCTCCGCGGCCGCCCTACTGGCCGCCCTCTCCGCCAGCACGGCGACGGCTGCGCCGGCCGCGCTCGCGCCCGCGATTGTGGCCACGGCCAGCCATGCCGGGACCGCGGCGCCCGGGGTGCTGGCCGCCGCCAAGGGGGCCATGCCGCTGTCCGCCGGCCCGCTGCTCAAGCCCGTCCTTGCCACGGTGACAGCCCTGGCCCTCGTCCCGGTGGCGGCGCTCCTGCTGCAGACGTCCACCCCGCCGGACTTCGACCTGTCCCGCGACTTCTCCCTGGCCGCCAATCCCAACGGCCCGTGGACCTACGGCGCCAAGGAAAGCCTGGCCGGCCCCCTGCTCACCTCGACCTTCCGCCACCGCACCGCCCTGCTCGAGCAGGTCTGGGCCTTTGCCCCGGGCCAATGGCCGGGCGTCTTCCAGAACGGCGGCACGAACGTCATCGCCAGCGCCCAGGGCCGGTTCGAGCCGGGTTCCCTGTGGTTCGCGGCGGGCGAGGACGGGAGCCCGCTCCACTACGGGGCCATCCGGCTGACCGTGCCCGCCGGGGCGGCGGGCCGTTACCGCGTCGAGGCGCACGCCAGCCTCGGGCTGGGCGGGACAGAGGCCAGCGACGCCGATTTCCACATCCTCCACAACGACACCCAGGTCTACACCCGGGTGCTCCAGCTCCATGATCGGGCGCACTACGCCGAGACCTTGATCCTGCGCGACGGAGACACCGTGGACCTCATGGTCGGGCGCGGGCCCGACGGCGTGCAGCATGGCTCCATTGTGAAGGTTCACGCCTCCCTCACGCGCCAGCGCTAGGGACCATCCCCGTTTCCCAAACTCCCTCCCGCGGAGCATCCATGGCGCCCGGCCCCCTTGCCGCGGCCGGGCCCGGGGCCTCCCGTCGTCAGCACCTGCCCCGGAAAAAGGACCGGCCCGGGTCGGAACCCGGGCCGGCTGGAAGAGGCGTGACGGACCGCCAAGCGGAGGCTTAGAGCCGCCGCAGGCGGAAGGTCTGCGCACCCGGCTGGACGGGCACCGTGACGCAGTATTGGCTGCCATTGAGCACCGGGCTGAGCCCGATGGGGACCCAGGCGCCCGGCGCGCCGTTATTGCCAATGCGAATTTCGGTGCTTTCCAGCACGTAGGTGAAGCAGGTGACCGGCCAGCAGACCACCGTGTTGGCACCCTGCAGGGTGATGGTCAGCGTGGGGGCCACGTCATTGACCACCACGTTGAAGTAGGAGTAGCCCACATTGCCGCTGTCGTCCGTGGAGGTGCAGGTAACCCGGTTGGTGCCGATGGCGAAGGACGTGCCCGAGGGCGGGTTGCAGGCGACCGTCAGGCTGGAGTCCACTGCGTCGGTGAAGACCGGGCTGGAGAAGGTTCCCACGGCGGAGCAGGCCCCCGGGGCGGTGGTCAGCACCAGCTCCGGGTTGGCCGCGCAGGGCACCACCTCGAGGATGGCGTAATCGACCGCGGTGTCATCCTGGACCATGAGGTCGAGGTAGCCGTCCTGCAGCAGGAGCGGACGCAGGTCGGTGGGGCCGCCGGACACGTTGGGGAGGGCGCCGAGGTTCAGCACGATTTCATTGGTGGTGCCCGGGCTCCACGTGGCGCCGGTCAGGCCCGGGTCGCCGGTGCTGGTGCCGAGGCGGCGGCTCCAGCCCAAGGCAGCCAACCCGCCGCCCGGCCCGGCCTGGCCCAGGATGAGGGTGTCGTTGTCGCTCAACTGGCCGACGGCGCGGAGCCGGATGCGCAGGCGAACCTCCACCGCAAAGGCCGGCAGGCCGCTGAACGTATGGGCGAACCACGCATCGATGCGGTCGGCATCAAAGCCCTGGAGATCATAGCCGCTGAGCCGGGCGACCAGGTTGGAGGACGGGGCGGCCGCGGTGGGCCCGGCGAAGTTGTTGTTGGTGTCGCCGGCGCTGAACACCACCGGCGGGGTGGCGCAGGCGGCCGGGGCGGTGGTGTCAACAACCGTCAGGGTGAACGAGCAGTTCACCACGTTGGTGGCCACGTCCGTGGCGGAACAGTTCACCAGCGTCGGCCCGAGCGGGAAGAGCGAACCGCTGGGCGGCACGCAGAGCGCCGCGATGGGCGGGGAGCAGGCGTCGGACACCGGCACGGTGAAGGTGACGATGGCCCCGGAGGCCGACGTTGCCTCGCCGACCACGGAGGCCGGGCAGCTGATGACCGGCGGGCCGTCGGTCACGCTGAGGGTGACCGGGGCACTGGTCACGCTGCCACCCATGCCGGACACCACGACCGTGTAGATGCCGGCGTCGTTGATCGAGGCGGAGTTCAGGGTGAGCGTCGAGGACTGGATGCCGGAGAGGGCCACCCCGTTGCGATACCACTGGTTCGTGAAGGGCGCCGTGCCGGTGGCCGCGACGCTGAAGGTGGCGTTGCTGGAGCAATCCACGCTCAGGCTCTGCGGCTGCTGGGTGATGGTCGGGGCCACCGGCGGGTTGCCGCACAATTCCAGGCCCCAGCTCACCAGCGTGGCCGAATCCAGCGGGCTGAGGTCGGCGAGGAACAGCGTCCAGGCCCCGTTCGGATTGACGCCGTTGAAGGAGGACAGCGGGGCCGTGCGGGCGTCGGTGTCGAGGACCAGGGCCGGATCGGTCAGGCGGCCATCGGGCTGCCAGGAACCGGTCAGCGCCCCGCCCAGCGGGGTGCTTTCGTTGCCGGAGACGGCCAGGCGATAGGTGTGGATGTCATTGGTGGCCTGGTCGTCCAGGGTGACATTGAACCCGCTGTCCCCGTAGCCGGAGGCGTCCCCGGCCCTGCGGCCCACCCGGTTCAGCAGGATGGAGAAGCCGGAGTCGTGCACGAGGTAGGCATAGAGGTCGCCGTTGAAACCGCCGGCGAGCTGGATCTTCACATTGAGGTCGCTGATGGCACCCACTTCCGTGGCGACCTGCTTGGTGCTGACCAGGCCAAGCGGGCTGTTGTCGGGGATGACCTCACCGACCGTGAAGTTCGTGACATAGGGCGCCACCGTGACGGTGAAGCTGCAGGTGTTGGTGTTGCCACTGGCGTCGGCAGCGAAGCAGGCGACCGGGGTGGCGCCCAGCGGGAGGGCCGACCCGGTCGGCGGAACGCACACCGGCGTGACGCCCGGGGTGCAGAGGTCAGCCGCCGTGACGGGGTAGTTCACCACCGTGGTCGGGCCGGCGCACTGCACGGTGTAGTTGCCCGGGCAGCTCAACACGGGCGGCGCGGCATCCACCACCACCAGGGTCACCAGGCAGGTGGAGGATTGGCCGCCGCTGTCGGTGGCCACGAGGGTGAGCGGGTGGGTGCCCTGGGCCAGCACGGTGCCGATGGCCGGGGTCTGGACCACCGTCAGGCCCGCGCAGTTGTCCACCACCTGCAGCTGGTTGCGCAGGTCGGGCAGGGTCAGGGTGCAGCTGTTGGTCAGGCCAACGGTCTGGGTCGGCACACACCCGGCGATGTTCGGGGCCGGGTCAATGACCGTCAGGGTGACCACCGAACTCGTCACGGCATTGGCGCAGTTGGAAACCACCACGGAATAGGTGGAGCCATTCAGGTCGGCCGTCAGGTTGGTCAGGGTCAGGGTGGTGTTGGTCGCCCCCGCGATCACGACCCCGTTGGAGAACCAGCGGTAGGTGATGTCAGGCGGGATGGAGGCGGTGACCGCGGTGACCGAGAAGGTGACGTTGCTGCAGAGCAACCCGGTCTCGCTGGTGGGCTGGGCGGTGATGCTGGGCGGCTGCGACACGCTCAGGCTGGCGCAGTTGGTGATGCTGTTGCAGAAGCCCGAGACCACGACGCAGTAGGAGCCGTAATCGGACGAGGTCACCGCCGGGATGGAGAACACGAAGTTGGTCGCCCCGGTGATGTTGGTGCCGTCCCGCTGCCACTGGAACGTGCGCGGGCCGGTGCCGGAGGCCAGGGTGGCGAAGACAGCCGGGCTGCCGGGGCAGGCGTTGGTCACGCTCAGGAGGGTGGTGGCCGTGACATTGGTAAAGACGGTCAGGCTCGTGCAATTGGTCACACTGCTGCAGGCCCCGCTGACCACCACGCAGTAGGCGCCGGCATCGGAGTTAAGCACGGACGGAATGGAAAAGGCGCTGTTGGTGGCGTCCGGAATGGCGCTGCCGTTCTTGAGCCACTGGAAGGCGAAGGGGCCTGAGCCGGCCGGCACGGTGTTGAAGGAGGCGGTGCCACCGGGGCAGAGGGCGAGCGGAGACAGGCTGGAGGCGGACGTGTTGGTCAGCACGACGAGCGTGGCCGTGCAGGTGGAGGTCCGGTTGGAGGAGTCCGTGGCCGTGATGGTGATGGTGTGGGTGCCGGAGGCCACGACGGTCCCGGCCGAGGGGCTCTGCGAGAGGGTGACGGAGCCGCAGCCGTCGGCCGCCAGGACCTCCGACCGGACGTCCGGCAGCGTGTATTGGCCGGACCCGTCCGGACAGGCCACCGCGTTGGAGGCGCAGACGCTGATAACCGGCGGCTGCGTGTCGGCGACCCCGATGACAATCGGGGCGCTGGTCGCGCAGCCGGACATGTTGCACACCACAAAGGAATAGGTGCCCGCGGCGGAGGGCCCGGCCCCGACGATCGGGAGGGTCAGGTTGGTGGCCCCGCTGATGGCCAGCGCGTCCTTGTACCACTGGTTGGTGAGCGGACCGGTGGAGGGCGTGGTCACCTGCAGGGTCAGGTTGCTCGAGCACTCCAGCACCTGGCTTGGGGTCTGGGTGGCGATGGAGGCCGGGATGGGCAGGATGCCGCAGAACTCAATCCCCCAGCTCACCAGGGTGCTCTGGTCGCCGGTCTCGAGGTCGGCGACAAACAGGGTCCAGTCACCGTTGGGGTTGAGGCCGTTGAAGGACGACAGCAGCGCCGTGCGCACATCAGTGTCGAGCGTGTTGGTCGGGCTCGTGTTGCGGCCGTCCGGGCGCCACGTGTTGGTCAGCACACCGTTGAGCGGGGTGGTCTGCACGCCGCCAAACAGGACCGCGCGGTAGTTGTGGACGTCGCCGGACCCGCCTTCCTCGTCCAGGAGGACATTGAACCCGGGGTCGCCGTAACCGAGGGGAGCGCCCGCCCGGCGGCCGACCCGGTTCAGCAGGACGGAGAAACCCGAGGAGTGGGTCAGGTAGGCGTAGAGATCGCCGTTCCACCCGTTGGTCACGTGCAGACGGACGTTGACGTCCGTCAGGATGCCGATGGGCGAGGAGACCGTGAGCGTGCTGGCCAACCCGTTGCCGTCGTTGTCGGGCACCACGGCGTTGACCACCTTGTTGGTGCTGTCGGTCAGGCAGACATTGACGAAGAAGGTGCAGTTGGTCGAGTTGCCGCTGGCGTCCGTGGCCGTGCAGGTCACGGCATTGGTCCCGATGAGGAAGGTGGAACCGGAGGCGGGCACGCAGACCGCCGTGATGGAGCCGCAATCATCAACCGCGGCCGCGGAGAAGGACACCGTGGTGCCGTTGGTATTGGCCAGCGGGACGGTGATGTCGGCGGGGCAGACGAGGACGGGGGCGTTGGTTTCCGTGACGGACACCGTGGTGGTGCAGTTGGTGCTGTTGCCGGCGGCGTCGCTGATCGTGAAGGTGATCACGTGGCTGCCGGCGTTGAGCACCGTGCCGGCGACCGGGCTCTGCAGGATGGTGGGCGAGACGGTGCAGTTGTCCGAGGCCACCACCAGGCCGGTCAGATTGGTCAGGGTGGCCGAGCAGGAAACGGCGGGCAGGCTGAAGTTGGCCGGGCAGGTCACGGAGGGCGGGGCGACGTCACCGGCCGTCACGGTGACCACCACGCTGGTCACGCTGCCGTAGGTGTTGGCCACGATGACATCGTAATTGCCGCTGTCGGTCGGGGTGGCGGGGTTGACCGTCAGGGAGTCGGTGGAGGTGCCGCTCAGGTTGCCGCCGTCCGTGAGGATGACGCCGTCCTTGCGCCAGAAGTAACTGAGGGTGGGCGAACCGGAGGCGACCACCGAGAGCTGGAAGGACGGGGCGCAGGGCACCGCCGGCGCAACCGGCTGGGTGGTGATGGTGGCCGGACGGATATAGCGCAGCCGGATGTCGTTGCCGCTCTGGAACACCTGGAAGACCCCACCCACGGCCAGCGTGTTCTGGAAGTTGGTGGCGACCACATTGAAGGCCGCCGCGCTGAACCCGGTGATGCCGCCGGAGGCGGTGGCGAGGGTCCAGGTGTAGTCCGTCAGGTTGTTGAAGTTGGCCGCGTTGCCCGGGACGTTGCCAGTCGTGAGGGACCTGACGTCGATGGAGAACTTGCTGCCGGAAGTGGCGGTGATGTTGAGGGCGCCGGTGATGGAGAGAAAGTCCCAGCCCGGGTCGGCACCCTGGGTGCCGTTGGCGTCATTGAGTTCCCAGCGATAGGTGCCGCCGCCGGCCCAGGTCTCGTCGCCGGTGGTCAGGGTGCCGGGGCTGGCGCCGGGGGAGATGGTGCCATTGACCGTGACATTGCCGGTGATGAAGCCGTTGCCCCCGAGCACGCCCGGCGCGTAAACGGTCACGTTGCCGGGGCCGGTGGCGCTGCCGGTGGTATTGGCGGCGACCAGGGTGCCGTTGCTGATCAGGGTCCCACCGGAGTAGGTGTTGGCCCCGCCGAGGAGGATGGTGCCCGCGGTGCGCATGATGAGGGTGCGGGCGCCATTGATCTCACTGATGTCCCCGTTGAGGGCCAGGGCCGTCCCCGGCGCGCCGCCGACGGCGGTGTTGGTGTAGAGCGTGATGGGGCCGGAGAAACTGTTGTTGCCCGAGTCGTTGCTGATGGCGCCATTGCTGGTGCGCCCGAAACCGCCCACGAGGACGGGCTCGGGCGTGGAGTAATTGATGCCGCCGCGGAAGGCGAGGCTGGAACCATTGCTGATGATGGTGAGCCCCGCGGCCGAGCCGAGGCCATTGTTGGCGGCGGCGATGAGTGTGCCGGAGTTGTTGGTCAGGATGCCGGTGAAGTCGCTGTCGCTGCCGCCGAACACGATGGCGCCGCTGCTGCCGCCGTTGTTGCGGAGGATGTCGCGGGAACCCGAGATCTTGCCGTTCAGGATCAACTCGCGGCCGGAGTTGGCGGAGATGTCGATGATCCCGTTGGTTCCCCCGAGCACGATGGCATTGGTGAGGATGACGTTGGTGATCGACGGGCCGACCCCGAGGGTGGTGCTTTGGGCGAGGAGGACGCTGGCACTGCCGGTGGGGCTGAGATAGAGCGTGCTGCCCCCCATGCAGTAGTTGGTGTTGGCGTCGATGCGGCCGTGGTTGATGGTGAAGCTCCCGTTGGCGTTGACATTGTTCATGATGAAACGCGCGTTGCCGTTGATGATGACGTTGCCCGGGGAGGTGTTGGGGGCGTTGTGGGTGGTGGTGCCGGCGTTCAGGATGGTGTCGCCGAGATGAGTCAGGGACCCATTCAGGTTCATGGCCTGGGCGCCTTCCTTGCGGAGGCTGCCGGGGCCGGTGATGGGACTGTTGATGGTGACCGAGACCGGGGAAACGTCGTTGCGGATGACCCCGCCGCCAGCCCCCAGGGTGATGCCGCGATTGGTATGGATGGTCACCGCGGTGCTGCCCACGATGCGGTTGGTGGCGTTGTTGCTGATCGTGATGGCGTCGGGGACCAGGGTGGCGGGCACGGCGCCGTAGCTGACGTCGTAGCCGGGGAAGGTTCCAGTTCCGATGCGCAGGTTACCCTGGCCGATGACCAGCTTGGCGAAGGTGTTGGTCGCCCCGTAAAAGCCCACCTCGCCGGAACCGACCTTCACCACCGTGGCCCCGGGGCCATCGATGACCGTCGGGATGAAAAAGATGGCGCTCCCGTCCGCCCCGAAGGTCGCAGTGCTCCCGCTCAGGGTCACCCCGCGGTTGGCCAGGGTGATGATGCTCGCGCTGGACCGGAGCGTGGTGTCGTTGGCCAGCGTGATGGCATTGGCCGTGAAACTCCCCGGGACAGCCCCAAAATAACGGTCCGACGCATCACTGGCGTTGGCGAAGGCGAGGGTGCCGCCAGACACGAGCACGTTGCCGGTGAAGTTGTTGGTGATGGCGAGCGACAGCAGGCCGGATCCGGTCTTGGTCAGGCCCCCGCTGCCCAGGAGGGGGACATTCACCACTCCGGTCGCGCCGGCAGCCACGCTGATGGGGCCGCTGAAGGTGAGGTTCGTTCCCGGGGCTAGCCCGCCCAGGGTCACGTTGCCCACCTGGAAGGTAAGGTTGCCCGCCGTCTGGGGGGACCCGAGGTTGATCGTGAAGGGACCCGTGGCATCCGTGCCCGCGCTGAAGACAGCCTCCGACCCCGACACCCACGGCCCGGTGGCCAACCCGCCCGCGGAGTCGGTGCTCCAGAAGGCGTCCACGCCCCAAGTGCCAGACGGGGCGGTGCCGGCGCCTGCCGTATTGCCGTTGCCATCCCAATACAGTTGCGCCTGGGCCGTGGCGGCCAACCCCACGATGCCGGCCAGCAGGACGGCAGACAGGGAAAACACACGCGGGAAGGAGGGGGAGGTGCTGTGCATAGAATCCTAGGGGGTTCGGGACGAAACGGACGGTTCGGAAGCAGGGGAAAGGGGAAGCGCAAAACCCGGGGCCGGACCGCCAAGGAAGACGCGGCGGCTCATTCCAGCCCTCCCGTCCCGCCCGGCGGGCACAAGGGGGCCGTATGCCACGGGCCATCCTTCAGCATACAAGTCCGCTTCACGTCGTAGTGGAAGTTGCGCCAACGACTCCGCAGAACCCCGGTTCATCCTGAGAGAGCGGGCTGCTTGCGGCAAAGAGCACCCAAGCACAGGGAATCAGTCGGCAATGAAGCGGTCTTAACAGAAACCGGGGCAAAATCGCAAGGACATTATGCAGCCGGAGTTAGAATCCAAGCCGCGTCCCGACGCCAACCGGCCTAGGCCGTCTTGACCTTCATCCGATGCCCCCGCAACTGCGCCCGGTTGAGCTTGGAACTGATGGCCCGCGCATGCTCGCTGGCCACATCCACGAACAAATGCCGCTCCCGGATGTCAATCGTCCCCACCACCTGGGCCGGCAACCCGGTCTCCCCGGCAATCGCCCCCACCACATCCCCCGGCCCCACCCCCATCTCGGCCCCCACATTCACATGCAACCGGGTGAACTGGCCCGGCGGGGAACGCCGCGGCCGCGGCGCCGCCACCGGACGCGCCGGCCCCCGCTCGCGGACCGGACGCCCCTCCGCCGCCGGGCCCGCGCCCCAGGCCGGACGATCCGGGCGCTCCCGACGATCGGGACGCTCAGGCCGCTCCCGCCGATCCGGGCGCTCCATGCGCTCCGGCCGCGCCCAAGGCGGACCGCCCGCAGCCCGGAACGGACGCCGACCCTCGCCCATCTCCGGCCGGGGTCGCCGCTCAAAAGGCTTCCTCGCCGGCCGGTCGGGCCTCACCGGGCGCTCCGGGCGCTCCGGGCGCTCCGGGCGCTCCGGACGACGAACCGGACGCTCCTCCGCCATCGGCACAGGCGACGGCATCGGTGCCGCGACGGGCTCCGTTGGCGCGACGGGCTCCGAGGTAATCGGTTCCGCCGCGGGGGCCGCGGCAGCCATCTCCGGCGCTGGTTCCGGGGAAACCGCGGCCGGTGCCACCGCCACGGGTTCCACGGATTGCTCGGGCTCCACGGGCTCCACGGGCGCCGGGGGGGCCGGGCGGGGTTCCGTTCCCCTGCCCCGTTCCGGACGGGGCGGGCGATCCTGACGCTCGCGCTGGGGCGGCCGTTCGCGGCGCTCCGGGCGCTCCCAACCGGCCGCCCTCTCGGGCGCCTTGGGGGCCGGCGCGGCGGCCTGCTCGGCGCCCTGCAGCAGGGCCAGGCTGGCCGAGGCGATGTCGGCCGAGGTGAACCCTTCCTCGAGCAAGCGCTCGACCAGGGCTTCCTGCTGCCGGAAATCCCCCGACTGCAGCAACTTGCGCAGGCGGTCCACAAAGACGTTCTCGCGCGCCTCCTCCACCTCCGCCTCGGTGGGGATGCGGCCGCGGTGCAGGCGCATGTTGGTGTAACGCTCGATGTTGCGGACCTGAAAGAGCTCGCGCCCGGACACGAAGGAGATGGCCCGCCCGCTGCGCCCGGCCCGGCCCGTGCGGCCGATGCGGTGCACGTAATCCTCCACGTCGTAGGGCAGGTCGTAATTGAACACCACCTGCAGATCGTCCACGTCAATGCCCCGCGCCGCCACGTCCGTGGCCACCAAAAACTCCAGGCCGGACTTGCGGAACTTGTTCATCACCCGGTCCCGCATGTTCTGCGTCATGTCCCCGTGCAGGCGGTCCGCCAGGTAACCCGCCGCCTCCAAGTGGTCGGCCAGGTCATCCACCATCCGCTTGGTGTTGCAGAAAACGATCCCGAGCTTGAGATCATGGAGATCAATCAGGCGCGTGAGCAACTCCACCTTGAACCGCCGATCCACCTCGTAATACACCTGCTCCACCGTCGGAACCGTCAGGGCCTTCTGCTCAATGCGCACGCTGCGCGGGGAACGCGCATGCCGCTCAATCAACTCCCGGATGGCCCGCGGCATGGTGGCCGAGAAGAACACCGTCTGCCGCCCGGACGGGGTCGCCTGCAGCACCGCCTCGATGTCTTCCCGGAACCCCATGTTCAGCATCACGTCGGCCTCGTCGAGCACGACCAACCCCACGGTGTCCAACCGCAGCGTGCCCCGCCGCATGTGATCCAGCACCCGGCCCGGCGTCCCAATCACGATGTGCGCCCCCAGGCGCAACCCGTGGAACTGGCGCTCGTAGGATTGCCCGCCATAGATGGGCAGCACGCGCAGGCCCTGCTTGAAGAAGGCCAGCTTGTGCATTTCCTCGGACACCTGCACGGCCAGTTCCCGGGTCGGGCAGAGGATGAGCACCTGCACGCCACTCTTCGCGGTGTCCACCCGCTCCACGGCCGGGATGCCGAAGGCCGCGGTCTTCCCGGAACCGGTCTGGGACTGGCCCACGATGTCGAGGCCCTCCCGGAGCAGCGGGATGGCCTCCGCCTGGATGGGGGAGGCCTGCTCAAAGCCCAGGCGGTCAATGGCCTTCAACACCTCGGCCGACAGGCCCAGCTCGGAAAACAATTTCGGGGTCATGGAGTTCGGATTCGCCGCAAAGGGTCATCCTAGGCAGGTTCCCGCCAAAAGCGGAGGGAAATCGGCGTCTTCCTGGCGCCCCGCCCCCCCCCTCACTCGCGCACGGCCTTCAGCCCCAGCCGCAGGATGCGGTCAATCAGCTGCGGATAGGCCAGGCCCGCCCGGGCGGCCGACTGCGCGAAATCCTCGTCGGTGGCCAGGATCGGGTTGGGGTTGGCCTCGATGAAATAGACCTCGTTGCCGGCCGTCACCCGCAGGTCGACCCGCGCGTAGCCATCAATGGTCAACAGGTGATAGATGCGCTTGCAGCGCTCCACGATGTCCCCCTCCAGCGCCGGATCCAACCCCTCGGCAAACCGGTTCTGCAGGCCCCAGCGCCGGCGGTATTCCTCGTCCCACTTGGCCCGGTAGGTCGCAATCTTCGGCTCGTCCGGCGGCACCTCGGCAAAGACCAGCTCGCGGATGGGAAAGGCCTGCAGGCGGCGGTTGCCCAGCAGGCTGACATACAGCTCGCGGCCCTCGATGTACTCCTCCGCAATCACGTCGCAGTCGTGCTTCTCGTGGATGAACTGGACGCGGTCGCGGAACTGGTCGTCGGTCTCCACGAAGGAGGCCTGGCTGATGCCATAGGAGGCCTCCTCCTTCAGCGGCTTGACCAGGATGGGAAAGCGCAGCCGGGGCGGCCGGGCGATGCGCTTGCCCCGCGGCAGCATGGCAAACTCCGGCACATGGATGCGGTGATAGCCCAGGATCTTCTTCGAGATGCCCTTGTGCTTGCACAGGGTCAGGCCGGTCGAACCGCAGCCCGTGAAGGGCACCCCCTGCAGTTCCAGGAAGGACACGATGTTCTGGTCGAAGGCCCGGTTGTTCCGGAACTGGTCGGCCAGGTTGAAGATCACGTCCGGCGCAAACGCCTGCAGCTTCCGGCGCAGCAGGTCCAGGTCATCAAAGATGGCCAGGTACTCCACCCGGTGCCCCAACTCGCGCAGCGCCGCCAGCACGTTCGCCTCGGTCTTCCAGTCCTCCGTCTGCAGCTCGGCGCTGAGATCCTGGTCCAGCGCCATGGGGGAGCCGGTGTCGAAGAGGGCAAGGACGTTGAGCTTTCGTTTCACAAGGGAGGGGCGGCGCGCCAACGCTACTTGGTCCGCATGAAGCGCCCGGTGAACAGGTAATTCATGACCAGGGTGGTGATGTAGGCCGACACCTGCAGTTGCTGCCGGGACTCGTCCGCCTGCACGTGCAGGCCCAGCTCGTCGCAGCGGTCAATCAGCCGCGCCAGCAGGCGGTGAATCGTATACTTCTTCTCGTTGGTCCACTGGCAGACCGAATCCATCAGCGGCCGCCGATGCTGGCGCAGGAAGGCCGAGGCCCGCTGCCGCCCCGCCGCCTCCGGGCCGGACGCAAATATCTGCCGCAGATCGTTGTCATAGAAGTCCGGGTAGCTGTCCTGGTAAAGCTTGCGCTTGCGCGCATAGTAGGTCTTCAGCTTCACACCCAGGCAGTCGTGGTCCGCCACCTGCCAGGCTGGCGGGCTCACCGCCGGCTGGCCCGCCAGCGACCGCATCAGCTCGTCCACATACTCCAGCTTGTGCAGCGCCTTCCACCCCGCATACCGCCGCCGCCAGTCCAGCCCCGGCGTCAGCCACACCGCAAAGGTCTCCGCGAAATCCTCGTCCGGATGACTCTGCGCATACCAGTCGTCCAGGTGCATCACGTAGGACCGGCTGTAGGGCCGGGGCCGGTAAAACTGCGGGGTCTCCTCGGCCGACGTCAGCCCAAAGGTCCGCTGCCATTTCTTCTTCCGGAACAACTGGTAGGCGTAGGCATAGGCGTGCCCCGCCTCATGCCGAATCAACCGCATGAACCATTCCTGGCTCTCCCCCTCCACCTCGAGAATCAGCTTCCGCTCCAGCCGGCGCAGCCGCTCGTGCACCAGGAAAAACGGGACGAAGATGGCCGGGATGCCCACCGGCACAAACCACTCGTCCCCCACATGGCACGGCGGATGAAACACCAGGCCCTTGGCCGTCAACTCGTCGTGCAACTGCCGGATCCACGGCTCCACCGGGCTGCCCTCCAGCCGCAACCCCAGCTGCCGGATGCGCCGCTCGAGCAACTCCTCGTCGCTCAGGCTTGTCCAGTCGATGGGGTCCACGCCGGACACCGTAACAGCAACCCCGCCCCAGCCTCAAGACCGCGGTGGAGCCGGCAACCAAGGCCGCGGCCTCCCGCCCCCCCCGGCGGGGGAGTGGGGAGTTGTAATCCGAAGGGCCGGGCGCCCGAAACCCCCGGATAAACCCGGGCCGCCGAAATCCGGGGCGCGCTGCATGGCGCCCCCTCCCTCTCTCCTGGCGGGCGAACGCGGAGTCCCCGGTCGGCCTGCGGCCAGCCTTCCCCGCAGCGTCGATTCGGTGTCCGCCACGTCGGATCTGCCTGCGGATTTTGCGCCGTCCTCCCCTTGGATTTCCTCGACATCCCCACCCCACCCTGCTTGTCTCCCCCCGTCCGAGGATTCCCGCTCTCCCCTCGCCCGTGTTCCACCCTTAACCCGAAGTGCCATGAAGTATTCCATTCTGCTGTCCCTGTGTCTCCTCGCCGCCGCGCCTGCGCGCGCCGCCGTCACCGGCAACATCCATCCCGCCGCGATCGAAATCGATGCCAGCGCCAACCTTTACCCCTCCGGCGCCGCCGGCCTGGTCGACTGGGTCAAGGACAGCCTGCCCAACACGGACGAACCCAGCCTGACCAACAGCATCGCCTCCGGGCTCATCCCGAATGTCACCGCCGCGGTCGGCGGCACGGGCCACTGGTATGGCTGCCGCATCGTCGATGGCATCGCCTCGGCCGACCAGGACATCTTCCTGACCGGCGGCAAGGAGAACGATCTGGCCACCTGGAACATCGGGCCGGGCTCGGTCGGCTCCTCCAAGTACGACATCACCCAGGCCTACCTCGCCAACAACCGGGACAGCCTCTTCTTCGGCATGGAACGCCGCGGCAACAACGGCACCACGGCCTTCGACTTCGAATTCAACCAGTACGGACCCAACCCCGCCACCCCGCTCCTGCCCACCCGCACCATCGGGGATGTCCTGTTCACGTTTGAACTCTCCGGCTCGGGCAGCTCAGGCCAGGCCGTGCCCCACTATTACATCTGGAACGGCAGCCGCTTCGTGGAACAGACCCCGCCCCCCGCCAGCCTCGTCAGCTCCATCAACCAGGCCGAGGTGGACGCGGCCCCGTGGGGCTACGTCAACAGCAAGGGCGTCTGGGCGCTGGGCAAGCTGCCCCGCTTCTGCTTCGCCGAAGCCTCGGTCAAGCTCTCCGAGGCCTTCCCGCACTTCACCCCCTGCGGCAACAGCGCCTTCGTCCAGGTCCGCACCCGCTCCTCCGCCACCGACACCAGTGACCTCAAGGACACCACCCGCATCTTCGAGTTCCGCTTCGGCGGCCCGGACGCCGTGCCCGCCTACGGCTTCAACTGCTTCCAGCAGTTCACCTACGACGGCACCGCCTCCCTCGATTCCGGCGGCGGCCACGACGTCACGTATCTCTGGAACTTCCTCCCGGCCGCCGGCGTCACGCTGAGCGGCACCGGCCTGACCGGTCCCGATGCCGCCGGGGTCTACCACTCCACCCAGCCGTCCGGCATCGTCCACGTCACCCTGCCCCCCACCGCCGCCTCCACCCTCGTCAACGCCCGCCTCACCGTGTTCGAGACTCCCACCTGCAGCGACTCCAGCGCCGTGCAGTCCCTCACCATCCTTCGCGACCTCGCCGCCTCCATCGTCGGCAAGGCCCAGGACGGCACCAACCTGTCCGTCACCCTCTCCGGCGAGGCCCCCGGCGCCACCTCCCTGCAATGGCAACGGCTCAATGGCGCCACCTGGGTCAACATCCCCGGCGCCACCAATGCCAGCCTCACCTACGCCAACTTCGAAACCGATGCCACCCCCGGCGTGCAGGACTTCACCATCGATGGCGCCCCTTTCTCCGGGAAACTCTGGCAGGTCCAGGTGCGGCTGCACGCCGAACGCCTCCAAGGCTCCTTCACCTGCGAGGCCAATTCCTCCCCGGTCACGCTCAAGAAAGTCACCGCGGTCGATCCCTGACCCTTCCCCCGCCCCGCCATCCCGTTCCCGGCCCCACGCCCGTCCGCGCCCCGCGCGCGGACGGGCGTCCGCCTGCCCAACCACCCCGACCCCTCCCAGCCGCGCCGGGTGATGGCGTAGTTCTACGCAATTCCCCGGTGCGTATGTCCGTGGAAATTCCCCCGGAAAAACGGGCCGCCTCAGTTGCGCCCGTCCCCAGGCCGGCCAACGTTTCCCGCGTGCTCGAGTGAGCAGGCCATTCCAAACACAAACATCAAACACCAAACCCTTATGAAGTTCATCAAACCCCTCTGCGCGATCGCCCTCGTGGCGGCCACCACCCTCACCGCCACGGCTAAGCCCGGCTGGGCCGGCGCCGCCAAGCCAGGCACCTCGAGCATCGTGCAACTGGTGCTGGCCAATGACGGCGAGTTCGACGTCATCCAGGCCGCCGTCATCCGCGCCGGCCTCGTCAACGCGCTCGACAACGGCCAATACACCGTGTTCGCCCCGACCGACGCCGCCTTCGTCACCTTCCTCGGCGCCGCCGACGAGGCCGCCGCCATCGCCACGGTCAACTCCCTGCCGGTGAATGACCTGACCACCCTCCTGCTGTTCCACATCATCGAGGGCCGTCACCACAGCCGCTCGGTTCTCGCCGCGCCGGAATACGAGACCCTCAGCGGGATCATCCTCAAGCGCAGCCAGATCACCGCCGCTGGCATCGCCGCCGCCAACATCTCGGCCTCCAACGGCATCGTCCACGCCCTCAACGGCGTGCTCGTCCCGGGCGCCGCCCCGGCCCGCGCCGCCCGCTAAGCCAAGCGCCACGGGGACGGCTCCCCGTCCCTTCCCCCCAACCGCCCACCTCACCGGTGGGCGGTTTTTTTGTGCCCACGCCCAACCGTCCGCGGCGCAGATTCCGCTGGCCCGTCGACCGTCCTCCCGGCCATCATGCCCGCCATGACACCCGCACTCCGTCCGTCCTCCCTCCTGGCCCCTGTCGCGGCCGCATTCCTCCTGGCCCTCGCCCCCGCCCCGGCCCAGGCCCAGGACAAGACCGCCGCCCCCCGCGCCTTCATCGATGGCAGCGAACTCGGCTGGCGCACGCTGGGCGAATCCGACTTCACCAACGTCAACTGCCATGCCAACACCTGGCGCTGGACCAATGGCGTGGCCCACTGCACCGGCCGCCCGGTCGGCGTCATCCGCTCCCACCAGATGCTGACCAACCTCGAGCTGGTCGTCGAATGGCGCCACCTCCGCTCCGGTGGCAACTCCGGCGTGTTCCTCTGGGCCACCGAGCGCTCCATCAAGCAGCTCGAGGCCGGCAAGGGCCAGCTGCCCGAGGGCATCGAGGTCCAGGTGCTCGACCACGGCTACACCGAGCAATACGAGAAAAGCACCAAGAAAAAGGCCGACTGGTTCACCTCCCACGGCGACGTCTTCCCCACCGGCAGCGCCGACATGAAACCCTTCCCGCCCGTCGCCCCCAAGGGCAGCAAACGCGCCTTCCCCCGCAAAAACCTCAGCAAGGGCGTCGGCGAATGGAACCATTACTACGTCCGCGCCATCAACGGTGAGGTCCGCCTCTGGGTCAACGGCGAGGAGGTCTCCGGCGGCACCGGCTGCAAACCGCCCTTCGGCTACCTCTGCCTCGAGTCGGAAGGATCTCCCGTGGAGTTCCGCAACCTCCGCCTCCGCGAACTGCCCTGACCCGCGCCCCGCGGCCACGGCAGTTTTCACGAATCCAACCTTGCCTGCCCCGGCGGGCCGGCGTAGTTTTTCGCCCAATTCCCGGGCTTGGCGCAGGCACGTTCCCTGTCCCCGCGGCTGCCCCAGCCCGGATCACTCCGTCGCATGAGGACCATGGTTGATCGCACACGCCGGCTCCGGCCCCTGCTCGCCCTCTGCTGGCTCGTTCCCGCCACCGCATGGTCGGCCGGCGCGCCCGCCCCGGCCAAGGACGCCCCCCCGGCCCCTCCCCTGCCCCCGCTCACCTCCCTCCAGGTCCAGCCGCCCTCGCTCACCCTCGAGGACGCCCGCGACGAGCGCCGCGTCCTCGTCACCGGCGTGGCCGCCGATGGCCGCCGCGTCGACCTGACCGGCGAGGCCGTCTTCCAGGCCGCCTCCACCAACCTGGCCGTCGACGCCCAAGGCTACATCCGCGGACTCGCCCCGGGCCGCGGCGAGGTCACCCTCAAGGCCGGCGGCCGCACGGCCCGCCTCGAGGTCACCGTCAAGGGAACCGAACCCCGGGCCGTCGGGTTCGTGCGCGACATCCAACCCGTCCTCGCCAAGGCCGGCTGCAACCAGGGCACCTGCCACGGCTCCGCCCAGGGCAAGAACGGCTTCAAGCTCTCCCTGCGCGGCTACGACGCGGACTACGACTACGCGGCCCTGGTCAATGACCTGTCCGGTCGCCGGTTCAATCGGGTGGCCGTGGACGAATCGCTCCTGCTCCAGAAACCCCTCGGGGATGTCCCCCACGAGGGCCGCCAGGCCCTCGTGCCCGGTTCCCGCGAGCATCAGTTGCTCCGGCAATGGATCGTGGACGGGACCGCCTTCGACGGGGTGGCGGAGCGCGCGCGCCGGATCGAAATCCTGCCCGCCGAGGTGGAGATGGATTTGCCCGGGCGCGCCCAGCAGTTCCTCGTGCTGGCCACCTACCCCGACGGCTCGGTCCGGGACGTGACCCGCGACGCGCATTTCTCGGTCAGCAACACCGAGGCCACCGAGGTCGACCGGCACGGCCGCGTGCGCGGCCTGCGCCGGGGCGAGGCCGCCCTGCTCGTCCGCTACGAGGGGCTCTATGGCACCGCCCTCCTCACCGTCATGGGCGACCGCTCCGGCTACCAGTGGACCGAGGTGCCCGAGCACAACTACATCGACCGCCACGTCCACGCCAAGCTGCGCAAGATGAAGATCCAGCCCAGCGACCTCTGCACCGACGCCGAGTTCATGCGCCGCGTGTCGCTGGACCTCACCGGCCTGCCGCCCAAACCCGAGGCGGTGCGCGCCTTCCTCGCCGACCCCTCCCCCTCCCGCGCCAAGCGCGACCAACTCATCGACCAGCTCATCGGCAGCCCCGATTTCCTCGAGTTCTGGGCCAACAAATGGGCCGACCTCCTCCAGTGCAACTCCGAGAACCTCGGCCAGAAAAGCGTCTGGCTCTACCGCGCCTGGATCCGCGAACAGCTCGCCAGGAACGTCCCCTATGACCAGTTCGTCCGCTCCCTGCTCACCGCCCAGGGCAGCTCGTGGGAAAACCCCGCCGTCAATTACCTCCGCGTCCTGCGCGAGCCGGGCAAGATGACCGAGGACGTCTCCCAGACCTTTCTCGGCGTGCGCTTCAACTGCAACAAGTGCCACGACCACCCCTTCGAACGCTGGACCCAGAACCAATACTACGAGCTCGGCGCCTACTTCGCCCAGGTCGGCGTCAAGCGCGGCCAGGTCGGGCGCGACGTCATCTTCGCCGAGGCCGGCGGCTCCTTCCAAATCACCAGCGAGGAGGTCGTCTACCGCAAACCCGACGGCGGCGAGGTCAAGCACCTCAAGACCGACCTCCCCGTCGCCCCCAAGGTCCCCGTCGGCCAGGCCCGCGCCGTCCCCGCCGAGGACGACCGCCGCGAGGCCCTCGTCGAATGGCTCACCGCCAAGGACAACCCCTTCTTCGCCAAATCCATGGCCAACCGCCTCTGGAGCTACCTCCTCGGCAAGGGCATCATCGACCCCGTCGACGACATCCGCGCCAGCAATCCCCCCAGCAACCCCGAACTCCTCGACGCCCTCACCGCCGATTTCGTCCAGGGCGGCTTCAATCTCCGCCGCCTCATGGCCACCATCTGCAAGTCCCGCACCTACCAGCTCTCCATCGTCAAGAACCGCTGGAACGAGGATGACTCGGTCAACTTCTCCCACGCCCTGCCCCGCCGCCTCAGCGCCGAGCAAATGGTCGATGCCCTCGCCGTGGCTACCGGCACCAAGCCCCGGCTGGCCGGTGTCCCCAGCGGCATGCGCGCCGCCCAAATCCCCGATGGCACGGTCTCCGGCAACGACTTCCTCCAGCTCTTCGGCCGACCCAAGCGCCAAAGCGCCTGCGAATGCGAGCGGTCCAGCAGCCTCACCCTCTCCCACGCCCTCAGCCTCATCAACGGCCCCACCATCAGCGAGGCCGTCAATGCCCCCGACAGCCGCATCGCCCGCCTCGCCCAGTCCGAAAAGGACGACCGCCGGCTCGTCGAGGAAATCTACCTGAGCTGCCTCGGCCGCCCGCCCACGGACCAGGAACTGGCCGCCGTCAAGTTCGAGGGCCCCGGCGCCCGCCTCGAAATCGCCCAGGACCTCGCCTGGGCCCTGCTCAACAGCCCCGCCTTCCTCTTCAACCGCTGAACCACCCAGCAACCCCACCCAGGAGACCCACCCCATGATCAGCATCCCCGGACAACCTGGCAGCACGTGCGATGGCTTCAGCCGCCGCGAGTTCCTCCGCGTCGGCGGCATGGGCCTGGCCGGCATCAGCCTCGCCGACATCCTCGCCCTCCAGGCCCGCGCCAGCACCACCCCCGACGCCGCCAAGGCCAGGAGCGGCTGGGGCCAGGCCAAGAACGTGATCTTCGTCTTCCTCCAGGGCGGCCCCAGCCACCTCGACATCTGGGACCCCAAGCCCGATGCCCCCTCCAATGTCCGCGGCGAATTCAAGGCCATCCGCAGCAAGGTTCCCGGCATCCATTTCACCGAGGTCATGCCCAGGCTGGCCCAGCAAATCGACAAGGCCACCCTCATCCGCTCCGTCAGCTACACCCCCGCCGGCCTCTTCAACCACACCGCCGCCCATTACCAGATGATGACCGGCTACACGCCCGACCGCGTGTCGCCCTCCGGCCAGCTCGAGCCGCCCGCCCCCAACGACTTCCCCCACGCCGGCTGCCAGGTCGCCCGCCTCAAACCCCCCGAGGCGCCCATGCTCCCCTTCGTCATCCTCCCCCGCGCCACCCAGGAGAGCAACGTCATCGGCAAGGGCAGCAGCGCCGGCTTCCTCGGCGCCGCCCATGACCCCTACTACTTCTACCAGGACCCCAACAAGGACATCCGCCTCGACGACCTCTCCATGCGCAAGGAGGTCCCCAAGGAACGCCTCGACCGCCGCGCGTCCCTCCTCAAGACGGTCGAAAGCCAGATGCCCGACATGGAACGGGCCGTGGAAAAGTTCGCCCTCAACCAATACTACGAGAAGGCCTTCGACCTGGTCAGCTCCGGCCGCGCCCGCGACGCCTTCGACCTCGCCAAGGAAAAGGACAAGCTCCGCGACCAATACGGCCGCCACACCTTCGGCCAGGGCCTGCTCCTCGCCCGCCGCCTGATCGAGGCCGGCACCCGCTTCGTCCAGGTCAACTGGCCCGCCGTCGCCAACGGCAACCCGACCGTCGATGCCTTCGACACCCACGCGGCCAACTTCGGCCCCCTCAAGAACCTCCACTGCCCCAAGCTCGATTCCGGACTCAGCTCCCTCCTCGAGGACATGGACCAGCGCGGCCTCCTCAAGGAAACCCTCGTCGTCGCCATCGGCGAGTTCGGCCGCAGCCCCCGCCTCGGGGTCAGCACCAGCGGCAACGGCAACGCCCCCGACGGCCGCGACCACTGGCCCTACTGCTACACCGCCCTCGTGGCCGGCGCCGGCATCCGCCGCGGCGCCCTCTACGGCCGCAGCGACGCCACCGGCAGCAGCCCCGCCGAAAACCCCGTCCACCCGGTCCAACTGCTGGCCACCATCTACCACGCGCTCGGCATCGACCCGCGCACCATCGTCTACAACCACCTCAACCAACCCCGCGAACTCGTCGACGCCCGCTTCGCCGACCCCGTCACCGGCCTCTTCGGCTGACCAATCCCCACCCAAGGCCCCACCGCCGCGGCAAGCCCCAACGGGACGCCGTCTCCGTCAGTGCGGTCTAAGGGAGTCCTTGGCCCATCGCGTGCCCGCCGCACGGTCCGTGGGGT
>JBJOEZ010000041.1:0-35984 GCA_046048995.1 Verrucomicrobiota bacterium | reverse complement strand
GGGATGACGCGGGGCATCCCAAGCCCCAACGGGGCGAAGTAATCCAGCCCGGGGCATCGCCCCGGGAAAGGACATCCCAGAATTTCCCCAAGCCCTGTAAGGGGGACGTAACCGTTCCCCTTGCCGAGGCCGGGCCGTCGGGCGATGTGTGGAAATAAACCGCCCCTTCAGGGGGGGGATCTTTTGTACCCCGTTTACCCGGGGCGTTGCCCCGGGCTGTACTACTTCGCCCCTTCGGGGCTGCCCGCACCCATGTGGAGTGCGGTAGCTGCGCTACCGCTTTGAAAGCGGCAGCTCCGCTGCGGCACTCCAAAACAGCCGCGGCCGATCCCACCCGCTCTTACTCACTGACTCACTAACCCGATCACTCGCTAACTGATTCCGGGCTGGATTACGTCGCCTACTTGCCGGCGGCCCACATCACGCTGTTCTTCAGGATCTGCTGGTAGGCGGGGTGGTTGTGGGCCTTGCCATCGTGCCCGAGCGTGTTGCAGACGACGCGGGCCTTGTCATGTTTCACGACCCAGATGATGGCAAACTCCTTGCCCGACTGGGGGCTCTTGGCGGTGGCCAGGACATGCCGGGCGGGCCCCTGGGCGTCGGGGAGGAAGTGATAGAGTTCGTCGGTGATTTTGAAGCTCGCGGGAACCCCCTTCATGACGGGGTGGGCGGGGTCGGTGACGACCACCTCGAACTCGCCGAAGCGGTCGTGGCCCTTGGTGACGCCGCTGACCAGCTGGCGGTTGTATTCGGGCCAATCGGGCCAGTTGAGCCAGTTGGCGGCGTGATTGATGAGGAGGCCGCCGCCGCGGTTGGCGAAGGCGAAGATGCCCTGGCGCACCTTGGGGTTGGAGGTGGACTTGTTATGGGACAGGTAGAGGACCTCGATGCTGTCGAGGGCGTCGAGGAGGTCGTCGGGGCGCTCGGTGTAGACGGCCTTGACGTTGGGGAGGCCGTTGAGGAAGGCCACGTCGGCGCCGCCCCACCATTTGCCGAAGTCGTGGGAGGAGCCGCCGCCGGTGACGGCGATGCCGAGGACGCTGTCGGACTTGGAGAACTGGCCGGCCAGCTTGGAGGGCGCGGCGGGCGGGGCGTCGGGGGTGCCGACGGCGGCCGAGGCGACGAGCTTCTCGTCCTTGGCGGTGCCGCCCTCGCCGAGTTCGAGGGTGACGGCGGCGAAGGTGGGGGCGATGGCGTTGTTGAAGCTCTCGATGGTGAGCTTGGTGATGGGGGCCTTGTTCTGGACGGCGCGGGAGAGCAGGCGGATTTGGTTGCCACGATCCGTCACGATGCCATTGACCTTCTTTGAGCCGGGGCAATCGAGGGAGGGATTGATGTAATCGACGACGTGGACCCCGTTGGTGAGGGTGAACGACTGGGTGGCGCCGTCAGCGTGGGTGAGGGTGAACTTGGCGACCGGGATGGGATCCTGGATGTAGGGATAGCCCCAGCCGGCGACGCTGCCGAGGATGTGGAGGCGGCTGGCCTTGAGGTTGCCGACGGGCACCTCGACCACCTGGGCGTTTTCGCGGGTGATGCCCTGGCGGCTCTTGAGCACGATCAGGTTGTTCCCATTCGGGCTCTTGGCCGGGTGGATGATGTCGAAGGGAATCTCCCCGGCCTTGACCATGCCGAACTTGCGGAAGGTGAGGCCTCCGCTGTTGGCTTCGCGGCTGAGGTAGATGCCCTTGGTGCTGTCGGCGGTGAAGGCCGGGCGCAGGTCGAGCACGCGGTACTTGGTGTCGTCGGACATGACATAGGCGATCAGGTCACGCAGGCCCTCGGCGCCGAGCGCCTCGAAGCCCTCGGGCATGAGGGATCGCCCGGTGGAGCGGCGCCCGGCGATGTTGCGCTTCTGCACCTCGACGTCACTGGTGGCATTGCGCAGCTTGACGGAGGAGCTGTTCTCGCTGGCCACGATGCCGTCGTAGGTCTCGCCATCCTTGGTGTCGATGCTGATGGAGATGAAGTTGTCCTCCACGACACGGTTGGGATCGAGGATGTGGATGAGGAGGTCATGGGCGCCATGGACGCCCATGCCGGTGAGGTCGGGGGCGAGGTCACGGCCGGCGCCCTTGAACTGGTGGCACCCGGCGCAGTTCTTCTCGTAGAGCGCCTTGCCCTTGACGAGGTCCCCGGGTTTTTCCACGACCGGGGTATACTGGGCGATGAGCTTTTCCTTTTCCTTGGCCTCGGGGCCGCGGAGTTCCTCGAGCACGGAGGTGGCGAGGGAGGCGACCGCCTTGTCCGGGTGGGTGCGCAGGCGGAAGGAGGGTCCGGGTCCGATGCTGCGCCAGTTGACCTGGCCGGACTTGAGGGCGTTGACGAAGGCGGTGGACCAGTCGGCGCGCTTGAGGATCTGGGCGAAGGCGGCGTCCTGGGCGGGGGCGGCCAGGCCGGTGTAGGCGGCGATGAGGGCGCGCCCCGCGGCCAATTCGGGCACGGTGCCGAGGGCCTCGGCCACGCTCTTCTGGAGGCCGGGGGAGCTGGGCGGCGCGAGGAGCTTGGCCACGGCGGGGATGACGCCGGCGTCCATGGCGCGGACGCCGAGCAGGTTCACGGCGGCCTGGGCGCGGGCCTCGTCACCCAGCGCGCCGTCGCCGAGCTTGGCGGACAGCGTCACGACGAGGGGCTTGACCTCGGCAGCCATGGATCCGGCCTTGTCCCAGCGGCCGATGAGCGGGATGACGGAGGCGGCCACCGCGGCGTTGTCGGAGCGGATGAGCTGGCCGAGGGCGGAGCGGAGGGCGTTGTTCCAGGCCGGGGCATCGCCCTTGTAGCTGGCGTTGAGGCTCTCGAGGGCGATGGCCTTGAGGGCGTCGGGGCCGGGGGTGGCGGCCAGTTGGGTGACCAGGGCGGCCATGGTGGCGGCATCGCCCTTGACGGCGGCACTGCGCACGAGGTGGCGGACGAAGTCGCCGTGGGTCTCGGCGCTGCCCTTGGCGAGGGCGGCGGCGACGCTCAGGCCGCCCTGGCGGGCGGCGCTGCCGACGAGGGCGGACTGGAGATACTTGTCCCCGGCGGCGGAAGGCCACGCGGTGGCGAGGGCGTCGGCGATTTCGCGGCTGGGCGGGAAACTGCCCAGGGCCATGACGGCGTTGATGCGGGCGCGGCCGTCCTTCTCGTCGAGCATGGCACGGATGGTGTCCTGCACCTTGCCGGAGACGCTGTCGCGCTCGCCGGCCAGACGGGCGGCGTTTTTGCGCACCGCGGCATCGCGGTCCTGGAGGGCGGCGAGCAGGAGGGGTTCGTCCAGCTGGTTCAGGTTGTTGAGGGCGTGGAGGGCCTGGATGCGGGCGAATTTGCCCTGGCCGTTCTTGAGCAGGGCGGTGAGGGCGGGGACGGCGGCAGCCGGCTGGGTTTCATACAGGAGCCGGTTGGCGGTGGCACGGACCCAGCCGTTGGGGTGCTCGAGCATCCTGACGAGGGTGGCGGCATCCTTGGTGTTGAGCTGGTAGGGGGGCAGTTGGGCGGCGTCCTTGTGCTGGACCCGGTAGATGCGGGTGAAGTGATGGTCGCGGTCGGGGCGAACGGCGGCGTTGTGGGCGCCATGGCCGACCTTGGGGCCGCGGGTGTCGTTGTGCACGGCGATCTGGTTGTAGAAATCGACCACGTAGAGGGCGCCATCGGGGCCGACCCGGCTGTGGATGGGACGGAACCAGTAATCCTGGGCGGTGAGGAAGTGGGTTTCCTTGCGGCCATCCTCCTTGCGGCCCTGGTAGGTGGAGCCCTTGGGGTCGAGGAACTCATGATGATGGATATGCATGGTGGCCTCGCTCATGAAGAAGGAGTAGCGATCCTCGGGCGACCATTTGGCCGGCCAGGCGCCGCCGTCATAGATGCAGGACCCGGCGGCCGCCGTCCAAGCCCCGACCCAGTCAATCTGCACGTAGGGCTGGCGGGTATGCTTGATGGGGGGATAGATCTTGTTCTCCTCGATGATGCTGGAGTAGGCGCGGTGGCCGCCCACGCTGCCGCGGGCCAGGTACTTTTCCGGGAGGGCGACGTGGCAGATGGGCTCGCCGCAGGTGGCGGTGGTGAAGAAGATTTCCCCGTCGGGGGCCACCTCGCAGCCCCAGGTGTTGCAGCCGCCGGAAGCCACCTGCTCGAGCGCGGAGCCATCCGGGCGGAACCGGTAGATGCCGGCCGCGATGTCACCGAAGTCCTTGCCGGTCGAGGGCGAGCGGACCCGGCCGCGCGAATAGCCGACCGACCCATAGACCCAGCCGTCGGGACCCCAGCGCAGGTTGCTGGTCACGGCATGGGTGTCGCCGATGCCCCAGCCGGTGTAGAGCGTCTCGACCTTGTCGGCCTTGCCGTCGCCGTTGGTGTCGCGAATCCAGAGGAAGTCCGGCGCCTGGGCCACAATGACGCCGTCCTTGTAGAAGACGAGCGACGTCACGCGCTCGAGGCCCTCGTAGAAGAGGGTGCGCTTGTCGGCCACGCCGTCGCCGTCGGTGTCCTGCAGGATGGAAATGCGGTCCCGGGCCTGGCGGGGTTCCTGGCCGCCAACGGGGAACCGGTCGGGCTGGTTGCGGCGGTTGGGATTGGCGTTGAAGTCGTTCTTGTTGACCGTGCGCCCGCCGGGATACTCCGGCGTCTCCGCCACCCACAGCCGGCCCTGGGTGTCCCAGTCGAGCGACATGACCTTCTCAGCCACGTTCTCGTCGGCGCAGAGGTTGACCTTGAACTCGGGGTGCAGGCTGAGCTTGGTGACCGCCTCGCTGGCGCGGCTGGGGCCGCCGACAGGGTATTTCAGGGAGGTCAGCTCCTCCTTGGTGCAGTAGCGGTCCACGTCCTGGCGCCCGCCCGCCCACGCGATGCCGCGCATGAGCAGGGCCCGGTGATGGGGGAGGCTGAAGGAGACATATTCATGGCCCGGGATGCTGACGAAGGCCCGGTAGGGCTTGCTCCCGCCGGCCCAGGTCTTCTCGTAGGTCCACATCTGCGGGGCGATGGTGTGGACATCATGGAAACTGGTCGCGAGGACGAAGGCGTCCGGCGCCATGTCGAGTTCGTAGTAGATTTCATCCTTCCAGTCGAAGTTGGAGACCCCGCGGGTGATGGGATGCTCCGGCTCAATCACGTAGAAGCCCACATAACTTTCCAGCCAGCGGGTGCCCTTCTTTTCCGGGGCGTTGTTCTGCCAGATCCAGGCCCCGCCGATCACCTTCTTGCACCATTCATGCTGGTCGCCGCTGACCACGCCGTCGTGGATGACGGCCACGCCGCCGCCGCGCTGGAGGTACTTCTCGAAGATCTCGCGGTCGGCCCCGGTGATCCGCATGCCGTCCGCGGCGTAGATGACGAGGACATCGGTGGCCTCGAGCTGGGCGGCGGTGGGGAACTTCATGCTGCCGTCAGCCTTGAAGCCGCGCTCGTTGAGGAGCGGCACCCAGTCCTTGAGGAACTGGGGATGGTCATGCTGGCCGGGTCCATGGGTCTTGACGCCGGCGCGGATGAACACGCGGAGCGGATCGGCGGCCGTGGCGGTCAGGGACAGCCCGAGCCACAGGGCGCAGGCAGCGGCGAGCAGGGGGAGGCGGGAGCGGATCATCATGGCGGGAGCGGGAGTGGTTGACGAACAGGACGGTGAAAACCTCGGGGACGGGAACTTCCGGGGCGCCGGGCCCCGCGGGCAGGACGCCCGCGGGGCCGGCCGGGTGAACGGTTACAGGGCGACGGTCTTGCCGGGCTGCGGGTAGGGGTAATTCCCATCCGGCCCGGGCAGAACCTTGGGCATGGCATCCCAGGCGAGGCTTTCGGGGAGGAGGTCCAGCTTGGAATTCAGGGCATCCTCCCAGGTGATCTCCTTGCCGGAGTAGGTGGCCATGCGGCCCATGATGGCGGTGAGGGAGCTCTTGGCCCCGTATTCGGCCTCGTTGTAGGGAAGGTCCTTGGCGATGGCCTCGAAGAACGGGACGTGCTCGAAGAGATGGCCGTCGTTGTTGTCGCCGGGGGCCTTGGTGTAGCGCCAGGTCTTTTCGCCGGAGATGCGGAAGCTGCTGACGTCACAGCGGCCCTTGGAGCCGACGGCGTGTTCGGACACGCTGCCGACGCACTGGGGAATCTGGCGGCACTGGCTGAAGACACGGACCCCGCCGGCGTATTCGTACTCGACGGCGTGATGGTCGAAGATCTCGCCGGTGTCAGGCCCCTTGAGGAAGGCGCGGCCGCCCATGCCCCAGCAGCGGACGGGATAGCCCTGCAGGACCCAGTTGGCGACATCGTGGTTGTGGATGTGCTGCTCGACGATGTGGTCGCCGCAGAGCCAGTTGAACATGTACCAGTTGCGGACCTGGTATTCCATCTCGGTGGCGGGGCGGCCGAGGCGCTTGTCGAGGTCCGCGCGGCGGTACTTGGGCCCGACCGGGCCGCCGTTCCAGTAGACGCGCATGGCGAGGATGTCCCCGATGGCGCCGGCGTGGAGTTGCTCGATGGTGCGGATGTAGTTGGGCTGGTGCCGGCGCTGGAGGCCGACGGCGACCTTGAGGCCGTTCTTGAAGCCCTTGCCCTGCATGGTCTTGGCCTTCTCGGCGGCGGCAAGCACGCGGCGAACACCCGGGCCATCGACGGCCACGGGCTTTTCCATGAAGACATGCTTCCCCTTGCTGACGGCATACTCGAACATCATGGGCCGGAGGCCGGGCGGGGTGGTCAGGATGACGACATCGCAGTTGTCGATGACCTGCTTGTAGCACTCGGGGCCGGAGAACTTGCGGTCGGCATCGACGGCGATGCGCTTGTCGTCCTTGATGCTGTTGGCGATCTGGCGGATGGACCCGTCGATCTTGTCGGGGAAGGCATCGCCGACGGCCCAGAGCTTGGTCTTGGGCGTGGCCTTGAGGGCGTGATCCACGGCGCCGGTGCCGCGGCCGCCGGCACCGACCAGGCCGACGAGGAGGGTCTCATCGGAGGGTGCGGCGTAGGCGAACCGGTCCACGGGCAGGGCGCTCAGGAGGGCGCCGCCGGCCAGGGCGGTGGAGGAGGACTGGAGAAAACGGCGGCGGGAAACGCCATCAGGGGACGGGAAGGATTCGTTCATGGTCGTGGCTGCGTTTGCGTTGACTGTCGATCACAGGACCCGGCCGCGCGCCTCATGCCTTGGGCGCACCGGGGGTGGGACGGGCAAAGGCTAGTCGCGCCCCCGCGCCGCTGTCCACCGTTTTGCAATCCCACACCCTCACTCATTAACCGCTGACTCAGTAACCTCAGTTGGGTCTTTGTGGCAGGATGGCCTTGGTGGTGTGGAAATTGGTCTGGGCGCGCACCTTGCCGGCCTCGAGCAGGAGGGTGTATTCGACCTCGGCCACGAGGGGTTCAGGGCGGGCGCGGGGCACGGCGGGTTTCATGCCCTTGAGGGGATAGCCGTAGACGATGGCCTTGGTGGGCACGGAATTGGAATCGGAGATGAGGTGCCAAAGGGCGGGGGCGTACTTGTTGGTGGCCAGCTCCTGGGTGGCGACGACCTTCACGCTGGTGAGGTTGTATTTCCCGTCGAGCATGAAGGAGACGGGATGGACGGGCTCGAGGTCGGGATCGCGGGGGATGGCGGAGGCGCGGCCGGGGCGGATGGTGGGGATGATTTGAATGGACTCCGAGCGGAACCAGTCCGTGAAAAAGTAAGCGTAGCAGGCGCCGAGAATCACCAGGATCACTGACAGCACCGTTCCATTCTTCGTCATAGGCGGGTTTCTGGACGCTGGGAGAGGGTGATTATTCGACGGGGCCGGGATAAAAACTGGCCGCCGTCAGCGGCAAACCATCCGGGCGACGCGGGAATTGTGGCATCCCGGGCGCGCCGGCGGAAGCAAAAGAACACGGCATGAGAACATCGAAGACACGGCACGTTTCGCGGCGGGCCCGGGCGGGTTTCACGTTGATTGAGCTGCTGGTGGTGATTGCGATTATTGCCATCCTGGCGGGGATGCTGTTGCCGGCGCTGGCGCGGGCCAAGGAGACGGGGAAACGCATTGCGTGCGTGAACCAATTGCGCCAGCTGGGGCTGGCGGCGGCCATGTATGCGGATGAGCAGCAGGGATTCTACCCGATGCGGGAGCTGGGGCGGGGTCCCGGGGCCTGGCCCATGGCGTTGCGGGACGGCTACAAGGACCTGCGGGTGCTGCGGTGCCCGGCCGACGGGCCGGCGGATCCGGTGACCGGGATGAGCGACCCGGTCAACTACCCCGCCGACTCCGTCCCGCGCAGTTACATCTTCAATGGGTTCAATGATTACTACCAGGCCACGCTGACGAACGGGGGAAGCCCGGCGCAGTGGATGGAGCAGTTGCGGGGGCGGGCCATGCGGGAGGCGGACATCCCGCAGCCGAGCGAGACCATCCTGATTGGGGAGAAGCAGAGTTCATCGCCCCACTTCTACATGGACTTCCTCGAGACCGACGCCTCGGCCGGCAACGTGAGCGGGAACGACTTTGACGAGGTGGAGCATGCCCGGCACCTGGGGGGCAAGGCGGCGGGTGGTTCGAACCATGCCTTTGCCGACGGGAGCACCCGTTACGTGCGGTATGGGCGGGCGGTGGCCCCGTTGAATCTCTGGGCGGTGACCGAGGTGTGGCGGCGCAACGCGGTCACCGGGCTGTAGGCAGGGGCGACCCTTCAGGACGCAGGCGGGGCGGGGGGTGGGGCGGTGCTGGCTCGGATCTCCAGCTCGGCGGGGAGGCGCTTGGTGTTGGGATGTTCCCCGCGGAGAACCCGGAGCATGGTGTCCATGGCGGCGGAGCCGAGGCGGTATTTGGGCTGGCGGATGGTGGTCAGGGGCACCCGGAAATGCTCGGACACAAGGATATTGCCGAAGCCCACGATGGAGAGGTCGCGGGGGATGGAAAGACCCTGCTGGAGGAAGACCGTGGCGGCGCCAATGGCGACGAGGTCATTGGCCGTCTGGACGGCGGTGGCGCCGGGGTTCTCGCTGAGCATCTGGAGGGCGGCCTTTTCCCCCTCTTCGATGGTGCCGCCGGCGGCGAAGATGAGGCGGTCATCGACAGGGAGGCTGGCCTCGAGCAGGGCGCGCCGGTATCCCTCGAGGCGCTCGACCGAGGAGGGGACGGTGGGGGGGCCGGTGAGGAAGGCGATGCGGCGATGACCGAGATCGAGGAGGTGGCGGGTGGCGGTGTAGCTGGCGGCAAGGTCGTTGGTCTCGACGTTGAAAAAATCCTGGCAGAAGGGGGCCTTGGGGCCGAGGAGGACGACGGGGGTGCCGCGCCGGCGGAGGTCTTGATAGACGGGCGCGGTGGCCTCGAGGCGGTAGACGGGGGCGATGAAGAGTCCGTCAACCCGCCGGGAGAGCATCTGGCGGATGACCTTTTGTTCGCGGTCGGGGCGGTTGAGGGACTGGGCGAAGACGAGCTGGTAGCCGAGCTCGTAGGCCTGTTCCTCGATGGCCATGAGCATGCGGGCGTAGACGGGATTGGTGAGAGCGGAGATGACAACGCCGAAGAGGCGGCTTTGCCGGTTGCGCAGGGCCTGGGCGAAGGTGTCGGGCATGTAGCCCATTTCCTCGGCGAGGGCGCGGATGCGGGCCTTGGTGGTGGCGGCGATGTCCGGGGCGTCGCGCAGGGCCTTCGACACGCTCATGGTGGAGACCCCGGCGCGGGCGGCGATGTCCTTGAGGCGTACGATTTGCGGCATGGCGGTGGGGGGACCGGGGTTCGGGAAACGGGGGAGCCTGCGGGCGCCTCAGATGCTGGAGCCGCTCCAGTTCAGCTTGCGGCGGAGGGTTTCGAAGAAGGAGCTGCCGGCGAGGTGGAGGAGGCGGACCCCGTGGCGGCTGCGGCGCAGGGTGATTTCGTCCCCGGCTTCCAGGGGGATCATGCGCTGGCCATCGGCGGTGAGGACCGTCTCGAGGCGCCGGCTGAGCACCTTGACCCGGATGGTGGAGTCGAGCCCGACGATGACGGAGCGATTGGAGAGGGTATGGGGGCAGATGGGGGTGAGGGCGACGACGTCGGCGGTGGGGCACACGATGGCGCCGCCGGCGGAGAGGGAGTAGGCGGTGGACCCGGTGGGGGTGCAGACGATGAGGCCGTCACAGCGGTAGCGGGTGAGGCTGGCGCCATCGATGGTGACCTCGAGTTCGATGAGGCGGGGGGCGGGGCCGCGGCTGATGACAAAGTCGTTGAGGGCGGTTTCCTGGATGCGGCGGCCGCGGGCCCGTCCGGTGGCGGTGATGCGGGCGCGGGTCTCGACCATGCTTTCACCGGCCCAGATTTGGCGGAGGGCGAGCGGCAGTTGGTGGGCCTGGACATCGGTGAGGAAGCCGAGGGAGCCGATGTTGATGCCGACGATTGGGGTGCGCGCGGCGGCGGTTTCGCGGGCCACGCGGAGGAGGGTGCCGTCGCCGCCGAAGACCATGAGCAGGTCGGTCTGGCGGGCGAGGGCGGCGACGTCCGGGGCGACGGCGGTGCGCAGGCCGGCCAGGCGGGCGGTGGCGGCGTCGGCCACGGGGACACGGCGGGCGGCACGGATGAGGGTGGCGGCCTGGCGGACGAGGCGGGCGGCGGCCTCCTTGTCGACATTGGCGATCAGGCCGACGCGGCGGATGGATTTAGAGAGCGCTTTCAAGGAGGGCGAGGAACTCGCGGTTGCCGGCGGGGCCGAGGAGGGGCGACTCGGTGACGCCGCGCCAGCGGAGGCCGGGCAGGCTGGCGGTGAAGGTCTCCAGTTCCTGGAGGATGCGGGCGTGGATGGCGGGGTCGGTGATGACTCCCGCCCCACGGTCGGCCTCGGCCTTGCCGGCTTCGAACTGGGGCTTGATCAACGCGATGACTTTACCGCCCGGGCGGAGCAAGGCAACTGCGGCGGGAAGGATTTTGCGCAGGGAGATGAAGGAGCAATCGATGACGACGAGGTCGGCCGGGGTGAACGGCTGGGGAAACTGGGCGGGCGTCAGGCTGCGGGCGTTGGTGCGCTCCATGACCGTGACGCGGGGGTCCTGGCGGAGTTTCCAGGCCAGCTGGCCATGGCCGACATCGATGGCATGGACACGGGCGGCCCCATGCTGGAGGAGGCAGTCGGTGAACCCGCCGGTGGAGGCGCCGAGGTCGAGGGCGAGGGCGCCGGCAACGGCGGGCTCGAGGGCGAAATGGCGGAGGGCGTGCTCCAGCTTGAGGCCGCCGCGGCTGACATAGCGCTCGCCGCCCTCGACCTGGATCTCGTCCTCCGCGCGCACGGCTTCCCCGGCCTTGCGGGCGGGTTGGCGGTTGACGCGCACCTGGCCGGCCATGATGGCCCGCCGGGCCTTCTCGCGGCTCTCACACAAGCCGCGGGCGACGAGGGCGACATCGAGGCGCTGCTGCACGGGGCAGGAGTAAGACGCGGGCCGGGAAACGTAAAACCAATTTCGCGCCTTCCGGCCCGCCCCGCCGGGCCCTCAGGGCAGGATCCGGCGCAGCCGGTAGTAGCGCTGCGCGCCGGCCTCCCCCTCGTGCAGGATGTCCACGAGATAATCCTGGCCGGTCACCACGGAACCCACCGGCAGCCAGTTGGTCGATCCGAGGGTTGGCGTGTATTCCAGCTGGAGCGAGGTGCCCACCGGCGCGCCGAAGCGGACACGCACCCCCCCGGACGAAGGCAACGGCACGGCCGAGTGCATGGAGAGGCCGGCCTGGAACCAGACCGGGAGCACCGGGCTCGGGGCATGGATGGGGCCGCCCCCGGGGCCGTTGGTGGAGAGGTCGACGGCTTGAAAGGCGACCTGATAGAATCCGGGCTGGGTGGCGGTGAATCGGCGGCCATGGATGTGGCCGAACGGATCCACCCCCGGCAGCCCGCTTTCCTGGGTCACCCGGAAGAGGTTGGCGGCCGTCTCCCCCGCCGCCAGCACAATGCTGGGCCCGGTGGCGGCCGTGGTGTTGGTGTCCCAGAATCCAAACCGGCCCCCGGGCGGGGCGCTGATCAGGCTCAGGCGGGCAAAAATCAGGCTGCCCAGCGCCGGGGCGCCGTCCACCGGACCTCCGTAGGCCGGGGTCGCGGGGAGGACGGTGAGCGTGATGTTGCCTTGGTAATACCCGGCATACTTGCCGGCGTTGGTGGCCACCAGGGTCTTCACGTAGCCGGAGCTCGTGGTGAAATAAGGGGTGCCGGGCCAGACCAGGGGGCTGCCGGCGTTGGTGCTGGCAGCGCCGATGTCGAGGTGGCCGTGGTCCTGGGCGGAGCCGGACGGGGCGGTGAGCGCGAGCAGGACGGAAACGGCGCCGGCCAGGGCCGGACGACGAAGGTGCGGGACGAGGGAATACAGGGACATGGGAGGGAACAGGTTGAACGGGAGGATGGATTTCAGGGATGTCCACCCGGGTTGACCAGGCAGGCACCCGGACGGGTTAATTCGGAACGAAGGGTTCCCCAGGAGCGCGCCTCCACGTGGCCATCCACGAAGAGAAGATTGGAGCGCCCGTCATGCCGTTCCACCGCCACCTGCCCCCGGAAGCTGGCCGGCGAATAGTCGCCGTCCTGCCCCGGGGAGAAGTGGAAGTGGTCCGTGCTGCTGTAGCCATCCGCACACTCGGCCATGTAGAGCGTTTCCGCCGGCTGGGCGATCGAGGTGATGCGGGTGTAGCTGGCGGGCGGGTCGGCCTCATCGAGCAGGTAATCATTGAGCGCGTAGCTGTAGCGGCGGGTTCGGCTCGGATCCTTGGGGCAACGATAAATGTTCGTGGCCCCGTAGGCCTCGAGGGAGCCCACCCACGACTGCCCGGTGTGCTGGGAGCGGGGCAGCGTGTCCTCGTGGTCCTGGGCGTACATCTGGCTTGCCACGCCGACCTGCCGGATATGGTTCAGGCAGGCGGTCGCGTGGGCCCGGCCCTTGGCCTTGGCCAGGGCCGGCAACAGCAGGGACGCCAGGATCGCGATGATGGCAATCACCACGAGCAGTTCGATCAATGTAAAGGCGCGCTTCAAAAACAGGGTTGGCCCGGGGGGCTCAGCGGCTGACCGATGTCACAGGACAACGGGTCCGTCAGGGAACTTGGGCATCGCCACGCGACCGGCGGGCGACGGGGACGGGACCGCACCACAGGGGCGGCCCGCAGGGAGGAGGGGGAGGTCAGGCCGCGCGGGGAGGCGGCAGGAGGGGGGCGGCGCGGCCGAGACCGGCCGGAGCCGAAACGGAGGCGACCATTGCCGGCATCGGCGGCGAAAGAAGAATCGGAGCCGAGGCGGCGCAGAGGAACTCCAGCTTGGCTTCCTTCTTGGCCGGGAGTTCAGCGCGGCTGCCGGGCTCGGAGGCTTGCCCCTCCTGGACCACCTGGCAGACGACACAGGGATGGTTCCCGCTGAACGTCTTCTCAAGCGCGACGGACACGGAGTCCGTGCGGGCGAAGGACACAGTCATGCCGACCCAGCCCATCAACTGGAGGAACGTCCAGTGTGCGCCGACGCTGAGGACCAGCGTCAGCACGACAAGGACTTTGGCCAAGCGCGACGGCATCAGTCTGTTTGTATCATTCCGACGCGGCGGGGTCAATTCCGCCGGATGCGGTAGAAACGGAAGGTGTTGGAGGCGGCGGGGTCGGCCAGCTGCATGATGTCGTTGGTGGCCGTGAGGCTGCCGAGGGGGAGCCAATTGGTGGCGGCGAGTGGGGTGGCGAACTCGAGGGTGTTGGAACTGCCGGGGAAGGTGAGGAAGAACACGCTGGCCTGTCCCCCTTCGCGCACGAGGGAGGTGATGCGCGGCCGGGGGTCAAGCCGGAGCTCGGCGGGTTGGCTGAGTTCGAAGGCGCCGTCGTCGTTGGTGACGCGCACCGAGTAGAAGCCGGCGCTGGAGGCCAGCAGGTTGGACAGGGCCAGCATGGCGTTGGTGGCACCGGGGAGATCCGCGTCGCCGTGGCGCCATTGGTAGCGGACGGGCACGGCGCTGTCGGCCCGGACCGTGAACGAGGCGGTGCCGCCGAGAACGCCCTCGGTGGACTGGGGTTGCTGCACGAGGGTGAGCGGGTCCGGAACCGGATCGATGTGCACATCGAACGAGTTGCTCGCGGAAAGGCCGAGGGGATCGGTGACCGTGACGGTCACGCGCACGGTGCCCGCGGCATTGGTCGGGCCGAGCACGGAGAGGGTGCGGTTGGAGCCGTCCCCCCCAAACTGGAAGGAGACCCCGGCGCCCGGCGAGGCCAGCGCGGAGACAACAAGCGTGGCGGCGGCGTGCTCGGCATCCGCGATCACGAAGGCCTGGGGCTCCGTGGGCATGTCCTCGCGGGTCCGCTGGTTGGTGAGGGGCGGGAGCGTGGGCGGGGTGTTGAGGGTGGCGGTGAAGACGCGTGTGGTCCGGTTGCTGGACGGACGGCCGTCGTCCGCGACGACGGTGACACTGGCCGACCCGGCGCCCCCGCCGGGCAGGAGGGTCAGTGTCCCGGTGGTGGATCCGGGGACGTAGTCGATGGAAACGACGCTGAAGGCGGCGGGGTCCGACGAGTTCGCCTCCAGGCGGACGAGGTCCGCTTCGCCCGGGGCGCCGGGCCCGATGCCCGTGAGCGCCACCTGGACGGGACCGGAGCCGGGATTGGCGACGAGGTTGTCCGGGAGATCGAGCGTGGGTGGAACATTACGGCTGAGGACGGTGAGTTGGAACCGGCGGGTGGCGGTGGCGCCGCGGGGGTCTGTCGCGACGAGCGTGATCTCGGCGGTGCCGGCCTGGTTGGTGGCGGGAGTGATGACCAGGGTGCGCTCGGCGCCGATGCCGGAGAAGGCGAAGCCGGCCGCGGTCACGAGCGGGCTGGCGCTGGTGGCGGCGACGGTGACCTCATCGAGGGGTGAATCCGCATCGGCCAGGCGAAGCTGGATGGACGCGGTGGGCGTCTCGACGAGGGTGGACTGGTCGGGAACATACTCGATGCGGGGGGCGGCATTGATGTGCACCGCGAACACGCGGGAGGCGAGATGATTGGAGGGTTGGCCGTCATTGGCCACGACGGTGACGCGGGCCAGGCCGGAGAGCGCGGGGACGGGCTGCAGGCGGAGGGTGGCGGAGGGCCCCAACCCCGGGTAATCGACGGCCACCAGCGCCAACAGGTTGGTGTCGGTGGTGGCCGTGACAGCGAGGTATTGGCCGGGTTCGCCATCGCCGGGGCTGAGGCCGGTCAGTGCGATGGCCAGGGGCCCGTCGCCTTCATTGACGAAGACATCCGCCAACGGCGGGAGGAGGGGTGGGTCATTGACGGGCACCACCGTGACAGGCACGCCGAGTTGGGTGGACAGGCTGGTCGTATCGGTGACCGTGAGGGTGAGGAGGGCGGTGCCATGGGCACCGGCACGCGGCGTGAAGGCCAGCGTGCGGCTGGCGCCGGACCCGCCGAGGACGATGTCTCCAGGGGCAATCAGGGCGGGCTGGGACGAGGTGGCCGTGACGATGAGGTCACCGGGCGGGGTGGTGTCGTCACCGACCGTGAACAGGACCGGGCTGCTCGGGGTATCCTCCGGGGTGAAGAGGGGATCGATGTGGGAGAGGGTGGGCGGTCCGACCACGGGTTCGAGGGTGAGGGTAAAGGTGGAGGTGGCCACGGCGGCCCCGTCCGAGACGCGAACCGTAACCGAGGCGATGCCGCCCTGGCCGGATGCGGGGAAAACCTGCAGGGCGCGATTGGTTCCGCTGCCGCCGGGACGGAGGCTGAGGGGGGGCAGCAGGGCCGGGTTGTCCGTGGTGGCCTCGACCAACAGATCGCCGGCACGCGTTTCGACGTCCCCGACGGTGAAGGGGACGAGGACGGTGCGCCCCTGCGGCGCCGTGCGATCGGGAATGGCGGAGAGGACCGGCGGATCGTTCACGGGGTTGACCGTGACGAGGAAGGAGACATTGGTGGCGCCGAACTCGGTGTCGTAGGCGGTGAGCGTGAGGGTGCTGACGCCGCTTTGGTTGGGAGCCGGGATGAGAGTGAGGGTGCGGGCACTGCCCGAGCCGCCGAGTTGGACATTGCCAGGCGGGAGCAGGTTGGGATTGGAGGAAACGGCGGTGACGATCAGGCTGCCGGCCGGGGTCTGGGCATCGGTGACAGTGAAGGGGACGGCCGAGAGCGGCGTGTCCTCAGGGGTACTGAGGTTGCCGGGGCTGGTGATCACCGGGGGCGCGTTGGCGGCCGCCTTGAAGTTGGCGAGGAACGTGCGGCTGACCGTGTTGTTGGAGGCGCCGCCGTCGTTGACCGTCACGGTGACCTCGGCCGAGCCCGGGGTGTTGCTGGCGGGACGGAGCGCGAGGGTCGCACTGGTGCCGCCCTGGTAGGAGACGGCGGGATTGGGCAGCAGGGCGGGATTGGAGGAAACCGCGGTCACGGTCAGGGACTGGCCCTCATTGGGGGCGCCGGCGGAAACGCCATTCACGATGAGGGTGTAGGCGGGGTTGCCGCGGGAGGTGTTGACCACGAAGGCCGGGATGAAGTCCAGGGTGGGCCGGTCGTTCACGGGCTGCACAGTCAACGGGAAGGTGGCGCTGCGCGTCTCGACCCCATCGCTGACCGTCACGGTGATGTTCGCCGTGCCAACTTGATCGGGCCGGGGCGAGAGTTGAACGGTCCGCTGCCCGGCGGCGCCGTCGAAGGTGATGTCCCCGGCGTCGATGAGGGCGGGGTTGGAGGAGGTGGCGGTGAGGGTCAACAGCGAGGCCGGGACCTGGTCGTCCCCGATGGAGAAGGCCGCCGCGACCGGGGTGTCCTCGAGGGTGGTGACCGGGCCGATCGGGCTGATGGACAACGGTCCACCCCCGCCGTCAGGCGTGACCCACACGGTGAACTGACGGCTGACGGTGCTGTTGCCGTCGCTGACGGACACGACGACCACGGCCGTGCCCGTGCTGCCGGTCAACGGCTGGAACGTGAGCGTGCCGGTGGTGGCGGGACTGCTGTAGGCCACCGCAGGCGCCGGAATCAGGGCGGGGTTGCTCGAGGTGGCGGTCACCGCCAGGGGCTGGACCTCGTCCGGCGCGCCCGCCGTGATGCCGCCCAGCGCGACAACGTGCTGGGAGGCGTTCGCCGGCAGGTAGGAATCCGGGATCGGGTTCAGGGTCGGGCGATCATCCACGGGCAGCACGGTGACCACGATGGGGTTGGTGATGGAGGCGCCACCGGGATCCCTGCCCGACAGCGTCACCGTGGCCACCCCGTGTGCGTTGGGGCGCGGGGCCAGGATCAGGTGCCGCTGGCTGCCCTGGCCGCCCACCTGGAGCGCGGCCGGATCCAGCAAGGCGGGATTGGAGGATCCGGCGGCGGCCAGGAGGATGGTTTCCGGGGCATCATCCGGATCCACGAGCTCGACCGGGATGGCCAAGACCTCGTCCTCGGACATCGTGATGGACGGCGGAAGAGAGAGGCGGGGCGGGTCATTGACCGGCGCCAGGTGGACGGTGAAGGCGCGGCTGGTTGCGGCGTTGGAGGCGCCGCCGTCGGTGACGGTGACCGTGATGAGGACGGACCCCGCGGCGTTGGTGGCCGGGGTGAGGCGGAGTGTGGCCGTGTCCGGGCTGGCCCCCGGCTGGATGGATGGAGGCGAGAGCAGGGCTGGTTGGGCGGAGAACGCCTCCACGCGGAGACGCTGGTCCTCATCGGATGCCCCGGAGGAAAGGCCGCGCAGGGTCACCGTGACCGGGGCGGCGTCCTCGGACAGGAAGAGGTCCGCCACCGGGTCGAGGGTCGGGGGATCATTCACCGGCGCCACCGTGACCCGGAAAGTGACTGTGCTGACCGCATTCGAATCGTCCCGGGCCAGCAAGGTGAGCAGGGCGCTGCCAAATCGATTGGTCGCCGGGACCAGCGTGAGCAGGCGCTCCGTCCCGGACCCGGTGAGGACTGTCTGCGCGGGCGGGAACAGGTCCTCGTCCGAGGAGGTCACGGCCAGGAAAAGCGCGTCCGGCCCGCTGTCGGGATCATTCACCGTGAACGCCACCCCCACTGGCACATCCTCGAGCGAGGCGACATCCGGGACGGCGGAAAGGGTCGGCGGGTCATTGGCAGGCAGGACGGTGAGCAGGAACCCATTGGTGGCGCTCAGCCCGTCGGGATCCGTGGCCACGACCTCAATGCGGGTCTGGCCGGAGGCCTGTGCCCGGGGCGTGACCCGCAGCGTCCGCTGGGCGCCGCTCCCCCCAAACAGCAGGCCGGCCGGGTCCACCACGCTGGTGTCGAACACATGGGCAGTCAGGACGAGCGTTGCGGGGTCGGATTCCTGATCCACCAGGGTGAAGGGCAAGGGGCCGCCGGTGGTGTCCTCGTCGATGACCTGGTCGGTGAGGCCGAAGATCACCGGCTGACTGATGACCCGGAGAAAGGCGGGTTCACTGCGCACGAGGCCGACACGGTTGGAGGCGCGCAGGCGGTAGGAGCCGCGGTCGGTGGCCGTGGTGGCGGCAAACGCGAGCACGGCATTGGTGGCGCCGGGCAGGGCGACCCCGTCGCGTTCCCACTGCAGCCGGAGCGGGCCCGTGCCGCTGGCCTCGGCCACCAGTTCGGCCGGTTCCCCGTTGACCACGGTGAATCCCACCGGTTGCCGGGTGATGACCGGCGGCAGCTCGCTTTCAATGACCGCCAGGGCCGTGTTGTTGGTGGGTTGCAGGTCCAGCTCGGCCGCGGTCAGCGAGGCGAACTGGGTAAACACAGCCGGGGCCGTGGGCAGGGTGCCGACCTGGATGACGGCCTGCCCGCCCACGGGCAGGGTGCCGAGCCGGCAACGGAGAAGCCCGCCCTCGTTGGTGCAGCTGCCGCGGGAACTGGTGGCAAAGAGGAACGCCATGGACGGATCCAGGGTCTGGGTCAACTGGACCTCGGTGGCGGGGGCCGGACCATGGTTGGTCACGGCAAAGGTGCTCAGGAAGGTGCTGCCGACGGGGACCGGGTTGGTGGAGAGGGTGGAGACGAGCTGGAGATCGGCGATCGGCTGCACAACAGCGATCGACAGGGACCAGCCCCCGAGCGACCCCGCATCCTTGGCCGCGTCATCCAGCAGGTAGAGCGACCATGTCCCGTTCGGGTTCGTGTTGCGGAAGACATCCAGGTCCGCCGCATGGGGCCCGGCCGGCGCGGGCGCAGGGAACGGGTCGCCCGGCTCATGGTCGGTGGGCTGGAAGAACCCCGGCGAGAGCACCGCGTCATCCGGCAGGCGCGCCGGCGAGTCCACATCCAGGGTCAGGCTGACGTTCGTGACGTCAGTCCCTCCGCCGGCATCGGACATCAGCACACAGGCCTGCCCGGAGGGTCCCACCAGCAGGACATCGAGGTCGCCGGGGTAGGAATGGGTCAGGTTGGTGAGGGTCACCCGCACCCGGAAAACGGCGGCGGTCAGGCCGCTGACCTGAATGGTGGACGGATACCCCACGGCCGGCCCGCTGTCGGGGATGGGGATGGGGCCGGCGGCCAATTCCACAGCGGGCGCCACCACCCGCAACCCGGCGATGGCCACGTTGTTCGTGGGGTCCAGATCGACCGCGGTGGTGGTGGCGCGACCGCTCTGCTGGAAAAGGCCGGGCGCAAATCCACGTGCCCGCAGGACAATCCCCACGACGTCGCCCGCGGCGATTGGACCCAGCCGGCAGGTGGCGGTCTTGCCGGTGACCGAGCAGAACCCCTGGTCGGGAACGAGCGAGATGAAGCTGAGGGCCGGGGGCAGTTCGCTGGTGAACACGACATCGGCGGCCGGGTTCGGGCCCCGGTTGGTGACGGCAAAAACGGTCAGGGCCTCCTCGCCGACCCAGATTGGGGTGGAGGGAGCAACCATCCCGACCGCGAGGTCGGCCCGGGGCAGGATGTTGGCCACCACGACGGCCTCATTGTTGGTGGAGAGAGGGTCGATCTCGTTGCCCGTGACCGCAAAGGCGTTGGTGACCGCGCCGACGCCAATCGCGGTGGCCACGACGGTGACGGCGCCGATCTGGCCCGGGGCCAACAGGCCGAGGTCGCACCGCAGCAGGCCGTTGCTGAAGGCACAGGCCCCTGGGGTGGGGAAGGCCGAGACGAAGCGGAGACGGGCGGGGAGCATGGAGGTGACCACGGCGGACACGGGACTGGGGCCGCGGTTGGTGACGAGCACGGTCTGGGTCCAGTCTTCCCCGAAGAGCAGCGTGGCAGGGGCGGGGGCGAGGGCGAGGACGAGGTCGGCGGCGGGCACCACCGTGGTGGTGGCGGTGGCCTCATTATTGGTCAGGATCGGGTCGTAGGCCGAAGTCACGACACCGGCCTCGTGCGGAAAGGTGCCGGCGCTTTCCGGGCGCACCTGGACCTGCACAACGGCGGCGGACTGGGGCGCGAGGGTTCCCAGGATGCAGGTCAGGAGGCCGTTGGTGAGGGTGCAGGAACCCTGGCTGGCGGTGGCGCTCAGGAAGGCGAGGCCGTCGGCCGGCGGATGGATAAGCCACACGGACCCGGCGGCCTGCGGGCCCCGGTTGGTGAGGGTGAACGCGAGGGAAAACGGCTGGCCCAGGAGGAGCGAGGCCGGGGCGGCGGCGGCGAGGCCGAGATCAGCCACCGGAAGGACCGGCACCGACAACGTCGCGATGTTGTTGGTGGTGCCAGGATCGAAGGTGGATCCGGTGACGGAGACGCTGTTGAAAAAGGTTCCCGGCTGCCCGGGACGCAGCAGCAGCGTGACCCGGGCGACGCCGCCGGGGGCGAGGGTGCCGAGCGGGCAGGTCACCACGCCGGCGGCCTGCGCGCAGGAACCCTGGGTGGCACTGGCAGAGAGGAAGGTCACCCCGGCGGGCAGGGTGTCGACCAGTGTCGCGCTGGTCGTCGCCGGGCCATGGTTGGTGACCGAGACCGTCACGGTCAGGTTGCTGCCGGCCGGGACCGGGGAGGGCGCGGCGGTCTGCGCCACGGCCAGGTCCGCAATCGGTTCCGAGGTGACCAGCCGCAAGGTCCAGCCGTCGGCCAGGTAACCCCCATCCTCCGGGGTATCATCGAAGACAAACAACCGCCACGTGCCGTTGGGGTTGCCGCGCTGGAAGGTGGTCAGCCCGCTGCCATAAGGCCGCGGCGGGGCCGGCGGATCCAGGAGTTCGAGGGAGATCGACCCGTAGTTGGCCGGCCGGTAGGTGCCGGTCGCGATGGGTGGGTCGCTGTCCGGCAGCGCGACCGCCGCCGCGTCGTCCAGGGTGAGGACCACCTCGTTGATCCCGTTGTCGAGGCCGCAGTCGGACATGAGCATCCCATTCCGGCCGTCCGGGCTCACGAGCAGGATGTCGAGGTCGTCCGGATTGGAATGGGTGAGCCCGTGCAGGGTGACGGTGACCTTGTGCACCATGCCGGTGAGGCCGGAAACCTGGATGAGGGAAGGATAGACCGATCCGGGCCCGGCATTGATTTCGTCCAGCAGGATGAACTCCGGGTTGGTCAGGGGCGCGGCGGCCTGGGTGCCGGTGAGGCTGGCCGTGGCGGAGTTGTTGGCAGGCGTGGGGTCGGCCTCCGCGGCGGCCACGACGGCGGTGCACGCGTTGGTGCCCGGGGCGGCCTGGACCGTGAGGGTGACCGAGAAGCGGCCTCCGTTGGCGAGGCTGCCTGCGCTGCAGACGACCCGGCCCGCCTGCTGCGTGCAACTGCCCTGGGTGGCGGACGCGGAGAGGAACACCGTGTGCGGGGACAACTGATTGGTCAGGAACACCTGCGACACCGACCCGGGTCCGAGGTTGGTCACGTTGAGGATGACGATGGCGGCGGCCCCGGCATTGGTGACCGGGACCGGGGCGCTGGCGGTCACCACCAAGTCCATGGCCAAGGCGGACCGGAGCCCCAAGGCCAGCCAGAGCAGCACCACGCAGGGGCGCCACCTCCGGGCCGGGCGCGGGAGCGCACCGCGCCAAAGGCGGGAACCGGGGGTGGAAATGGCAGGGCTCATGCGGCGACCATCCATGCGCCGTTCAGCGGACCCGCACCTTGTAGAAGCGGTAGGGCGGCAGCATCCCCGGGTTGTGGAGGTAATCGAAGGCGCCACCCCCCAGGTCGCGGGCGGGGCCGAGATCGATCCATTGGGCCAGGTTGGAGGACCCCTGCATCACGTAGAGCTGGCCGGGCACGGCCTGGAACAGCAGATGGAAGGTGCCGCCCGGGCACCGGTGCGGCTCACCCAGCTGGGGTGGCGTGGGGTTCAGCACGAGGGACCGGTTCTCGCCGAAGACCTTGCCCTGCGCATTGGAGCCGACCGCGCGGTACTGATAGGTGATCCCCGGGGTGAGGCCGGTGAGGGTTTCGGCGCGGGACTGCGCCACTCCCAGGGCGGAGCCAATCAACCGGCTGGGGGTGGTGCTCCCGTAGTTGGTGGTGGTGCCCCACTCAAAGAAGAATCGCCCGGCCAGGTTGTTCATGGCCACGGCGGCGTTGAGCACCGCGCTCGTGGCCGCCACCCCGGTGGCCGGCTGGGTCACGACCGTCGGCGGTCCCACCAGGCTCACCCGCAACTGCAACGCCGTCTCGCCGTAAATGGGGGTCGCCTCGTAGTCCCAGACCACCAGGTAGACCGTCGCCCCCGCCGAGAGCGTCCGGGTCAGGCTGGATCGGAGACGGGAGCCAAGATCATCCACGCAATCCAGTGCGGTGAACGTCCCGGCGCACCCGCCGGAACTGCTGAACATCCCCATCGAGGTGTCGTAGATCGTGGTGGCCGTGTCCGTGTCGGTGCTGAAGATGTACGTGCCGGCCACCGCCGGGGTGAACCGGTACCAAACGCCGCGAAAGCTGGCGCACGCGGCCGTGGGGTCCCCTGCGTCGCCCGCCCCCGCCGTGTCCATGACTGCGGTCAGGTAGGGGAAGGGACCGGCGGCCGGGATCACCTCGGCCCCGGCACAGGTGTCCGCCGGAGGCGCCAGCGCTTGCGACACCCGCAGCTGCACCTGGAGCGCCTGGTTGGTGAGCAGGCTGTTGGCCCCCACCCACGCCACCGCGTAATAGGTCATGCCCGCCTGCAACGGCAGGGCCAGGGCCGATTGCAACAGACCGGAATCATCATTGCAGGCCAGCCGCGTGAATGGCCCGCTGCAACCGGGGGCCGTGTAAACCGCCAGCACCGTGTCCGTGATGTCCTCCCCGCCAAAATCCGTCGCCGTGTCCGCCCCGATGGACAGGACATAGGTCCCCGCGGCGGCCGGGGTGAACCGGTACCACACGCTGCGGGTCGCATTGGTGTCCCCGCAGTCGGGCAGCACGGCTGGATCCCCTGCCGTGCCGGCACAGGACACCTCCACCACCGGGGTCAGGTGGGGAAACGGGCCGGCCGCCGGCACCACCACGGCGCCGGCACAGGTGTCGTTCACCGGCGGCAGGGCGGCCAAGGGCAGGCCAGACGCCAACAAAACCATCGAGGCCCACACCGGCCGCAGGCGGCCGCACCACGACCACGGTCCCGCCCGCGCCGGACCATGGCCGGGCCTGGTAAAAACCGGGGTTTTCATGACGGCAACGCAGTTGGGGATGGAACCTCCGCCGCCGGAGCGCAGGCCGCGGATTGGGGTCTGTTGGAACGTGCCATGTATACACTACATCGGCACTTCCAGCGAGGGGGAACTCCCCTGCCCCACCGGGGAAAAGGCGGGGGCCGGGCCCGGGGAAACCCCGGCTCGGATGGACCCCGGCAAAAGAGGCTGTCCCTGACGGCCCCCTTATGCCTATTCTCGGGTGAACTTCCCTTCTGCTGGAGCCGCCATGTCCATCCATGCCTCCTTTCCTGCCCTCCCAACCCGTGGCTTTCCCGCGCGGGCGCTGATCTTCCTCCTCCTGGCCGTGATGACCGGCACGGCCCCGGCAGCCCTGCCCTTGCCCGGGCTGTTTGCCACCGGCGTGGACAACGCCGGGGCGCTGCTGCCCGCCGGGACCATCGACCCGCACTGGCGCCTGATCAGCAGTCCCGACCCCTCGTTCCCCGGGCCCGGCACCTACGTGATCAACGAGGCCTGGCCAGTGGCGCCCAACGGAGGCGGACCCTGGCTGGCCAACGGCCCCAACTCCAAATGGATCGGCCCCCAGGCAGCGCAGGGCACCGGCAACGCCGCCGGGGATTACATCTACCGGCTGGCCTTCGACCTGACCGGCTACGAGCCGGCCACGGCGCAGATCACCATCGCCCTCACCTCCGACAACGCCGCCACTGCCGTCCGCCTCAACGGCATGGCCACCGGCCTCAACGGCACCGGCTCCTTCGGCGCGCTCGGCGCTCCCTTCCTCGTGACCGGCGGGTTCGTGGAGGGGACCAACACCCTCGACTTCGTCATCAACAACGCCGGCACCGGGGTCAACCCGACCGGGTTCCGGGCCGAGCTCAGCGGCACCGCCGAGGCGGTCGTGCCGCCCGGCACCCCGCCCTCCATCCTCGTCCAGCCCGCCCCGACCACCGCCGGCATCGGCGACAGCGCCTTCTTCAACGTCGGCGCCCTCGGCAGCCGTCCCCTGCGCTACCAGTGGCGCCGCCAGGGCAACCCCCTGCCCGGGGAAACCAACGCCTCCCTGATCGTCCCCGAGGCCAGCGCCGCCACCGCCGGCGCCTATTCCGTCGTGGTCGCCAACGACTTCGGATCCGTCACCAGCTCCAACGCCCTCCTCAGCCTCACCCTGCGCCTCGGCCCCTCCAGCCGCCGCACCGGCATCGTGTTCTCCGAAATCATGTACCACCCGGCCCCGCGCCCGGACGGGCGCAACCTGGAGTTCATCGAGCTGCACAACTCGAATCCCTTCCCCGAGGATCTCGGCGGCTGGCGGCTGTCCGGCGCCATCGACTTCATCTTCCCGCCCGGCACCGTGCTCGCCGCCGAGGGCTATCTCGTGGTCGCCGCCGTGCCCGCCGACCTCCAGGCCGTCCATGGACTGACCGGCGTAGTGGGCGGCTACACCAACCGCCTCGGCAACGACGGTGCCACCCTTCGCCTGCGCAAGAAGTCGGGCGGGCTCGTGCTCGAGACCGCCTACCGCGACGACCCGCCCTGGCCGGCGGCGGCGGACGGCGGCGGCCATTCGCTCGTGCTGCGCGACCCGAGCCGGGGCGAGGCGGACCCCCGCGCCTGGGGCACCAGCGCACGGCCGGGCGGATCGCCCGGCGCCGCCGATCTCCCGGAGTTGCACCCCCTCGCCGGCGTGGTCCTCAACGAAGTCCTCGCCCGCGCCCTGCCCCCGTCCACCGACTTCATCGAGCTGTTCAACAGCACGGCCACCTCCGCCAACCTCGCCGGCTGCGTCCTCACCGACGACCCGGCCACCAACAGGTTCCGTTTCCCCGCCGGCACCACCCTGGCCGCCGGCGCGCGCCTCGCCCTCAGCGCCGCGCAGCTGGGCTTCAGCCTGGCCGACGACGGGACGTCCGTGTTCTTCCTCGGCGCCGACGACGCCCGGGTGCTCGATGCGCTGCGGTTGGGCGCCACGCCCGCCGGGTTGTCGGCCGGACGCTGGCCGGACGGCGGTTCGGACGTCCGCACGCTGTCCACGCCGACCCCGGGCGGGACGAACGCCGGGCCGTTCCTGTCCCCGGTGGTGATTCACGAGATCCATTATCATCCGGTGCTGGGCCGGGAGGAGGAGGAGTTCGTGGAACTTTACAACCGGGGCGCCCAGGCTATGGACCTCGGCGGCTGGCGGTTCACGGAGGGGATTGAGTTCACCTTTCCGGCGGGCTGGACGCTGCCGGCAGGCGGCTACGCCGTGGTGGCCGCCAACGCGACCGTTCTGCAGGCGCGCCATCCGGGACTGACCGCCGCCGTCCTGGCGGGTCGTTACCAGGGCAGCCTGTCCGACGGGGGCGAGCGGCTCGTGCTGGCCCGGCCGGAGTTCCTCGTCTCGACCAACGGCGGCCTGCCGGTGACCAACCGGTTTTACGTGGCCATGAACGAGGTGGCCTACGACGACGGCGGGCGGTGGGGCGCCTTGTCCGACGGCGGCGGCAGCAGCCTGGAACTCATCGATGCGCGGGCCGACAACCGCCTGGCCCCGAACTGGGCGGACAGCGCGCAGGACACGGGCACGAACTGGACGCTGGTCGAGGCGACGGGCGTGGCCGACCTGGTCCACGGGGGCGTGCCCGCCGCGGACCAGCTCCAGATCCTGCTGCAGGGCGCCGGGGAGGCGCTGGTTGATGATGTCGAGGTGCTGGTCAGCGGGGCCAACCGCGTCACCAACCCGGGCTTCGATGCCGGCACGACCGGCTGGTTCTTCACGGGTTCGCACGTGCGCAGCACCCATCAACCCGCCGGCGGCTTCACCAGCCCCGGCTGCCTGCGCCTCTCCGCCAGCGTCCGCGGCGACCACGTCGCCAACCGCGCCCGCACCGTCCTCTCGTCCACCATCCCGGCCGGCACCCTTGTCACCCTGCGCGCCCGCGTCCGCTGGTTGCGCGGCCATCCCGAGATTCTTCTCCGCCTGCGCGGTGGCCACCTCGAGGCCGTCGGCCAACTCTCGCTCCCCGCCACCCTCGGCACCCCCGGGGGTCCGAACAGCCGCGCGCTCGGCAACGCCGCCCCCGCCATCACGGAGGTCCGCCATGCCCCCGTCCTGCCCCAGGCCAACCAGGCCATCCGCATCACCGCCCGCCTCGACGATCCCGACGGCATCGCCGGCGCCGTGGTCCGCTACCGGCTGGACCCGGACCCGACCCTCCTCGCCGTGCCCATGAACGACCTCGGCACCGGGGGCGACGCGCGGGCCGGGGACGGGCTTTTCACCGCGCTCATCCCGGGCCAGCCCGGCGGCGTGCTGGTGGCCTTCCGCGTGGAGGCCACCGACGGCGCGAGCCCGGCCGCCGGTGCGCTGTTCCCGTCCGACGCCCCCGCCCGCGAATGCCTCGTGCGCATCGGCGAGACCCGTCCCGGGGGCGCCTTCGCCGCCTACCGGCTCTGGGTGCGCGCGGCGGACATCGCCACCTGGAACACGCGGGAGAAGATGAGCAACCACGACCTCGACGCGACCTTTGTCCACGGGGACAACCGCGTGGTCTACAACGCGGGGACGCACTACAGCGGCAGTTCCTACACCTCGCCCGGCTACAGCGGGCCGCTGGGGGGGCTGTGCGGTTACGACGTGAACCTGCCCGACGACGACGCGGTGCTGGGGGACACGCAGTTCACGCTCGACTGGCCGGTCCGGGACGACACGGACCAGCGGGAGCAGCTGATGTTTTGGACGCTGGAGCAGATGGGCCTGCCAAACATGTACCGGCGTTACATCCACCTGTTTGTCAACGGGCAGCGGCGCGGGACGATTTACGACGACGTGCAGCAGCCGGACAGCCATGCCATCGCGCAGTGGTATGGGGACGACGCGGAGGGGCACCTGCTCAAGACGGATTGCTGGAACGAGTTCAATGAGACGGGCGGGGACGGGGTGGGACGGATTGACCCGTGCGTGCTGAACTCGCTGGAGGTGTTCACGAGCGGCGGGGTGAAGAAGGTGGCGCGCTACCGGTGGAACTGGCGCCCGCGGGCCATGGCCGGGTCGGCCAACGATTTCACCAACCTGTTTCACCTGGTCGATGCGATGAACGTGTCCACCAACGTGCCGGACGCGGCGGGGGCGCCAGCCGGGGCCTACCGCAACGCGGTGGCCGGGGTGGTGGACGTGGAGCACTGGATGCGCACGTTCTGCATGAACGACCTGGCGGCCTTCTGGGACGCCTTCGGGAACCCGAACGCCAAGAACACCTTCCTCTACAAGCCGGAGCGCGACGGCTGGAAGCTCTTCAGCTGGGATTTTGACGTGGGGTTCGGCGTGTTCAACGACCCGGTCAACAGCGCGCTGTTCCCCACCCTCGGTGACCCGGCCATGAACACCTTCTACAGCCAGCCCGCCTGGCTGCGCCTCTACTGGTGCGCCCTGCAGGAATCGCTCGACACCTTCTTCAACACCGGCCCCGGCACCGCCCTCGACGCCTTCCTCGACGGCCGCTACGCCGCCTTCCAGGCCAACGGCATCGCCCTCAACAGCCCCGCCGGCATCAAGTCCTGGATCAGCCAGCGCCGCTCCTTCCTCCAGTCCCAGCTCGCCTCCGTGGCCGCCTCCTTCACCGCCACCACCCCCGCCACCACCAACGCCCCCCTCCTCACCCTCTCCGGCACCGCCCCCGTCACCGTCCATACCCTCACCGTCAACGGCATCGCTTACACCCCCATCTGGACCTCCGTCACCGCGTGGCGCCTGGCCATCCCCGCCCCCGCCGGCGCCGCCGCGCTCACCGTGATCGGCCTCGACCGCCTCGGACGCCCCGTGCCCGGCGCCTCCAACCTCCTCGCCGTCGCCTCCGCCGCCGTCCCCGCCGCCCCCGAGGGCAACGTGGTCATCCACGAAATCATGTATCACCCCGCCCGCCCAGACGCCGGCTACATCGAGCTCCACAACCGCTCCACCAACACCGCCTTCGACCTGTCCGGCTGGCGCCTCGAGGGCGTCGATCTCACCTTCCCCGCCGGCACCATCCTCAACCCGCGCGGTTACCTCGTCGCCTGCGGCGACCGCGCCGCCTTCGGCAACGCCTACGGCTGGTCCATCCCCGTCGCCGCCGTCTACCCCGGCACCCTCGACCACGGCGGCGAAACGCTCAGCCTGTTCCGGCCCGGATCTGGATCCGGGCCCGGTCTCCTCGTCGATCGCGTGACCTACGACGACGACGCCCCCTGGCCCGCGCGCGCGGACGGCCTGGGGTCCTCGCTCCAGCTGATCGATCCGGCCCAGGACAACAACCGCGTGGCCAACTGGAGCGACGGCACGGGCTGGCGCTTCTTCAGCTACACGGCCTCGAGCGGGCCCGCCGCCGCCACTGCCTTCAGCCTCTGGCTGGCCAATGCCGGCGAGGTTTACGTGGATCAAATCGCGCTCGTGCCCGGCCCGGTCCCGGAGGCGGGGTCCAATCTCCTCGTCAACGCCAGCTTCGAGCAGGGGCTCGCCCCTTGGATCGCCATGGGCAACCACTCCAACTCCGCGGTGGTCACCGGCATCTCCCTGGCCGGCACCAACAGCCTCCGCCTCACCGCCACCGGCGTGGGCCTCGCCATCTCCTCCGCCGTCACCCAGATGGTCGCCGGTGTCGCCCTCAACACCACCAACACCCTCAGCTTCTGGTTCCTTCCCAGCACCAGCACCACCACCGCCCTCCAGTTCCGCGTCACTTCCTCCCTCCGGTCCCTCACCCCGGTTGACGTCCGCCCCATCCTCTCCACGCCGGGCGCCGCCAACAGCACCGCCGGCCTGCTGCCCCCCTTCCCGGAGCTCTGGATCAATGAGGTCCAGCCCGCCAATCCCGGCCCCACCCTCGACAACGCCGGGGACAGGGACCCCTGGATCGAACTTCACAACAGCGGCCCGGCCGCCCTCGTCCTCGACGGGTTCTCCCTCGCCGACAACGCGTCCAACGCCCATCCCTGGCCGCTGCCCCCCGGGCTGGTCCTCCCCCCCGGCGGGTTCCTCCTCGTCTGGGCCGATGCCGAGCCCGGCGAGTCCACCGCCGCCGCCCCCCACGCCCCCTTCGCCCTCCATCCCACCAACGGCACGGTCGTCCTCGCCCGGAACGGCCGCATCGTCGATTACCTCCACTACCGCGGCAACGGCACCAACGGATCGTTCGGTTCCTGGCCCGCCGCGCAATCCTCCTACCGCCAGGCCTTCGCCATCCCCACCCCCGGCCAAACCAACGACCCCTCCGCCCCGCCCGTCACGCTCTTCCTCAACGAATGGATGGCCGCCAACGCCGGCGCGTTCCTCGATCCCGCCGACGGCGCAGCGGATGACTGGTTTGAAATCCACAACCCCGGCCCCGCCGCCATCGACCTCGGCGGCTTCCTGCTCAGTGATGACGCCGCCAACCCCGCCAAGTTCGTCGTGCCGCCCGGCATCATCGTCCCCGCCCAGGGTCATCTGCTCGTCTGGGCCGACGAGGAATCCGGGCAAACCACGCCCGGCGGGGATCTCCACGTGAACTTCAGGCTCGGCCAGTCCGGTGAAACACTCCTGCTCCTCAACCCCAACGGCCTCCTCATCGACCACGTCACCTTCGGGCCCCAGGTCTTCAACGTCAGCCAGGGCCGCTGGCCGGACGGCGCCGCCGCGCCCTTCCACGATTTCCCCGTCTCCCCCACACCCCGCGCCCGCAACCTCCTGCCCGGTCAACCCAACCCCGTCTCGCTCCAGTCCATCCAGCTCGCGCCCGGCATCGCCACGCTCACCTGGACCGCCGAGGCCGGGCGCACCTACCGCGTGCAGTTCAAGAATGACCTCCGCGCCCCGGCCTGGACCGATCTCCCGGGCGACATCCCCGCCGCCGGTCCCGCCGCCAGCAGGGCCGACTCCTCCCTCGGCACCAATGCCCAGCGCTTCTACCGCGTGGTGGCGCTGCCCTGAGGTCCGCCGTCGCGCCGGGACCGGCGCAGCACTTCCACGCGCTGGAAGCCCAGCGACTCATAGAGCCCCGACGCCGTCTCCGTGCGCAGGTATTGGCTCAGCGTCTGCAGGCGCGGATGCTCCAGCAAACAGCCCACCATCCACCGGCCCAGCCCACGCCCCCGGTAATCCGGATGCACCACCACGTCGCACAGCCACGCGAACGTGGCCTCGTCCGTGACCGCCCGGGCAAAACCCACCTGGCGCCAGCCCGCCCCCGCCCGCGCGTACAGCCCCACCCACGCCGAGCGCGCCACCGCCCGCTCCGTCAACGCCCGCGGCCGATCCGCCGCCCACGCCGTCCCCGCCAGCAACCCCAGCAATGCCTCCCAGTCCAGGCGCCCGGGGTCATCGCTCACCATGCAGCCGTCCCGGGTCCAGTCCATGGCTCAGCCTCCCCTGCCCGCTCAGACCGCCCCCGTCACGCCGGCCAGCTCCACCGGTTGCCCGGTCTCGGTCGATCGCGCGATGGCCACCAGCGCGCGCATGGCCGCCAGGCCGTCCTCCAGTCCCGCCCCATGCTGCGGCGCCCCGTTCAGGATGGTGTCGGCGAAGCCCTCCAGCTGCAGCTTGTAGGTGTGGGCATCCTCGCCCAGCGGCCGCCGATACTGGCGGTCCTTGGTGGAGAAGCATTCCACCACGCTGGCCTTGTGATACCACGGCAGGTAGACGAACCCCTTGATGCTGCCGTGCTCACCCTGGATCTGGAATCCCTCCTCGAAATCCCCGCGCACGGGAATGGTGAGGTCCAGGTGCCCGAGCGCCCCGGAGGCGAACTCGGTCTCGATGTACCAGCAGAAGGCCCCGGCCTGCTCGCGCAACCGCGCGCGCACGCGGGCGATGTCCCCGCCCAGCCAGCGCGCCGTGTCCACCAGGTGGCTGGCATGGGTGAGGATGAAATACCGGCGGCGGTCCGCCTTGGGATTGCCCTCCGGCCGGCGCGCGGAGGGACTCTGCTGCACCAGCGGCTGGAGGTTGTCGGTCATCGTGTAGCGATACACGCTGTCCCAGTACCAGGCCTTGAGCGAGAGCATGGGACCGAGTTCCTCCCGGGCAAACTTGCGGGCAAACGCAATGCCCGGATCGAACCGCCGGTTGTTGCCGATCTGGAAAACCAGCCGGGGATGGCCTGCGGCCACGCGCCGCAGTTCCTCGCATTCCTCGATGGTGACCCCAAGGGGTTTCTCGACGAGGACATGCTTGCCCGCCGCCAGCGCCTGCCGCGCCAGGGGCACATGGAACTGGTCCGCCACGCCAATCACCACCGCATCCACCTCCGGGCACGCGAGCATGGCCTCGAACTCGCGGAAGGCATGCCGGGGCTGGTGCTGCGCGCGCATGCGCTCGCGCAGGTCGTCGGCCAGGTCGCAAATCGCGGTCAACTCCACGTTGCGCGCCTTGCGGGCGGCGTCGAAGTGGGCGATTTGCGAAATGGGACCGCAGCCCAGGATGCCGAGCCGCAGCAGGCGGGAATCTTTTTGCACGGCCACGGAGGATAGGCCCTCCGGTCCCCACGGCCAATCCCCATGTCGCTCCCGGCCGGGGCCCCTGAAAACGGCCCCGGCGGGGAAAGCCGGGGGCGCCCGCCTTCCTTTGGGGCTTGGAACCCGGCCGCGCAGCCGGTATCTATTGCCTGTCCGTCCACTGCCGCCCTGGACATGAGCCAGACCCCAGCATCCAGCCAAAAAGCCCTCGTCATTGTCCCGACCTACAACGAGCGGGACAACCTGCCGCCCTTGGTCGAGCGCCTGATGAAGCTGCCGGTCCCGGTCGAGGTCCTGGTGGTGGACGACAATTCCCCCGACGGCACCGGCCAGCTGGCCGACGACCTCGCGGCCCGCAACCCGCAGGTCCATGTCCTGCATCGGAAGGAAAAGAACGGGCTCGGGCGCGCCTACATCGCGGGCTTCAAGTGGGCGCTGGAACGGGACTACGAGTTCATCCTCGAGATGGACGGCGACTTCTCCCACAACCCGGACGACATCCCGTCCTTCCTCAAGGCCGCGCAGGACGCCGACCTCGTGCTGGGCTCCCGCTACCGGAACGGCATCCGCGTGATCAACTGGCCGCTCAAGCGCCTCATGCTGAGCATGGGCGCGGGCATGTATGTGCGGATGGTCACGGGCATGCCGGTCAGCGATCCCACCGGCGGCTACAAGTGCTTCCGCCGCGCCACCCTCCTCGGCCTCGACCTGGAGGCCATCCGGTCCAACGGCTACAGCTTCCAGATCGAGATGACCCACAAGATCTGGCGCAAGGGCCAGCGCATCGCCGAGGTGCCCATCATCTTCACCGACCGGTTCCAGGGCTCCTCCAAGATGTCGCGCAAGATTGTCTTCGAGGCCCTCTTCATGGTCTGGCGCGTGTGGTTCCAGCACGGGCTGCGCCGCTGGCCCAGCCGCCCCGCCTGAGGCCCTCCCCCACCCGTCCCGCCCCCCCGCCGTCCCATGTTCCTGAACATTCTCCTCATGCTGGCCATCGTCGGGGCCGGCATGCTGGTCTCCTGCCAGGGCGCCGCCAACGCCGGCCTCGCCCAGCGGCTCGGGCTCGGCCCCGCCCTGGTCGTCAACACCGTCGTCGTCCTTACCGGCTGCCTCGCCGTGTTCCTCGCCGGCGGCGGATCGCGGAACTTTTTCCCGGGCCACATCCCGTTCTACTACTACCTCGGCGGCATCGGCGGCTTCGCCTTCATCGTGGCCAACGCCTTCATCCTGCCCAAGCTGGGCGCCGGGCCCGCCGTCGCCCTGGCCGTCCTCGGCCAGGGCGCCGCCGCGCTCGCCATCGACCACTACGGCCTCTTCGGCGTCCCGCGCCAACCCACCAGCCTCCCGCACATCGCCGGCTTCGGCCTCATTGTCCTCGGGGTGGCCCTCCTCCGCCGGTGAGGCAGACCTCGACCATGGCCCCGGACATCCATCCTGGAGGCCCGGCTGCCACCAGAACCCGCCGTCATCCCTGAATCCTCATGGCGTCGCCGTCCCATGTCTTGGTGCTCGGGGCCAGCGGGTTCCTCGGCACGCCCCTGTGGCGCCAACTGGCGGACGAGGGCGCGCGGTTGACCGTGCTGGTGCATCAGCACGACCCCGGCGGCTGGCCGGCCGGCACCCGGATCCTCCGCGGCGACCTCGCCTCGTGCGACCTGGGCTGGTGCCAATCCGACCCGCCCCAACAGGTGTTTCATTGCGCGCGCCTCCGGGGCCGCGGCGTGGCGGGACGGGCGCTGGCGGCCTGGCGCGGGGCCCGGGCCAACCGCCGCTGGATCCAATGCCTGACCCGACTGCCGGAGCCGCCCCGGGTCGTGTATGCGTCAGGGTCGCTGGTCTACGGCAGCCGGGGCGAGGACTGGGTGGAGGAAACCACGCCGCTGGCCCCGACCAGCTTTGCCCGGCAATACGCGCGGGCGGAGGAACCCTGGCGCCAGGCCGATCCGCGGCGGTTGCCGGTGGTGATGGCGCGGCCGGGGTGGGTGCTGGGGGAAGGATCGTGGCTGGAGGGTTTCTACCTGGGACCGGCCCGGCGGGAAGGCGCGGTCCCCTTGTATGGGGAGGGACGCAACTGGATGACCTTCATTCACCGGGAGGATTGCGCCGCCCTGCTGCGGGCGGCGGCGCGCCACGGCATCCCGGGTTCCGCCTGGAACCTCGCGCCGGCGCCGCCGCTGCGGCAGGCGGACTTTGTCGAGGCGCTGGCGGGCTTGCTGGGCCTGCCGGTCCGGCGCCAGCCGCTCGAGTCCCTGCGCGGCCGGTGGGACCGGGCGCTGGTGGAGGCATTTGGTTCCTCCATCCGCCTGCGCTCCGCCCACGACATCGGGTTGGCGGCGGCCGGGGTGCGTTTCCCGGACACCGTCAGCGCCCTGCGCGCCGTGGTCGCAGGACATACAGGGCATACTCCCCCGTCGACCACAGCCCGGTCCGGTTGAGCAGGCGGTCCGCGCGCCACAGGCGCTCGGCGAGGCCGGGACGGCCGCGAATCCAGCGGGGGTTCCGATACCAGGCGGGGTAGAGCAGGCAGTAACCCCGCTGGCGGACGATCTCAAAATGCGGGCCGAAGGCGTCCCGGATGTCCCGGGGCGAGAAGCAGCGGCTTTCCAGCACGCGATCATTGGCGTAGCCGCCCCACACCGGGCGCAGCCGGGCCAGGGCCTTGCGCCAGCGCAGGCGGGCCAGCCCATACAGGATTTCCAGGAGGTACCAGCGGTTCACAAAGGTGAGGACCGCCGCGCCGTCCGGGGCCAGGCAGGCGGCCAACCCGGCGGCCGCCCGCGGCAGGTCGGCGGTGGTGTTCAGCGCGCCAAAGTAACAGTAGACGAAATCAAAGCGCATCCCGGGGAACCGGGCGGGGATGTCCTCGACGGTGCCCACCGCCGCGCGCACGTTGGTGAGGCCCTCGGCGTCCACGTTGCGCTGCGCGCAGGCCTGCATGCCGGGCGAGATGTCCAGGCCATGGACGGTGGCCTCCGGCCGGGTCCGGGCCCAGTGGAGCAAATCGAATCCCGGCCCGTAGCCAATCTCCAGCAGGTTGCCGCGCGCATGGGGCTCGGATTCGCGGCGAAACTCCTCGCGCAGGCGCTGGAGCACCCGGTTCTGCTGCGAACGCTCCTCGAAATTGCGGCTGTCGATGTCGTAGTAGTCCGCCACGCGTTGGTAATACGCGGAGTCGCCGGCGGAAGCCGGGCCGGTTTGAGGGGCAGCAGGGTTCATGGGCAGAGGCCGGGGCGGCGGCGCATCATCCCGCCGCGCCGGCCGCGGGGGACGCGTAGCGGCTGGAGAGGGCGCGGTCAAGCCGGGGATCGACGCGGGCCAACTCCGCCGGATCGCCGCCGAAGGCCGCCGGCAGTTCCTCCGGGTCGACCCGGCCCGCCAGGCCGGCATGGCCCTCGACAAACCGGCGATAGACCGACGGACCATAGCCCAGGCCGGGCATCATGTAGCGGCGGGCATGCCGGGCCTCCGCGATCACCGGTTCCGGATGGGTGCCGCCATAAAACCGCAGGGCCCGTTGCCAGCCGCGCCGATGCAGCCGCTGTTCCACCGTGGCCGCCAGCCACGCCGGGCACAGCGCCTCCAGCCAGCTCCGCCCCGTCCCGCCGCCCGGCGCGGACCGGGCGTCCTCCGGCCCGGTGACGGCGAAGGCATTGGGAAGGAAACGGGCCACCCAGGGATTGGCCGCCTGCAGCAGCGCGCGGGCATCGCCGCCGGCCACCGGCAGCAGATGGGCCAACTGGTGGGCCATGTAGAGATTCTCATGCCGCACCGCGAGGTCCGAGGCGTCCAGCACACAGTTCGGGCATAGATCGACGCCACCCCGCCAACGGCACAGCCAGTGGGCCACCCGCATCCCGCTCACCACCAGCCAGACGCGGCCCGGGGCCGCCACGCACAACAGGTCCACGTCGTGATCCCGTGAGGCGTGGTCCATGGCCAGGGATCCGGTCAGGGCCGTCATGCGCAGGTAGGGAACCCGCTTTAGCCAACGGGCGGGCGCCTCCAGGCGGGCGCGCAGTTCCGCGCTGCGCTCCCCCCGCACGCGCGCCTCGGCGGCCAACGCCTCGCGCCCGCGCCACATGACCCGATCCTCCACCAACGCCAGGGGGCCGGCCGGACCGGCCAGGCGCGCCACCGCCGCATCCACCACGGCCGGGCCCGCCGCACAGCCGATCAGGAA
>JBJOEZ010000040.1:0-36678 GCA_046048995.1 Verrucomicrobiota bacterium | reverse complement strand
AAAGCCGAACCCCCTTCCTGCGCGTGGCCGGAAGGGGGTTGGCGAACGGGTTGGGTGGGCCAGGTTAGTTCCGGGCGGGCACGGTGACGGCGGCGACCTGGCGGGCGGCGTTGGGGCCGCAGACGGGTTCGAGGGGGCCGGCGGGCGGGGCGGGCGCGGGCTCGGCGGCGGCCTTGAGGAATGCTTCCTTGTCCTTCACCACCACGAGCGTGCCGAACATGGACTTGCCGTGCTCAGGGTAGGTGCAGACGAAGTCATAGTTGCCGGGCTTGGCGGGCGCGTTGAGCTTGAGGGTTTCCTTCTGGCCGGCGTCGAGCATCTTGCTGGCGGCGATGATTTTGCGGTTGTTGGGGACGTAGGCCTTGCCGTCCTTGTCGGGGGTGGGGGACATCGTGAGGGCTTGGGTGCTGACCTCGTCCTTGGCGCCGGGCTGGGTGAAGACGAGGTTGTGGGGCATGAAGTCGATGTTTTCGAAGATGACCTCGAACGGCTTGCCGGCCTCGACCACGAGGCGGGTGGTGTCGTAGCGCATGCCCTCGCGGATGGTTTTGACGACGAAGACGCGGACGCCGAGGTCGAGGAGGGCGGTGCGGAGGCGGGTGGCCTCGGCGGCGGGGAGCAGGCTGGCGACCTCGAGGCCGGCCTGGACGGTCTCGACGAAGTCCTGGCTGGTGCGGTTGCGGGTGGGCACCTTGCCGGCCCAGGCGAGGATGGACTCGGCGACGGGGGCGGCCTGTTCCTTGCGCCAGGAGTCGCGGGGGAGCTGCATGAGGGCGCGGGAGGCGGTGGTGAGGGAGCGGCCCTCGCGCAGGTGGGTGGCGAGGATGGTGAAGTTGGCGGGGGCGTTGGCGTTGCCCATGAGCGGGAGGGCGCGCAGGGCGGCATCGTGGACCGCGGTGGCCGACTTGGCGTCGGCGATGGCCCCGGCCAGGAGGGGCTGGAACGCGGCGCGAGCGTCGGGGTCGCCGAGGTGGACGAGGGCGTCGATGAGGGCGGCGCGGCTGCCGGCGTCGCCGGCGGTGGCGGCCCAGACCGTGTCCGGCTTGCCGTCGGCGGCGATCAGGGCGGCGAAACTGGCGCGGCGGACGGCCGGGTTACGGGCCTCGCGCGAGAGGGTGGCGAGGGCGGGGCGCGATTTGCGCAGGTCGCTGCCGCTGACGGTCAGGAGGGTGGCGAGGTCGGCGATGGTGGAGGGCGACCCCTCGGCGGTGTCGAGGCGGCGCAGGGCGACGAGGGTCTCGGTGATGCGGTCGGACTTGCGCAGCTTGGCCAGTTCCTCGAGGGCGGCGGCGCGGTCGTTCACGGTGAGGCCCTTGCGGTCCACGCGCTCATTGAGGACGCCCTCCATGGCGGGGGCGGCCAGGAGTTCCTTGTTGGAGAGGCCGGCGAGCACCTTGGCGAGGGCCTTGGGCTGCTTGGGCAGGACGAGTTGCTGGGTCGTGCGCTGGAGCTGCTTGAGGGTCTGCTTGAAGCAGTAGTCGAGGTAGTAATCCATCTCGAACTGCTGGGCCTCATAGGCGACCTCGAGGGCCTCGGGCCCGCGGTAGAAGCTGGCGGCGCGCACGGCCTCGAGGCGGACCCGCGGGGCGGGGTCGGCGGCCAGGGTGCGGAACAGGGAGAGCGAGTCGGGGACGCGATCGCGCCAGTAGCAGAGGACGCGGGCGGCGGCGGCGCGCGCGCGGGGGTCGGGCGACTGCAGCATCTGGCGGAGGAACGGCTCATTGACCACATTGTGCCACTGGTGAACCCAGAGGGCCTCGGTGAGCGCGTGCTGGTCCTCGACCTTGCGGGGGCTGAACTGCCGGGCCCATTTCTGGACGGCGGCGATGACCTGCTTGGTGTCGCGGGCGCCGAGCTCGATCTTGGCGCGGGTGCGGACGTTGTCCTCGGGCGCCTTGAGCAGGTCGAGGAGGGCCTCGATGGGCTGGCCGGCGATGGGGGCCGGCTTGGTGAGGGGGCGGCCCTCGTAGGTCATGCGGTAGACGCGGCCGTGCTTGTTGTCGCGGTTGGGGTCGCGCAGGTGGTGCTGCATGTGGCCGATGATGGCGTTGTGCCAGTCGATGAAGTAGACGGACCCGTCCGGGGCGACGTCCACGGCGGTGGGCCGGAAGTTCGGGTCATCGGAGGAGACGAGGTGGGCCGGGATGGTGTCGCCCCAGAGGCCGGCGCCTTCCTCGCGGACCTTGACGCGGTAGATGCCCTGGAAGCCGATGACGTTCACGTTGAGGAAATTGCCCTGGAACTCCTCGGGGAAATGGCGGCTGCTGAGGATGCCGGTGCCCGGGCAGGGGCGGGAGGGGCGTTCCCAGAACTGGCGGTAGCCGGAGTGCTTGGCCGAGGGCAGGCTGGCATCGATGTAGCCGCTGAAGCCGGGGCCGAAGTAGGTGTTGTTGCCGGTGGCGTCGGTGACGAAGTCGTTGCCCCACCGGTCGAACACACGGCCGTGGGGGTTGGCGAAGCCGTAGGGGATGTAGCGCTCAAACTTGGAGGCGCGCGGCTCGAAGCGGTAAATCGCGCCATCGTGGTTGCGCACCGGCCCGAGCGCCGTCTCCACCTGCGTGCGGTGGAACACGCCGTCGCTCAGGTAAATCGCCCCGCCCGGATCCAGGCAGAGCGCGTTGGCCGTGTGATGCGAGTCGGCCGAGTCCAGCCCGTTCAGCACCCGCTCCTTCCAGTCGGCCCGGCCGTCCCCGTCGGTGTCCCGCACAAACCACACATCCGGGGCCTGCACCACAATCACGCCGTCCTTGTAAAACTGGAACCCGGTCGGGCAATTGAGGTCCTCCAGGAACGGCCAGCTCTTGTCCGCCTTCCCGTCGTTGTCGGTGTCCTCGAAGATGAGCAGGCTGTCACCCTTGGTGCTGGTCGGGCGCCGCTCCGGGTAGTTCGGCCAGACCGCCACCCAAAGCCGGCCCTTGGTGTCGAAGGCCATCTGCACCGGGTTGACCAGGTCGGGGAACTGCTTCTCGTCGGCGAACAGGTTCACCTTGCAGCCGGCCGGGACCTTCATGCGCGCGATGGCCTCCTCGCCGCCCAGGAACACATGGGACTTGTCCGGGTTCTTGCCCGGCTTGTTGCTGGCCACCTCGATGGCCTCGGGCAGGTTGTCGTCCTTCACCACCCGGTCGCCTCCCTGCGCCACCGCCCAGATGCGCGCGTCGCGGTTGGCCGTCATGACGTCGCGCTGGCTCATCTCCCGCTGCATCACCTTGTAGTTGGAGATGTGCGGGGCCGGGGCGTTGCGATCCGAGACGAACCCGCCCTTGTCGGCCTGGTAGGCCAGGGCGCTCCGGCCGCCATACACGTTGTAGCCGTCCACCGTGCGGTAACGGGAAAACCACACGGCGTTCTTGTCGTTGATGGCGGCGCGCAGCTTCTCGACGGCGGCGTCCGCGGCGGCGGGGGCGGCCTCGTCGAACAGGGCCTGGAACATGGCCGGGGCCAGCGCCCGGTATCCCTCGTCCGAGAGATGCACGCCATTGATGGTCAACGACTGGCGGGCCTGGCCGTAGGCCTTCTGCGAGGCGGCAAACAGGTCCACGAAGGGCACCCCCTGCGCCTTGGCCACCTCGGCCATCGCGGCCACATAGGGCTTGAGCCGCTCGTTGGTCGGCCCCGGGTCCGGCATGTTCGGGTCCCGGTGCTTCTCCGCCGCGATGGGGGAGAACAGGACCAACCGGGGCGCGCCCCGGCCCGAGTAGTCCTGCTTGCGGGTGTCCGTGATCCACTTCTCCAGGTCCTGCTTGAACTTGTCGAGGCCGGCCTCGCCCTTGAAGGACTCATTGAAGCCGAAGAAACCCCAGACCACGTCCGCCTTCACCCGCTTCAGCCAGTCGTCGGGCGACCCGAAGTTCTCCGAGCGCAACCGCGCCTGCACCTCGTCGCCGGCAAACCCGAGATTGCGGAAGACCAGGTCCAGCTTCGGATGACGCTGGTAAACCATGGCCTCCAGCCAACCGGAATGCTGCATGCGGTCGGCCAGGGCCCCGCCCACCAGGGCGACGTGATCCCCCTGGCGCAGGGCCAGGGCCGGCGCGGCGGCGGCGGGGTTCACCGGGGTGACGGCCACCAGGGCGGCCAGGAGCAGAAGGGAGCGGAACGGTCGGTTCATCATGGGATGCATGGGATCAGGTCAAACAATCTCTGGGCCGTTGGCCGATGCTGCAATGCTGTGGTTGTGTTGCCTAGCATGAGGGCCAGCCATTGACGAACAGTTTCTTCACGCATTCGGGCAATGTGCAATCCGCGCCCGCGATGATGCCGGTGGGTGGCCCGGGTCGCGCCGCGATCCGCCTGCCTCCCCCCGCAGGCAGGCGGCACCAAGGCTCGGGAAGGCCGCCAGGGCGTCATGCCCGCGCTCGACACCCCGGCGCCGTTGTCGCATGCTGCGGGCGTGTCCGCACCCTCCGCGTCCCGCGCCTCCGCCCCCGCGCCCTTGCCGGCCGCGGTGGAGGAGGCCCTGCGCCAGTTGGTGGGGCCGGAGGGCTTGATCACCTCGGCCGACGACCTGCTGGTTTATGAGTGCGACGCCTACACGATGGAGAAGCGGCCCCCGGCGGCCGTGGTGCTCCCGCGCACGACCGCGGAAGTGCAGGCGGTGGTCCGGCTCTGCGCCGCGCATGGGCTGCCCATCATCCCGCGGGGGGCGGGCACCAGCCTGAGCGGCACCGTGCTGGCCGTGCCGGGCGGCGTGGTGATTGCGCTCACGCGCATGACGCGGGTCCTGGAGGTGGATTACCGGAACCGGCGCGCCCTGGTTGAGGCGGGCTGCGTCAATGCGTGGGTCACCCAGGCGGTGCGCGATCGCGGGCTGCTCTACGCGCCGGATCCCTCCTCCCAGTCCGCCTGCACCATCGGGGGCAACGTGGGCACCAACTCCGGCGGGCCGCACACCCTCAAGCACGGGGTGACCACCAACCATGTGCTGGGGTTCGAGTTGGTCCTGCCGGACGGCTCCGTGGCGTGGCTGGGCACGACGCCGGAGGGCGGGGAGGACGTGGAGGGCTACGACCTGCGCGGGGCGGCCATCGGGAGCGAGGGGATGTTTGGGATTGTGACGCGGGTGCTGCTGCGGCTGGTGCGGGCGCCCCAGGCCTACCGCACGCTGCTGGGGATTTTCGAGAGCGTGGACGACGCGAGCCAGGCGGTCAGCGACATCATTGGGGCCGGCATGGTGCCGGGCGCGCTGGAGATGATGGACCAGCTCATCACGCAGGCGGTGGAGGCGGCGTATCAGTTCGGGTTCCCGCTGGATGCCGGCGCGGTGCTCATTGTCGAGTTGGACGGGCTGGCTGCGGGACTGGACGCCCAGGCGGCGCGGGTCACGGAGATTTGCCGCCGGCACCGGGCGCGCGAGGTGCGGGTGGCGCGGGACGAGGCGGAGCGGGCGGCCCTCTGGAAGAGTCGCAAGCGCGCCTTCGGGGCCATCGGGCGGCTGAGCCCCAACTACCTGACCCAGGACGGGGTGGTGCCGCGCTCCAAGCTGCCCGAGATGATGCGGTTCATCGGGGAATGCAGCCGCAAATACGGCCTGCGCATCCCCAACGTGTTCCATGCCGGGGATGGCAACCTGCATCCGCTCATCCTCTACGATGAACGCGATGCGGACCAGGTCCGGCGCACCCTGGCCGCCAGCGACGACATCCTCAACCAGTGCATTGCCCTCGGCGGCAGCGTGACGGGGGAGCACGGGATTGGGGTGGAGAAGGCGGACTTCATGGCCCGACAATTCTCGCCCGACGACCTCGAGGCGATGCGGCAGTTGCGGCGGGTCTTCGATCCGGAGGGGCGCTGCAACCCGCAAAAGATGTTCCCGGGATCCAAGCGCTGCGGCGACTTCGCCCCCCGGCGCCAGGCCCCGGCCTGAGCGGCCCTTTTGGCTCGCCCACAGCGGGGCCGCGGATTAGCCTGCCACCACTGATTTGCCCGCGCGACCACGCGCGCCCGCCCATGAACTGCGCTCCTTCCTCCTGCCGCCGCCACCGCGGTGCCGCCACGGGCTGGTTTCGGGCCATGGCCATCGCCCTCGCCCTTGGGTGTGCGCTGGCGCCCCGGGCGCTGGCCCAGTCGAGCGTGCCGCTGTCACAGGTGCAGGCGTTGCTGCAGCGGATGCGCCAGGGCGGCGCCCCGGGAACCCCCGTGCAGTTCAAGGGCGCGGTGCTGTTTCATGAACCGGCGGAGAAGGTGCTGGTGGTGGGGGACGACACCGGCAGCGTGCTTGTGGAAACCACCGGCGGCGAACTCGGACTGGCTCCCGGCCAGGCCGTGTCGGTGCAGGGAGTGACCGGGGTGGCGCTCGGCGCACCCGCCGTGGTCAGCGGTGCCGTCTCCACCCGGGTTGGCCACCAAAAGCTCTCCGCCAAGGCGGTGGACATGGCCGAGGTCGTGGAGGGGACGGTCGATTATCAACTGGTCGAGCTGGAAGGCCTGGTGACCACGCTGGCAGCGGGCCGCGGCCGGGCCATGCTGCACCTCCATTCCGGCGGGTCCCACCTGGATGCCCCCATCCGCGACCTGCGCTTCACCGACCGGGCCAGCGCCACCTACCAGGACTCCCGGGTGCGGGTCCGCGGCGTGGTGCTCCCCTATCGGGATGAACGCGCCAGGGGCCAAAACAGGAAGCTGCTCGTCATTAACAGCGTGGAGGACATCCAAGTCACCCTGCCGGCCGCGCCCCCCACCTTCGACCTGCCGGCAACGCCGATCGACCACGTGCCGCGCATCACCACCGAATGCCGCATCCTCATCCAGGGCAGGGTCAGCCTGACCATGACCAACCGCGTCATCCAGGTGCGGGATCACTCCGGACAAATCCCCCTGCACCTCGACAGCTGGTTCACGGTCCGCAGGGGGGATTTCGTGGAGGCACTGGGTTACCCCACGCTGGCAGGCACAACCCTCAGCCTCGACCACTGCACCCTGCGCATCCTCGCGCCCCGGCAGGCCCCCATCGAGTCCGGGGTCTTTGGCCCGTCTCCCCTGGTGCCGGTGCTGCGCTACACCTCGGATATCGTCGGACTGCCGCCGGAACCCGACAGCGTCGGCCTGCCCGTCCGCTTCCAGGCCATGGTCGCCGGAACGGCCCCTCATCTGGACACGGTTTTTCTCAGCGGCCGCAGCAACGCCATCCGGGCCGTCATGGCCCCCACGGCCCGCCGCGCCGCCTCCCTCCAACCCGGGCAGATCGTCGAGGTCTCCGGCTACACGGCCATCGGGGGCTTCATCCCCCATCTCGTTGAGGCCCGGGCAGTCCCCGTGGCCGAAGGCTCGCTGCCACTCCCCCGCGAACTGTCCTACGATGCCCTCGCCTCCGGAAAGCATGACAATGAGCGGGTCACCATCCGCGGAATCGTGCGCGCAGTCCGGCAGGAAGGCCCCGTGGACGTCCTGGAGGTGGCGGCCAGCGGCGGACGCTTCCCCGTCCTGCTCCCCGCCCGGCCCGACATCTCCCCGCCCACCCACCTCGTGGATGCCGAGGTCGCCGTGCGCGGCATCTGCAGCGTCATTCCCAACCAACGGCAGCAGGCCCGCGGATTCCGTATCCATGCCTCGGCCCCCAAGGACATCCAGGTCGAACGCCCGGCACCACCAGATCCCTTCCAACTCGACGCGGAACTCATCGCCGACCTCTTTCGCTACAACCAACAGCGCCCACCCGGCCATCGGACGAAGATCCGCGGCACGGTGACCCTGCAGAGGAATCCCCAACTGGTCTACCTGCGGGGCCGGACGGGCAGCATCCGCATCGATCTGGCCGACCCCATGGATCTGCAGGCCGGGGACCTCGTCGAGGTCGTCGGGTTCCCCGTGCTGCACGACCACCAAGCCCGACTCGAGGACGCCGTCCTGCACGTGACCGGCCGAACCAACGCCCCCACCCCCACCCCTCTCCAGGCCGGCCGCGTTCTCAACGACCCTCTCCAGGCCGACAACTGGGTCAGCATGGAGGGGCGGGTCCTGGAGGTCCGGACCGGTCCCGATCCGGCCACGCTTGCCCTGGAAGCCGACCAGCAGGTCTTTGAGGTGCGATTCCTTGGGCACCAGCCTGGCCTGAACCTGGCCGAACTGGAGCGGGGCTCCCTCGTGCGCGTCGCCGGCATCTGCCAGTTCAAATACAGCGACCTCGGGCAACCCCGCTCGTTCAGCCTCATGGCGGGATCCCCGGCCGCCCTCACCGTGCTGCGCGGGGCCCCGTGGCTGACCACCAGCCAGGCCGGCGTGGTGCTCGCCAGCCTCGTCGGCATCGCCCTGGCCGCCCTGGCCTGGGTCACCCTGCTCCGCCGCCAGGTCCGCAAGCAAACCAGGGTCATCCTCGACCTCAACGCCAACCTCGAACGCCGCGTCGCCGAGCGCACCGCCGAACTCGAGGCCGCCAACCGCGAGCTGGAATCGTTTTCCTACTCCGTCTCCCACGACCTCCGCGCCCCCCTGCGCGCCGTCAATGGCTTCGCCGAGGTCCTCCTCCAAACCCACGGCCCCCAGCTGGACGAACGCGGATCCCGCTACCTGCGCCAGGTCGCCGAGGGCGGCCGGCGCATGGGCCGCCTCGTCGATGACCTGCTCACCTTCTCCCGCCTTGGCCGCCAACCCGTCCGCCGCGCCCCGCTCGACCTCCACCTGCTCGCCAGTCGCGCCATCGAGGAACTCCGCCGCCAGCAGCCCCAGCGTTCCGTCGAGGTCCGCCTCCTCCCCCTGCCGCCCGCCTCCGGCGACCGCCCCCTTATCGAGCAGGTTCTCATCAACCTCCTGGGCAATGCCTGGAAGTTCACCAGCCACCAACCCAAGCCCCTCCTCGAAATCGGCTCCCTCACGCAGGGCGGCGAACCGGTCTACTACGTCCGCGACAACGGCGCCGGCTTCGACATGAAATACGCCGACAAACTGTTCGGGGTCTTCCAGCGCCTGCACGCCGAGGACGAATTCCCCGGCACCGGCGTCGGCCTGGCCATCGTCCAGCGCATCCTCCACCGCCACGGCGGGCGCATCTGGGCCGAATCCCGCCCCGGCCAGGGCGCCACCTTTTTCTTCACCCTTCCCACCACGGACGCGTCCGGGAACCCGGACGCCGCCGGCCACGCCGCCCCGGGCAACGAACCCGCCCAGGCCTTCGGGAAATGAACGTCCCCCACCCCGCATGACGCTGCACCCTGACAGCGCCGAGGCGCTCGCTTCGCAGGTGCGCGCGACGCCGCCGGGCACCCGCCTCGCATCCGTCCGCCTCGACCGCCTCGCGCGCGTGCTCGAGCATTCGCCCGAGGACCTCACCGTCACCGCCGAGGCCGGCTGCACCCTGGCCGCCCTGCAGGCTGCCCTGGCCTCGCGCGGGCAATGGCTGCCCATCGATCCCCCACGCCCGGAGCAACTCACCCTGGCCGCCCTCCTCGACACCAATGCCAGCGGGCCCCGCCGCTGCGGCCATGGCACCATCCGCGAACACCTCATCGGTCTCCGCGTCGTCCTGCCCGACGGACGCCTCATCCGTTCCGGCGGCAAGGTGGTCAAGAACGTGGCCGGCTACGACCTCCTCAAGCTGTTCGTCGGCGCCCGCGGCTCTCTCGGCCTCATCGTTGAGGCCACCTTCAAGCTGCTCCCCCTCCCCGAGGCCGAGGCTTTTGTCCAGCGGCCCTGCGCCTCCCTCGACGAGGCCGAGGCCCGGCTGGCCGACCTGCTGGACTCCCCGCTCACTCCCACCGTCCTTGACCTCCACCAAGCGGGCCCGGGCCAACCGCCCACACTGGTCCTCGGTGTGTCCGGCCCGCGCGAGGCCGTGGATTGGCAACTCGCCCAAGCCGCGCGCCTCGGTTTCACCGAGCCGGGCAGCCTCGACCACGAAACCCGCTTCCACGACCCCGCCCAAGCGGCGCCGCAGTCCTGCTCGGTCGCCCCCTCCCGCCTGATCGCCACCCTGCGCGCCCTCGGGCCCGCGCCCTTCGTCGCCCGCGCCGCCAATGGCCTGATCCTGCACCGCCAGCCCGGCCAACGGCCGGCCGCCAACCCCGATCCCGCCGTGGCCGCCCTGTCCCGCCGGCTCAAGGAAATCTTTGATCCCCACGGTCTCCTACCGGCCCTGACCTCGTGAGTGCGCCCGCCATTCCCATCCCCGCCGCCGCCCCGGCAGCCGCCGGAGTGGCGCCGCCCCCCGCCTTCCTCGACTACGACAAGGCCCTGGCCTGCGTGCATTGCGGCCTCTGCCTGTCCTCCTGCCCGACCTACCTCGAGACCGGCAACGAAAACGACTCGCCCCGCGGCCGCATTTACCTGATGCGCGCGGTGCAGGACGGCCGGTTGCCGCTGGGCGACGCGGCGGTGCGGCACCTGGACCTCTGCCTGGGCTGCCGGGCCTGCGAGGCCGCCTGCCCCAGCGGGGTGCGCTACGGCGAACTGCTCGAGGCGACGCGCGACCACGTGGAGCATCACGTCCAGCGCGGCCCCTGGCAGGCCTTCCTGCGCCGGGTCGCCATTGAGCAGATCCTGCCCCACCCGGAGCGCGTGGACATCGCCTGCCGACTGGCCCGGCCCCTCCGGCCCCTGCGCCGGTTCCTGCCCCGCTTCGCGCGTGAGGCGCTCGCCCTCCTCCCCGACACCGCCGACGTTCCCCCGCCGCCAGAGCTGTCCCCGGCCCAGGGGACACCCCGCGGCCGGGTCGGCTTCGTAAGCGGCTGCGTGATGGGAGTGCTGTTCGGGTCCACGCACGCCGCCAGCGTGCGCCTGCTGACCCGGGCCGGCTGGGACGTGGTGGTGCCGCCCGCCCAGGGCTGCTGCGGCGCCCTCCACGCCCATGGCGGAAACCTCGAGGCCGCCCGCGCCGCCGCCCGCCGCAACATCGCCGCCTTCGAGGCGCTCCATCTGGACGCCATCCTCATCAATGCCGCCGGCTGCGGATCCACCCTCAAGGAATACGGGCACCTGCTCGCCGGCGACCCGGCCTGGGCCGCCCGCGCCGCCGCCTTCGCCGCCCGGGTCCGTGACCTCAGCGAATGGCTGGCCGGGCCCGGACGCGACCCCGTCCCCTACCCCGCCCTCACCACCGGCCCCAAGGTGACCTTCCACGACGCCTGCCACCTCGCCCACGCCCAGCGCATCACCCAGGCGCCCCGCGCCCTCGTCCGCGCCGTGGCCGGGGATCGCTTCGTGGAACTGCCGGAAGCGGATGTCTGCTGCGGGAGCGCCGGCAGCTACAATCTCACCGAACCCGGCATGGCCGCCCGGCTCCAGCGGCGCAAGGTGGACCACATCCGGCAGACCGGCGCCCAGGTCGTCGTGACCACCAATCCCGGCTGCCTGCTCCAAATCCAGGCCGGCCTGGCCGCCGCCGGCACCCCCATTCAGGTTTTGCACGTGGCGGATTTCCTCGCCGCGGCGCTCGCCTCCCCGCAAACCCTGCCTCCTCCCCCCGCCGGACCGCTCAAGTAAGCCCCCGGGCTGTCGATGTCCTAGGGCAAGTGCCGGGTGGGCCGTCCCGCCCAAGGCGGCGTCCGTGGTTTTGCCCCCTGGACGAATCCCGGACCCGGCCGCACCCATAAGAGTCGTGCCGACCCAGCCCAGCAACGTGGATCGAGTGATGAAACAGACACGGCTGACGTGGCCGCGCACGCTCCTATGCCTGGCCCTGGCCGCGGTCGGCGCCGCCGGGTTCCTCCTGCAGGCCCGGGACACCTCCGGGGACCGGCCCCGCGTGGTCGCGAAGGATCTCGGCGACCCCGAGCGCGCCTTGGTTCCAGGCGAAGAGGTGGCCGGAAACCTTGCCGGCAGCTTCGATGTCGGTGACTACTACCTTACCCCCGACGGCCCCCGCCCGCTGCGCCGCCTCGCCGGATCCGTCGCCGTCCGCTTCAAGCCGGAGATCCCCCGCCGGAAGGGTCTGCAGGAACTCGCGGGCACCAACGGCCCCCTCCACCGCTACCGGGCATCGTCCGATTCCCTCGGCGGCCTCACCCTGCTGCAGGCTCCCTCCGGGATCACCGCCGCCCAGAAGGGTGACCCGCGCCAGTTCAGCCAGGCCCTCGCCAAGGCCCGCCGCAACCCCGCCGTCCAATCGGCCAACCCCGTCTTCATCGAGCCTGACACGGGCCTGGCCCGCGTCACCACCGAGGAGATCCTGATCTGCCTCCGGCCCGGGACGGAGCCCGAGGCCTACTTCGGCGCCGCCTGGCCCCAGGTCCGGCCCCTGGGCGGCGCCCCCGAGGTGTTCATCCTCACCCAGACCGCCGCCACCGTGGAGACGCTGCTCACCGAGGCCAACCGGCACGCCACCGACCCGCGCGTGGCCTGGGCCCAGCCGAACTTCATCTCGCAGGTGCTCAAGCAGTCCGGTGACCCGCTCTACCCGCTGCAATGGAACCTCCACAACACCGGACAGAACGCCGCCCTCCCCGGCGCTGATGTCAACGCCCCCCAAGCCTGGGCCCGGACCACCGGCCGCCCGGAGGTCGTCATCGCCATCCTGGATGACGGCGTGCAGGGCAACCATCCCGACCTCGCCACCAACCTGTTTGTGAACCCGGGTGAACTGGCCAACCTGGCCGACGACGACGGCAACGGCTACACGAACGATTTTTCCGGCTGGGATTTCCTGCGCAACGACAACGCCCCCAACCCCGAGTTCGCCCGCGACAACCACGGCACCGCCGTGGCCGGTGTGGCGGCCGCCGCCGCCAACACGCTGGGCGGCTCCGGCATCGCGCCGCGCTGCCGCATTCTCCCGGTCAGGATCCTCGGCGGCGACGCCTGGGTCTCCGACGGCACCCTCGCGGAGGCGATCTATTATGCGGCCGGGCGGACCCGAGACGGCCAAGGCGCCTGGCGCGGGGCGGACATCCTCAACCTCAGCCTCAGCTTCCCCCAGTCGGCCGTGGTGGACGGCGCCCTGGCCTGGGCCGCGGTCCATGGCCGCGGCGGCAAGGGATGCACAATCTTTGCGGCCGCCGGGGATCGCGCCAGCCGCTGGCAAACTTCCCGGATCCGCCTCCCGGTCGGATCCCTGCTCGGCCCCGGCTCCTACCGCTTCGGCTTCGAGTATTCCAAGGACGTCAATGACCCCATCGGCGCCGCTGCGCCCTGGGAGGATCTCGTCCGCATCGACAACGTGGCCCTGGTCGGCAGCGACGGCGTCACCCTGGTCAACTCCGCCCTCGGGACGGACGGCCGCCAGGATTTCGAGGGGACCTTCCCGCCCGCCGGCTGGCAGACCAATGCGAGCCCCGGTGGCGGCGGCTGGCTCGCCCAGACCAATCAGGCCCTCACGGGCACGCGGGGCAACCGCTCCGCCCGCTCCGGCCCCATCGCCAACAATCTCTACACCGAGCTCCGCACCCCCGCGGTCACCCTGTCCGGCGGGGAGTCCCTCACCTTTGCCTGCGCCGTCTCGTCCGAGCCCGGCTACGACGGCCTCCGCGTCTGGGTCTACACCGGCGCCGGCGACTACGTGACCGTGCTTGAAGGGCGGGATTTTGCGCCGCTCGTCTCCGGGCACGTCGCCCTGACCAACGCCGTCAGCTACCCGGCCAGTCATCCAGCCGTCATCGCCGTGGGGGCCTCCACCGACGCCGAGGTCCGCGCCGACTACAGCGCCACCGGGCCCGGCCTCGAGCTCGTCGCGCCCGCCAGCGGCGGGTGGAACGACATCATCACGACCGACCGCACCGGTCCGGACGGCTATGGGCCTGGTGATCACCACCCCGGCTTCGGCGGCACCTCCGCCGCCGCCCCCCTGGCGGCCGGCATCGGCGCGCTCGCCCTCTCCGTCAACCCCACCCTGACCGCCGCCGAGCTCCGCAGCCTGCTGCGCGACGGCTGCGAGAAGATCGGCGACGTCCCCTACGACGCCAACGGCTGGCACCCTGACTACGGCTACGGCCGCCTCAACGCCCAGCATGTCGTGGAATCCGTGGTGGCCCCCTTCTCCATCGCCATCACCACCCCCACCAACGGCGCCCTCTTCGCCAGCGGCTCCCCCATCCTGATCAGCGCCGCCGCCATCTCGGTCGAGAGCGCGATCACCCAGGTGGACTTCTACGCGGGGGCCACCTGGATCGGCCGCGACGAAACCGCGCCCTATTCCCTGCTCTGGAACAGCCCCGCCATCGGCACCGTCCCCATCACCGCGCGCCTGCTCGACAGCCGCGGCTCCAACCTCGTCTCCGCCCCCGTCCTCGTCACCCTCGCCCCCAGCCTCAGCGTCACCGATGCCTCCGTCCTCGAGGGCAACAAGGACACCACCAACATGACCTTCGAGGTCCGCCTCAGCGCGCGCTCCACCGACATCGTCCAGGTCGATTACCGCGTCGAGAACGGGTCCGCCCTCTCCGGCATCGACTTCCTCCCCACCGCCGGCACCCTCGTCTTCCCCCCCGGCACCACCAACCTCACCGTGCGCGTCCCCGTGATTGGCAATCTCCTGAGCGAATCCAACCGCACCGTCATTCTTCGCCTCCTCCAACCCGTCAACGCCGGCCTCGCCCGCGCCGAGGCGGTCGGCCTCATCATCGACAACCGCGACCCCGTCCCGACCCTCGCCATCGAGGATGTCACCCTCACGGAGGGCGACGGCGGCACCAGCCTGGCCCAGTTCGATGTCCAGCTGTCCACCCGCAGCGGCCAGACAGTCACCGTCCGCTACGCCACCGCCAGCGGATCGGCTGCTGCCGGGCTCGATTTCCAAGCTTCCGCCGGCACGGTCACCTTCCCGCCCGGCATCCTCAACCAGACCGTTTCCATCCCGGTCCTCGGCGACCCCTACGCCGAGAGCAACAAGTTCTTCGTGGTCAACCTGACCAACGCCAACGGCGCCACCATCGCCCGGTCCCAGGCCCGCGGGACCATCCTCGACAACGACGCCGACCCGCTGCTCCGCATCACCGACAGCGCCGCCGCGGAGGGCCAGGCCGGCGGCTCCAACCACGTGACCTTCCAACTCAGCCTCTCGAGCCGCAGCGGCAAGCCGATCACCGTCAACTACGCCACCACCGGCGGGTCCGCCCTCACCAGCAAGGACTTTCTCCCCGCCCGCGGCACCCTCAGCTTCGCCCCCGGCCAGACCAACCAAACCCTCCGCGTCACCAGCGTCGGGGACACGGTCAGCGAGAGCAATGAGACCTTCCTCGTCAGCCTCGCCGCCCCGGTCAACGCCTTCCTCGCCACCCCCCAGGGCATCGGCACCCTCCTCGACGACGATCCCCTGCCCGGCCTGACCATCAGCGACGTCCGCGGCACCGAGGGCGACACCGGCTCGCGCGCCTCCGTCTTCACCGTCCGCCTCGCCCCCGCCAGCGGCCGCACCGTCACCGTCCAGTACACCACCGCCGACGCCAGCGCCTCCGCCGGCACCGATTACCTCCCCACCAACGGCGTGCTCACCTTCAAGCCCGGCCTCACCTCCCAGACCCTGCGCGTGGCCGTCCTCGGCAACACCATCAGCGAGAGCAATGAGGTCTTCCACGTCAACCTGACCAACCCCACCAACGCCGTCCTGCAGGATGGCCAGGGCGCCGCCACCATCCTCGACAACGACCGCCTGCCTTCCCTTTTCATCAACGACATCACCGTGGCCGAGCGCTACGGCCAGCCTGGCCTTGCCACCTTCAGCGTCCGCCTCACTCCGGCCAGCGAACGCGCCGTCACCTTCCGCTTCGCCACCTCCAATGGCACCGCCCTGGCCGAGCAGGAATACGCCGCCACCAACGGGTTCCTCATCATCCCCCCGGGCCAGACCAACGTGCCGCTCTCCATCGCGCTCCAAGGCAACCCGCCCAGCCAGGGTTTCAAGTCCTTCGCCGTCGGCCTCTTCGCCCCCACCAACGCCACCCTCGGCGACGGACGCGGCACCTGCACGCTCCGCATTGATGACGCCCCTTTCTTCGCCGTGGCCGCCGCCCTCCCGGCCGCCGCCCCCGCCCCCGAACCCGCCCCGCCCAGCAACCCGGCCGCCAGCGGACTGGACCCGCGCTTCCGCATCACCGCCGCCCGCCTGGCCGGGCCGGACGTCCTCGTCAGCTTCACCAGCGTGGCGGGCCACCACACGGTGGTGGAGTTCACCGACGGCCTCAATGGACCCATGACCGTGTGGACTCCCATCCCCGGCGGGGAAAGCATCCCCGGCACGGGAGAGGTGCTCAGCGTGACCGACCCCGGCGCCGCCGGGCGCCCCTACCGGTTCTATCGCGTCCGCCTCCTGCCCTGAGGCCAAGGCAGGCCATCCCGCGCCAAGGGGGCTGGGGGCAAAGGGGGGAAAGGACCGCGGCGAAGGCCCGGCCTACCGTCCCGGACCTGGTTGGAACAGGGACTTCACTCCCGGCGTGAAGGCGGCCCCAATCCCGTCCCCCGGCCACCAGTGGTCCCGGGGTTGGTCCTGGAAATAAAGGAAACTGCGCCCCGCCCGCCCCGCCCACTCGCGCAGCTTGGGGGACTGCTGCGAGTTGTCGCTCATCACAATCGACCCGGCATGCAGCCGGGGCTCGATGGCCACGAACTCCGCCCACTCATACTCGGGGCGGTGATCGCTGTCGTGCAGGAACAGGTCCACGGGCTCGGCGAACTTCTTCAGCGTCTCCACCGAGTCCCCCAGCCAGATCCGGCAATGGCTCTTGTAGGGTTCGCACAGCAGGTGCCCGCAGTCGGGCACGATGTCCGTGGCATGCACCATCCCCGGGGCGCCCTCCCGCGCGTTGCGCGCCACGGCGGCTGCCAGCACCACGGTGCCCAGACCCCGGTCGACCCCGGTCTCGACAATGACCCGCGGCTTGGTGGCCCGCACCAGGGCATACCACCCCAGGCGGCGCCCATAGCGCGGCTCCAGGTCCGTGTTGTGCCGATCCGGGCTGCGCCGGGTCTGCTCCATCAGCGCCTCGCGCAGGGTCGTGTCGTTCTCCAGCTCGCGCACGTAGCCGTCAATGACGGCCTCGGGATGCCCGGACACCACCGCGATGTAGCTGACCAGGTAGCCGCGGTTCAGGTCGGTCAGGTGATAGCTGTGGTTGTAATACTCCTTCGAGGTGAAGGCCCAGCGGACCATGAGCGCGGCCTGCCGGGCGTTCAGGTAGAGGGCCCAGCCCAGGCGGGCCGGGATGAGCGCCACGCGGCCCAGGGCGGTGTAACGGAAAAAGCTGCGGAGCGACATGCAGGAGGCGCCGGGGTTCAGGAGGCAGGCTTGATCAGGAGCCGCCCCGTGTAGTCGAGGCGGTTGAGGAAGGGCTTGAGTTTCTGCTTGGAGAAAAACTCATCGACCGCCTCGCGCGCCCCCTGCCAATGCCCGTAGTCGTCGATGATCAGGACGCCGTTCGGGGCCAGGCGGGGGTAGAGATGCTCCAACTCGTGCTTGGTCGACTCATACCAGTCCGTGTCCAACCGCAGCAGCGCGATCTGCCCCGGGGCCTGCCCGGGCACGGTGTCCTCGACCTTGCCCTTGACGAAGTGCAGGCGGGCCTCCGGGTAACCGGTGGACCGCATGTTGCGCCGGACGTTCTCCAGGCTGCCCACGCACCAGTAGTTGTCGAGGTCCTCGCGGCGCTCCGAGGTCTTGAGCAGGGCATCCGCCGAGGTGCCGTCGAACATCACGTCCTTGGCCGTCGGCTCGCTCATGCCCTCAAAGGTGTCAAAGAGATACAGGTCCCGCGAGGTCTCCCCCAGGTCCTGCAGGGTGAGGGCAGCCAGCATGGAACTCCCGCCCCGCCACACGCCGCACTCCACCAGGGAACCTTCAATGCGGTTCTGCACCACGTAGCGCACGGCGTCCATCAGGCCAATCATGCGGCTCTTGCTGGTGGCCGTAAACGGGGCCACCCGCTCCATGGCGGCCAACTCCGCCGGGGTGAACTGGGTGGAGAGGCGGAACACCTCGTAACCCATCCGGTTGAGGGCGCGCTGCACGGCGGCTTTGAACATGGGAGGGAAATCATAGGAAAATCGGAAGAATCTGTCACGCAGGCAGTTTGCCGGGCCTGCGCGCCTCGACCACGACAGGCCAACCAAGGGACAGGCACCCGCCAAGGCTATCACTCCACCCCCCAAAAAAACCTCAGGCGGCTCACCCCTTAACAACTGAAGCCGGTCCACGCCAACCACAGCAACCGACACCTCACCAAGACCTCCCCTCCGCCATTGACACCCGGCCCAGCAAAGGCAGGAAGGGATGGAGGGAAACCCTAAGGCGATGTCACACCTTGGCCATGAAACCCAACCGGAGAGCGAACGCCGCCTGTCTAAGCTTTGCCCGTGCTCCCAGAGCCCGGCGACCCGGGTTTTCTCAAAGCAAAGAAAAGGCGGAACTGGCTCATTCCAAGTCTCTTGCCATTGAAAAACCGCTCCAGGTTGAGGCAGCGCCCTCAATTCCCTCCATCCTGGTGCAATTTTTTTTGCCCGAAAGGAACGCCCATGGCTTGGCCTCAATTACGCACTTTTTCGCCAAAATCGGTGCGTAAATCCCCGTTGCCCCCCTAGTAAGAAGTGGCATGGTCCCAGGCTGCACTAGGTAGTTGGTTGGAATCCTGCTTATTAGATAATGCAGTGCCGTTTTTGCACATATGAGATCCACACCCATGATGAGTTCTGCGCGTTTTTGGTTCCGGGCTGGTTTGGCGGCCCTGTTGCTGGCCGGGTTGACGACCGTTTGGCTGCGACAAGGACGTAGCCCGGACCGGGCGGGACGCCCCACGACCGAGGCCTTGCGTCAGGCGGCGCCTGTATTGGTGGAACCTGGGGCGTTGTCGCGGGGGCAGGCATCCGCGTTGGCGTTGTCCGAGTGGGCCACCCGTGCGGCCGTGGCCAAGGAACAGGCACCGGCCCTGCAGGAAGCCCTGACCGAGGAAGGGTTGCGGTTGGCCGAGGAACGCCGGGCCTGGATGCAGTCATTGATCGAGCAGGATCCCGAGGAAGCCATCCGCAATGCGCTGAGCTACACCGAGCGCATGGCCCTGCCCCCGGAGGTCCGGGCGCGCATTGAGCAACCCGTGAGCGGCAGCGGCACCCTGGCCGTCATCGGCACCACGCCGGCCCCCGACGCCGAACCCGGCCAACCCGGCGTGTTCCGCACCGTGTTCCTCAACGACCGCGAGTACCGCGCCTTTGTCTACGGGCGCCGCCTCGACCAGGCGACCCTGCAGCAGGCCTCCCTCCACGGCATCGCCCTCGGCGACGCCATGGCCGTGCACGAAAGCCCCCTCCGCCGCGTGGCCGCCGATGAAGCCGCCGCCCTCGTCGCGGCCGGCAAGGGCGTGGCCGAGCCGTGCCCCGTTTCCGCCGTGCCGGTCACCCCCGCCGAGGCGGAGGCAGTGGTCGAACTCCATGGCAATGCGCGGTTCCTCTGCAGCGGCGGCCACGTCCAGGATCTCGAGGGGACCGCCATGGCCGCCGAAGGCGACGGCGGCGGATTCACCCCCGCGGCCGCCTCTGTCACGAACGCCTGGTCCCAGGGCTCCAAGACGCTGCTCTACATCCGGATCCGCTTCCTGGACCAGACCAACGAACCCCAGACGTTCACCGACCTCTCCAACATGATGGTCACCGTGAACCAGTTTTTCCGCGACAATTCCTACCACTCCACCGACATCACCACGACCATCACCCCGACCTTCCAACTCCCCTACGACACGGCCTACTACAACAGCAACGGCATCTACACGCTCCGGACGCACGCCCTCAACGCGGCCAAGACCAACGGTTATGACTACGTGAACTGGAACCTCGACGCCGTCCGCTATGTCGGAGGGCCCGGCGCCTTCGGCGGGGCCGCCTACGTCGGCTCGCGCGGCTGCTGGATGAAGAGCTCCAGCGCGGGCGTCGCCGCCCATGAGTTCGGCCACAACTACGGCATGTGGCACGCCAACTCGTGGAATCCCACCGACGAATCCCCCATCGGTCCGGGGACCTGGTCCGAATACGGCGACAGCTTCGACACCATGGGCGCCGCCAGCGCCGGCAACAACCACTTCAACGCCCGCTACAAGGCCGCCATCAACTGGATTCCCCCCGAAGGCTACCAGGTCGTCACCAACAGCGGCCTCTACCAGGTCTACGCCCACGACAACACCAACTCGACCGACCTCATCCGCGGCCTGCGCGTCGTCCGCACCTCCACCACGAACTACTCCGTGGAGTTCCGCCAGAAGTTCACCAGCAATGCCGGGCTCATGAACGGCGCCGGCATCCGCCGCACCGCCACCGCCAACAACAACAACCCGGGCAGCGAACTGCTCGACCTCACCCCCGGCTCGCCCGACGGCAAGACCGATGCCGCCCTCGTCATCGGCCGCACCTTCTCGGACCGGCTCGCCGGCATCCACATCACCCCGCTGCGCAAGCTGGGCACCTCCCCGGAATCGCTCGAGGTTGATGTGCGCTTCGGCCAGTTCCCCGGCAACGCCGCCCCCACCGTCGCCCTGTCCGCCAGCAGCACCACCGTGGCCGCCGGCGCCACCGTCACCCTCACCGCCTCCTCCGCCGACGCCGACGGCGACAGCCTCAGCTACTACTGGGACCTCGGGGACAAAACCTACGGCGCCAACGCCGCCTCCGTGACCAAGTCCTGGAGCGTGGCCGGGGACTACCTCGTCCAGTGCGAGGTCTCCGACCGCCGCGGGGGCAAAACCCTCCGCTGGATCGTCGTCACCGTCGGCTCCCCCACCACCTTCCGCATCAGCGGCCGTGTCCTCGACACCAACGGCGCGCCCCTGCAGGGCGTCCGCGTCCACAACGGCAAGACCACCACTTCCTACCGCGGCTGCTACACCGACGCCGACGGCCAATACACGGTCGTCGGCCTGGCCTCCGGCAGCTACACCATGGCCGCCGCCGCCTACGGCTACACCGTCGCGTCCTCCGGCTTCATCAATCCCGTCACCGTGTCGCCCAGCCGCACCGGCATCGACTTCGTCGCCTCCCCGCGCACCTACCAAATCTCCGGCCGCGTGACCGAGGGCGGCTTCCCCGTGGCCGGCGTCCGCGTGGGCGACGGCGTCCGCTCGGCCCTCACCGACACCAACGGCGACTTCGTCGTGACCGGCTTCGGGAACGGCACCTACACGTTCACGGCCACCAAGACGGGCGGCACCTTCAACCCCAGCGGCTGGAGCAATCCCATCACCATCCAGGACGGCAACGTCACCGGCCGCAACTTCGCCGCCCCCACCTTCACCATCACCGGCGAGATCACCGGGGTCCCCCTCACCAACGTGGTCGTCATCACCGATGGCTACCGCTCGGTCAACAGCGCCCGCACCGGCAGCGGCACCTCCGCCAAGAACACCTTCACCCTCAGCGGAGTCCCCGCCGGCCGCTGGAACCTCCGCGCCTTCTACCCCGGCCTGAGCTTCACGCCCTCCGGGTTCAGCAACCCCCTCGTCCTCTCCGGCAGCACCAGCGCGAAGAACTTCGCCGCGGACAGCACCACCACCTACAGCATCGCCGGGTCCATCGTGGAAAACGGCAGCGGCCTCGCCGGGGTCACCGTCGCGGCGGGAGTCCAGGCTTCGACCACCGACTCGCGCGGCGGATTCTTCCTGCAGGGCCTCGCCAACGGCACCTACACGGTCACCCCCCAACTGGCCGGCTACTCCTTCACCCCCGCCTCCGCCACCGTGACCATCAACGGCAACAACGTCAGCGGCAGCCAGTTCGTCGCCAACCGCATCGTGGCGCCCACCGTCACCGTCACCGCCACCCCGGCCTCCATCTCCGAGTCCGGTGGCCTGGCCGCCGGCACCTTCACCCTCACCCGTTCCGGCCTGCCGGCCACCAATGAACTCACCGTCCAGTTCACCGTGGCCGGCACCGCCACCTCGGGCAGCGACTACGAGGCCCTGCCCTCCAGCGTGACCTTCCCGGTCGGCGAAACCACCACCCAGGTCGCGGTCACCCCCGTCAACGACACCGCCGTCGAATGCAGCGAGACTCTCCTCCTCACCCTCAGCCCGTCCGCCGGCGTCTATGACCTCGGCTCGCCCTCCAGCGCCACCCTGACCCTCACCGACGACGACCTGCCGTCCGTCACCCTCAGCGTCACCGACGCCGAGGCGGCCGAGGCCGGCCTCAACCCGGGCCAGTTCCGCGTCACCCGGACCGGCTGCCTCAGCGCCCCGCTGACGGTCATCTACACCGTCGAGGGCACCGCCACCGGAGGCACGGATTACACCAGCCTGCCGGGCTCCGTCACCCTCCCGGCCGGCGCGGCCAGCGCGACCGTCACGGTCACCCCCGCGGATGACAGCGAGGCTGAACCCGCGGAAACCGTCCTGGTCACATTGCTGGTGGGGACCGGTTATGTCGTGGAATCCACCCAGCAGGGCACCGTCACCCTCGCGGATAACGACACGAACCTCGCCCCCATCGCCAATGCCGGCAGCGACCAGTCCGTGAGCGTGCTCGGACTCGCCACCCTCAGCGGGTCGGCGACCGATGACGGCCTGCCCCTGGGCGCCGCGATGAGTGTCAGTTGGTCCAAGGTTTCCGGTCCCGGCACTGTCCTCTTCGACGACCCCTCCGCCACCACGGCGACCGCCTGCTTCTCGGCACCCGGTGCCTACACCCTCCGCCTGACGGCGAGCGACGGCCCCCTCTCCGGCAGCGACGACGTCGTCGTGACGGTCACCGAGGTCGATCCGGCCAAGGTCGTCAACGCCCTGAACGCGGGCGGCGCGGCGCACACCGGCGCAGGCGGGTTGCCCTACCGGGATGACGGCTGGAACACCGGCGGCGAAACCGCAGCCAATGCCGCCACGCCCATCGCTGCCACCCTGGACGAAGCCCTTTACCAGTCCGCCCGCGAGGGCGTCAGCTTCAGCCTGGCCATCCCGTTGCCGGGGGGCGCGCAGTCCTACCTGGTCGCCCTCAAATTTGCCGAGTTCTCCGCCACCGCCCCCGGCCAACGGCTCATCGACGTGGCCGTCGATGGCCAGGCTTTCCTCCAGGGCTTCGACCCCTTGGCAGCCGCCGGCGCCCTGGCAACCGCTGTCGATGTCGTGTTCCCCGTCACCGCCTCCGGTGACAGGCTCACCCTTGCCTTCTCCGCCGGGACAGGGGCGACCCTGCCTGCTTCCGTCTGTGCGGTCGTGGTGGGCAGCAGCGCGGCCATCGCCATCCCGGCGCCCGCCGACCTGACAGCCACCAGCACCACCGGCACCCAGGTTGACCTCGCATGGACCGACCGTTCCAGCGGTGAGACGGCCTTCAGCGTGGAGCGTTCCGTCAATGGCGGCGCCTTCGCCGTCCTGGCCACCACCCCGGCCAATGCCACCACCTACAGCGACCTGACCACCGTGTCCGGCACCCCCTACGCCTACCGCATCCGGGCCATCGCCGTGAACGGCTCCGCCTACGGGAACACCGCCAGCCTGACCACCCCGGGCGCCCCGCCCGCTCCGTCCACGCTGACCGCCACCGCCATCTCCACCTCGCAAATCAACCTGGCTTGGCGGGACAACGCCAGCACCGAGACCAGCCACGTGGTCGAACGGTCCACGGACAACGTCAACTTCACCACGGTGGCCAACCTCGGGGCCAACGCGACCACTTGGTCCGATACCGGCCTCGCTTCCGGACTCACCTACTACTACCGCGTCCGGGCCTGCAATGCCGACGGCTGCTCCGCCCCCTCGGCGACCGCCTCCGCCACCACCCTGGCCACCACTCCGGCCGCCCCCTCAGGCCTCACCGCCACGGCGCAGACCGGCCTCCGCATCTCGCTGAGTTGGGCGGACAACGCCAGCAATGAGGCCAACTTCTCCATCGAACGCTCCACCAGGGCGACCAGCGGCTTCAAGGCCATCGCCACCGTGGGCGCCAACGTGACCGCCTTCACCGACGGCATCGGCCTGTCCAGCGGTAAGATCTATTACTACCGCGTGCGGGCCATCAACAGCGCCGGTAACTCCGCCTACTCCAACACGGCGTCTGCCACGGCCCGCCGCTAGGACACCCCACACCCGTCCCCCCCTCTGCGCCCCGCCGGGCGCCGGTCATGCCCTCGAGGCACGTCCGGCGCCCGCGCGTTTTTTCATGTCGGCTGCGCGACCCTGCGGCCATGTATCCGTGGGGATTAAACCCAAGGTCCGGCACCCACGCGCCGGCCTGGTCGGTGCCGGAAGTTCCGGCGCCATTCCCCCGGAGGAACAACCCGGGCCCGGCGGACCCGCCACAGGGCGGCGCCGTGCCCACAACCCAGGACAAGGAGACCTATGCGGAACAAAGCCCTTCACTTCATTCATTCCCAACTCAGCCGGTGGACCCGCCGGTTTCTGCTCAGCGGCGCGGCGGCTGCGACCATCATGGCGATGGTCGCACTGGCGGACAACGGCGTGCCCACCATGCAACCCGGTTCAAACCTGTTCACCTGGGCGGACGAACCCGCCCGCTATTGCCAGGCCCTAATCCTCGGCTTGGACGACGACGCGAACCTGCTGGCCGACGACTGGGTCGATCCTTGGATTGCCCCGGACGAGCCGGATTCCCCCTTCCTGCCCAAGACCGGCACGTTCTGCCAGGTGAGCGGGCGGTGCACGAACAACCAGGTGGGAGTGGACTTCCGGTTTGAGTGGTGCTGCGAGCTCGGCAAGGGCTGCTACATCAAGAGCGGCGGCATGTGGGTGAGCCTGGCCAACTGGATCCAACTCGGCGGGGCCGGGTGCGTCGTGCAGGTCGGCTGCCGTTAACCCACTCATTCAACCCACTTCCCGGCCGGCCGGGACCGCCCCGCGGGGCGGTCCGGGCCGCCCCACTCACCATGAAAAAACTGATTTACCTCCTCTTGCTGGCCGGACTCGGAACTGCAGGCGCCCTCCTCGTGGCGCGTCAACTGGATCGCCAGGTGGAACGGGACGCGCAAGTCACCCGCCAGCGGGAGTCGTTCCGCTGGTCGCAGGGTTACTACGTGGCCGTGACCAACACGGCCGAGGCGCGGGCCGGGCTGCTGCAGCGGGCCGCCCTCTGCGACACCAACGGGTTGCTGGAGGCCCCCATGCGGGAGAGCCTGGTCGAGTCCCTGCTCGCCCTCTGCCAGGCCTACTCTGCGGGGGATTTTGATGCGTTTGTCCACTTCCGCCTCGCGGCGGCGGACGAGCGCGCCCTCGAGATTACCAGCACCCAGTTGCAGCAGCGACGGGATGCCCTGCCCGCGGCCGAGGCCGTGGAGGCGGCCGTGCGGGCCGGCCGGCGCCAGGGTGTGGATCGGCCGGTCACGCTCGACAATCCCCTGGGCCTGCTGGAGGCCTGGTGGTATGCCGGCGCCCCGCGGGCCCGGGATTTCAACGACGCCTCCAAGCCCCTCTATTGCCAGGACTGCTGGAAGGAGATCGCCCCCCATGACCTCGGCCTCATCGCCGAATGGCGGCGCACGCCCCCCAGTTCCCTGCTCCGCATCGCCAACCGCATGGCCCCCATGCAGTCCATGATGGAGGTAAGCCCGATGCTCCAACCCAAGCCCACCCTCGACGATCTGCTCGGCCAGCAACAGCCGGTGCTGTTCGTGCACTGCCTGTTGCCCGTCCGCATGGACCACGAAATCAAGGCCCGCCCCGTGCTGGTCTCCTTCTACTGGTCCGCCGCCAACCGCAAGTTCCTGCCCCACCGCATGTCCCTGCCGGCCGGTGACGTCGGGGTCTACTACATCTTTTGACCCACCCCATGCATCCCCGCCTTCCCCGGCAGCGGCTCTGGTCCACGCTCATTCCCCGCTGGCAACGCCACCTGCTCGCCGTGTCCGCCGTCCTGCTCCTTGCCTCGGCCGTGGGCAAAGCCCTGTCGCACTGGCTGCCCGCCGCCCGGCAGGCCGTCGTCCAACAGGCCACCCAGGTCCCCCACGGCCTCCTCCTGTCGGCCGTGCTCATCGAGGTCGCCGTGGCCATCTTCATCACCGCCGCGCCCGCCCCCTGGCGGGCCCGCTGCGGCGCACTGTTCACCCTCTGCTGCGCCTTCCTCGGCCACCGGTTGCTCAACTGGGGCAACGGGCCCTGCGGTTGCTACGTCAACCCCCAACTGCTCAGCTCCACCGGGGCCCGCCTCCTCGAGGTCTTCGCCTGGGCCAGCCTCCTGTACATGCTGCTCGGGAGCGCCCTGGGCCTGCTCGGCCACGACCCCGCCCCGGCGGCGCCACGGCAAAGCCAGGGCGACCCGCCCCCCGCACCGCCATCCCCCGCCCACGCCAGGCGGGCCGGCCAGCAGGCCTTCACCCTGCTGGAACTGCTGGTCGTCGTGACGGTGATCGCCCTCCTCGCCGCGCTCCTGTTGCCCGCCCTCGCCCGCGGGCAGGAGCGGGCCCGGCGCCTTGCCTGCCAGGGCAATCTCCGGCAACTGGCCCTCGCCTCCCTCCTTTACGCCCAGGACGACCCGGCCGGCGCGCTCTCCGCCCGCACCGGCGCGGAGGACCAGAGCCTCGACTACCTCCGCAGCCAGCAATCCGCCGACCTCCGGCTGTTTGTCTGCCCCAGCACGGACAACCACCTGCGGACCAACCTGGCCCCCAACCCCAGCACGGGCGAGACGGGCCTGCGCGACCTGCACCATTTCGCCCGTTCCCGCGGGGCGGTGCCGGGCATGAGTTACATGGCCAATGCCTTCATCGGCCATGCCACCCCCTACTCCTGCACGGTGCCGTTCCGCGGCGGGCAACGGCCCCTGCCCTACCTCCGCAAAACCCTCGAGAACGTCCAGGCTTATGCCAAATGGCATGACACGTTCGGCCTCAAGGGGGTGGTGCCGGGCCCCGCCAACCATTGGCTCATCCTCGACCATGCCTGGGCCGGGCGCCCAGCCTACCCGGACCCCGGGGACAACCATGGCGCCGAGGGGGGCAATGTCTCCTTCTGCGACGGCCACGTGGAGTGGATCCCGGCCGCCGACTACGTGCGCCGCTATGAACTCGACGCCGACGAAGGCCGGACCGGCATCGCCCTGCCCTACTAGCCACCTCCCGGCCGGCGAAGACATGTCCGTTTCGGCCGGCAGCGGCCATAGATCCTAAGGATACGATAGTCATGCGCCTCCACCGCTTCCCCATGACGGGTTTGCTGCTGCTGGCCGGTTTGCTCGGCTGGGGGTTGGCCCTTCGCGAGCCTCCACCGGGTTTCGCCCCCGCCTGGCTGGAGGTGACGGGCGCCCGGGGGTTGCTGTTCCAGGGCATTATCCAGACCAACGGACGGACCTGCGAGGTGGGGGGGACCGTGCCCTCGGTGTTTCACCTGGGCCAGGGCCGCTTCACGGTCCGCCTTTGGATGACCGGCGGGCCGGGCCGCCTGACCAACACGGTCTACGAAGAGTCCGTGCCCAAGGCTGGTGCGGAAAGCGGCACCCTGCACGAATGCGTCGGCTTCGAACGCACCTCCCGCGGCGTTCTCAACATCAATGCCTACCCCTCCAACGCGGTCCTCAACATGGAACGTCCGCTCTGAACCGGGGGCGGCGCCCGGCCCGACACGCCCTTACTCGGCAGCCGGCCAAGCCGCCAGTTCCTCCCGCAACCGTTCAACCGGCAGGCCCACCACATTCGTATACGATCCCCGGATGCCCCGCACCACCTGGTCGCCCTCCTCCTGGATGGCGTAGCCCCCGGCCTTGTCGAGCGGGTGGATGCGCCGCAGGTATCGTCGGATCTGCCCGGCGTGCAACCGGCGGAACGTGACCGCCGTGGTCACGGCAAACAACCGTTCCCGCCACGGCCGCAGGCTCAGCAGGCATACCCCGGTCACCACCTGGTGGGTGCGCCCCTGCAACCGACCCAGCATCCGCTCCGCATCGGCCAGGTCGATCGGCTTGGCAAACTGCTCCGCCCCCAGGCTGACCACCGTGTCCGCCGCCAACACCACCCGGCCCGGATGCCGGCAGGCCACCGCCCGCGCCTTGCGCCACGCATTGACCAACGCCGTCTCCGCCGGGCTCAGGTGTTCCGGTTCCAATTCCGCCGCCCGGCTCGGCACGACCACAAACTCCACCCCCAGCCCGCGCAACAACTCCGACCGGCGCGGCGAGGCCGAGGCGAGTATCACGGCTGGGAATCCCATGCGCCCTCCTCACTCCGCCTTCGGCGACTGCCCGGGCGGCAGCGGCTTCACCCGCCGCTCATACTCCGTCAACTTGTCCGCCACCATCCCCCGCTCAACCAACTCCCGCTCCGGCACCGCCCCCAAATCCCCCGTCCGCCGAATCCAGTCGTCCAAGGCCGCCCGCATGGCCTGCAACCGCCCCGCCTGCGCGGGATCCCCCGCCAGGTTGCGCACTTCGTGCGGGTCGGTCTCCACGTCATACAACTCCTCCGCCGGCTTCCGCGCCGCAAAAAAGAGGGCCGACGAACCGCTCAACCGCCCCGCCGCAAACGCCTCCCGCCACGCCTGCATCGTGGGCATCTGCTCCATGTAATCAATCCGCTGCGCATACGGCCGCTCCGGCTCGAAGTTTCGCAGATACTTGTAGCGCCGATCCCGGACATACCGGATGCGGTCCGGCGCCTCGTCCATCCGATCCCGCGCCCCAAACAAATAGGCCGGCTCCGGACCCGTGCGCGGCCCCAGGATGACCCGGCCCGGCAGTTCCGCCGGCACCGGCGCCCCCGCCAGGCTCAGCAACGTCGGGGCAAAATCGAGGAAACAAACCAAATCCTCCCGCACGCTCCCGGCTGGAATCCGCCCCGGCCACCGCACCAACAGCGGCACATGAATCCCGCTGTCATACAGCCAGCGCTTGCCCCGCGGCAGTCCCCGCCCGTGGTCGCCAAAGAAAAACACCACCGTGTTCGAGGCCAGCCCGCCGCGATCCAACGCCTCGAGGACATCCGCCGCCAGGTAATCCATCGCCGTCCCCAGATCATAATACCGCGCCCAGTCCCGCCGCACCTCCGGGACATCCGGGTAATACGGCGGCAACACCGCCCGCGCCGGTTCATGGCGCTGCTCCGGCTTGAGCCTCTCCGTGTCCCTCCGGAACGCCGCCTCCCCCTGCCGCACCTGTCCCTCGTGCGTCACGTTGAAGTTGATGTAGGCGAAAAACGGCCGTTCCCGCGGCAGGCGCTTCAGCCAGTTGGAGGTCGAGTCAAAGGCGTCACGCGGCACGGCAAAGTTGAAGTCCGTCTTCCCCGGCCAATGCACCGTGTAGCCTGCCTGGCGCAACAGGCTGGTGAAGGTCGGGGGCGGCCGCAACAGCTGCGACCGCATGTGGTGCGAGCCCATGCTGGTCGGGTAACGGCCGGTGATCAAACCGGACCGGCTGGGGGCGCAGACCGGGGCATGGGTGAAACAACGCGTGAACCGCGCCCCCTCGGCGGCGAACTGGTCCAGCCGCGGCGTGCGCGCATAACTGTCCCCATAACATCCCAGGCTGGGACTGAAATCCTCCGCCACGATCCACACCACGTTCGGCCGCTCCGCCGCCCGGCCCACCACGCAGACCCCCACCAGCACCAGCCAGCAAATCACCCGGTTCATGCGCCGCATCATGCCCGGCACGCCCGGTCGGCCAAGGAAATTTGAAGCTCACCCGGGGCCGGCAACACAGTTCCCCCTCGCCAAAGCCCCACCGCAATGCCACGTTCAGCCACCCTCATCCAGCAGGGATGACCCCCGACTTCCAGATCATTGCCGACACCCTCAACCGGGTGGCCCGGCGCCGCCGCGCCCAGCGCGCCCTCGCCGGCCTCGCCCGGGGACTCCTCGCCGGCAGCGTGCTGTTGTTCCTCGCGCTTGGCGCCTTCCTGCTCTTCCCGATCCCGGCCCGGGTCGTCCCCGCCGCCGCCGTCGCCGGCGGACTGCTGGCCCTGGGCGGACTCGTCCGCGGCGGCTGGAACCGCCCCACCCCGCTTGAGACCGCCCGCTGGGTGGATGACCAACGCCAACTCCGGGAACGCCTGAGCACCGCCTTGGAACTCCATGCAACCCATGGCCCCGCCCCCGGGGAATGGGAATCGCTGCTCCTGCGCGACGCCGCAGGGCATGCCAAGGCCCTGCGCATCGCCGAACTGGTGCCGTTCCGCATTCCCGCCCCGGCCACTTGCGCCGCCCTCGTGCTGGCCCTCACCGGCGCGCTTGCCTTCGTCCCGGCTTACCGCACCCCGCACCAGCGCCAGCGCGCGCAGGAACAGGCCCGTCTCCAGGAAACCGGCCGCGAGTTGGCCGCGGTGACCCGCCGCGAACTGGCGCGGCGGCCGACCGCCCTGCCCCCCACGGAAAAAAGCCTGCAGCAGGCCGCCGCCCTCGGGGACAGGCTCAGCGAGGCTTCCCTCACCCGGGCGGAAGCCCTCCAGGACCTCGCCCGCGTCACCGACCAGGTCGCCGCCCAACAACGCGCCCTGGAACAGAATCCCGCCCTCCAACCCCTGGCCAAGGCGGCCCGGGAGACGGCCACCGGGGGCGGGGCCGCCGACCCCAATGAACTCCGGCGCCGGCTCGACCAACTGCAGCAACAGCTTGGCGCCACCCCTCCGCCGCCCGCGCAACTCGACGCGCTCCAGCAGTCCTTGGAAAAGGCCCGCCAACAGGCCGCCGGCCTGCCCGCCCCCGGCACTGCCGGCCATGAGCAGGCGAAGGCGCAGATGGCCCAAACCCTCGCCGACCTGGCCCGCCAGGCCGCCGCCGCCGGCGCGGGGCTCGCGGATCTCAAGGACGCCATGCAAGCCCTGGCCTCCGCCAACCCCGATCAGGTTCTCCGCGAACTGGCCGCCGCCGCCCAGGACCTCGACAAGCTGCGCCAGATGGCCCAGGCCCTGCAGCAACTCCAGCAGCAAGCCGGGCCGGTGGGCAGGAACCTGGCCGAGCAACTGGACAAGGGCCAGGCCCAGGCCGCCGCCCGGACCCTGCAGCAGATGGCCGATCGCCTGCAGCAGGGCAACCTCACCCGCGAGCAACTGAGCGAGCTCCAGCGCGACCTTGCCCAGGCCATCGACCCGGCCCGCGATTATGGCAAGGTCCGCGAACTCCTCGAGCGGGCGGCCGCCCAGTGCCAGGGCGGCGACCGCCCCGGCGCCTCACAGAACCTCGCGCAGGCGCGCGCCGAACTGCAGAAGCTCCTGGAACAGGCAGCGGATGCCGAGGCGCTGAACGCCGCGCTCGACGCCTTGGCCCGCGCCGACCAGGCCATCCGCTCCGGGCAGCCGTGGAGCGCGGCCCGGGCCGGCCGCCCCTGCTCCGCCTGCGGGGGACAGGGGTGCGGCCAGTGCGACGGGCAGGGCCTGGGCTGGGGCCGCGGGGGCGGCCGCCAACCCGGCGGGGTCGGCACCTGGACAGACGACTACGGGTGGACCTATTTCGAGGAGACGGGCGGAGGCCCGGTCAACAATGGCGGAATCCAGCGGCCCGACCTGGACCCGCGCGGCCTGACCGACCGACCGGCCAACCTGAATCCCAACCTGACCCCTGACAAGGTGCGGGGCCGCATCTCCCCGGGTGCCCCCATGCCGTCCATCACGCTGAAGGGAGTCCACCTGCGCGGCACCAGCAATGTCCGCTTCGAGGAGGCGGCCACCACCGCGCAGCAGGAAGCCCAGAACGCCCTCAACCAGGACAAGGTTCCCCGCGCCTACCAGAATGCCGTGCGGGATTACTTCGACGACCTCAAGCAGTGATCCCGGCGCCGCGCCCTGCGCGCCCCGCCTCAGACGCCCCCGCCCCGCCGCAACCCCACCAGGCAGCGCGCCCCGAACAACCGGGGAAAGCGCGAGAGCAGGCTGTCCAGCCGCCGGCAGGCCGGCAGCCACGCGAGGGGATAGGCCGCCGGCTTGCTGAACCCGCCCGAGAACAGGTAGCTGAAGCTCGCCAGGGCCTCGGCATGGAAGACCTCCCAGCCCTCGCCGCACCGCCGGGCTTCCGGCTGGAAAAACAGGCGCGTCGCATTCCCCTGCGCGGCGTAATAGCCCCGCGGGGATGGCGCCCGCTCGCCCAGATCCACAGGGCGCCCCAGGCCCAGCGGTTCATGGTGCAGCCATCCATAGACCGGCAGGCTGGCCAGGCTCAGGTACGGCTCGAAGAGGATCACCCGGCCCGCCGGATGCAACACCCGCCGCGCCTCCCGCAGGAAGGCCGCCGGGCGCTGCAGGTGATGAAACACGTCGAACAGGATCAGGTGCGACAGGCTGCCATCCCGGAAGGGCAACTCGTAACCATCACAGACCAGGTCGAGCCATGGGTTGGGAAAAAGGTCGGTGCAGATGGCCCCGGGGAGGTGGGCGCGCAGGTTGCCGATGCCGCTGCCAATCTCCACCACCCGGCCGGGCACGGCGCCGTCCAGCAGACCGAGGATGCGGCGGTAGAAGCCCGCGTAGATCTCGCGCAGCAGGGGCTTCTCCTCCCAGGCCCGGCGGTTGCGCTCAATCTCCACCTGGTGCTGGTCCAGCGGCAGGCTCATGGGCGGGGTCCGGCCCCGGCGGACAGGGGCTTCACGCGATGAACTTGAACCGGCGCGCGGCAAACCACGTCATGCGCAAGAGCAGCCAGCCATGGCGCCAGCGGTGAATGTTGGTCGTGCCATAGGTGCGGGCCGCGTAGCGGATGGGCAGATCCACGATCTTGTGGTTGAGCCGCGCCGCGCCAAAGAGCAGGTCGAAATCCCCGAACGGATCGAAGTCACCGAAAAAGGCGCGGTTGGCCGCAATCTGCTCATAGTGCGAGCGAAAGAGCACCTTGGTGCCGCAGAGCGTGTCCTTGACCGGCTGCCCCAGCAGCCAGGTGAAGGCCACCCCGAAAAACTTGTTGGCGACCATGTTCAGGAACTGCATGGCCTGATCCTGCATGGGGTAAACCAGCCGGCAGCCGTTGACAAAGTCCGCCTGGTTGCGCCGCAACACCTCGTAGAACTTCGGCAATTCCTCCGGCGGCATGGTCAGGTCCGCGTCCAGGATGAACAGGATATCGCCCGTGGCCGCCGCAAACGCCTCCCGCACGGCACCCCCCTTGCCGCTGGACTGCTGCCGGAGCGCCTTGATGTTCCGGTCCGGGTAAGCCGCCTGCACGCGCAGGATCTCCTGCCAGGTGTCGTCGCGCGAGTGGCCCTCGATGAAGATGATCTCCGTGCCCGCCCCCAGCTCGGGGGTGCGGCGGACGGCGTCCTCGATGTTCCCCGCCTCGTTGCGCGCGGGGATGACCACGGTGCAGGTGTGGCGGCGATAGTTGATCGGCAGCGGCTGGGGCCGGGCCACCACGAAGACGGCCAGGCACAGGTGCCGCAGCAACGGGGCCAGCCAGCGGTTCAGGAACCCGGCCAGCAGGGGCGTGGCCATCGGCCAGAGGATGCGGCTCTCCGTGCGGAGGATCTCCCAGCCCGCCAGGTGGAGCAGGTTCCGCACGTCGTCCAGGGACAGCCAGTTCTGGGGCAGGGTCGGCGCCTTCAGGCCGAGGAACTCCGCCGCGGCCAGGATCGGCCGCCAGAGGTTGTTCTGGAAATTGAGGACGAGCCGGGTGTGCTGGCAGGCCGAGTGCTGGAGGTTTTCCAGCAGCGCCTGCACGTCCGGCACGTCGTTCACCACGTCGGCCAGCAGGATGTAATCAAAGCGCTCCTCGCTGCGGATGCGCGCCCCGTCGGCCTCGCAGAAGATCAACCCGGGATGCCGGGCCCGGGCCTCGTCCAGGATGGCGGGGCTGAAGTCCACCCCGACCCCCCGGGCGGGCGCCACCGCCGCCAGCAGGTCGCCGGTCCCGCAACCGACCTCCAGCACGCGCTGGCCCGGCGGCACCAGGAAGCGGAAACAGCGCTGCAGCAGGCGCTGATAGGCGCTGCCCCGGGCCCGCGCGCGCTCCTGCGCCCGCTGGTCATGGAAGGCCCGCCGGTCGCTCATGGCGGCTGGTGTTACCGGAAAGGGATCCCCAAGACGAGCGAAAGATCCCCCGGCGCCGCGGCGCGGCGAGGCCGCGGCCGGGACGCCGGCGGCAGGCGTGGAGGGCACCGGCGGCATCCTCTCTCCATCGGCAGGCCTCCCCCGCGCATGAGAAAAACCCGCGCTTCCCGCTCAAAGCCGGGGGGGTTGCGCCGATGAACTGGCCATGATGCCACCGGAAGGGATTCCGCCAGGCCCGGCCTCCGTCGCGCCCCGCGGCCCCGGCGCCGGCGCCGACGCCTGGTTCACCCCCGGGCGCTTCGCCGTCGTCCTCGCCCTGCTGGTGCTCGCCGCCTTCCCCGGGATCGCCCTCGGGCTGCAGACCTTTGTCCACCGCGACTTCGGCCTCTTCGGCTACCCCCTGGCCGCCTACCACCGCGAGTGCTTCTGGCGGGGCGAACTGCCGTTGTGGAACCCCTACAACAACGCCGGCCTGCCCTTCCTGGCCCAGTGGAACACCCTGGTGCTCTACCCGGGATCACTCCTCTACCTGCTCGGCCCGCTGCCTTGGTCGCTCAACCTGTTCTGCCTCGTCCACCTCTTCTGGGGCGGGTTGGGCATGTACTGTCTGGTGCAACGCTGGACCGGGCACCGCCTGGCCGCCGCCATCGCCGGCACGGCCTTCGCCTTCAACGGGCTCGCGCTCAACTGCCTGATGTGGCCCAACAACATCGCCGCCCTCGGCTGGATGCCCTGGGTGGTCGCGGAGGTGGAGGCCGGCTGGCGCGCAGGCGGCCGCCGGCTCGTGCGGGGCGCGCTCGCCGGCGCCCTGCAGATGCTGGCCGGCGCCCCCGAAATCATCCTCTGCACCTGGCTGTTTCTCGGCGCCCTCTGGCTGGGCCACCGCGTGCGCGGCCTGCACCCCCCTGCCGTCCTGCTCCGCCGCGGCGCCGGCGTCGTGGCATTGGTGGCCGGGCTGTCCGCCGCCCAGATGATCCCCTTCCTCGACCTCCTGCGCCATTCGCACCGCGACGCCAGCTTCGGCACCGGCGCCTGGGCCATGCCCGCCTGGGGCTGGGCCAATTTCCTCGTGCCCGCCTTCCGCATGTTCCGCTCGGGCTCCGGGTTGCTCCATCAGCCGGACCAGTTCTGGACCTCGTCCTACTATCTCCCCCTGGGCGTCACCGTCCTTGCCCTCTGGGCCGCGGCGCGGCTGCGGCAACCCCGCGCCGCGCTCCTCTCGCTCACCCTGTTGGCCAGCCTCGTGCTGGCCCTCGGCGACTCCGGTTGGATCTATCGCTGGCTGCGGGAGGCCTTCCCGGCCGCCAACGTCATGCGCTACCCCATCAAGTGCATCGTCCCGGCCCTCTTCGTCCTGCCCCTCCTCGCCAGCCTCAGCCTGTCGGACCGGACCGCCGGATCCCTCCCGTCCTGGATGGGCCGCCGGGGGCCCCTGCCCTGGCTCTGGGGCCTCGCCGCCCTGGGCATTGGCGTGATTCTCGCCTGGGACCAACTGGCTCCCCGGGAAGGTTCCAGCACCAGCCTCACCCTGCAGTCCGGGTTGACCCGACTTGCCTTGCTGGGACTGTTCCTCCTCCTGCTCGGCCGGATCCGGCGCGGCCCCATCGCCCGGCCCGGCCTGGCGGCCCTCATGCTCGTGTTCGTGGTCTGGTTTGATGCCCTCACCCACACCACCTGGCAGAACCCGGCCGCCAGTCCCGGCGTTTTTGGCCCGCTGCCGGCCGACGCCCGCCGCCTGCAGCCTCCCCCGGCACTGGGACAAGGCCGCGCGATGATGAGCCTCGGAACCATGGAAGGGTTCTACCGGAAGAATACCCCGGACCCGGCCGCCATGGTGACGGCCCGCCGCGTGGCCCTGCTGAACAATCTCAACCTGCTCGAGGCCATGCCCAAGGTGGATGGTTTCTATTCCCTTTACCTGCCAGGGGAACGATCGCTGCACTTCCGTCTCTACCACCGGAACGGCGAACCGCGGGCCGGCCTGGCCGACCTGCTCGGCGTCCGCCACGTGACCGGGACCAGCAACATCCTCGACTGGGTGGAGCGGCCCTCGGCCTTGCCGTGGGTGACCACCGGCCAGGCGCCGCGCTGGGCGGACAGGACCAACACCCTGCAGGCCCTGCTGGCCGATGATTTTAATCCCCGCGCCACGGTCTACCTGCCGCCGGATGCGGCGGGCGTCATGCCGTCCCAGGAGACCGGACCGGTCAACGCCCGCATCCTTTCCACCTCCTGGATGAGCCACCGCATCACCGCCGAGGTGGCCGCGGATGGCCCGGCGGTGGTGGTTTTCTCGCAGGCACATTATCCCGCCTGGCAGGCCACCCTCAATGGCCGCCCCACCCCGCTCTGGCCGGCCAACCTCGCCTTCCAGGCGGTCATCGTGCCCGCCGGGCGGCACCGGGTCGAACTGGTCTACCGGGACCGGGCCTTCCAAGCCGGCTGCGCCGCGTCCCTCCTCAGCCTCGCCGTCGCCGCCCTGCTCTGGCGCCGCCTGCGCTGACTTCGCCCGCCTTCCCGCACCCGCGATTGGAGGCGCCCCAACACCAACCGAGTCCGCCTTCATCCCCGGCCGCCGTCTCCCCGAGCCAGGCGGCCTCCTGCCCCACCGGTTGGACGGGTCCGGCGGGCAACCCACCGCGCCGCGGCCACGCCCTGCACCGCGCCGGGACAAGCGCAAAAGGAAAAGGCCCGGGGCATGCGCCCCGGGCCTGAAGAATAAGAAGTACAGGTTACTGAACCATCACTTACAGGGTATGACCATCCGCGCTCTTGTCGCAGGTCGGCTTGGCCGAAACCTGACCGAGCGTGTAGTTGCCGCCGCCGGGGCAGGCCGGCGTGTCGCGGACGTAGGCGTCGGCTCCGAACAGGTCGCTGGCGACGGGGGTGTCGCTGTTGACCTTCTTGTTCTCGAGGGCCCAGGTCGCCTTGGCGCCGTCAATCTGCTT
>JBJOEZ010000039.1:0-40444 GCA_046048995.1 Verrucomicrobiota bacterium | reverse complement strand
ACCAGCACCCAGTCCTGGGGCGACGGCACCCGTGGCGACGCGTATTCCCCTGCTCGCGCCTGGAGGACGCCCTGGTCAAACCGCCGGCCGGTGGCCGGGTCGAAGTAAAAGCCGGAATACGTCACGTCCGCTTCCAGCCCTTTCACCACCACTCCCTTCCAGTCATAGATGCGTCGCTTGGGCTGGTAGATGAACCGGACCGTTCGCGGGATGCCGGCCGCAAAGGAACCGGGCTCGGTCCAATCAGGACGGACCTCAAAGCGCGCCCACGGATATTTTTCCAGCAACCTTTTGCCGAGGCCCAACTGGGTCGACCCGGGATAGTTCATCCCTTCCCTCCAGGTCGTCCAGTCGTAGACCGGGTCAATGCCCGGGTCCCCTTCCACGCTGCCCTGCCAAATGCCTGCCGCGCCATAGGTATGGCCCGCGGCGCCGCTCAGCATGAAGCTCCAGAAGAGGTGCCGCTGGAGATCCTGGAAATTGGACTGCATGTGCCCCTCGTAACAGGCCTCCCCGCATAGCGCCGGCCGCAAGGGCTCCTGCGCCAGGCAGGACTTCATCATCTCGAGCGACTGCGCGGCCGTCTTGTAGCCGTCGTGGCCGATGCCGACCATGTCGAAGTCAAACACGGCATGGTCCTTGATGGCGTGGCGCGGGTGTTCCGGCGCGTGGTAGGTCAACGGATGGCCGTAGGGGTCCGTCGCCTTCACATACCGGGCCAGTTCCGACCACGGACCATAGGCGTCCTTGGCTTCGCCCCCGACGGCCCACACCACCGGAAAGGCCCCGTAACGGGCTATCAGGTTCCGCCAATGCCGCTTGAATCCCTCCAGGCCCACCTGCTGCAGCGTGCTGCGGCCACCCGCCTGCGGGCGGCCCCAGCCGCCAAAGATTACCGGCACGATGCCCGCCTCCACGAGATGCCCGAGCCGGCGGTCGGCGAACTCGAAATACGCGGGGTTCACCACGCTGAAATCGCGGGTCAGGTACGGCTTGCCCCCCTCGTTCTCCCAGCGGGCCTCCATCATCTTCTCGTCCGGGTAGGGACCGCAGACAATCTGCACCGCATTGAAGCCCTTCGCCCTGCGGTCCGCGGTCAGCTCCCGGAAATCCTCCCACGGCAGGCGCCGGCACAGGTTCTTCCACCAGGTGTCGCCCAGCCAGAGAAAGGCCGTGCCGTCCGCGTGCTCCAAATGCCGCTTCCCGGCCGACACCCGCAGAAAGCCATGCTGGAGCAGCGGGTTGCCGCCCGTGTAGGGCGTGACCGACAGCGTCCCGGCGGCCTTGTTCAGCCCCGCATTCGCGGGGTCCGAACAGGTGACCTCGAGCGAGTAGTTGCCCTGCGCGGGGGGCGCAAATCGCACCACCCACTGGTCGCCCCCGGCCCAGAAGGCCGGGACGTTCCACCGGCGCTCGCCCTGCCGAAAAACAACCGAAACCTCCAGCTCGAGGAACGGATTCTCATACTTCCGCGCGGAGACAAAGGAGGTCTCAAAGACCGTCCACTGCCGGGCGCTGAAGCCGGGTGGGGTTTCCTGCAGGGCAACGGCCGCCGGGAGTCGGCCCGGCAGCGCGAGGAACAGGGCGGCAAGAATGGCGATGGCGGGCCTCATGCAATGGCTTTGTCGGGGCTCGTTTACAGGGAACAGGCCGCAACCTGCTGGGCGACCGCACGGATAAGTCTCAGCAACCCAGGCCAGGGGACGCAAGCCTGGGAGCCTCGCTCCCGTGTGCGCGGGGCCGGGTTGACCGCAGTCCACTGCACGTGAGTTTCCGGTCATCACTCACAGGACGCGGCCGACTTTGGCGAGCTGCGCGTAGGCCACCAACTCGGGTCGGAGGCCGGGGGTGCGGGCCAGCCACTGGTCCACCACGGACCCAAGGTGGGGATACCCCAGGGCCCACTCGCTGATTCCGTGCAGGGCGCTTTCCCGGCAGGCGTCGTGCGGAATGGCGAGCAAGCGCGGAAGGACCCGGAGAACCTCGGCATCGAACCCGGCGCGCGCCGGATCGCCGGGCTGGCCGTGGATGGGGAGGATGTCCCACCACATGTAACACGCCCCGTTGAGCGGATTGGCGGGTTGCTCATCGAGGTGCGACAGGTGCGGCGAGCAACGGGCGGCCATGACCTGCTCGAACAGCGGAACGAACGCGCGGAGGGCGCGAAGCCGGGCGGCCAGGGGAACGCCCGGCTCCACCAGGGTGAACATGAAATCGGAGCAGCTGCCACTGACGAGATACCAGAAACCCTGCCCGAGTTGCGCATCGCTGAAGCGGGCCAGCGACTCACCCGAACGCTCGAAGGTGTCCGCCATGAAGGCGACCGTGTCCCCGGGACTGCCCTCCCAGGCCGGCGCCTCCAGTGCCCAATGCCACGCCGGGTCGGCCACCGGATGATCGAAGACGTGCGCAACCCAGTCGGATGCGGAAGGCGTTTTGTTCACACCGGGAGCGAGGAATCGGCACGGGCCCTGGGTCGGCCACCTGGATCACGGAAGGCTCGGACTGCCACCGCGATCGCACGTGCGCGGGACGGGGCGGCGGTTGGCGGCAGCGCCCTGGGCAGGCGGCGGACTCATGATAATGCGTGCGCCAGGGACACCCAGGCGCCCCCAAACCACCCCAGCCATCCGACGCACCATAGCGTCATCCGCACCGTGCGCTCAAAACGCTCGAATGGCAAAGCTACAATCTGCCCGAGCAGGCCAGCTCCCAAAAACAGGGCGCACCAGGGAAAGAGGGCGAGCGAGAACCGCCAGCAGCAGGACTGGAAATGCCGGGCCAGCGCGCCTGTGAACGGCCCGGACACCACCCCAAGCGTCGCCGCAACCATCCGATTCCCGCGTCGGTCCGACTCGGAACCCGCCTGGAGGGCCCCATGCGTCAACCCGGCAAAGGCGAGGTAGAACCCCAAAAAAACATACCCGTGAACTCGGCCGAGCTTGTGGAACAGACGTCGCATGATGGCCTGACGACCCACGCTCAGCGACCCCGCGGCCGCGGGATTCGCTGCCGGGCCTGGTCACGCGTCGCGGTCATTGTCCTTGGTATGGCGCAAGTGCCTGACGATAAACACGGACTGCGCTGCGAGAATGCCCGCCGCGGCGCCCAGGCAAAGGGCGGTCGCCTGCATCCGGTCGAACGCCTCGAGTTGCTTTGTGTTGATGGTGTGAACGCCGGTTGCACGGGAGGAGTATCGGAACGCCATGGCCTCGCGGTGTGCGAGAATCCCGACGGCGAAGCTGAAGACCAAGCCCAGCAGGGCGCCGATCAGCGCCGCCACGAATGAGAGCGCGAGGTTCTGTGCCAGCAGCCGACGGGTGCCCATGGGTGGGGGCGGTTGGCCGCTCGTTATCCCCCGAGTTGTTTGCTCAAATGCTCCACCACGGCGCAATGCTCGGCTTGGGGGCTGAAGAGGATGATCTCCGCGTCTGCGGCCACGCGGACCGAGTGGCCGGGCGGCCAGTAAAAGAGGTCTCCACCGACCACCGTCTCCTCCGTGCCATTTCCGTAGGAGATGGTGACCTCGCCCTCAATCATATAGCCCCAGTGGGGAGACTGGCAGAGATCCGACTCCAACCCCTTGAGCAGCGGGGCGATGTCCGTTCCCCGCTTGAGTGAAAAGTATTCGCCCGCCATGGGCCCATAGCCAGTGGCGTCACCAAAGTTGAGTTCCTGGCGGGCGATGGCCCCAGGGACATTGATCCGCGCCTTGATGTCGTGTTTGGCAATTCTCATGGTCTGTTTGAATGTGTGTCTGTTGCGGTTTTGTTGGTGTTTTCCGACCGACCCAAGCTCAGCGAGCCGGCGCACGGGACGTCACGATGGCAATCCCGAGTGCGCGGGACCGGGTTCGCTGCAGCGCATGGTGGGGCGGCCTGGCCTCCGCCATCATGAGTAGTGCCGCTCAACCGGGAACTCCAACTCCCGGCGATACCGCGCCCGATAGGCGGCATCTGTCACGAGCTTCCGAATCCTCTGCCTAATCCTGGAGACATGCAACGCCTGGTCGCGCGCGAACTCGGCGCAGCCTGTGTCCGCCCGCGACTCGTCCCAAAAGAAAATGCGTTGCCTGTAAACACCGTCCGAGTGGCCGTGCCAGACCCGGAAATGCCAGAGCCGCCCGTCAGGGGAACGGACTGGTCTTGCGAGATTCTGGCCGGTCCACCACATATAAACTTGAGCCGCCTGAACGCGGCCCTGCCTTGGGATTGGCCCGCATGGTCCGCCGGCTGTCAGAGGTGCTGGATCACGCTGCCAACGGATGCCTCGGGTGCGGCTGCCCCGGTATTGGCCGCGTTCTTCAGGATCCACTCTTTCGCCTTCTGCGTGCTCTCGTCCAGGCCGGCCTGGTCCTGGCAGACCGTCACCGAGAATCCGCCGTCACCCCTGCGGGCCAGGGTGTAGCTCACCAATCCCTTGACGGAACGCATGAGGGTTTGCACCTCCGCCGCGTGCTGCTCCAGCACATCGAACAGCGCTTGGGCTCCTTTCCCCGAATATGTCCTGATGACTGCTTTCATGGTGTTTTGCCTTCTTGATGGGTTGTTGGAAATTGTGCCCCCCTGGGTGGGCCTGACGCAAAGGTCAGCGCGGGGAGCCGGCCGCCGATGACGTTGACTTCGGCTCGGCGCGAACCGGCTGGTTCCCGTTCGCCGGACGGACGGGTTCCAGCTTCGACGCCTTGCTCATCTGCTCAAGCAACCCGGGCGCCAGGCCGTTTGTCCCCGTGAAAAGCACCTCCTCCTTCCACTTGGATCCCACCAAGGGCATGGTCTTGCGCAGCAGATAAGCGGTTCCATTGGTCTCACCGAGGTAGGCAGACCACCGCATGGTCTGGGTGTGACGCATCTCAAACTCCCGCTGGAACTCCGCCGCGCTGACGTGTTTCGACTTCCTCGAACAACTCACCGCCAATGCCACGAGGAGCAGGAACGGCAGAATGCGGCATATGTTCATGGGCTCGAAGCTTAGCCTCACCAACCAAAAGGTCGGCCTATCGGCTTGGCGGCCTCGACTCTAACCCTCGCCATCCACCCTGTCGAGAATGCCTTGGGCAGCGCCCTCGGCATTGATGGAAAAGGCCGGGCCCAACCCGGGTGAAGCCTGGTGTCCTGCGCAATCCGAGGGCTGGGCGGAGCGATGGCCTCCGCCCGCCCGGTGGACGGCAGGCCCCCCGGTGGCTGAAAAGAGGCATTTCACCCGTAACGCCGGCGGGTTTTCCGGCATAGTTTGGCACGATGTCCGGCGCCGCGCGCAACAGCCCCGACCCTGACCATGCCTGGTTCATGGAACAGGTGCGGCGCGAGCAGGCGGGCCTGCGGGCGTTCATCCGGTCGCTCGGGTTGCGGGCGGAGGTGGTGGATGACGTGGCGCAGGAGGCCTTTGTGGTGGCGTTCCAGAAGCTGCAAACCTTTGAGCGCGGGACCAACTTTGGCGCGTGGCTGCGGACGATTGCCCGGTTCCTGGCCAGCCGCGAGCTGCGGCGGGAGGAACGGCGCCAGCGCCTGCTGGGGGAGGAAGTCGCCGGACTGCTGGTGGAAGCCCTGGAACCCGCCCACCCGGCGGCCGCCGCGGAGACCGCCGCGCGGATCGCGGCCCTGCAGGCCTGCCTGGCCGAACTGCCCGAGCGGGGCCGGCGCCTCCTGCAGCAACGTTACTTCGACAACCTGACGCCGACGCTCATCGCCAGCCTGGAGGGGCGGACGGCCAACGACGTCCGGCAGGCCCTGTTCCGGTTGCGGGCGGCGCTCCACGCGTGCATCCGGCGCCGGTTGGAGGTGCGCCCATGAGCCCACGCGAGGACCACGGCCCAGCGGTTCCCCCGGAAGCGTGGCGCGAAGCCCTGGCCCGGCTGGTCGAGGGGGAATCGGAGCCAGCCGACGACGCACTCCTGGCGGCGGCGTTGCGCCAGGAGCCCGCACGGATCGGGGAACTGCGCGCGCAACTGGAGCTCGATGCCTGGTTGCGGCAGGAGGCGGAGCTGTCCGCCGAGCCGTTCGTGGAGTCGGTGGCGGCCCGGATCCGGCCGGCGGCCGCAGATGACCGGTTTGTGCGGCGGGTGGGACAGGCCCTGCCGCGAACCGGCGCGGCGCGGTGGGGGAGTGGAGTCCGCACCGTGCGGTGGGTGGCGGCGGTGGTTTTGGTGGCGGTGCTGGCGGCCGGGGTTTTTGGCTTGTTTCCCCCGACCACGGCCGGCGCCGCCACGATTCTGAGGCAGGCGCTGCAGGCGCATGCCGCGCGGCTGGACCGTTGTTACCGCCTGGAAGTGCGGGGGCAGCGCGAGGCGGAGTCCCCGCCCCGCTGGCAGGCCGTGCTGTGGACCCGCGGCAACCGGTTCCGGAATGAGCTGCAAGCCAACGGCGCGACGGTGACCTGGGGCCGCGATGAGGCCGGGGGCGTGTGGTTCGCCCTGTCGCGCAAGGTGGGCGCGCGGCTCGCCGCCGACGAGGTTCCCGAGGCGCTCCGGTCCGCGTGCGAGCTGCGCAGCCTGCAGATGGAGTCCCTGCTGCGGGAAGTCCTGGCCGACTTCGACCTGCGCGAGGAATCGCTGTCGTCCGACCGGACCCTCATCCACGCCCAGCCCAAGCCGGGCGCGACGGGGTCCAAGTACGGGTCCGTGCTGCTGGAAGTGGATGCGCGCACGCACGTGGTGCAGCGGGTGGAACTGGAGCGGGCCTACCAGGGCCGGGTGGTGGCCACCGTCACCTTCGCCCTCATCGAGGCGCGCCTGCAGGAGGATGCCAGCTACACCCTGGCAGGCCACCTGGACGCGGACGGCGTGGTCCACGACCGCACGACCGGCCGCGCCCAGCGCGGGCAGGTCATCGCGGAATTCCTCAAGGTGATGCGCGCACGCGCCGGGACTCCCGCCGTCGCCCCGCAGTAGCCTTCCACCCTCGCCGCCCATGCCCCTGAGTCATTTCCAGGCTTCCGGCCGGCTTCTCCTGCTGCTCCTGGCGGCCGTGGCGACGCCCCCGCTGGGCGCCCAGACCAACGTCCGCGCCTGGCACGCCAAGGGGCAGACGTGGGTGGTCTGGGATGCGGGAGCTTCGCCGAACCATGCGTATTCGGTGTATCGTTCCACGAACGCGTTTGCCGCCACCGCACAGGCCACGCTGTGCGGGACACCCCTCAACCGGGAGTACAACGCCGCGCGGCTGAAGCTGGCCAACTCCAACGCCACCTGGCGCGTGCCACTGCCCAACGGCTCGACCTATCAGCTCGCCGCCACCGAGGGCCTGTTCGTCTACACCCCGCACGCCCCGGCCAACGAGTACTTCGCCGTGGTGGCCCACGGGTCGACCACGGTGCCGGCGGGCGCCATCACGACGAACGCGGTGGCGCAGGGCTACGACCCGTTGACCGATCCCGTGCAATGCCATGTGCAACTCCAGGGCACGCTGACGGTGGCTGGGCAGGGAAGTTATCCCTACACGGTGTTCGCCATGTGGGTGGACGGGCGGGACGACGTGAACGACGCGCGCCCCGACTTCCCGGTATTGGCGAACGCACCGAAGAATGGCGCGCCGCACCTGTTCGCGATCTACGAGCCCGCCGGCGGCGCACCGGCCACGGGAACCTTTCCGGGGACGCTGCAACTGCATGGCGGCGGTAGTTGGGGGCACTACTGGGGTTGGCGGCCGAGCCATGTCTATTACGCGAACACCGGCCATCTGCCGGTGGGCGGCATCACCATCGCGCACGATGACCGCGTGTATCGCGCAGCCCAGGGCACGGTGTCCGAGGACTCGCCGTCGTATTGGTTCGGCTGGTATTCGACGATGCCGGCCATCAACCCCATCGGGCAGCCGCCGGACAACGCCGTCGTCGTGCCTTACACGCTGCGGCGGCTCATCTGGATACAGGACTGGATTGAGACGCGCTCACCCTACGCGGGCCGCCTGGACCCGAAGCGCGTGTCGGTGATGGGCACCTCGATGGGCGGTTTCGGCACCCACCTGCTTTGCCGCTACCGACCGGAGCGTTTTTCCGCAGGGTCGGCCTTCGTGCCGGTGATGGGCAATCCGGACACGGGAGCGTCCATCAAATGGCTGGGCTCGTCGGCGCAGAACCTCGTGACGGTGGATGTCCTCCACGGCGTGCCGCTGCGGGTGAATGACTTCTTCAGCCCGCTGGCGCAGCTCTCGCCGCTGCGCGACCGCGCCTTGACCCGGTTCTACCGCGGACGGCAGGAGGTGGACGCCGATCTGACAAAGTATGGGTGGGAAGACTCCGACATACCCGGCCAGTATCGCGCGCTCAACGACCTCGGCGTTGGCGTGCATTTGTATTGGGATGACCGCGACCACGGGCCAACGGGCTGGGCCACCGACGAGCCCTCGCCGCCGGGGGTGGACATCGGGCAATGGGTGGCGCCCGTGCGGACCGAGCGCAGCGACGCGTCCTACCAGGGGAAGTATCGTTCAAACCAGAGTTACCCCGGCATTTTCAACGACGACCAGAGCCCGGCGCTGCCCGGAAGGCAGCCGGACATCGGCAACGGGTCCCACACCAACGGCGCGCCCTGGGGCACCTGGGGCGGCTACCATGACTGGGACACCGCCACCCTCACCGACACCTCCAACCAATGGGCCTGCACGCTGTTCCTCATCGGGCAGAGCACGCGCAGCGTCGACAATTTCCCCGGCGCCAACGCCACGGCCGACGTGAGTGTGCGAAAGCCCCAGCAGTTCAGGCCGGCCGCGGGCACCCCGTTCACCTGGCAATGGCGCAACGTCTCCGACAACACCCTGGTGCAATCCGGCACGGGTGTCGTCGGCAGCAACGACCTCGTGGTCATCCCCGGCCTGCAGTTCGCCAAGGACCCGATCCAGCGGCGGCTCACCATCGCCCTCGCGGGGGACGGCAGCACCCCCCCGGCCATCACAAGCACGCCGGCCACCTCCGCCACGGTCGGCCAGCCCTACAGCTACGCCGTCGCCGTGGCAGGATCCCCCACGCCGACCCTGACCGCTTCCGGGCTCCCCCCGTGGCTGGCCCTGGCGGGCACCATGCTGACCGGCACGCCCACCGGCGTCGGCACCTTTGGGCCCGTCACCCTCACCGCCTCGAATGGGGCGGGCCCCAGCGCCACGCAGGCCTTCTCCATCACCGCGCTCGCCCCCGACCCCGACGCGCCGAGGAACGTCCGCGCCTGGTCCGCCGCGGGGCAGGTATTCGTCGCCTGGCAAGTGTCAACGAACCCGCCGCTGACCTACGATGTCTACCGGTCTGCTCTCCCGGTGACGAACACGGCCCAGGCGGCCCTGGCCGGCCGTGTGTTTCGTCCGGAATGGCAGGGAGACCGCCTGAAGATTGCCGGCAACAACCTCACCTGGCGCGTGCCCGACGGCGCCGGGGGCACCTATGTCCTGGCCACCAACGAGGCACTCTTTGTCTTCACCCCGCACCAGGCCGCGACCAACCACTTCGCCGTGGTCAGGAACACCGGCCGCACCATCACCGCCGTGAACCGCACCGCCACCGCCGTCGCCGAGCGCTACGACCCGGCCGGGGACCCCGTGCGCTGCCACGAGCAATACTCCGGCGTCACCTCGATGAACTATCCCTACAAGGTTTACGCGCTCTGGGTGGATGGACGCGACGACGAGACCGACGCCCGGCCGGATTTTCCCGTCCTGGCCAACGCCGCGAAGAACGGCGCGCCCCATGTCTTTGCCGTCTACGAGCCACGCGGCGGGTTGCCCGCCACCGGGACCTACCCGGCGGTCCTCTGCCTGCACGGCGGCGGCCCCTCGGGCCAGTGGAACATCTGGGCGCCGGAATCCCTCATCACCGCCAACTGCGGCAACCGCCTCACCGAGGGCGTGGCCATCGCGCATGACGACCGCGTCTTCATGGTGAACGCGAGCGGCGACGTGGACGGGAACCTGCCGAGCTTCTGGCTGGGTTGGTCGCCCGCGATGAACCCGTATGCCGTGGCCGCCCTGAACGGCGCCGCCCCACCGGTGGTTCCCTACACCCAACGGCGCCTGCTCTGGATCCAGGACTGGCTCGAGCAACGCTCCCCTTACCGCATCGACCCGACCCGCGTCTCGGTCATGGGCAGCAGCATGGGGGGCGCCGGATCCTCCATGCTGGCGCGGCGCTACCCCGAGCGCTTCGCCGCGGCCTCCTGCTTCGTCCCGCCCATCGGCTTCGCCGAGAACACCGGCCAGGGCGCCCGCCTCATCGGCACCTCCGCCCAGAACCTTCCCTCCACGGAACCCGCCCCCGGCGGCGGTGTCCTGCGCATGAATGACTACTGGAACTTCGCCGCCCGGCTGTCAGCCACGGAGCGCGACCCGTCGTTCATGCGCTTTTACCGGGGCCGCTCGGAGTTCGTGTCCAACCCGACCGTGCCGGAATGGAGCGCGTCCACCGTCGTCGCCACGTTCAGCAACCTTAACGCCACCGCCTGGGGCGCACACCTCGTCTGGGATCAGCGCGACCATTCCCCCTCGAACTGGAGCACCGAGGACGCGGGCAACCCGTATCCGGACGTGGGCCAGTGGATCAGCCCCGTGCTCACCGACCGTCCCTCGCGCACCAGCCTGGTGCGCCACCGCAGCAACCAGAGTTATCCCGCCTTCTGCAACGACGACCAGAACAGCGCGCTTCCCGGCCGGCAACCGACCCTGGGCAACGGCGACCCGCTCGACGGCGACCTGTGGGGCACCTGGGGCGGCTATTACGACTGGGACACCGCCACCCTCACGGACACCCCCAGCCAATGGGCCTGCACAGTGTTCCTGACCGGGTTGAGCGCCGTCAGCGTGGACAACTACCCCGGCACGAGCGCGACCTGCGACGTGGGCGTGCGCAAGCCGCAGCAGTTCCGCCCGGAGCCGGGCACCGTCTTGCTCTGGCGCCACGTGCGCCTGGGCGAGAACGCCGTGCTGCGCAGCGGCACGACGGTGGCGGCCGCGGACGGCCTGGTGATGGTGACGAACCTCACCGTGTCCAAGGATCCGCAGCGCACGCGGCTGGAAATCATGGCCCCGCCGGTCCTGCGCCTCACCTCGCCCTCCACCTTCCGGGCGGAGGGTGCGCCCGGGTTGCAGTGCACGCTGGAGACCTCCCCTTCCCTGTCCCCGGCCAACTGGTCCCCCGCCCTGGCCTTCCCCATCCCCTCCACCGGGGTCGTCACCGGCACCCTGCCCGGGGTCGCCGGCGAACCGCAACGGTTCCACCGGTTGCGGGCCACGCTCCCGTCGCCCTGAAGCCCCCCGCGGCGGGACGAGGCGGTGCCATGCGACGGGCGCAGGCGTCACGGGGTCCACCTGATGGATGGGCGAAACCCCTGCACGGACTGCGGCCACGGACCGGGGGCGACGCGGGGCACCGACCCGCAAGGCCCGTGCCGCCGAGCGCCGTATGTGGAGGGCAGGCACCGGGCCCGATCGATACCCTGCCGGCACCGTGCGGCGGGGAGGACCCAGTCAGGGCGGAGAGGGATGCACCGCAGGATTGGTCATGCCTGGCCCCGGCCGCCCCGGGCCTTGCCGCAACCGGGCACGGGTGTCTCCCCGGTCGCGCACCGCAAGGAACAACCCCACCCCCAGGGCAATGAGCAGGAGGGCGCCCAGCACCCAGGAGAGGGTTCGGCGGGGCTGAAGCGGTGGACCAGGGGTCATGCCTTCAGGTTGGGGATCCGCTTGAACAGCAGGGATTCCGGCTTGGGCTTGGGCCGGCACTGGTCCGGGGCCAGGCAGGCGGTGTGCCGCACGCCCAACCGCAGCTGCAGCTCGCCGCCGGCCGCGGCGGCGCCCTCGAGCGGAAACTGGCTGATGAACGCCACTTCATGCTCCACGTCCACCGCAAGGTCCTCGCTGGCCAGGACGGTGGTCGATGCCTTGTTCAGGATGCCCAGCAGCTTCCGGCTGGTCAGCCGGTGCTCAACGTCGTCCGCCACCCACGTTTGCAGGCGGCACAGGACATCGTCCCGCAGGGTGCCCCCGCAGTCGATGAACCGCTTTGTCACCTGCGCCACCTCCGTCACATGCGCGTGCGGCGCGACGGGCGTGCCGTCGGGCAGGAGGAAACGGACCGGAAGATCGGGATGCCGCTCGAGGATGGTCTTCAGCTCGTGGACGTTCATGGTTCAGGCTTCGTGTCGGCCGCAGCCGGGTTACGGAGGGCGCAGCGCGGACGCTGGGTTTGGCGTCACCGGTTCATCGCTGCACCTTACTTCCATGAACGTGGCAGCAGTTGCGCCAGGACGCCAGCCCGGCGGCGCGGGTGCCATGGACCCCGGGCCGGCTGTCGCCGGTTGCCTCCAGCGGTAACATGGCGCACCTTGTCCGCGTCTGCCGTCGGCGCATGCACGCTTCATCAGCCTTGTTTGAACGGGTTTGGGCGCGGTTCCAGCCGGTCCTGCTGGCGGTCCTGGGCCTGCTGCCGCTCCCGGCGGCAGGCATGCTGGAGGATGAGGTGGCGCGCCGGTCGTCGTTGCTGGTGGACGCGAGCGGGACCGATGCCAGCCGGGCGGTGGGCTTGGTCGTGGTCGTGGTGAACGCACAGGCGACGCGCGTGCACGGGTTTGGCGCACTGCGGGCCGGGGGAACCCTGCCGCCGGATGGCGCGACGTGTTTCCAAATCGGGTCCGTGTCCAAGGCGTTCACCGGGCTGCTCCTGGCCTCGCTGGTGGAGGATCCGGCCGGAGGCGTGCGCCCGGAGGATCCGGTCAACCGGCACCTGGGACCGGACCTGCGGGCGCCGGCTTTCGGCACCCAACCGGTGACCCTGTTGCAACTGGCCACCCACCGCGGGTCCATGCCTGACTTCCCCGACAACATGACCGGACCGCCGACGAGTCCGGCCCTGGATTATTCGCGGGCCCAGTTGTCGAACTTCCTTTCCGGGCTGGTGTTGCCGGTGCCGCCAGGCAGCACCTACCGCTACTCAAACGTGGGCCTCGGTCTCCTCGGGGTGGCCTTGGCCGACGCCAGCGGTTGGGGCAGCTACTCCGCCCTGCTGCGGGAGCGGTTGACCGCGCCGCTCGGCATGCTGGACACGGGCCTGAACGAGCCGGCGTTCCTGGATCGGCTGCGTCCCCGGTTGGCGCAGGGCTATCGGGTGGCGGGAGGCGGGTTGGCGGAGGTGGCCGTGTCCGACATGGGCGTGCTGGAGGGCGCGGGGGAACTGCTGAGCACGGGGGATGACCTGGGCCGCTACCTGCGCGTGTGCACGGGCCTGGCGGCCTTTCCGGTCGCCGGGGCAATGGACCGGGCGCTGACACCGGCGGCAGCCGGTGCCCCGGGCCAGTTGGTGGGCTACGGCATCGACGTTGTCGCCCTCCCGGATGGCCGGAGCCAGTTTGAGAAGGGCGGCGTGGTGGCGGGCTACACGACCTATGTGGCGTTTCGACGCCAGCCGGCCGCCGGCGTGGCCGTGATGTCCAATCGCGGGCAGCACCAGGCGATTGCCACCCTCGCGCGGGACCTGGTCGCCCTGCTCGACCCGCCGGTGCTGACCCTGGGGCGCGCCGGGGACGGTTCCCTGTCCGCGGCGTTTACGGCGGCGGCCGGACAGAACTACGCGCTGCAAGCCTCGTCCAACCTGATCGATTGGCGCACCGTGGCCGGCCTCACCAACAGCGCCGCAACCAACGCGCCGCTGTCGTTCCCGGTCCGGAGGACCAACGCCATGGAGTTCCTGCGGGTGCAATACTGATGGCCGGACGGGGGGTGCACGCGGACAGGTCAGCGTGGTGAGGGTGACCGAAATGAGGCCGCGGGAACCCTGCGGCCGGCGCACCTTGTAGCAGGATCAGCGGACTTACGTCCGCTGCTACGGGGTTCAGCCTCCATACGTCCGCTGCTACCCCCTTTATGACACACCCCCGGGTTGCCCCCGGCCGCCGCCGGCGTATGCTCGCTCCCAGCATCAGGAACGGTTCGCCCGTGGCGGCGGACCTACCAACCGGTCGGGAGTGAAACGGTGGTCTGGACGGCTCCAATGAGCCGTCCGATGTGGAGCCCAGACGGGCCTCAAACGACTCCCCCGAGCGTCGGCGCCTTCGCGCCCCGGCGTCCTCGGAATTCCTGGTGCGTTGTCACAACGAAAGAAACGCATCATGAGCACCCAAGCCAAAACCCCCTGGACGGACATCACCCTCGTCATCGACCGGTCTTCGTCCATCGCCGGCATCCGCACCACCCTCCTCGAGGGCATCAACCAGTTCCTCGCCGCGCAGGCGAAGGAAACCGGACGCACCCGCATCAGCCTGGTCCGCTTCGACGACCAGTATGAGATCGTCTGGGACCGCATCCCGCTGTCCGAGGCCCTGCCCCTCAAGCCCAGGGACCTCGTGCCCCGCGGCAGCACCGCGCTCTACGACGCCATCGGGGTCACGCTCGAGCGCACGCACGATTACTTCGCCCAACTGGCCCCGGCGGACCGCCCCGAGCGGGTCATCGTGGCCGTGTTCACCGACGGCGCCGAGAACTCGAGCCAGCGCTTCACGCACGCCACCCTGCAGGAACTGATCGGGCGCCGGCGCCAGGAGAATGACTGGCAAATCCTCTTCCTGGGCGCGAGCCCGGATGTGGTGCAGGAAGCCCGCGACCTCGGGATCGACCCACGGCTCAGCATCCAATACGAGGCCAGCCAGGCCGGCACCAGTGCGGCCTTCCAGACCCTGAGCCACAGCGTCAGCACCCTGCGCAGCCGACCGGCCCGGCGCCGGGCGCGGCCCAAGAACCCCGCGACCGCCACGGTGCCGCCCCCGCCGGACCCGCCCCCGGCCACCCCGCCTCCGCCTTCCCAGGAGAACCCCGAGGGGTCCAACCCCCGCTGAGGAGACCAGGCCCGGGGCATGTCCCCGCCGACCCCGGCCCCGCGCCGGGATGCCCGGCGGATGGAGGTGCCCCGGGCCCCACTCCTCAACCAACGGCCAAGCTGCCTGCGGTGCGCCCCAAGCCAAACGGAACAACCCATTCCATCCCATGAATCCCTTCCTGAGAATGATCGCCGACAAAGAGTGGCGGAACCCCTCGGTGCCGGCCTGGGTGCTGGTGCTCAACCTCCACCTGAGCGCCACCGAGCAGGGCATCGGCGTCCGGTTCGAACTCCTGCGCCAGCGCGACGGGAAACTCGAAAGCTTCAGCAATCATATCCCGCAATTCCATGGCCTGCAGGTCCGCGCGTGCCTGCCCACGGCGCGGGAATCATGGACGTCACTCGAGCTCTATTTCCTGAGATTTGGCTACTACGGCCTCGACCGGGTGGACGCGGAGAACCTGCAACACATCGGGCCCACCCTGCGCCTGCTGGAACGGCGCCGGCGGGACTACTACCGCCGCCACGGCCACCCGACCACCATCGGCGGCTGCGCGGTGGCCCTCGCCGCCATCCTCGGGGCACATAACATCCACGTGGTGGAGGAGGGATACGAGCAGTTCTATTCAAAAGGCCCCAAGTCGGCCGCGTGGAGAATTGACTCGACCGTGAAGGAGATGAACCGGGTGCACGCCTTGTCCCGTAAAATGAAGGCCGCGGAGACTGCCGGCCAGGAGGGTGGCGCCGAGGCCGTGAGCTTCATCCAGGAGCCCACCAGCCCGGCCGAAATCGCGGCCATCCGGCGCTGCTTCCCCCTGCCCGAGCAAATCCGCGACCACATCATCAGCCAACTCCAGTACGAGCTGAAACGCCCCGGCGGGCATGCCAGCGTCGGCGACTTCTGGGACTACCATCTTTGGCTAACCCGCCGGCCGGACCAGTGGCGCTTTCACATCCAGTGGGTCCGCCACGCCGACACCGGCGACCCCATCTGCCCGGCCACCCACGCCCATTTGCACGCCTGCAAGGACGCCGAACCCCAACCCGAAGGCCATCCCCACATCCTCATCGACGGAAGGAATCATGCCGTGCTGACCCCGGCCCGGGCCGCCTGCCACCAGGCCGAGGGCCTGCCCGTGCTCCGGTGTTACATCCGCCAAAGGAAACCCTGCTGACCCACGGCGCACTATCCCCACCCACCCAAGCAACCAACCCGCCCCTCCTTTCCCTGCCATGAACCCATTCCTCAAACGCATCGCCAAACGAACCGGTGACACGGACGTCCTCTCCTGGCTCCTTGTCATCATGGTGGATCTCGAGCTCACCGAGGACGGGGTCCAGTTGTCCGCCGGGGTCCACCGCCTGGTCGAGGGCCGGCCGAAGCCCTTCGGGCCCGATGTCCCGGAGTTGTGCGGCCTGGAATACCGACGCCTCCTGAACACCAATGAGCTCTATTGGCAAAGACAGTTCATCTTCGATGGGTATCTCCAGTATCACGGCCTGAAGGAGGAGAAGGACGGGGCGGAGGACTGCAGGAAAGACATCCGCCGCCTCTTGGAGCGCCGTTACAAAAACTACATGCGTCAGCACGGGAAGCCCACCTACCTTGGCTGGTCACTGGTCACCATGGCCAATGTGTTCGGCGCCCACAACATCCACTTCCATGCGGAAGGCCGGGGCTGGATCGTCTGCCACAGCCTGTTCACGGCTTCCTGCCAGGTCGAGGAAGCCGTGTATATATTGCAAAGACAGTATCAGCGGTCAACGGGTCGCCCGGGCTGACACCGGCTGGGAACGGCCGGGGCCAGGCGCCGCGAGGGTGGGTGGCCTGCGGCGACACCCCGGGGGAACAGCACCCTGCCCCAAGACAGTGGTGGCCCCGGAAGGATGGCCAGCCGGGAGTTGACCCTGGCGCGACGGCCCAGGCGGTGCGGGGCAGCTGCTGCCCGAACCATGCCAAGGCCCGGAACACTCAATGGGCGCCCAGGAACGGGGTCAGGGCAACCCACGCCTGCATCACGTCCCGCAGTGACTCCAGATAGGCCAGCTGGACTGCCGCCCAATCGCGCCGGACCGGGAGCACGTCGGTGAGGCTGCTGTCCCCGGCGGCATAGCGGGCTTCGGCCGCCTGGAGCAGGAGGTCGGCGCGGGGCAGAACCTCCTCCTTCAAGGCCCGGCGGTTGGCCAGCGCGGCCGTCAGTTGCGCATGCGCCTCGCGAAGCCGAAGGGTGAGGTCATTCCGGGTGGAACGGGACCGAGCCTCGGCGGCCGCGGCTTCGGCGCGGGCCTCGCGGATGCGCCCCTGGTTCCGGTCCAGCAAGGGCAACGGAATGGTCAGGCCGACATCAAAGGCGTTCACCTGCTCAGCCTGGAGCCGCCGGTAAAGCAGTTCGACCTTCACGTCGGGGATGCGCTCGGCCCTGGCCAAATCCACGCGGGCATTGCTGGCGCGGCTGTCCGCGTCCGCCAGCGCGGACTCCGGATGGGACGCGAGGCGGGCGGCCAGAGCCTCCATCGTGGGCAGCTCGAACGTGGTCTCGAGGGTTCCGTCGAGCGGCCGGACCGGCGACGCCGGGTCGCCCATGGCGGCGGCCAGGGACGCCATCGCCTGCTCCTGCAGGGCCGCAGCGCGCCGGAGTTCCACCCTCGCGCGGGAGGCCTCCATTTCCGCGCGAACCAGATCCTCACGCAGGGCGTCACCGGCCTCCACCCGGGCCCTCGTCGTGGCGACCCCCTGGTCCGCGCCGGCCACGGCTGCCTTCTGCGCGAGCCACGCCTGCTGCTGATAGAGCGCCGTGGCGAACGCGCTGTGGATGCGCCGGCGCAACTCGCGGCGGCGCACCTCCAGTTCCCTGGCGCGGCGGTCGCGCTCCAGTTCCTCGGCCTGCCTCGCCTTGCCCAGGCGGCCGCCCAGCGGAACGGTCTGCGCGATGCCCGCGAGGTACTCGGCGTCGTCCAGCGTGCGGCCCTTGAACGGCGCCTGTTCGATGCGGGCAATGGCTTCGGGGTTCGCCAGCCGGCCCGCCTGTTGCACACGGCCCTCGGCGGACTCGAGGATCGCCCTGGCCTCCGCAAGTTCAGGATGCCGGCTCTCGCCCTGTTGCACCGCCTGTTCGAGGGTCAGCGCCTCCAGGCGCCCGGCGGCATGGGCCGCCATCTGGGAGGCGACCAGGACAACGAGGAGGAAGTGGTGCTTCATGCGAATTCAAGGGGCGGTTGCCGGCTGCCCGGCCCGAACGGCGGCACTGGGGTCATTCCTGGGGTCCGGGGTCATGGCGTGGCCGGGTCTGGGACGCTCGCGGGCCGCCCGAAGCGCAGGTAGAGGGCCGGCACAATGAGCATGTTCAGAATCATTGAGGTCAGGAGCCCGAACAGGATGACGATGGCCATCGGGGTCTGGATTTCGTTGCCGGGCTTGCCGCCGCCGAGGGCCAGCGGGATGAGCGCGAGCCCGGCGGCGAGGGCGGTCATCAGGATGGGCACCAGCCGCTCCATGGCGCCGCGCCGCACGGCCTCGGTGAAGTCCGCGACCCCCTCCTGCTCCTGCAGGTGCCGGATGTGCGACACCAGCATGATGCCGTTGCGCGTGGCGATGCCGAAGACGGTGATGAAGCCGATGAGGGAGGCCACGCTGAGGACGCCGCCGCCCACGAACACGCCGGCCACGCCGCCGATGAGGGCGAGGGGCAGGTTCAGCATGATGAGCGCGACGGCGCGGGCGGAGCCGAAGGCCAGATGCAGGATGAACCCGATGCCGAGGATCACCCCGAGGCCCAGGAGGACGAGCAGGCGATTGGCCTCCGCGGCGCTCTCAAACTGGCCGCCATATTCCACCCGGTAGCCGGGGCGGGAGGCGAGGATGGGGTCCACGAGGCGCCGGCAGTCCTTGACCACGCTGGTGACATCGCGGCCCGCCACATTGCACTGGACCACGATTTTCCGCTCCACCTGTTCGCGGCTGACGACGTTCGGCCCGCTGTCCTTCACCAGGCGGGCCAGGGTGGACAGCGGCACCTTCGCCCCGGAAGGGGTGTCCACGAGCAGGCTGCCGACCTCGTCGAGCCGCCATTCGCCCGCCTCGGCGAGGCGCACGACCAGGTCATAGGCGCTTTGCCCCTCCAGGATGCGCGAGGCCTTGACGCCCTCGATGGCGGCCTCCAGGGAACGGGACACGTCGCGGATGGTCAGCCCGTGCCAGGCGATCGCGGCGCGGTCGAAGTGAACCTTGAGCACGGGGATTTCCGCCTGCTGCTCGACGGAGAGATCGACGACGCCCGGGACACCCGCCATCGCGCGCCGCACCTGCTCACCGGCGGTGCGGAGCTGGTGGAGATCGGGGCCGAAGACCTTGACCGCGATGTTGGCCCGGGTTCCGGAAAGCATGTGGTCGATGCGGTGGGAAATCGGCTGGCCGATGGTGATGTTCATGCCGGGGACGGTGGAGAGCGAATCCCGCAACGCCTGCAGGAACCCGGCCTTGTCCCGGCGCCCCATCCGGAGGGACACGTCCAGTTCCGCCGCCTCGACGCCCTGCGCGTGCTCATCCAGCTCAGCCCGGCCGGTCCGCCGGGCCACGGAGACGACCTCGGGATGCGAGAGCAGGGTCTCCTCGACGAGGCGGCCCAGCGCATCGGACTCCTGGAGCGAGGTCCCCGGCAGGGTGACCGCACTGATGGTCAGTGAGCCCTCGTTGAAGTCCGGCAGGAAGGCGCGGCCCATGAACGCGGTGCCGAGCAGCGACACGAGGAGCAGGGCGACGGCCGGCAGGGTGAACGCCCACGGATGTTTCAGCGCCGGAGAGAGCAGCCGCGCATATCCGTCCTTCAACTTCCGGACGAGCCGGGGTTCCCCCGCCTCCTGCACGGCGCGGCTGCCCGGGAGCAGAAACGAGCAGAGGACCGGGGTCACGGTCACGGCGACAAACAGCGAGGCGACCAGCGCCACGAGGTAGGCGACCCCGAGCGGCTGCAGCAGGCGCCCCTCGACACCGGACAGGAAGAAAATGGGCACGAACACCAGCGCGATGATGAGGGTGGCGAACACGATGGAGCTGCGGATTTCCACGCTGGCCTCCAGCACCACCTGGAGGGAGGGCTTTTGCCGCGCGGCCGGGAGACGGGCGTTTTCGCGCAGGCGGCGGAAGACGTTTTCCACGTCGATGACCGCGTCATCGACGAGCGCGCCGATGGCGATGGCCATGCCGCCGAGGGTCATGGTGTTGATGGTTGCGCCGAACCACTTCAGCGCCAGCACCGCGGTGACGAGCGACAGGGGGATGGCGGTGACGGTGATGAGCGTGGCGCGGAAGTTCCCGAGGAAAAGAAGCACAATGATCACGACCAGCACCACGCCCTCGACGAGCGCGTTGCGGACGTTGTTGACGGCGACCTGGATGAAGTCGGCCTGCCGGAAAATGTGGCGGTTGAGCGCCATGCCGGGGGGAAGCTTGGCCGCGACGTCATCGAGCACGGTGTCGAGCCGGCGGGTCAGCACGAGGGTGTTGGCGCCGGGCTGCTTCTGGACGCCGAGGATGACGGCGGGCTGCCGGTTGGCGGACGCATCGCCCCGCCTGGGGGCGGCGCCGACGCGGACTTCGCCCAGCTGGCCAACCGTGACGGCCACGCCATTCGAGGCGCTGACGGCCGTCGCGCGGATGTCGTCGGGCGTGCGGATCCGGCCCACGCCGCTGACGAGCCATTCGGAACCGCGCTCATTGATGATGCCTGCCGAGACATTCTGGTTGCCCTCCTCGAGTGAGCGCACGACCTGGTTGAGGCTGACGCCGAAGGCGAGCAGGTGGGCCGGGCTGAGGACGACCTGGAACTGCTTCTCGCCGCCCCCGATGGGCGTGACCTGCGACACGCCGGGCACGGCGAGCAGGCGGCGGCGAATGACCGTCTCGGCAGTGCCGCGGAGTTCGATGGGGGAATGGTTGGTCGAGGTGAGGGAAAGGAACAGGATTTCCCCCATGATGGAGGAGACGGGGGCGAGGATGGGCCGCTCCACCTCGGCCGGCAGGTCAGCGGCGACGAGCGCGATCTTTTCACCGACGATTTGCCGGGCCGCCTGGATGTCGGTGCCCCACTCGAACTCGACCCAGACCACCGAGATGCCCACGGCCGTGGACGAGCGCACGCGCCGCACGCCGGACGCGCCGTTGAGGGCGGCCTCGATCGGGAACGTGACCTGCGCCTCCACCTCCGTCGGGGCCATGCCGTGGGCCTCGGTGATGACGGTGACGGTGGGGGCGGTGAGGTCAGGGAACACGTCCACCGGCATGCGCAGCGCGGCGAGGGCGCCGAACACGACCAGCAGCACCGCCGCGACCAGCACGAGCGCCCGGTGGCGAAGCGACCATTGGATGAGCTGATCCATCATGCGGCGTCCTCAGTGCTCGTGGCCGTGGGCGGGGATGACGGAGGAGGCGGAGGCGAGACGGATGGCCATGGCGCCCCGGGTCACGACGCGCTCGCCCTCGGCGACACCGGACAGGACCTGCACCCAGTTCCCGTCGCGGAAGCCGAGCGCCAGCTCGCGCCGCTGGAAGGTCTCCCCGCTGACCTGCACGAACGCCACGGGCTGGCCGCCCTCCTCCACGATGGCGGAATCCGGGATGGCCACGGCGTCCTCGGCGTGCCGGGTCTCGACGTGGATGCTCAACATCTGGCCGATGCGGAGGCGCCCATCGGCGTTCGCGGCCTCATAAATGAGGGGCACCGTGCGGGTGGCGGTGTCCACCTGCAGGCCGGTGAACACCAGGCGCCCCTGGCCACCGGTGAGGCTGGTGAACCTGCCGGGTTCGCCGGGCGACTCGTAGCTGGCGTCCCTGGCCGCGCCCAGGCGCGCGGCGCCCGCCTCCGGCACCTTGGCCTCGATGAACACGGTGGTGGGGTCGAGCACGGTGAACAGCCACGTGTCAGCGGCCACATATTCGCCCCCGGGTGTGCGCCGCTCGCCGGTGACGACCCCCGCGACGGGTGACTTGAGCTCGAGGGCGGGTTGGCCGGCCCCGCCATCCGGCTGACCCGCGCCAGCCTGTCGGTAGGTGCCCTGCAACGCCTGCGCGGCGGCCAGCCTGGCCTGGGCCGACTTGAGGGCAAACCCGGCCTCCTGCAGCTCGCGCCCGGACTTCGCCTCGGCGGCGGCGAGCTTTTCCGTGCGCTTGAAGGTCGCCTCGGCCTGTTCCACCGCCAGCGTGGCCCGGATGACCTCCCCCTCGGCTTCGGCCAGCCGGACGGCGATTTCAGAGAAGAGCGGCTGCAGGAGCGCAATCGTCTGCCCCTTCGCCACGCGGTCGCCGATCATCGGCAGCGCCCGCCCCGGCGGGGGCAGCACCCGGCCGGACACCGGCGCCGTCACCTGCCCCAGCGAACCGGGCCGCGCGGTGACCAGCGCCGGCACGCGGAGGCGCTCCACGACTCGACGCCTCGACACGGGCTCCGCCTTCGACAGGACCTTCCACTGCTGCTCCTTGAGGAAGCTGATGCCTTCCGGCGCCTCTGCTTCCTCAGCGTGGTCGGCGTCGTGCTTGGTCTGGAAGACCCGGACCGGCGGCAGGGCGACGGACTTCTCACCCTGCTCCGTGGCCACGGCGATGCTCAAGCCCCACTCACCCGCCTTGGGAAAGGTGAGCATCGCCTCGTAAATGCCCGGGCGCGTCGGCTCCTTTTCCACCTGCTCCAGCGGCGCATCACCCGCCTGGCGCAGGACAAACTTGATCGCCCCCGCGCGCCGTGGCTCAAGGGTCTGCAGGTCCGTCACGTGAGTGATGAACTTGACCGGCGTGCCGGCCACGACGAAGTGGTGCTCGGCAAAAACCTCGTGGAACTCCCCCCAAACCGTGAACTGCGCGGTCTTGGGTTCCTCGCCGTGGTGATGGTCCTCCTCGTGGGCATGGTCGATGGCACGGCCGCAGCCGACGAGCAGGATGACGGCGGCGCCTGCGGCGATCAGGCACGATTCCGCCAGGCGGATTCGGTTCATAAAGGATGACAGGCGCTGCTGGCCCCATGGAAAGGCGCCCGCAGGGTGGCTCCACCGGTGGGGCGCTCAGGCGGAGGCGGGCAGGAACGGGCGGCTGCGGTTCCGGGATTCGGATACGCGTCCACGTGGGTGACGGCAGGAAAAGAACGGTCCCGGCCGCGGTCGGGAGTCCCAGTCTCATGGGCGGCGTGCACCTGGCGGCCCGGTCCGGCCGCGGCCGGCAGGCAGGCTGGAGGACGAGTGGTGCGGGCAGTCACAGTCGGCCCCGGCAATTTATCCGCGCCGCGCTCGCAGCGTCCACCCCCGAAATGGGAGATCGACCCCTCGACCGCTCCCGGGCCATGGGAGTCGGCGCCCTGTCCCAAGTGCGGCGTGGGGTCCAACCGGTCGAGGTTGCGGGAGCATGGCAGCACAATCCCAGGGGATCCCTGGTGGTGCGCCCCTGCGGATCGCCGTGCCCCGCCAACGCACCCGGAGGCTGGCTCAGGACTGCCCAGGTTGGTCAGGCCAGCACTCCCTCCACCACCTTCCCCGAGACATCCGTGAGCCGATAATCGCGGCCCGAATACCGGTAGGTGAGCTTCTCGTGATCGAGGCCCATGAGGTGCAGGATCGTGGCGTGAAGGTCGTGGACATGGACGCGGTCCTCCACCGCGCTGCATCCGAATTCGTCGGTCGCCCCGTGGCTGTAGCCGCCCTTCACCCCGCCGCCGGCCAGCCAGTTGGTGTAGCCGTAGTGATCGTGATCGCGGCCCTTGGCGCCTTCGGACGTCGGGGCACGGCCGAACTCCCCGCCCCAGACGAGGAGCGTGTCGTCGAACAGCCCGCGCGCCTTCAGGTCGTGAATGAGCGCGGCGATCCCCTGGTCACAGGCCTTCGCGAGCTTCGCGTGGCCGTCCACGATGTTCTCATGGCCGGTGTCCCAGGCGATGTCGTAGCCGTCGATGGAAAGGGACAACTGCACCACGCGGACGCCCTGCTCGATCAGGCGGCGGGAGAGCAGGCAGCCCTTGGCGAACTCGCTGTCGCCGTAAAGATCGCGCGTGGCCTGGCTTTCCTTGCTGAGGTCGAACACCTCGGGCACGGAGAATTGCATCCGGAACGCCATCTCCATCGCGGCGATGCCCGCCTCGAGATCCTGATCCCGCTCCAGGCGCGCCAGGTGCCTTTGGTTGAGCTGGGCCAGGAGATCAACCTGCCGCCGCTGTTCCGGCGTGGACAGCCCCGTGTTTTTCAGGTCGCGCATCACCGCGTCCGGCTTCATCTCGGCGATGTTCACGTAGCTGCCGGCGTAGGCGCCGGGCAGGAACGCGTTCCCCCAATTGGCCAGCGTGCCGCGCGGCTGCGCCCGGGGAGACATGGCGACGAACCCGGGCAGGTTCCGGTTTTCCGTGCCGAGGCCATAGACGAGCCAGGCGCCCATGCTCGGCCGGTTGGGCTGCAACGCGCCGACGTTCATCATCATCATCGCGCCGGCGTGCTCGGGAATGTCCGTGTACATCGAGTGGATGAAGCTGATGTCGTCCACGCAGGCGCCGACGTGCGGGAAGATGTCGCTGACCCACTTGCCGCTCCGCCCGTGGGGCTTGAAGGAAAACGGCGAGGGCATGAGTCCATTCTTCGTGTTGCGGAGGGTCTTGCGGTTGACCAATTCCGGCCGCTTCCCCGCGTGCTGGGCGAGCTGCGGCTTGTAGTCGAAGGTGTCCACCTGCGAGGGCCCGCCGGGCATGAACAGCTGAATGACGTGCTTGGCCCGCGGCGCGAAATGCGGCGCCTTGGGCCACAGCGGCGAGGCGGCCGGCGGCGCGCCCAACGCGGGCGTCCGATCCAGCAGTCCGGCCAGGCCAATCGTGCCCATGCCGGCACCGAGGCGGCTGAGAAAATCGCGACGCGAACAGGCGCTGGCGGCGCGGCGGAAGGCGGCTTCGTGTTGGGCGAATTGCATGGCGGCTACTGGACTTGGATGAACTCGTGGGCGGAGAGCAGGACCTGCGCGTAGGAGGCCCAGCGGGCCCCCGCCGTCCCCCCGCCGGCGTCGGCCAGGAACGCCAGGCCGAGCGCGGTCTCGTCCGGCGAAGGGGCGCGCGCGTAAAGCAGCCGGTAGGCGCGCACGATGCGTTCCCGGTCCGCGGCGGACTCGCGCTGGAGGCGGGCGGCGAGCGCCCTGGCACGCGCGGCCATGAAGGCGCTGTTCATCATGAAGAGATGCTGCTGCGGCACCGTGCTGGTGGTGCGCTGCTCGCTCGTCACACGCGGGGCCGGAAAGTCGAAGAGCCGCAGGAATTCGTCGGACAGGAAGCGGTCGCCGTTGCGGCTGACCTTGCCGTAGAGCGTGCGGCGGTTGGATTCGAGAATCCTGTCCGTGGGCGGCCCGCCCAGGGTGCCATCGAGCTCGCCCGTGACCGCGAGCAGGCTGTCGCGCCAGGATTCCACCTCCAGCCGGCGCGGGTTCATCCGCCAAAGCAGCCGGTTCTCGCCGTCCTTCGCAAACGCATCCGCCCTGTAACGGCTGCCCATCTGCCACGTGGAGGAAAGCAGGATCCGCCGATGGAGCCGTTTCAGCGACCAACCGTCCTCCATGAACGTCGCCGCCAGCCAGTCGAGCAGCTCCGGGTGCGTGGGCTTCTCGCCGATCACGCCGAAGTTGCTCGGCGTGCGGGCCAGGGCCTGCCCGAAATGATGCTGCCAGACGCGGTTGACGATGACGCGCGCCGTCAGCGCATTGGCGGGATCCGCCACCGCGTCCGCCAGCTGGCGGCGTCCGCTCCCGTCCTGGAAGAGCGGCGGGTTTTCGCCGGCGAGGATCTGGAGGAAACGGCGCGGCGCAGGTTCCCCGGGCTTGCGCAGGTCGCCGCGAATCGCGACGGCCATGTCCTTGTTCCCGCCGTCCGCAAGCACGTGCGCCTTGGGATACGCCGGTGGCGCCGCCTTTTGGAGGCGTTCCAATTCCGCCTTCAGCCCGGGCACCTGCGCTTTCGTGGCCTCGTTGGTTCCGGCGGCCTTGATCCGCCTCTCCTGATCCTTGATGGCCTTTTGCGCGGCATCGAACGCGGCCATCACCTCGCGCGGGGCGATCGAGGACAGCCCGGCCTTGGCATTGTCAAAAATCCCCGCCAGCGCGTAGTAGTCCCGCGCGGTGATGGGATCGAACTTGTGATCGTGACAGCGTGCGCAAGCCACGGTCAGCCCGAGGAAGGCGCGGGAGAAGGTGTCCACGCGGTCCGCCAGCGTCTCGGCGCGCGCCTGGGCCGTCGCCTCCGGGTCGCCGCCGTCCGAGATGTAGGTCGGGCCCACCGCGAAGAAGCCGGTCGCCACGGCCAGGTCCCGATCGTCCGAGATCAGGTCGCCGGCGATTTGCGCCCGCACGAACTGGTCATAGGGCACGTCGCGATTCAGGGCGGCCACGACCCAATCCCGGTAGCGCCACGCCTCCGGCAATGCCTCGGCGTCCAGGAATCCGCCCAGCCCATCGCTGTAGCGCGCGACATCCAGCCAGTGCCGTCCCCAGCGCTCGCCGTATTGCGGCGAGGCGAGCAGCGCGTCCACGACCTTCGCGAAGGCTTCCGGCGACGGGTCGGCAACAAACGCCGCCACCTCCTCCGGCGTGGGCGGCAGGCCGGTGAGATCGAGATGGGCACGGCGAATCAGCACCTGTTTCTCCGCCGGTGGCGCGGGTTCCAGCCGGGCCGCCTGGAGACGGGCCAGGACAAACTGGTCGATCGGATTCCGCACCCAGCCCGGGCGCTTCACCTTCGGGGGTTCCGCCTTCACCACTTTTCGGAACGCCCAGTGCTCCGCGCGGAACTTCGCCCAGTCGAATCCCTGCTGCTCCGCCTTCGCCGCCAAGCCCGCCCCGTCCGTCGCCGGCCAAGGACTGCCCATGCGGACCCAGGCTTCCAGGTCGGCCACCAGCGCCGGGGGCAGGCGCTTCTTCGGCGGCATGGCGGTGTCCTCGTCGTGGTAGCGCACCGCCTGGATCAGCCGGCTCTCGTCCGGCTTGCCGGGCACGACCGCCGGCCCGGTGTCGCCGCCTTGGAGGATCCCGGCGCGACTGTCGAGGCGCAGGCCGGCCTTGAGCTTGGTCGCTTCCGCCGAGTGGCACGAGTAGCAGTGCGTGACCAGCACCGGCCGGACCTTATTCTCGAAGAACTCCAGGTCCGCCGCCGGGAACTCGCCGGGCGAGGCGCGCAGCCGGTCGTCAGCCTGGGCGGCCAAAGCCGCCAGGAACAGGGCGAGAAGGGCGAGACGGCGTTTCACGGCTGGCGGGGTTCTCCCAGACCCTAACCGCCCGGCCGTGAAAGTGGCGAGCTTCAATGTCGCGCGGCGGCGCCAACCCGCAGCCAGGCCTGGCCTGGCCGCGGGAGGGTCCGTGTCGTCGTTCGGGGCAGTCCCCGGCGTTGAAACTGCGAATGACGGACGGGTGCCACGGTTCCAGTTCGGCCTTCATCCGTTTCACGACGGCCGGGTGGGCGGCGGCTGGCTTGGGCGCAGTGCGGGCGGTTCGAGACTTCGCCGCTTATCACCCACCGATTTCAGTGGCCGGCAGGGTTTCACCCCATTGGAAGACCGCAGTCCCTGGCACAGGGTCCACAAGTGATGCCGAGATCGACCCATCACCTTATCGGCGTTGGCATCGGTGCCATGGCCGCCGCAGCCTCAGCGGGTCCCTCCTGGGCGGTCTCAAAGAAATGCAGAAGGTGCTGGATTTCTGCGGCCATCACAACCTTACTTCCGACATCGAACTCATCCCGATCCAGGAGATCAACGAGGCCTCGGAACGCCTCGTGAAGAGCGATGTGAAATACCGCCGCGCGATTGATAGGGCGTCGCTCAAGGAGCCGAGAGTAATGGCTGAACTCATCCATCGCAAAACCCGGCCCATGAAACCACGACCATTCCGGCCTGAAAAAGGATTGGGGAAGGCCCTGAAGACGTTCAGGCAACTCCCTGCCAGAACCTGGGAATTGGCAATCCACCCGCATCCGGCGGAGAGGTCAACCAACCCGGCCGCAGTTGGCCTCCACGAGGTGATCCGGGAGGAAACCAGGCTGACCTTCCTCCTGCCTTTGCTCCCTGCCTTTTCTGTGAGAAAGATTCGGCTGCCCGGTGCAGCGGGCGTTCCCACTCACTCCACCTCACCATGTATTTGAGCGGCATTGGCAAGGCTGTTCCGCAGGCTTGCTACACGCAGGCGGAGTGCTGGAAGGCGCTGCAGGAGTGCCCGCAGTTCCCCCAACTCAACCCGCGCTCCCATGCCGTGCTGCGCAAGGTGTTGTCCGGGGACAATGGCATCGCCACCCGCCACCTGGCGGTCGCGAACCTGGCGGAAGCCTTCGTCCTCACGCCGGATGTGCTGCACGCGCGCTTTGCCGAGCACGCGCCCTCGCTCGCCACGCAGGCCGCCGAGCGCGCGCTCGCGGCCGCCCGGCTCACCCCCACCGAGGTGGACGCCGTCCTCATCAGCACCTGCACCGGCTGCCTGTGTCCCGGGCTCACCACCTACGTGAGCGAACGGCTCGGCCTGCGGGCGGATGTGCAGGCGCTCGATCTCGTCGGGCAAGGCTGCGGCGCGGCGCTGCCGAACTGTCGCACGGCGGAGGCGTTGCTCGCCTCGGGCCGTGCGCAACATGTCCTCACCGTCTGCGTCGAGGTGTGCAGCGCGGCCCTCTATCTTGACAACGACCCCGGCGTGCTCATCAGCGCGTGCCTCTTCGGCGATGGCGCGGGCGCGGCGGTGTGGTCGGCGCAGCCTGCCGCTCACGCACGGCGCGTGGAGTGGACGGCGGCGGAGACGCGGCTCACCCCATCGGATCGCGACGCGCTGCGCTTCGAGCAACGCGACGGCATGCTGCGAAACATCCTCACACGCGAGGTGCCCGCGCTGGCGGCGAGGCAGGTGGAAGCACTGCTGGACGCCATGCTCGAACACCATGCGCTCCGGCGGGCCGACCTGAGCGGCTGGATTTTCCATGCCGGCGGGCGCGAGGTGCTGGCGGCGTTGCAAAAACGACTGGGGTTGAGCGCCGGGGATTTGCAGCGCAGCGCCGCCGTGCTGCGCGAGTTCGGCAACATCAGCAGCCCGTTTGTCTTCCTCGTGCTGGAGCGTGCGCTCGCGGAGAACGCGCCCGGCGGCTGGTGGTGGATGTCGTCGTTCGGCGCAGGCTTCAGTTGCCACGGGGCCCTCCTGAAAGTGGATTAGCCATGCGCCGCGTCGTTGCACCCGAACGGCTCGACGACCTGCCAGCGACCGCTCCGCAGGCGATTCGTTCGCGCGGTGATTTGCGGCGGTTGAATTCGCTGATGGGCCATGTGGGGATACTCACACGCGCGCTATGCCTTCAGCACAGGGCGAATCCATTTGGCGACAAGCCGGTGCGCTTGGTCGAACTGGGAGCGGGTGACGGGACATTGCTGCTGAAACTGGCGCGCCGCTGGGCTGCGCTCGGGGTGAAGGCGGAGGTCACGTTGCTGGACCGGCAGAATCTCCTCTCGCCCCGGACCCACCGCGCGTTCGCCGCGCTTCAGTGGCCCGTGGAGGTCGTGGCGTCCGATGTTTTCACCTGGCTGGAGTCGCCGTCTCCGGTCGCCGATGTGATGCTCGCGAATCTATTCCTGCACCATTTTGAGGACGCACGGCTGGCGGCGTTGTTGCGACTCGCCGCCGCGAAGACCAAGGTGTTCCTTGCGTGCGAACCGCGCCGCTCGCCGCTCGCGCTCGCGGCCGCCCGCTGCGTGGCGCTCGTCGGCGCCAACGCGGTCACCCGGCATGACGCGGTGATCAGTGTGCGCGCCGGATTCGCCGGTGGCGAACTCTCAGCGCTCTGGCCGGGGTCCGTCGAATGGGAATTGCGCGAGGCCGCCGCCGGCCTGTTCAGCCACAGTTTCATCGCCAAGCGCCATGCCTGAGAGCATCACCATTGTGGGCGGTGGGCTGGCCGGGCTGGCGCTGGGCATCGGCCTGCGCCAACGGGGCGTGCCGGTCACGGTCTGGGAGGCGGGTCGCTATCCGCGCCATCGCGTGTGCGGCGAGTTCATCAGCGGACGCGGCCAGGCCTCACTGGCGCGGCTCCGTTTGGGTGAAAGCCTGCGTGAAGCGGGGGCGGTGTGCGCGACGAGCGCGGCGTTCTTCGCGGGGAAGTCGATGGTCACCGCGCATCGTCTGCCGGAGGCCGCGCTGTGTGTCTCGCGCTTCATCCTCGACCGGCAGCTTGCGCAGGAATTTCAGAAGCTCGGCGGGGACCTCCGCGTGGGGACGCGCTGGACGGGGGAATATGGCGAGGGAATTGTGCGCGCCGCCGGCCGCCGCATCGAGCCGATGGCCGACGGCTGGCGCTGGTGCGGCTTGAAGGTCCACGCACGCGGTATCACGCTCAGTGCCGATCTCGAGATGCATTTTCTGCCGACGGCCTACGTGGGCCTGTGCCGGCTGCCGGGCGGCGACGTGAACATCTGCGGCTTGTTCCGCAGCGCGACGGCGGTGCCGGACCTGGCCCAACGCTGGAGGGATTGGCTGCGCGGCCCGACTGACTCCGCGCTGCATGCCCGGCTGGCTGGCTCGCAGTTCGATGAGGATTCCTTCTGCTCGATCGCAGGGCTGGGCCTGCGTCCGCGACAGGCGACTGCGCACCGCGAGTGGTGCGTGGGAGACGCGCTGACGATGATTCCCCCCATGACGGGCAACGGCATGTCCATGGCGTTTGAGTCCGCCGAGCTCGCGCTCAATCCGCTCGTGCAATTCAGCCGTGGCGAGGTGGCCTGGGCGCAGGCGCAACAAGAGTTTGCCCGGACTTGCGACAAGGAGTTCACCCCGCGCCTGCGCTGGGCGGCGTGGCTGCAGCGGGCGTTGTTCCTGCCGTGCGCCCGGCCGGCCCTGTTGTTTGTCGCCGCGCGCTCCGCGCGGTTCCGGCGCGGGATGTTCCAGCGGACACGGTAACCGCCGCCGTGGCGCAGGGCCGGAGGCGCCACTCGCGCTCCAGCCGTGAGGGGATCGCCCGGTCCGCTCTCCAAGAAGCCGCGGTAGGGTAACACCCCATGGCTGTCGTCCTCCCGGACTCACACCGTGCTCTCGCGGATCAACAAACGAGCGTAACGGTGCCTCACCGGCCGGACTTTATTCTCGAAGAACTCCAGGTCCGCCGCCGGGAACTCGCCGGGCAAGGCGTGCAGCCGGTCGTCAGCCCGGGCGGCCAAGGCCATAAGAAGCATGGCAAGAAGGGTGAGACGGCGTTTAACGGCTGGAGGGGTTCACCCAGACGCTGACCGCCCGGCCGCGAGGGTCGCGAGATTCCATTTCGAGACGCGGCGGCCACCCGCAGCAAGGCCGTGCCTGGCCGCGGGAGGGCCGGTCTCATCGTCCGGGGTAGTCGCCGCCTTGGTAACTGCGAATGACGGACTGGTGCCACTGTTCCAGTTCGGCCTTCATCCGGCTCACGACGGCCGGGTGCGCGGCGGCGAGGTTGGTGCTCTCCGGGCGATCGGCCACGAGGTCGTAAAGCTCCCACTGGTTGGGCTTGGTTTTCACCAGCTTGTATTGGTTGTCGACCCAGGCGGACGGGCCGGAGTTGGGGGTGAGGTTCTGCTGGTTGCCGGCGAACTGCCAGAAACCCATCGGCTGCGGGCGCGCTTGCATCCGGCCGTCCAGGAGCGGGAGCAGGCTGATGCCGTCCAGCGGTACCGGGTGTGCCAATCGGATCTGCAGCAGTTCGACGAGGGTGGGGAAAAGATCCACGACCCCGGCGGGGATTTCCGTCACGGCGGGCCGGATGCGGGCCGGCCACTCGATGAGCCCGGGCACGCGGATGCCGCCCTCCCACATGTCGCCCTTGCGCCCGCGCAAATCCCGGTTGGTGCCGTGGGCGTCGGGCTTGGCGGGATCGAGCCAGCCACCGTTGTCGCTGGAGAAACACAGCATCGTGTTGTCCGCGAGGCCCAGCCTGCGCAGGCCCGCACGCAGCGTCCCCATGCTCCGGTCCACCGCGACGATCTCGCCGTAGTAGGCGGATCCGCCGGCAGCCTTCAGGTCGTCGGGCAAGGGTTGGTGGGGTGCGTGCGGGCTGCCAAACCACACGACCGCGAGAAAGGGCTTCTTCTGTCCGGCCGCGCGGGCGATGAACTTCAGCGCCTCGTCCACGATGACGTCCGAGCCGTCGCCCCTCGTTTTCTCGGGGATGCCCTGGCGGCCGAAGGTGGAATTGGTCTCGAAATAATTGCTGACCGAGAAGCTCTCATCGAAGCCGCAATTCTGTGGCGCCAGCGGGTCCGCATTGGGCATCACCTTGCCGGGCCCGGCGACACCGTTAAGATGCCACTTCCCGAAATGCCCGGTGGCGTAGCCGGCCTGCTTCACCGCCTGCGCGATGGTGAGTTCCTCGCGGCGCAGCTTCATCCCGGGCCAGAAGACCCCCATGCGATTCGGATGCCGGCCCGTCATGACGCTGGCCCGCGTTGGCGAGCAACTCTGCTGCGCGTAGAAGCGATTGAACCGAAGCCCCGCGGCCGCCATGGCGTCGAGGTTGGGCGTCTTGATTCGCTTGAGCCCGTTGTAGCCCACGTCGCCCCAGCCCTGGTCGTCCGTCATGCAGAGGATGACGTTCGGCCGGGCCTTGCCCGCCTCATTCCCGTCCGCGCCGACAGCCGGGAGCAGGCCCAACAGGAACGCGACGATTGCGCTGACACGAATCATGGCTTGGGGAAGACGTTAGCGGGCCTCCGGGTGTCCATCAAACCGGTTATGTCCAGTCAGCGGTCGCCTTCGCCGGCGATGCCCTCGGCGCACCGCGGGTGGAAGGCGCGGAGCTCCCGGGTTTGGCGGCGGGCGCTGCACTGGCTAAACTGTTTTAAATGATCGCAGGCAAAACAAGTCAGCCATCGGAAGATGGAAGTGCCGGAGTCGTCTGGGGTTCGCTCATCGGCGACGCGCTCGCCATGCCCGTGCATTGGTATTACGACCGCGCCGCGCTGCACCGGGACTACGGCGTGGTGCGCGATTACCTGGCGCCGCGAAATCCGCATCCAGACAGCATTCTCTGGCGATCGGCTTACACGCCGCTCCACGCCCGCGGTGACATCCTCCACGAGCAGGCCCAATACTGGGGGCAGCGCGGCGTTCACTATCATCAGTTCCTGCGCGCGGGCGAAAACACGCTCAACCTCCAACTCGCCCGGGTGCTCATGGAATCGCTCACCGCGCGCGGTGGTTATGACGCGGAGGACTATCTTCAGCGCTACATCGACTTCATGCTCACGCCGGGCCGGCATCGCGACACTTACGTGGAAGAGTGTCACCGCAAATTCTTCACCGCCTACGCCCGCGGCACACACCCCCGCAAGTGCGGTGGCAGCGACATTCACATCGGCGGCCTCGCTCATGTCGGCGTGCTCTGCGCCTTTCTCGGCGGTGATGTCGGTGCGGCACGGGAAGCCGTGCGCGAGCATGTGCAGCTTACCCATCGTGACCCGGAAGTGTTGCAGGCCGCCGACGCCCTCGCCCGAATGCTTGCCGCCGTGCTTGCCGGGGGCGGGTTGCGCGCCGCGATCCTTGAGCAAGGCAGCGACTGGTTCTCCAAGCGCAAAGCTGAGCAGTGGTCGCGCGAATCGGATGAAGTCGTCATCGGCCAGCGGGTGAGTCCGGCCTGCTACATTGCCGACGCTTTTCCTGCCTCGCTTTATCTGGCCTGGAAATATGCCGACGCCTTCGAGGCGGGCGTCATCGCCAATGCCAACGTCGGAGGAGACAATTGTCATCGGGGCGCGGTCGTCGGTGCGCTGCTGGGCGCGTCCGTGGGAAAATCCCGGATCCCGGCCCGCTTCTGCGCGGGATTGCACGACACTGCTGCCCCTCCGTTCGCCCCCGCCGCGGTCTAAATCTCCGCGGAGCGAGGCTTGCCTTTCACCTGCCGCCCATTAACTAGTTCCTCATGTTGAATGAATCATCCGACCGTGTTTTTCCTGAATTCAGTCTGGCGCGCTTGCTCAGGACGGTGTTTGAACCCAGGTCGGGCCAGCGCATCGGCATCTTGATCGACCTGGCGGATCCGAGGCAGATCGAGGGCTTCGCCTTCCTCAAGGATCCCGCGCTCACCATTCAGCGTCATGCGCACGACGTGTTCTATCAAGGCCTGAAGAACGGTGTCATGACGGAACTGGGTTTGCGCGGTGGCGAGATGTTTGCCTACCAGATCACGGGCGGCAGCAACCTGGACCTGCCCGACGCCGCGTGGACTCCCGAGGGCCGCGAGGTTAGCCTCGCGAAGGACGTCTATCCCCACTTCGACATTCTCCTCTGTATCTCGACTTATTCGGCCACCGCGCCGCTCACGGCCTTCGCGAAGCAGTTTGGGTTTCGCGGCGCGACACTGCACGGCGTCAACCCGATCATTCTCCGCACCGGCCTCTCGGTGGATTACAACGAGGTCAGTCGTCAGGCGGAGAAGCTGCGCCTGGCGATGACGCGCGCCGACGCTTTCGAGATCGACTTCGAGGTGGCGGGGCAGAAGGCCACCTTGAAGCTCATCTGCGATCGACAGGAGGCGCAGAAGAGTCACGGGCTGTGTCGCGGGGACAAACCCGATGTTGCGAATCTGCCGGCGGGCGAGGTTTATTTCGTGCCGACCGGTGCAGAAGGGCAGTTTCCCCGTCTTTACGAGGACGGCAGCCTCGGAATTCTGGACGTGACCGGCGGAAGAATTCGCAAGGCGACGCTCCTCTCGGGCAACCAGGAAACCATCGACGCCCACAACCAATTGCTCTCGTCGGACCCGGCGACGGGCGAGCTGGGCGAGCTGGGATTTGGCACCCAGGATCTGCCGGCCTCGGGCCGCGACATTCAGGACGAGAAGATTCTCGGCACGCTCCACGTGGCGACCGGCCGCAGCGATCATCTGGGCGGCCACCTGACCCCGGAGATGTTCAAAGTGGCGAGGAACGCGACGCACAATGACATCCTGTTTTCGTCCACCAAGACGCCGTCCATCCGCGTGCCGCAAGCGCGCATGTTTCGGGACGGGAAGGTGGAGGTGGTGATCGAAAACTATCGCCCTGCCCGCTATCTCCGACAGGCGCTGAACTCGTGAGCGCGCCGGACTTCTACGAATCGGAACGGGCGCTCTCGGAGTACCTGCTCTTCCACTACGGCTCGCCGGAGCAAACCATGCCTTGGTCGTTCGGCCCGGCGACCGCACTGAATTATCCCGCGCGCTGCGTTTCCGAGTGCCTGGACACACAGCGTCTGCCCACCCAGGCGCGGGCGTTGGACCTCGGCTGCGCGGTGGGGCGATCCACGTTCGACCTGGCGCGGCATTGTTCCGAGGTCATTGGCATCGATTACTCTCATCGCTTCATCGAGGTCGCGCGTCACCTCCAACAGCATGGCTCGCTCCCTTACGCCTACGCCGATGAAGGTCTCCTGACCACACCCGCCACGGCGGAGGTGCCCGCGGAAATTGACCGCCAGCGCGTAGCCTTCGAGCAAGGCGATGCGCAGGCGCTGCGTTCGGATCTCGGCCAGTTTGACGTGGTGCTGATGGCCAACTTGGTGGACCGCCTCCGCGATCCCAGCCGATGTCTGAGTGCTCTTCCGTCGCTCCTGCGAACGGGCGGGCAATTGGTTCTGACGACGCCCTGCACCTGGCTCGAGCAATACACGTCCCCGTCACGTTGGCTCGGCGGCTTTGCCCAAGCCGGGCGTCCAGTCAGAACCCTCGCCACGCTCCAAGCAGTGCTCGAGCCCCACTTCACACTGGTGCGGACACTCGACATGCCCTTTGTGATTCGCGAACATGCGCGCAAGTTTCAGTGGAGCGTCGCCCAGGCCACGGTCTGGATTCGGCGATAAACTGGGCGGGCTCAAGAGCCTCCGCGCCAGCCTCCAGATGCAACTTGAGCACTGGATTAAGGCATGAGCCGAACACGGACCTTCATCACTGTCATCGGGATCCTCGTCACCTTCGTCTGGCTGTGGGTGCCGGAACTCAAGGCCAGCCCGGCAGTGCTCTGGCCCAGTGTGCTCGCGGTGGGACTCGCCTTCGTCACGCGGGACATTTACCTCTCGCTCTTCCTCGGCGCTTTCAGCGGAGCGCTGCTCCTGCACGGCGGAAATCCGTGGACCGCATTCCATGATCTATTCATTGGACGCCTGATCCCCTCGCTGATGGATCGCTGGAACATCAGCGTGCTGATCTTCACGTTGATGATGGGAGGCTTCGCCGAAGTGCTGACGCGCAACGGCGGCATGACCGCGCTTTCGCACCGGGTCATGGGGCAATCCCGCAGTCCACGACGCGCGGGGCTGGGCGCTTATCTTATGGGCTGGCTGGTGTTCTTCGACGGTCTGGCCAGTTCCGTGTTGGTCGGCAAATCGATGCGCCCCATCGCCGACCGCGCCGGTCTCTCCCGCGAGAAACTGTCCTTCATCATCGATTCCACGTCGGCACCCGTCGCGGGACTGTCCTTGCTCTCCACCTGGGTGGCCTACGAAATGTCCGTCATCCGCCAGGGCCTCACGAATACGGGCGACGCGGTGCTGGCGGAGGCCGTCGCGCCCTTCTCGTGGCTCGTCTTGAGCCTGCCGTTCCGCTTCTACAACTGGTTCATGCTGCTGCTGGTGTTCCTGCTGGTCTGGTTCATGCGCGACTGGGGTCCGATGCTCGCCGCGGAAAAAGCCAGCCGATCGAAGCCCCGTCCCGACCAAGATTCAACCACTGAAGCCAAGACCGGATCACACTCCGCCCTGGCGCTCGTGCCGCTGGCCGTGCTGGTGCTCGGCGTCTTCGGCGGATTGGTCATCAGCGGCGGCGGGCTGAAGCAGGCCCCTACCTTTGCCCATCTCGTGGAAGCCATGGGCAAGGCCGACGCCGCGGCTGTCTTCGTCCTCGCCACCGCAATCGCCACGGCGGTGGCCCTGGCCATGACCGCGTTGTGGGGGGGCACGCCTTCCGGACCCGAGCCGCGCGAGAGTGGAACCCACGCCTTTCTGCACGGCATGCAGCAGATGTTCCTGCCCACGCTGATTCTCGTTTTCGCGTGGATGCTCAATAGCGTCATCAAGGAACTGGGTGCCGCCAATTATCTGGTCGCCCTGCTTGGCGATCGGCTGCCCTCCGCGTGGTTGCCCGCCCTGGTCTTCGTGCTCGCCTCGATCATTTCGTTCAGCACCGGCACGTCCTGGGGCACCATGGCCATCGTCATGCCGCTGGCCATTCCACTGGCGGTGAAGCTCACCGCGTTCCAGGCCGGCATGACGGCAAGCCCCATCCTCGTGGCAACGGTGGGAGCTGTGCTGGCCGGCGCGGTCTTCGGCGATCATTGCTCACCGATCAGCGACACCACGATCGTCTCGGCCTTCAGCAGCGATTGCGATGTGATGGCCCACGTGCGGACGCAACTGCCCTACGCGCTGGCCGCAGCCGGCATCGCCACGTTCGTCGGCTACCTGCCGGCCGGCTACGGGATATCCCCGTGGTGGTTGCTCAGCGCGGGTGCCGTGGTGTGCTGGCTGCTGGTGCGCTACCGGGGCAGAAAAGCCTAGTTTTTATCAAAGCCCCAAACTTTGTTTGAGACCCATCCATGAGTGCTGCGGGGAAAAAAGTGCTGATCGTGGGCGGCGGACTGGCCGGTCTGGCTTGTGCCATCCGCCTGCATGAAGCCGGTGCCCGGCCCCTTGTCTTCGAGCGCAGCGACGGCGTCGGTGGACGGGTGAGAACCGATCCGTTGGATGGATTTCTGCTGGACCGCGGATTCCAGGTGTTTCTCGACGCTTACCCGGAGGCGGGTCGTCTCCTGGACAAGAAACGCCTGGAGCTGCGGGCCTTCAGACCCGGTGCGCTGATCTACCGGGCTTCCGGCATGGTGCGGCTGATGGATGTCCTCCGTGAGCCGCGTCACCTCATGGAAAGTGCGCTGGCCCCGGTTGGATCGTTCGCCGACAAACTGAGAGTGGCCAGACTGAGGTGGCGCTTGACTCGTCTAACCACCGAGGAAATCGCCGGGCATGAGGACATGACCACGGAGAGTTATCTCAAGCACGCGGGATTTTCTCCACGGATGATGGATGGCTTCTTCCGCACGTTCTACGGGGGCATTTTTCTTGAACGGGAACTGCAGACCTCGAGCCGGATGTTTGAGTTCACCTTCAAGATGTTCTCGCAGGGAAGCGCCACTCTGCCGGCGCGAGGGATGGGGGAAATTCCCCGGCAGTTGGCTTCCCGCCTCCCCCCGGGCACGATCCGCCTCGGCGCACAGGTCTCGGAAGTCCACCCGGGAAGCATCACCCTCGAGTCCGGCGAGCAATTGCGGGGCGATGCCGTGGTCGTTGCCACGGATGCGACGACTGCGGCAGGATTGGCACCTGCCGGAGGGACTGAAGCGCCTGTTTGGCGGTCAGTCACATGTCTGTATTTCGCCGCCTCCCGCTCGCCCCTTGGCGAATCGATCATCGCGCTCAATGGCTCCGGCTCCGGCTTGGTGAACAACGTATGCGTGCCATCCGATCTCGCGCCGGACTATGCGCCGCCCGGCCGGGCGCTCGTCTCAGTGAGCGTCCTGGGGACCGTGGACGCAACCGATCTGGAAGCGCGGGTCTTGGCCGAGCTTGAGGCCTGGTTCGGCGGCACGGTGCGCGAATGGCAGCACCTCCGGACCTATCGGATCGAGCGGGCGCTTCCCCGGCAGGCGCCCGGGACCGGGTTTACCGGACCGGGTTTTCGCAAGGAAGCCGGTGTTTACCTCTGCGGAGATCATCTTTGGAGCGCCTCCATCGAGGGCGCGATCCTCTCCGGCCTGAGGACAGCGGATGCGATCCTGATGCCAGCATGAAGCACCCGATGCCATCAATCTTCCGCGCCAGCACCCCGCTCCGCGCCAGCGTGGAGACCATGTTCGAATTCCACAGCAATCCGCGCAATTTGACTGAGGTCATGCCCCCGACCTTGAAGCTGGTGAGCCTCAAGACCGATGGCCCGGCCCAGGAGGGGCGCATGATCGAACTGCATTGCCGCGATTGGTGGATCATCCCGATGCACTGGACCTGTCGGTGGAAGACCGTGCAGGCACCCGATCTGCTGGTGGATGAAATCGTGGAAGGTCCATTCGCCCTGTTCGTTCACGAGCATCGCTTCGAGAGAAGAGGGTCGGACGAATGCGTCATGCATGACACGGTTACCTATCAGTGGGGCCGCTCCTGGTGGGGCAGACTCGTTTCCGAGACCGGCGTGAGGGTCTATCTGAAATTGCTTTTCAAATACCGCCACCATCGCACCCGGAAATGGGCGATGACGAGGGCGATGACGGCGTGACGTCGGCAGGGGTGGGAATGGCCTTTATACGTTTGCGTCACGGCGGGATTGAGACAAACAGGCCAGTCATGAGCCTTGCCTCCATCGATCACTGGTTGCTGCTCGCTCATGCCGCGATGGCACTCTTCATGATCGGCGTGATCGGGAACGGCCGACTTCGCCGACCGGGTGGTCAGAATGCTGCCAGACAGAGGTAGGTATTCAGCCCCAGATAAAACAGTGCCGGGCCTGCCTGGAGGAGAGTGTCCTTGATTTTGATCCGGACGCCGACCGCGACCAGCATCATGAGGGCGAGGCCGCCCGCCGCCGCGCGCCCCATCCACGGTTGGCTCAGGCCAGCCAGCAAACCCAGCGCTGCGCACAACTGCAATGCTCCGATCAGCGCGCGCTGCGAACCAAAGCCGTAGCGGGCGAACTCCCGTTTTAGAGAGTCGGAGAGAAAGCACCCTGCCCCGTAGCCAAGAAAGGAGATGGCGGAGCAAAGGATAAGGGCGACGTTCAAGCGTGGCAGCATAGACTATGAATCCAGCTGCGCATATTTCGTTCCGTCAGAATTACCTGCTGGCCACTTCGTCCTCACAGCAGTTGTTCGGGACTGAACGTGCCTCGCCTCCGCCCCCGTGGCGCTGGTCATCACGCGTTGAGGTACCGATAGTTGATGATCGCCATGATCAGGGAGAGCGCGAGCAAGGCCAGCGAGGGCAGCATCTTGAACACGGGATTCTTCACCCGCAGGTGCATCACAAAAGCGCAGCCCATCAACGCGGCGATACCGACGCTGCCGATCACGGCCAGGGATGCGCGTTGAATGCCCAACAGCAACAGCAGCGCAAGGGTCAGTTTTAGAATGCCCACCAAATCACGCAACCAGTCCGGCAGGCCATACTGCTTGAACTCCTGGATGATGTTGTCGTAACGCACCACCCACACAAAGAAGATCGAAGCGGCCACCAGCGCTTGCAGAACGATTGTCAAATCTTGCATCGCCCGATCCTAAGGCCGTTTGCTTCCGGTGTCATTGGTTTCCATACCGCAGCCTTCGCGGGGCGGCAGGCGGCGCGGCATTCGGTCGCTTGCTGCTGGATGGCTTTCCGCTTCGGCGCGTCGAGACGGGCGAGGTTTCTCAACTGCATCGCCATGCGCTGATTCTTGGCGGGGAGCTTCTCGTGCCGCAGCAGGAAGTCCCCGTAGAGCGTCGTGAAGGGGCAGGCGTCGTCCCCCGTGGATTTCCCCGGATCAAAGCGGCAGCCCGCGCATCAGTTGCTCATGCGTTCGATGGATTTTCCGGACGCGACGCAAGGCTTGCTGGCCATCAAACCGCCGTCGCCGTGCTGCGACATGCCGAGCGTGTTCGGCAATTCAACCCACTCGACCGCGAGAAAGGGCTT
>JBJOEZ010000038.1:0-41304 GCA_046048995.1 Verrucomicrobiota bacterium | reverse complement strand
AGGGGAAAGAGTGTCGCCATCATTGCGGGATTAAGGGTCCTTACCGCACCAGGTTGCTGCTCATCTGCATCATCTCGTCGGCCGCCTGCACCGCCTTGGAGTTCACCTCGTAGGCGCGCTGGGCCACAATCATGTTCACCATCTCCTCCACCACCTTCACGTTGGACATTTCCAGGTAGCCCTGGGCCAGCTCCCCAAACCCGTTCTCGCCCGGGTTGCCCAGTTCCGCCACGCCGGAGGCGGGCGTCTCCCGGAACAGGTTCCGCCCAATGCTGTCCAGGCCGGCCGGGTTGGCAAACCGCGCCAGCTGCACCCGGAAGTTCTGCGAGCCGTTCGGCCCGCTCAGGGTCACCTCGCCGGTCGGCGAAATCGTGATCGACGTCGTCCCCGCCGGCACCGGCTGAAACCCGCTCTGCACCACCAGCCCGTCGCTCGTCGTGATGCGTCCGTCCGACGCCATCTTGAGCGCGCCATCCCGCGTGTAGGCCCGCGTGCCGTCCGGCATCTGGACCTCGAAGAAACCGTCGCCCTGCACGGCCACGTCCAGCTTCTCGCCGGTCTGCGTGAGCTCGCCCGTGGAGAAAATCTTCGCCGTGGCCACCGGGCGCGACCCATGCCCGACCTGCAGGCCCGTCGGCAGCTGGTTGCCCGCCCCCGCCTCGGCACCGGCCGGACGATCCGTCTGGTAGAGCAAATCCTGGAACTCGATCTTGCTGCGCTTGAACCCGGTCGTGTTCACGTTGGCCAGGTTGTTGGCAATGACGTCGAGGTTGAGCTGCTGGGATTGCATCCCGGCGGCGGACGAGTAAAGGGCGCGGAGCATAGGGTGGGGGCGTTTTTCAGGCGGCGCTGAGTTCCGTGATGGCGCGGCTCATCCGGTCGTCCTGGGCCCGGATGACCCGCTGATTGGCCTCGTAGAGGCGCATGGAGGTGATCAGGTTCGCCATTTCCATGGCGGGAGAGGTGTTCGCGGTCTCGACGTAGCCCTGGTGAAAGGTTGTCGCCGCGCTTTCCGCCGGCTGCAGCTCGGGGTTGTTGGCCAGGAATTGGCCGCGGCCAATCGGCGTCAGCAGCTGCGGCCGGTCAAACTCCACCGCGCGCAGCCGGCCGCGCACCTCGGCCCCCTGGCTCACCTCGCCCTGCGCTGAAATCGTGACCGGCGCCGGGTTGTTCACATCCACCTGGATCGGACCATTGTCCCCCAGCACCGGAAATCCCTGCTTCGTGGTCAACTGCCCGGCCGGGCTCAGCCGCAGTTCCCCGTCCCGCGTGTAGGCGGTGGCGCCTTCCGGCAGCTGCACCGCCAGGAATCCTGCGCCCTCCAGCGCAACGTCCGTCTTGCTGCCCGTGAACTTCAGCTCGCCCGCCTTGAAGTTCACCGCCGCCGCGGATTGCGGCAGCAGGAAACGCTGGTCCGGCGCGCTTGCCGCGGGCAACAGGCCGGCCTGAATGGCGCTGAACGACAGCTCCTGCTTCTTGAACCCCGGCACCGAGCTGGCCGCCAGGTTCTCCGAGATGAGTTCCTGCCAGCGGCTGTTCGCGTTCAGGGCCGAGGCGGCCTGATACAATCCCACATTCATGCGGGTTCCCCTCCAGCACTGGCTGTGCCAATGGGAAAAATCAGGGCGTTCCCGGCAAGTTTCCACCCCGTCGCACCCCAACCCGGCAAGAAACCGCCCTCCGCACCCGGCCATTTCTGCCAGCTCCACCTGTCTGTTTCTTCCCCCTGCCCGGCATCAAACCACCCACTCCTCCCCCCACCGGGAGCCACCCTGCCGCCCCTGCCCCGCTTTCATCCACGCCCGTGCCCCAAAATGAGGCATCCGGACGAACCCAACCCCGAGGGCGCCGAGGCCAAAAAAAGTTTGGGAAAAGGAGCGAACCCAGTCGACCGCAGTAAGTCGGCAGGGACAAACAATTTGGACGCCCTTGGCAAAAGGTCCAACCCGCGAATAGGACGTCGCACTCAGGCAGTCAACACGTCCCGTAAGGGACCTAAAAAAAAACGCAATAAACCTATGGTCATCAATACTAATACCTCGGCCCAGAGCAGCGCCCGCTTGCTCTCCGAATCCTCCTCCATGCTGGCCAAGTCGCTGGCTCGGCTCTCCTCGGGCTCCAAGCTCGTCAATGCCGATGATGATGCCGCCGGCGCAGCGGTCTCGCTCCGCTTCGACGCGCGCATCAACCGCACCAACGCCGCCAAGGCCAACGTCAATAACGCCGTCTCCTTCAGCCAGACCCAGGACGGTTACATCAACAAGGTGGGCAAGGCCCTCGACCGCATGAGCGAGCTGGCCGTCCTCTCCCAGGACGTCACCAAGACGGATGCGGACCGCGACCTGTATGACAAGGAGTTCCAAGCCCTCGGCAGCTACATCACGGATGTGGCCTCCAAGGACTTCAACGGCGTCAGCCTCTTCACCTCCACCGCCCTGAGTGTCACCACCGACGGCGACGGCGCGACCTTCTCGATGACCGGCGTGGATCTCGGCGCCGCCAGCTACACGACGGCGACCGGCTCGGCCGTCGCCACGGCCGCCGGTGCCGCCACCGCGGCGACCAACGTGAAGGCCGCCATCACCCAGCTGGCCACCGACCGCGCGACGATCGGCGCCAACGTCTCCCGTCTGAACAAGACCAGCGACCAGCTGTCCGTCCTCGCGGACAACCTGAGCGCCGCCAACAGCCGCATCAAGGATGTGGATGTCGCCGAGGAGAGCACCCAGTTCGCGCGCTACAACATCCTCGTGCAGAGCGGCACGGCGATGCTGGCCCAGGCCAACGCGACCCCGAACTCGGCCCTCCGGCTCCTGTCCTAAGTCAGGCGCTGTTCGGCACGGAAAATGATACGAGCTCGGGCGGCGCCTTGGCGCCGCCCGAGTCTCGCTTTGGGGGCCGGGCTGCCAATCAAACACGCAAACACTTGTGAATCAGGAAGATGAAACTTCTGGAATGACGGGTAACGGACCGTGGAAAGGCTGATGTATGGCGCTTGACCTTGGTTTGGCTGGATTGGCCAGCGGTTTCGACTGGCGTTCGCTGGTGGACCAGTTGGCAGATGTGGAACGGGCCCCCGGGCGCCGCATGCGCTCCGAACAAGGGGTGCTGGCGCAGCGCAAGAGCGCCTACGGCAGCATGGTCACCGCCCTGTCCGCGCTGAAAACGCGGGTGGAGACCCTCAAGGACCCGTCCCTCTTCAACAGCCGCACCACCTTGGTCGGGGACGGCACCCTGGCCACCGCCACCGCCGCCTCCGGCGCCGCCCTCGGCAGCTACGCCTTTAACGTCGTCCAGTTGGCCACCGCCAGCTCCCGGCAGGGCGCCGCCAACGTCGGCCAGCCGCTCAGCGCGACCAACGACGTCTCCGGCGTGGTCCTCTCCGGCGCCGCGTTCCCCACCCCTGTCACCGCCGGGACCTTCACGGTCAACGGCAAGCAAATCTCCATCGCGACCTCCGACAACCTCCAGGCGGTCTTCGACAAAATCAGCACCGCCACCGGCGGCTCGGTCAGCGGCAGCTACGACAGCGCCACCGACCGGATCACGCTGGCCAGCGCCGGTGAAATCGTGCTCGGCACGGCCACCGACTCCAGCAACTTCCTGCAGGCCGCCCGCCTGGCCAACAACGGCACCGGCACGGTGACCAGCAGCGCCACCCTCGGCACCGTCCGCACCACCGCCAGCCTGGCCTCGGCCAACTTCGCCACCGCTGTCTCCGACGGCGGCTCCGGCGCCGGCGAGTTCAAGATCAACGGGGTCAGCATCGCCTTTAACACCGCCACCGACACCGTCGCCACCGTCATCGCCCGCATCAATGCCGCCAACGCCGGGGTCACCGCCAGCTACGACTCGGTCAATGACCGCTTCCAGCTGACCAGCAAGGCCACCGGCGACCTCGGCATCGCCCTCGAGGATGTCACCGGCAACTTCCTCGCCGCCACCGGATTGGCTGCCAGCACCCTCACCCGCGGCCAGGACCTCCTCTACACCCTGAACGGCGGCGCCCAGCTCACCAGCCATTCCAACACGGTCACCGAGGCCAGCTCCGGCCTGGCCGGGGTCTCCATCACCGCCCTGCGCACCGGCAGCACCACCGTCGAGGTCGGCAGCGACTCGGCCAAGATCAAGACCGCCATCAATGATTTCCTGGCGGAATACAACAAGGTGCAGTCCCTGATCGACACCCAGACGGCCAGCTCGACCGACGCCAAGGGCAAGGTCACGGCCGGGGTGCTGGCCGCCGACAACGAGGCTGGCGAGGTCGCCCGCCAGTTGCGGTCGCTGGCCAACGCCACCCTCGGCAGCCTTTCCGGCACCGTCCGCCGCCTCGCCAGCCTCGGTATCGACTCGAGTGGCACCGACAACTCCCTCTCCCTCAAGGACGCCACCCGCCTCGATGCCGCCCTCTCCGGCAATCTCTCCGAGGTCGAGCAGCTGTTCACCCACTCCACCGGCGGCCTCGCCGTCACCCTCGGCGCCTACCTCGAGAAAACCGTCGGCGAGGAGGGCTCCCTCATCGCCCGCCAAGGCACCCTCACCCGCCAAATCAGCGACATCGACACCCAGGTCGCCGACCTCGAGCGCATCGTGGAGTCCAACCGGGAACGGATGATCACAAGCTTCATCGCCATGGAACAGGCCCAGGCCCGCGTGAACCAGCAACTCCAGTTCCTTTCCCAGCGCTTCGGCAGCTGAACCAGGACGACACCCCATGATGGATACCCACCCCCGCTCCACGCCGCCTGGCGCCGCCGCGCGCCTCCTCCGCCTGCTCCCCCTGGCCCTCGCCGCCTTCCTCACCGGGTGCGCCACGTCCGGCGACTTCCTCCTGCAACCCTGCAGCGGCCCGGCCTACACCCCCAGCAACATCTACCGGCCCCAGGAAACCCTCCCCGTCACCCTCAAACGGGTGGCCATCCTGCCGGTTTCGATCGAGTCCGGGCACTGGATGGAGGAGGCCGGCCTCGAAACGCTCGAACCGATCATCCGCAGCGAACTCGGCAAGGTGCAGCTCTTCGAGACAATCTTCGTCACGCCCGCCCAACTCCGCCAATGGACTGGTTCCCCCGTGCTCAAGGCCAGTGAACCCCTCCCCCAGGACCTCTACGAAATCATCCGGAAAACCACCGGCTGCGAGGGGTTGCTTTTTGCCCACCTGCGCCCGTTCCAACCCTACAAGCCCATGATCATCGGCTGGCAGCTCAAGCTGGTCGAGTTTCGCACCCCGCGCGTGCTCTGGGCCGCCGACGAGGTCTTTGATGCCGCCAACCCTGCCGTCCAGGCTGGCGCCGAACGTTACTGGCGCGACTACAGCCGGGGGTCCGGGTTCCCCGGCGACGCCCAGGCGGTCCTCAATTCCCCCCGGCGCTTCGGCCAGTTCACCCTGGCCAGCCTGCTGGCCACCCTGCCCGGTCGCTAAAAAAATGTGAATTTCAGGTGACCCCACGCCGATAACCTTAGTGTAGGCGTTCAAACGACAAACTGGACCGTCATATGCAAATCAACCCCGCAACGAAGGTCGACCTTCCTAGGACGGAATCCGCCGGGGCCAAACGCGTCGCCACCCGGCCCGCGGAGGATGCCGCTTTTGCCGCGAGCGACGCGCTCGCTCGCGCCCTCGCCGAAACCCCGGACGTGCGCCCGGAAGCCCTCGACCGGGCCCGAGCGCTGGGTATCAGCACCCCCTATCCCCCGGAGGCCATGATTGACGGCATCGCCAACCTCCTCGCCCAGGGCCTGGAGGGCGGCGATTCGCTGCCGGTCACCGAGGCCTGACGCCCCCCGCGCGTCCGCACCGCCCCCTCACCCACGACGGCCCCTGTTTTCCCATGGCTCTTCCTTCCCCCTGGCAGTCCTATCGCCAGGTTTCGACCACCACCGCGCCGCCCGGCACCCTGGTGCTGATGCTCTATGACGGCGTGCTCCGCTTCCTCGACCAGGCCCTGCGCGGATTCCAGCTCGACGACCCGCTGGAGTTCAACCAGACCATCAACAACAACCTCACGCGCGCGCAGGAAATCATCCGCGAGCTGAACTACGCCCTCGACCTTGAGCGCGGGGGTGAGCTGGCCGCCACGCTGCGCCGCCTCTACGAGTACATGGACGAACAACTCCATGAGAGCAACCTGCACAAGCGCGACGCGGGCATCCACGAGGTCATCCGCCGCCTGACCGTCCTGCGCGATTCCTGGTCCGAGATGCTGCGCAGCCAGGGCGCAGGCCCCGGCGCCACCGCGGCCGGCGGGCTGTCCGTGACCGGCTGAACCCCGCGCCGCCCCCTTCGCATGTCCCTCGAGCAAAAACTCCTCGACACCTGCCATCGCTGGCGGCAGTTGACCGAGCTCGAGCGCGACGCCATCCAGAAGCTGGACTGGCGCCAACTGGCGGAGCAGCAGGCCCTCAAGCTCGCCCTCCAGCAGGAAATCGACACGCTCCTCCATGGGGCCGCCGAACCCGCCCGCCACCAACTCCTGCGCCGCCTCCAGCCGGTCGTCGAGCAACTCGCCGCCCTCGAGCGCGCCAACCACGCCACCCTCGAGCAGCACCGCGCCCTCACCCGTGAATCGCTCCGCCAGCTCGACCAGTCCGGCCACCAGTTGCGCCAGGTGCGCCAAGCCTACGCCCCCGCCCCCGGCGCCGCCTGGCATTCCTACTCCTGATGCGGCCCGGCCGCCCGGACGTCTTCCCCCCGCCCGGTTCCCTTCCCAGGCCCCCGCTTTAATTTTCGCCGCGCGCGTGCCGATGTCTTCCCCGGTGCACGCCGCCAACTCCCAGCCCATGTCCCGCAGCCGCCACGCGGCGGCCACGCTGGCGTTCGCCCTCCTGGCCTTGGCGCCACTGCCCGGCGCCGCCGCCTACCTGCCCAAGGTGGGACCCGCGCCGCTCCGCTTCGTGGAGGAGGTTCCACGCCTCCTCGCCGTCGTCACCGTCGTCACGGTCAGCACCAGCACGAACGCCGCCGCCGAGACAGGTGCCCACGCGGAGACCAACGCCGTGGCCGGCATCAACGGCGCTCCCGAAGCCACGCCCCTCATGGAGGCGCACGAACCCATCATCCTCACCGCCAAGTCCCCGTTGCCCTGGTTCGACTGGCTCACCCCGTTGACCCCGCCCCCCGCGCCCCCGCGCACCGAGGAATCATCCGACCCGTCCACCACGCCGTCCGACGTCACGCCGCAGGCCATGATTCCCTTCTTTCAAAGCCGCACCCGGGAACCCGGCGGCCAGGAGACCGCCACGTGGGGCGCCGTCGCCTTCCGTCCCCCCGTGCCCGGACAAAAGCCCGAAAGCAAGGCCACCTTCCTCCCGCAGGCTCCCGCACCCTCCACCGCACCGCCCCCCGCCCCGGCCAACCCGGCCCGCGTGCCTTGAATCCGCCCATGCTTCATCCCCGGCCCCTCCCCGCCGGCGGCCTCGCCGCCTGCGCTCGTCTCCTGCCCCGCCCTGTCCGGGCCGCCGGCCAAGCCCTGGCCCTCGGCCTGGCCATGGCCAATACCGGTGCGCCGGTCCACGGTGACAACCGGCCCAGCCTGGCCCTTCCGGAACGCCCGATCGCACCCGCCCTCGCCGGCATCTCCCCCGCCCCGACCAACCAGGCCCGCCCGGAGGCCGAATCCTCCCTGCGCCAGCCGTTCATCGACCTCTCCCAGGGCGCCATCCTCGGGCCTTCCGCGCTCGAGACCAACGCCCGCCCTGCCACGACGCCGGCCCTGGACCCAGCACTCCTGCAGAGCGGCGCCTCCCTCCAGAACTCGAACCTCGTCACCGCCCTCCATCCCGACCCCAGCCAGTCGGTGCGCGAACAGGGGGAAACCCTGCTGCGCCTGGCGCGCCGCCAGCGCCTGGAACGCGGTTATGACCTCGCCAGCGAAAACCTGGCCCGGTTGATCCAGAGCCACGCCCCGGATGACCTGCGGCGCGCCGCCCTCCTCGAGATGGCGGTGCTCGCCGTGGAGGAGCGGCAGTTCGACAAGGCGCAGAAGGCCTACTCCCAGTTCCTGCGGCAATACCCGGATGACGAATGCCTGCCGGAGATCTGCCTGCGCCAGGGGCTCATCTATCGCCAGATGGGCGCGCCCGCCATGGCCGAGGCGAAGTTCTATGCCGTGATCACCTGCGCCCTGAGCTTCAAAAAGGGGCACCTCGACTACTACCGCCGGCTCGTGCTGCAGGCCCAGACGGAAATCGCGGACACCGCCTACGCCGAGGGCAAGCACGCCGAGGCTGCCGATTTCTACACCCGCCTGCTCCGCCAGGACGCGCCGGAACTCCATCGCCCGCGCATCCATTACCGCATCATCCAAAGCCTCGCCGCCCTCCAGCGCCACAGCCAGACCGTCAGCCAGGCCGACGCCTTCCTGACCCACCACCCCCGCGCGGCCGAGGAACCGGAGGTGCGCTTCCTGCTCGCGTCCGCCCTCAAGCAACTCGGCCGCAACCAGGAAGCCCTCACCCAGGTGCTGCGCCTGCTCCAGTCCCAGCAGGCCAAGGCTCCGGCCAGGCCCGCGCAATGGGCCCATTGGCAGCAGCGCGCCGGCAACGCCATCGCCAACCAGATGTACCAGGAAGGGGACTTCCTCAACGCCCTCGCCATCTACGAGGCCCTCACCGGGCTCAACCCCGACCCGGGTTGGCAACTCCCGGTCCAATACCAGGTCGGGCTGATCCAGGAGCGCCTCCAGCAACCCGCCGCTGCCGGCGACACCTACCGCGCCATCGTCAACCGCGCCGCCAAACTCGGCGCAGATACCACCCCGGCCCTGCGCACCGTCATCGACATGGCCCGCTGGCGCATGAAGTTCCTCCAGTGGCAGGCCAAGGCCGATTCGTTCAGCCAGACCAACGCCCTGCTCACCCCTTCCCCCGAGCCACCCACCGCCCCGTCCACCGCCACCCAGCCCCCCTCCGCGCCGCTGCCCACGCCGGCCACCACGCCGTCCTCCGCCGCGCCGTAGCCTCCCCGCCCCTCCGGGCCCTCCCCGCCCGGCCCAATTTGCCGGGGACCCGGCAAATTGTTCCCCGCCCGCCCCGCCGAAGGGCTCTTTCCCACCTCAAATCGGCGGAATTCCACCCGTCCCATCCCTGCCGGGCGGCAGGTATCGAACCTGCTAAACAGGGAACCCGGTGGCAGGCCCGGCCCTCCGCGCCTGCCGCCCTCCATTGTGAACACCGCGCGCATTCACCTGAACGCCGCCCGACAGCACCCCGGCCTTGGCCGGGTCGGTGCCGGGCGGACCGATGCCGCCCACCGCCCGCCCGCAGCTCCTCTATGATGATCCAACGCATTCTTCTCGTCGCCGCTGAATCCCTGCGTCCCCACCTCGCCGGGGAACGCCGCGTCCGCTCGGTGCCCACCCTGGCTGAAGCCCAGCAGGCGCTCGACGAGGAGTCCGCCGACCTGGTCCTCGCGGCCGGCACGCTGCCCGATGGCGCCGCCTTGGACCTGGTCCCCCACCTTGAGACCATGCCCGGACACCCCCTGCTCGTGGTGCTGACGGAGGTCAACGAGGCACCCGGAATCGAGGACGGCGTCGCCCATGGCGTGTTTGATTTCCTTGCCCCGGCCCCATCCGGCGCCGCCCTCCGGCGCCTGCTGCTTCGCGTGGAGGAACTCCGCCGCGCCCGCCGCGCCGCCACCCGCCACGGGCTGCCGCCCGAGGAGGACCTGCTCGGCGCCAGCCCCGCCACCCAGGAACTGCGCACCCAAATCCGCCGGGCCGCGCGCACGGACGCCACCACGCTCATCCAAGGCGAGGCCCATACCGGCAAAAAGCTGGTCGCCCACCTGATCCACCGGATCAGCCCCCGCGCCGAGGCGCCGCTGCTCCACCTCGATTGTGCCGCCGGCACGGAAGCCCAACTCCACAGCGCCCTCTTCGGCACGACCGCCAAGGGCACCACCCCGGCCACCGCCGGCCTGCTCACCCTCGCCCACGGCGGCACGCTGCTGCTCGAGGAAATCGCCGCCCTGCCCCTCGTCACCCAGGACCGCCTCCTCCAGGTCATCGAGTCCCGGTCCCTGCCCGGCTCCAGCGCCGAGGTCAATGTCCGACTCATCGCCACCACCGCCCGCGACCTTCCCGCCCTCGCCCAACGGCAGGCCTTCCGCGAATCCCTCTTCCACGCCCTCAATCTCTTCCCGCTCCGCACCACCCCGCTGCGCGACCGCCTCGAGGATCTCGTCCCCCTCGCCGACCACTTCCGCGCCCTCGCCAGCCGCCGCCACGGCCGCCCCGTCCTCGCCCTCGCGCCCACCCTCGGCGCCGCCCTCCGCCAGCACGCCTGGCCCGGCAACCTCCGCGAACTCCACGACGCCATCGAACGCGCCGTCCTCCACTGCACGGACGCCGTCCTCGAACCCGCCCACCTCGCCCCAGCCCATCCAAGCCCCGGCCAGCCCGGGCTCGTCACCGCCGAGTCCGAACTCCTCGAGACCGCGGAAAAACAACACATCCTCGCCATCCTCACCCGCTGCCAGGGCAACCGCACCCACGCCGCCCGCCGGCTCGGCATCAGCCTGCGCACGCTCCGCAACAAGCTCCGCGATTACCGCCTCGAATCCACCGAGGGCGGGGCCGACATCCCCCCACCCCGCCTCGGCATCGATCCCACCCTGCTCAGCCACCCCGCGGCCGCCCGCCAACCCTAGCCCGCCCCACCCGGCCTAGCCCCCATATGCCCGGCGCGCCTGCGCCCAGCGATACGCCGTCGGCTCCACCATCGCCGCCTCGTTGCGGGCGTAGGCCTGCACCACGGCTTCCAGCGCACTGACCAGACCACCCTCCCCGCCCAGGAACTCCGATACGCCCCGCGCATTCCCCCGCAGCGCCGCCTCCAACCGGCCCACATCCGTCCCCAGTTCCAGGCCCCCCGCCGTCTCCACGAAACTCACCCCCCGCTCGCCCACGCCCCCCGCGCCAAACATCGCGCCGCGCACCGCCGTGAACACCTCGTCCCGGTAGGCCAGCGACGCATCCCCCGACTCCGCAATCCAACGCACCGCCTCGCCCAGGTCGCCCAGCACGCCCGCCAGTTCCTCCGCCAACCCCGGCGCCGCCACCGCCACTCCCCCGCCCCCCGCCCCTCCCGCCGACCAGATCACCGGCGTCGGCCGCGCCGCCCCGCCCGCGATCCGCCCCTGCCCCATCCCCAACGCCGCCAGCAAACCCGAGGTGTCCGACACCTCCAACGCCTCCCCCGCCCGGTCCGCCTGCAACACCACCCGCCCCGTCAACGCATCCATCGTGAACCGCACGCCTTCCAGCCCATCCAGCACCGCCGCCACCTGGGCCAGGCTCTGCGCCGCCGGATCCACCGCCACCGCCCGCCCGTTCACCGTGATCACCCCCGCCGCCACCCCCGCCAGCGCCGCCTGCCCCGACATCGCCCCTTCCCAACCCGTCCCCCCAGGCTCAGCCACCGCCGTCCCATCCAGCTTCACCGCCGCCAGGAATCCCGAACTGTCGTTCCCCACCACAATCGAACCCACCCCGGTCGAGGTCGCCGTCAGGGTCACCCGCTCGGTCGCCCCGTCAAAGGCCGCGCTCACCCCCGCCCCCGACGCCGTAATCCGGGCCAGCACGGCGTTCAGCGTGTCGTCCGCGGCCACCGCAATGCCAACCCCGTTCACCTCAAAGCTCCCCGGCCCCACCGCCAGTCCCGCCTCGAACAACGGCGACGCCAACCCCACGCCGTTGAAGGCGGCCGCCGGGTTCACCACCGTCCCTGCCGCACCCTCGCCCAAACCCACCGCCGCCAGGAATCCCGAGGTGTCATCCCCCAGCGCCAGTGCCGCCCCCGGGACGTCCGGCGTGATGCGGAACCGATCCGACGCCGCATCATAGGCCGCCGTCACCCCGGCCCCCGCCGCGTTCACGCGCGCCGCCAACACCTCCAGGCTGTCGTCCTCCGGCGCCACCGCAATGGTCACCCCGTTCACCGTGAACGAACCCGCGCCCACCGCCGCCCCCCAGGCCAAACCCGCCAGCGCCTGCCGATCATCCCGCACCTGGCCCAGTTCCATCTCCGCCCCCCCGGCCAACCCCAGCGCCGCCAGCAGGCCGGTCGTGTCGTCCGCCACCTCAATGAGTGCCTCGCTCGCCGCCACGCTCGTCAAGGTCACCCGGTCCGCCACCACATCATGCGCCGCCACCACGCCGGCGCCGGAGGCGTTGATGCGAGCCAGCACGGCCTCCAGGCTGTCCACCCCCGGATCCAGCGCCACCGCCACGCCGTTGATGCGGAACGACCCCGCGCTCACCCCCGCAAACAGGCCCACCTCGCCCAGGGGTTGCCGGTCATCCCGCAGGTTCCCCCGCACGGTGGTCGCCCCGTCCAACCGCAGCGCCGCCAGCAACCCCGTGCTGTCGGCCCCCAAGACAATGTCCTCCTCGCTGTTCGCAGTCCCGGTCAGGCGCACGCGGTCCGTCGCCGCGTCGTAGGCCGCCGTCACGCCCGCCCCGGACGCATTCAGGCGGGCCAGCACGGTCTCCAGGGTGTCCACCCCGGCGTCCACCGCAATGCTCACGCCATTGACCTGGAAGGAGCCCGCCGCCACGGACGCGAAAGCCGCCGTGCGCGCCAGCACCTGACGGTCGTCCCGCACATTGCCCCGCGCAGTCGTGGCACCGGAAAGCTTGAGCGCGGCCAGGAACCCGGAGGTGTCGTTGCCCAGCACCAGGTCCTCCTCCGAGGCCGACGTCGTCCGCAGTGCCACCTTGTCCCCGCTGAAGCTCGCCGTCACCCCGGCCACCGTGCTGTTCAACCGATCCAGCACGGTGCGGATGCTGTCCCCCGCCAGCACCGCCACCGCCGTGCCGTTCACCGTGAAGGACCCCGCCGTCACCTGCGCCCCGTTCTCGAACCGCGGCCGCAGGTTCACATCCGCATCGTTGAACACCGCGTCGGGATCCACCTCGGTCGGCGTCGTCCGGCTCACGCTGAAGGTGGTCTCCGCGTTGCGCAGCACCGTCCCCGCCGAGAAGGCCACCGACAACCCGATGTCAGCCCCCAGGCTGATCGATTGCCCGGCCGCCACCAGTGACGTGAACGTGCCCAGGCTCGTCCCCGCCTGGTCAAACACCCGCAGGCTCACCGCCGTCGGCACCGCCCCCAGCACCGTGTCCGGCGAATCAATGCGGATCCGCAGGGACGTCGCCGCGGCCGCGGCCCCTGTCCCCGCATAGACCCCGCTGACCCGGCCCACGCTGCCCTGCACGTTGGACCCGCGCAGGAAGGTCGCCTGCACCACCCCGTACGAAGTCGCCGCCGCGTTGGCCTCCCCCGTCGAGACCAAGGTCGACTCCGCCTCCGGCGAGGTCACGTCGAGGCCAATCGCGCCGACGCCTTCCAGGGTCGATGGCGTCTCCGGTGAAGTCACATCCAAGCCCACGCCCGCCCAACCCCGCCGCACCGACGAGGCCTCCGGCGTGGTGACATCCAGGCCCAGCGCCGCCGCGGACTCCCGCACGGTCGAGGTCTGCTCGTTCACCGCCCGGGTCGCGCGCAACACCGCCGGGGTCCACAGCGCCGGAACCATCCCGCTGAAGGAGGCCGGGGCCGCCACGCGGGCCGGCGCGGGCGACACCGGCGACCGCAACCGGTTGGCCAACGCCGCCGCCGTGGTCTTCAGGGCCGCCACCGCCACCGTCAACGCCCCGTGCGCCTCCAGCACCCCCGGGCCCTGCCCCTCCCGCGCCTGCTGCGCCGCTTCCGCCCGCAGGTTCCAGTTCCGCCCCGCCACGGCAAAGCCCCGCCAGGCGGACCCGGAAAGGCCGCCGGACAGGAATGCGGAACTTCCTTGTCCCAATGGGGAAAGGCCACCCATCGAATGCCCGTTCCCAAGCTATTCAGATGCCATGGCCTCAGAATCCCCAAGGGAATCAGGCTTGGCAAAGGGCGGCCACCAAAGACCCGCCTCCCTCCCCCTCACCCAGGCCGCCCTCCCGCCCCAGCCCGGAAGAACACTCCCGCAGCGCCGATACCCCACGCCTCATTTCGGGACAGCACCCCGGTAGCGCTGTCCCGGGATGCCACGCTGGCACCCGGCAAATGCTGCCGACGCCGGTGACACCTTTTTGCCGGGGACCCCGCAACCCCGGCAGATTCCCGCCTTCCACCCCGCAAGCAGGCCGTTTTTTGCCTGCCCTGGTCCCTTTTCTGCAGCTTGGCACCGTCGCTGCTTAGAAAGGGCGGTTGCAACGTTTGTTGTCATGATTCAGGCCCTGTTCACTCAGCCCAATTACCTCGGCTCCAAGAAGCTGTTGGACGTCACCGCCCTCCGCCAGGAGGCGATCGCCAGCAACCTCGCCAACGCCGAGACGCCCAATTACAAGCGCCTCGACGTCGCCGGCTCGTTCCAGTCCGAGTTCCAGCGCGCCATGCTCGACCGCAGCCCGGGCCAGGTGGCCGCCCTGCAGCCGAAGCTGGAGATGGACCCCAAGGCCGTCGCCCACCGCCTCGATGGCAATACCGTGCAGCTGGAGACGGAACTGGCCGAACTGCAGAAGAACTCCCTCGAACACAGCCTCGGCACCCAGCTGGTCACCGGTTCCCTCCTCCGCCTCCGCCTGGCCATCACCGGCCGGCCCGTCTGACCAGGCCCCGCGCTGAACCAACCCTTTCCCCGCCATGATCGAAATCCTCCCCGGCATTCGCACCACCAGCTCGGCCCTCGATGCGGAACGGGTGCGCATGGACATCGTCGGGCAGAACATCGCCAACATCCACACCACCCGCGGCCCGGACGGCAAACCCTTCCAGCGCCAGCAGGTGATTTTCGAGAGCGTCCTGCGCCAGGCCGCCAACGACACCGGCACCGCCCCCGCCGAACTGCGCGTGGCCCGCGTCCAGGCCGACGGCCGCGCCCCCAAACTCGTCTACCAGCCCGGCCACCCCGACGCCAACGCCGAGGGCATGGTCGCCATGCCGGACATCAATCTCTCCGAGGAAATGGTCGACCTCATCGCGTCCTCCCGCGTCTTCGAGGCCAACCTCGCCGTGGTCAAAAACTCCCGCGCCATGGCCCTGCAGACGCTGGCCATCGGCAAACGGGCCTGAACCCCGCCCCCGGATAACCCCGACTCCCTGAATGAACCTCAACCCGCTCCAGGCCCTCCGCCCGCCCGGCGCCTTCGACCCCATGCAGGCCGGCGCCGGATCCCTGCCCGGGGCCATTCCCCTGCGCGAGTTCCAGGAGTTGCCGGGCAACCTCCTCCAACCCGCCTCCCCCGCCCTCCCCGGCGCCGCCACCGCGCCCAACTCCTTCGAGGGCATGCTCGGCCGCCTCGTCACCGACGTGAATACCAAGCAGGCCGCCGCCAGCGACGCCGTCCACGGCCTCATGACCGGCCAGGGCGTCCCCCTCCACCAGGCCGTCATCGCCATGGAGGAGGCCGGCGTCTCCTTCCAGCTCATGGTCGAGGTCCGCAACAAGCTGGTCGAGTCCTACCAGGAACTCATGCGGATGCAGGTGTGATTAGCCCCCCCAACCCATGACCCGCCAACTCTCCCAGCTCGGACGCCAACTGCTCGGCATCTGGCGCCAGCTCGGCCTCAACCAGCGCATCTCCCTCGCGCTGGCCGGCGGCTTCATCGTCGTCGCCCTCCTCAGCCTCGCCTTCTGGTCCGGCCGCACCGACTTCGCCCTCCTCTACGGCCGCCTCGAGGACGCCGAGGCCGCCAAGGTCGTCAGCCTCCTCGAGGAACTCCAGGTCCCCCACAAGGCCGCCGCCGGCGGCGCCATCTACGTCCCCCGCGACAAGGTCCATGTCATGCGCATGAACCTCGCCGCCAAGGGCCTCCCCCGCGGCGACGGCGTCGGGTTCGAGATCTTCGACAAACCCAACTTCGGCATCTCCGACTTCGTCCAGCGCGCCAATTACCTCCGCGCCCTCCAGGGCGAACTCTCCCGCACCATCGGCCAACTCGACGAGGTCGAGGCCGCCCGGGTCATGATCGTCCTCCCCGAGAACCGCCTCCTCCTCGACCAGCAAAAACGCGCCACCGCCTCCGTCTTCGTCCGCACCAAGGGCCACCTCCAGCTCCCCGCCTCCGCCGTCAATTCCATCCGCTTCCTCGTCGCCAACTCCGTCGAGGGCCTCCAGCCCACCCAGGTCACCGTCGTCGACAACCGCGGCAACGTCCTCTCCGAAAACAGCGAGCCCGATTCGCTCGTCGGCCTCAGCTCCGGCCAGCTCGCCGCCCGCCGCAGCCTCGAGCAATACCTCTCCCGCAAGGCCGAGGGCCTCCTCGAGGCCGCCCTCGGCCCCGGCCAGGCCGTCGTCCGCGTCGCCGCCGACATCAACTTCGACCAGGTCGTCCGCACCGAGGAAAAATACGACCCCGAAAGCCAGGTCCTCCGCTCCAGCACCATCAACGACGAAAACGTCGAAAGCACCACCCCCGGCGTCGGCGGCGCCCCCGGCACCGCCAGCAACCTCGCCACCGACACCAACAACACCGCCTCCGCCAACGGCAACCGCACCAAGAAAAAGGTCACCAACAGCCAGTTCGAGCTCAACAAGATCACCAGCAACATGACCCAGCTGGCCGGCGGCGTGAAACGCCTCAGCGCCGCCGTCTTCGTCGCCGCCCGCACCGAAGGCACCGGCCCCGCCCGCAAGGTCCTCCCCCGCTCCAAGGAGGAACTCGAGAAGCTCCGCCGCATCGTCCAGAGCGCCCTCGGCGCCCAGGTCGCCGCCGATGGCAGCGCCTCCGGCCGCGACGAAATCACCCTCGAGGAAACCGTCTTCAACGACAACCTCGGCGAGACGGTCCAGGACCTCGGCCGCCAGCAGCAGCGCGAGTTCTGGTCGAACCAGGTGCAGACCTTCGCCTACCCCGCCCTCGCCATCGCCATCCTCCTGCTCTTCTTCCGCCTCCTCAAGCGCACCCCCGTCGAGGGCCTCCCCGCCGCCCCCGCCCCGGCCCCCGGACCCGCCGCCTACCCCGCCGCCGCCTCGCGCACCACCCCACACCAGCCGGCCGCCCAGGACATCCTCAGCGTCGAGGTCTTTAACCAACTCGCCCGCGACAACCCCGAGAACCTCGGCCAGGCCATCCAGAACTGGCTCAACCGCGGCGGCAACCAGGCCTCCACCCCCGGCCAGAACCAGACCCCGCCCACCCCGGCCCGGATGCCATGATCACCCCCAGCTCCAACGGCCCCGCCACCCCCGCCTTCGAGGTGGCCAACCTGACCAAGCTGCAAAAGCTGGCCGCCCTCCTCATCATCCTCGGCCCCGACAGCGCCGCCCAAATCCTCAAGTCCCTCGGGCCCCAGGACCTCGAGGCCGTCTCCGCCGAGATGGCCCGCCTGCCCCTCATCCCCCAGGAGGCCCGCCACGAAATCCTCCGCGAAATGTCCGCCGTCGCCCTCACCGCCGGCTCCTCCATCCGCGGCGGGGTCAACTTCACCAAGTCCGCCCTCGAACGCGCCGTCGGCACCTACCAGGCCCACGACATCCTCGACCGCGTCGGCCCCCCCCGCGTGTCCTCCGAGGCCATCGAACGCCTCGGCAACATGGACCCCCGCCACCTCTTCAACCTCATCCGCGACGAACACGTCCAGACCATCGCCCTCCTCGCCAGCTATCTCACCCCGGAAAAGGCCTCCGCCCTCCTCGCCCTCCTCCGCCCCGACCTCCGCGACCAGGTCATCGAACGCCTCGCCACCCTCGAACCCACCCCCGTCGAGGTCCTCGAGCGCATCGTCGAGGTCCTCCAGCGCCGCATCAGCGGCAAGACCGGCCGCACCCTCAACCAGACCGGCGGCGTCCGCAGCGCCGCCGATGTCCTCAACGCCCTCAACAAGAAGCTCAGCAAGGAAATCATCGCCTCCCTCGAGGGCCGCAATGCCGAGCTCGGGGCCGCCATCCGGCAAAAGATGTTCACCTTCACCGACCTCCTCTTCCTCGACCCGGCCGCCCTCCAGAAGGTCATGCGCGAGGTCGACATGCGCGACCTGGCCCTCGCCCTCAAGCGCGCCGACGACACCCTCAAGGCCCGCCTGCTCGGCGGCATCTCCAAGCGCGCCGCCGAGGCCGTCCACGAGGAAATGAGCTTCATGACCTCCGTCAAGACCCGCGACGTCGAGGCCTCCCAGAACCGCATCATCGACATCGTCCGCCGCCTCGAGGCCGACGGGGAAATCGAACTCGACTTCCGCCAGGAATCCGCCGCATGAGCACAAACACCCAGGTCCTCACCCTCGCCCACGCCCTCCGCGAGGTCCGCCTCGTCCCCACCCTCCGCAAGGAGGTCGATGACTTCGAGAACCGCCGCCGCGAACTCGAGCACGCCGCCTACCAGCGGGGACGCCGCGACGCCGAGGAGGTCTTCCGCGACCAGCTCCACCGCCAGCGCGAGGAGGCCGCCGAGGTCCAGCGCCGCGTCCTCGACCCCCTCCGCGACGCCCTCCCCGCCGTCATCCGCGACTCCGAGGAGGCCCTCATCGCCCTCTGCCTCGAGGCCGCCCAGAAACTCGTCGCCGGGCTCCCCGTCTCCCCCGAGATGGTCGAGGCCGTCGTTCGCGAATCCCTCGAACAGCTCTCCGAATCCACCGACCACCACGTCCACCTCCACCCCGACGACCTGGAACTGATCGAACGCGCCGGCTCCACCCTCCTCCGCCAGGGCAGCCACGGCCAAAAGATCGCCTTCCATCCCGACCCCGAGGTCAGCCGCGGCGGATGCGTCGTCAAGAGCCGCTTCGGCGTCCTCGACGGCCGCCGCGAAACCAAGGTCGAGCTCCTCCGCCAGACGCTCCTCCCATGACCCCCGGGCCGGCCTCCCCCCCCGCCCCCAGCCGCCTCGGCCTCCTCGCCCAGCGGGCCCGCCAGTCCCGCGTCCACGAAAACCGCGGCCGCGTCGCCCAACTCACCGGCCTCGTCATCGAGTCCGAGGGCCCCCTCGCCGCCATCGGCGAGGTCTGCCGCATCGAGTCCGCCCGCGACGGCGGCGTCACCCTCGCCGAGGTCGTCGGCTTCCGGAACCATCACCTCCTCCTCATGCCGCTGGGCGAACTCCACGGCATCCACCCCGGCGCCGAGGTCACCGCCCTCGGCCAACCCCTCCAGGTCCCCGTCGGCGACAGCCTCCGCGGCCGCGTCCTCGACGGCCTCGGCCGGCCCCTCGACCACCTCGGACCCCTCCAGGCCGAATACCGCGCCGGCCTCCATCTCCTCCCCCCGCACCCCCTCAAGCGCCAACGCATCCGCCACGTCTTCCAGACCGGCATCAAGGCCATCGACACCTTCACCCCCTGCGGCCGCGGCCAGCGCCTCGGCATCTTCGCCGGGTCCGGCGTCGGCAAGTCCACCCTCCTCGGCATGATGGCCAGCCACGCCGAGGCCGATGTCAACGTCGTCGCCCTCATCGGCGAACGCGGACGCGAGGTCCGCGAGTTCCTCGAGAAGGACCTCGACGAGGCCGGCCGCCAAAAATCCGTCATCGTCGTCGCCACCTCCGACCAGCCCGCCCTCGTCCGCATCAAGGCCGCCTTCCTCGCCATGTCCATCGCGGAACAGTTCCGCGACGCCGGCCGCAACGTCCTCCTCATGATGGACTCCGTCACCCGCTTCGCCCTCGCCCAGCGGGAAATCGGGCTCGCCGTCGGGGAACCCCCCACCACCCGCGGCTACACCCCCTCCGTCTTCTCCCTCCTGCCCCAGCTCCTCGAACGCGCCGGCACCGCCGAGCAGGGCTCCATCACCGGCCTCTTCACCGTCCTCGTCGAGGGCGATGACATGGACGAGCCCGTCGCCGACGCCGTCCGCTCCATCCTCGACGGCCACATCGTCCTCAGCCGCGAACTCGCCACCCAAAACCACTACCCCGCCATCGACGTCCTCGGCAGCGTCAGCCGCCTCGAGCGCGACCTCCTCGCCCCTCCCCAACGCGAACTCGCCTCCCGCGCCCGCGAGGCCATGGCCGTCCACCGCAAAAACGAGGACCTCATCAACATCGGCGCCTACCCCGCCGGCACCAGCGCCGCCATCGACCAGGCCATCGCCCTCCACGGCCCGCTCCGCCAGTTTCTCCGCCAAGCCGTCCAGGACTCCCACCCCGCACCCGAAAGCTGGGACCTCCTCCAGCACGCCCTCGCCACGCCCGCCCCCGCACCCGCCGGCGCCGCCAAACCCGCCGCCGCCACCAAGGCCGCCGCATGAAGTCCTTCCGCTTCTCCCTCCAGCCGCTGCAGGTCCTGCGCGAACGCCAGGAACAGGCCGCCCTCAACGCCTACGCCCGCGCCGTCCAGGCCCAGACCGCCGCCGCCCACGCCCTCCAGGCCGCCCGCCTCGCCCTCGAGGCCGGCTGGACCGCCCAGCAGGCCTCCGTCCGGCAAGCCGCCCCCGCCGCCCAGCTCGCCCAGGCCCACCAGCACTGCCAGGTCCTCGAACGCCGCACCGAAGCCTGCGCCCAGACGCTCCGCGCCGCCCAGGGCGCCGCCAGCCAGGCCTTCACCCGCTGGACCGCCGCCCGCCAGGCCAGCGCCCTGCTCGAGCAGTGCCGCGAAAACCAGCTGCGCGAATACCGGGTCCAAGTCCTCCGGCACGAACAAAAACGGCTCGACGATCTCGGCCGCCGCCGCCCCGACCCCACGCCCTCCTCACCTCTTCCCGGACACTCCTGACATGAAGCTCCTCCAATCCGGCTGGTTTGGCCCGCTCCTCGGCAGCGCCCTCTTCTGCGCCGTCCTCGTCTTCCTGCTCCAGCCCGCCAAGGTGCTGCCCCCGGGCTCCGCCGCCCCCGCCAACGCCCCCGCCCGCAAGCCCACCCTCGGCGCCAAGGCCACCTGGGACTTCGTCAACCCCGACCTCCACCGCCTCATCCAAGAGCTCCGCGAACAAAAATCCGCCCTCGCCGCCAAGGAAAAGGAACTCAACGACTTCGCCGCCCGCCTCGCCGCCGAACGCGCCGAACTCAACACGGTCACCCAGGCCGTCCATCGCCTCCAGGAGGAGTTCGAGCGCAACTTCGAGCGCAAGGCCACCCTCATCCGCGACGAGGAAGCCGCCAACCTCAAGCGCCTCGCCAAGATGTACTCCAGCATGACCCCCGAGGGCGCCACCCCCATCCTCAAGGTCATGCCCGATGACCAGGTCGTCCGCATCCTCCTCTACATGAAGGATACCGAGACCGGGCCGCTCCTCGAAAACCTCGCCCGCGGCGGCGAAATCGAGGCCAAACGCGCCGCCATGCTCACCGAGCGCATCCGCAACTCCGCCAAGCCCGCGCCCAAGCCCGCCGCCAACCCATGACTCCCTCCCTCGCCTGCCTCGGCCCGGCCCCCGTCCCCGCCCAATCGCCCGGCGACGAAAGCAAGCTCACCAGCCACGACGACGGCGCCGCCTTCGGCCGCGCCATCTCCCAAGCCCTCGCGGAACAGGCCCCGCCAACCCCCGCCCCTTCCGCCGGGACCGAAACCGCATCGCCCCCGCATCCCCCCCTCACCGAGGATCCCGCCAGGGACGGCGAAGTCCTCCCGGCCGACCCCGGCCAATGCCCGGCTTGGGCGAGCCTCCTGATCCCCCTGCCAGCACCACCACCCCCGGAAAAACTGGCCCCGCCTCCCCGCCCCCCCGCCGACCGCGCGGATCCCGGACCCGAGGCGCTCGCCGGGCCGCCCCCCGGTCTGCTGCACACCCGCGGGCCCACCCCCGGCCCGGAGGCCACCGCGCCTCCCCCCGGGCCCCCCGGACCCCCGGGGCCTCCAGGTCCAACGGCGCCCACCTCGCCAATCCTGGAACCGCCCCCGCCCGCTCCCCTCCTGTCCGTCTCCCCCCCGCCCCCCACCTCCGGGCCGGGGAGTTCCCCGGACCCGGCAGGATTTGCCCCAGTGCTGGGCAGAAAAGTCACCCCGGACCCCGTTACCCGGCCAATTTCCGCCCCGGCAAAGGATGGCACGATCGGTGCTGAAATTACCGGCGTGACGATGGAATCGGCAGAAACCAGCACCGCAAAGGCGGTTTTGAGCCCGTCCTTGCCCAGTTCCGGGACAGGGACTGTCCCGGCCGTGTCCCAGCTCGCCGCGCCCAACGCGTCCCCCGCTGACGCCCAGACGGATTCCACCCCGATCACCACCACCTCCACGGTCTCCCTGGACTCTTATCCAGCCGCCGCGGAGCAGGTCGCCGGCTCCCGCGCCGAATCCATGGCCCCGGACCGGTCGTCGGACCCCCGTGAGGGCGGGGCCAACCCTGCTTCCCAAAACCTGTTCACCACCACGCACGTCCTGGGTGCCCAGGAGCCCGTCGCCGAGACCAACGAGGTCGCCCCCACGGCGCCGGCCCCGTCCGTCACCCTCGAACGTCTCGAGGCGCAGCTGCGGGAACGGGTCGTCGAGTTCCGGGATCGCCGGGCGGATGCCCTCTCGGTCGTGCTCCGCCCTGAACCGGGCACCGAACTGCACCTGCAACTGCAACTGCGGGACAACCGGGTGGAGGTAATCGCCACCTGCGCCCGCGGCGACGCCGCCGGCCTGCAAACCCACTGGCACCAGCTCCAACAATCGTTGGCCGGCCAGGGCGTCCGGTTGGCCGGCCTGGAAACCGGCCTCGGCCAGGGCGCTCCGCGCCGCGACCCCGCGCCGCCCGCCCCCGACTCCGCCCCCAGCCCCGCCCACACCCTGTCCCGCCCTACCGCCATCTCCGCGGCCCCGTCCTCGCGCACGTCGAGCCGGCGCCTCCTCGAATCCTGGGCCTGAACCACATCCCCACCCCGCCATGCCTGTCGCACCCATCAACCAAAACAACTTCCTCACCGAAGCCAACTACCAGTCCGGTGCCCTGCGCACGCCGTCCCGCACGCTCAAGCAGGACGATTTCCTCCGCCTCGTGATGGCGCAACTGACCAACCAGGACCCGCTCAAGCCCCAGCAGGACACCGAGTTCATCGCGCAGATGGCCCAGTTCACCTCCCTCGAGCAGTCCAAGGCCATGCAGGGGGACATCGCCCTGCTGCAAAAACAGCAGCTGTTTCTCCAGGCCAACTCGCTGCTCGGGCGCCAGGTCTCCGTGCAGGACCTCGACGGCAGCCTGCTCCAGGGCACCGTCTCCTCCGTCGAGGTGCACGGCGGCACCCCTTACCTCGTGGTGGGCGGCCGCCTCTTCGACCTCGACACCCTGGTGGGCTTCGCGCCCGCCCGCGAGGCCACGCCGCCGGTCACACCCCCCAACCCGCCGCCGCCGCCCACGCCCGCCCCTGTCACCATCACGCCCGTGCCCACCGCTCCTATCGATCCCGCGCTCCTGACCACCTCGCCCCTGCCCTGAACCCCTCTCCAACCCCAAACCCGACCCCACCATGATTCGCTCCCTCACCACCGGCATCAGCGGCATCCAGAATTTCCAGGGGGAAATGGATGTCATCAGCAACAACATCGCCAACGTCAACACCGTCGCCTACAAGTCGGCCCGGGTCGACTTCGCGGACTCCTTCAGCCAGACCCTGCGCGAATCCTCCGGTGGCGACGGCACCACCGCCGGCACCCTGCCCCTCCAGGTCGGCACCGGCGTCGTCACCACCGCCACCAAGAACCTCTTCACCCAGGGCGCCATCTCCCGCACCGGCCTGACCACGGACCTCGCCATCAGCGGCGACGGCTTCTTCATCGTGCGCGACCCCGTGTCCCTCTCCGAGTTCGCCACCCGCGCCGGCGACTTCCGCCTCGATGCCAACGGCTACCTCACCAGCAACACCGGCCTGCGCATCCAGGGCTTCTCGGACAGCGGCCTCGCCACGCCGGGCGACGTCCGCATCCACGATGACCCCGCCACCCGCCCCGCCGGCGTCAGCGCCACCGCCGACTTCGCCTCCTTCAGCATCGCCTCCGACGGCAAGATCAAGATCCGCCTCTCCAACGGCGAGGAATACACCCGCGGCCAAATCCTCATGCAGCGCTTCAACGATCCCCAGATCCTGACCAAGGAAGGCAACAACCTCTACTCCGGCATCGCCGCCGCCGGCCCGCTCGGCGGCAGCGGCTCCCCCGCCTCCGCCGCGCCCGGCACCAACGGCCTCGGCTTCATCGAGTCCGGCGCCCTCGAGTCCTCCAACGTCGATCTCGCCAACGAGTTCGCCAACATGATCACCACCCAGCGCGGCTTCCAGGCCAGCGCCCGCATCATCACCACCAGCGACGAGATGCTCCAGGAACTGGTCAACCTCAAGCGCTAATCCCCACCCCCGCGCAACACCCCTCCTCCCATGGCTGAAGCATCTCCCAACCCGGAACAGGCCCCGGCCGCGCCCCGCCGCGGCGGCGGCCTCCAAGCCTGGCTGCCCACCCTCCTCAGCATCGTGCTCATGCCCGTGCTGGCCTACGTCCTCACCCTCAAGGTCCTCCTGCCCAAGCTCCAGCAGGGCCTCGGCGCCGCCGCCGTCCAGGCCCGCGAGGGCCAACCCGAGGACCCCCATGCCGCCGCCGCCACCGCCGCCGCCGCCGCCGGCAAACCCAAGCAGCGCATCCCCCTCAACAAAATCATCGTCAATGTCTCCGGCAGCCTCGGCACCCGCATGCTCCTCGCCAGCGTCACCCTCGCCGGCACCCACCCCGACCTGAAAACCCGCATCGAGGAAAACACCGACCAGCTCCGCGACGTCGCCGCCACCATCCTCGGCAGCAAAACCATCGCCGACCTCGAGAAACCCGAGGCCCGCAATCTCATCCGCGCCGAACTGCTCTCGCAGTTCAACACCGTCCTGGGCGGCGAGATGGTCTCCGACCTCTACCTGACCGAGTTCGCCATCCAGTAAGGCCCGCCGCCCGACCCCCCAGCGCCCCCATGCCCGCCGACCGCGCCCAAACCGCCGCCCCGGAAACCCCGCCGGCCCCGGCCGCCCTCCCCGCGGACCCCGCCGCCACGGTGCAGCCGTTCCACCTCCGGCAGCCCGTGTTCCTCGGCGCGGCCGAGCAACGGCGCCTCCGGCAACACCACGACGAGTTCGCCCGCTCGCTGGCCACCCGCCTCTCCATCCAGCTCCGCCTCGACATCACCGCCGCCGTCGCCGGCCTCGACACCGTCTTCCACCCCCAGTTCATCGAGCGCCTCCCCGCCCCCACCCACCTCGCCCTCTTCCGCATCGAGGGCCTCCCGGGCGCCGGCCTCCTCGAAATCCCCAACCGCCTCGGCATCGCCCTCGTCGACCGCCTCTGCGGCGGCGCCGGCAAACCCTTCGACCTCCCCCGCGAACTCAGCGAAATCGAGGTCGCCATCCTCGACCAGGCCACCACCGTCATCCTCAAGGAATGGGCCAACATCGTGGCCGGCATCCCCGGGCCCCGGCCGGAATTGCTCGGGCACGAAACCCACCCGCGCTTCCTCCCCGCCACCCCCGAGGACACCCGCATGATCGCCCTCGCCCTCGACCTCCAGCTCGGGGAGTCCAGGGAACGACTCCACCTCGGCTGCCCCCTCGAGATGATCGAACCGCTCCTCAGCGAGTGGGTCCGCCCCGTCACTTCCCTCGTCACCCAGCCCGAGCCCATGCCGGCCCAGCCCGCCTCCCCCGGCGCCACGCCCGCCCCCGGCCCCGCCCCCGTCCGCTGGAACCCCGCCTTCGAGTCGGTCCGCCTCCCGCTCCACGCCACCTGGGAAGGCCTCGAAATCACCGCCCGCCACCTCACCCGGCTCCAGCCCGGCGACGTCCTCCCCGTCCACGCCAACCAAGCCAACCAAACCGTGGTCAGCATCGGACGCGTGCCCAAGTTCCACGGCCGCCTCGGCCGCTGCGGCAACAGCCTCGCCGTCGAACTCACCGATCGCCTCCCGTCCTGAACCCGCCCACCCCGCCTCCAACCCGCACCACATCCTTTTTTATGGGGAACCCATCCATCGAACTGCCCGCCAACCTCGAGGTCCTCCTCGACATCCCGGTCAAGGTCACCGTCGAACTCGGCGCCTGCCAGATGTCCATGCAGGAAGTCCTGCAGCTCGGACCCGGCTCCATCCTGCCACTCGACAAACCCGCCGACACCCCGGTCGACCTCTTCGTCAACCAAAAGCTCGTCGCCCGCGGCGAGGTCGTCGTCATGGAGGACCAGTTCGGCATCCGCATCACCGAGGTCCTCGGTCGCCCCGGCCAAACCGCCGCCACCCCCGCCCCGGCCGCCACCGGCGCCAACCCCGCCGCCCCACGCGCCACCACGCCGGCCGACCTGTCCGGGAAAACCTTCTAACCCCAACCCCATGCCGCGCCTCCACCCCCAGGGCTCCCTCGCCGCCGTCGCCACCGTCATCGCCCTGGCCGCGCTGATGCTGGCCGCCGGCGGGACGGCCGCCCTCGGGGCGGACCCCGGATCCGCCGCCGCCGCAGCAGCAGCCACCACGGCCGCCGCCCCCTCGGCGGCCCCGGCCTCGGGTCTGCCGGACCTCGGCCTCTCGCTCGTCCGGGTGCTCGGCGCGCTGGCCCTCGTCCTCGCCCTCTGCCTCGGCGGCGCCTGGCTTTTCCGCAACTGGCAGCGCCTGGCCATCCACCGCGGCCGCACCCCGCACCTCCAGATCCTGGAAGTGAAGTCCCTCGGCGGCCGCCACGCCCTCTACCTCGTGGCCTGCGACCAACAGCGCTTCCTCGTCGGATCCTCCCCCGGCGGGCTCAATCTCCTCACCCACCTCCCGGAAGGCGAGGCCATGGACCCGGCCACGCCCCCCGCCGCCCCCAAGTTCACCGAAGCCCTGCGCCAGGCCCTGGCCGGCAAAGCATGATGCACCCCAATGCCCGCCTCTTCCCCAGCCTCCCGCGCCCCCGGTTCCGCGCGGCGTGGCGCCAGGGACTCTTGGTCACCCTGCTCCTGCTCCTGACCCTCGGGGCCGGGACCGGACTCGACTCCGCCGCCGCCCAGGGCGCCCCGGCCACGCCCGCCACCCCGGGGGCCCCGCCGACCCCGGCCACCCCGCCCACCGGCGGGCTGCCCTTCAATCTCAACATCGGCCTGCAGACCGGCACCCAACCGCAGGACGTCGACACCGGCATCAAGGTGCTCTTCGCCCTCACGCTCCTCACCCTCGCCCCCTCCATCATCCTGCTCATGACGTGCTTCACCCGCATCGTCATCGTGCTCTCCCTGCTCCGCACCGCCCTCTCCATCCAGGGCACGCCCGCCAACCAAATCCTCATCGGGCTCTCCCTCTTCGTCACCTTTTTCATCATGGAACCGGTCTGGTCCCGCATCGACCGTGATGCCCTCACCCCCTACCAGGCCGGACAGGTCACCAGCGCGCAGGCCCTCGACGCCGCCAGCGGCCACATCCGCTCCTTCATGCTCCGGCAAACCCGGCCCAAGGACGTCGAGTTGTTCATCTCCATGGCCCGCCTCGGCCCCACCGCCCCGGAGGCCCTCCCCCTCAAGGTCGTCGTCCCCGCCTTCATCATCAGCGAACTGCGCACCGCCTTCCAGATGGGGTTTCTCCTCTTCATCCCCTTCATCCTCATCGACCTCGTCGTCGCCACCGTGCTCATGAGCCTCGGCATGATGATGATGCCCCCCATGACCATCTCCCTGCCGCTCAAGCTCCTCCTCTTCGTCCTCGTGGACGGCTGGGGCCTCACCATCCAGTCGCTCGTCCAAAGCTTCGGCACCTGACCCCCACGCCATGACGCCCGAGTTCGCCGTCGAGATGCTCAAGAACACCGTCTTCGAGGCGGTCAAGCTGGCCGCCCCCATCCTGCTCGCCGCCATGGTCATCGGCCTGGCCGTCAGCCTCTTCCAGGCGGTCACCTCCATCCACGAGCAAACCCTCTCCTTCGTCCCCAAGGCCCTCGGCATCGTCGCCGTCGTCGTCATCCTCCTCCCCTGGATGCTCCGCACCGCCATGCAGTTCACCACCCTCGTCATCGAGCGCCTCCCCCAGATGGTCCGCTGACCCGCCCATGGCCTTCGACCTCCAGACCTGGCTGTTCGTGTTCCTCCGCGTGAGCGCGGTGCTCGCCGTCTTTCCCCTCTTCTCCATGCCCAACGTGCCGGTCGCCCTGCGCGCCGCCCTCGGGGCCGTCCTCGCCTTCCTCGTCGCCGCCAGCCTGCCCGCCCCCGTCCCCGCACCCCCCTCCTTCGCCGGGCTCGTCTGGGTCATGACCCAGGAGGTCCTCGTCGGCCTCCTCCTCGGCTTCGTCAGCCGCTTCGTCTTCTACACCCTCGAGTTCACCGGCGGCATCATTGCCGCCGAAATGGGCCTCAGCTGGGGCGCCAGCATCTCGCCCATCGGCAACGCCCGCAGCGAAACCCCCGGCCTCATCCTGTTCCTCCTCGGCGCCGCCCTCTTCCTCACCCTCAACCTCCATCACTGGCTCCTCCTCGCCGTCCAGCGCTCCTACTCGCTGCTCCCCGTCGGCACCGCCGGGCTCAGCTTCGACCTCTTCCGCGACCTCACCAGCCGCGCCGGCCAGCTCTTCGTCGTCGGCCTCCTCATGGCCGCCCCCGTCGTCGCCGTCAGCTTCGTCATCAACCTCGTCTTCGCCGTCATCGGCCGCGCCGTCCCCCAGATGAACGTCCTCGTCGAGAGCTTCTCCTTCCGCGCCGTCGCCGGCCTCGCCGTCTTCGGCTTCAGCCTCAGCCTCGTCGCCCAGCACGCCGCCAACTACCTGCGCCGCCTCCCCGAGGACGTCCTCCGCGTCGCCCAGCTCCTCCGCGCCGCCTGACCCGCCCCGCCCCGCCATGCCCGAGCAACTGGGAGAAAAGACAGAGCAACCGACACCACGCCGGCTGGAGGAGGCCGCGCGCAAGGGCCAGTTCCCCCGCAGCGCCGAAGTCCAGACGGTCTTCGTCCTCGGCGGCACCCTCCTCGCCCTCTCCTTCGCCGGCGGCGAAACCTGGGGCACCTTCATGCACGCCTTCACCGCCGTGCTCGGACACCTCCACGAAATTCCCCTCACCCTCGACAGCCTCCAGGGCCACGGCATCCACGCCGCCCTCATCATCGCCCGCTGCGCCGGCCCCGTCGTCCTCGCCGTCCTCCTCGCCGGCCTCCTCGCCGGCGGCATCCAAAGCCGCTTCCAGACCGCCAGCGAGGCCGTCAGCCCCAACTGGGAACGCCTCAACCCCGTCGCCGGCTTCCAGCGCATCTTCTCCGTCAAGGCCGGCGTCCCCGCCCTCCTCAACCTCGTCAAGCTCAGCGTCGTCCTCGCCCTCACCTGGCACCAGGTCTCCCAAATCCTCCAGGACCCCATCTTCACCTCCACCGTCAGCCTCGGCCGCATCGGCCAGTTCCTCGCCCAAACCTCCTTCCGCCTCCTCCTCAGCGTCGCCGGCACCCTCCTCGTCATCGCCGCCGCCGACTACGCCTGGCAATGGTGGCAGACCAGCCGCGACCTCATGATGACCCGCGACGAAATCAAGGAGGAAAGCCGCAACACCGAGGGCAATCCCCACGTCAAGTCCCGCCTCCGCCGGCGCGCCCAGCGCGTCAGCCAGCGCCGCATGCTCCTCGAGGTCCCCCAGGCCGACGTCGTCGTCACCAACCCCACCCACCTCGCCGTCGCCCTCCGCTACGACCGCCGCACCATGAAGGCCCCCCGCATCGTCGCCAAGGGCTCCCGCCTCAACGCCCTCCGCATCCGCGAAATCGCCCGCCAACACCAGGTCCCCATCCTCGAAAACAAGCCCGTCGCCCGCATGCTCTTCAAATACGGCCGCGTCGGCGCCGAAATCCCCGCCCAACTCTACGCCGCCGTCGCCGAGATCCTCGCCTGGGTCTACCGCGTCAACCGCTACCGCTACTACACCGCCCGCCTCGCCGGCCAGGACTGACCCGCCCAACCCCGCGCCCCCTCCACATCGCCCATCATGAGCGCCGCCACCCCCGCCTTCCGCCTCCCCAAGGCCCTCCGCCAAAGCGACCTCTGGCTCGTCGTCGGCCTGTTCGGCACCATCCTGCTGCTCATCCTCCCCGTCCCCACCTTCCTGCTCGACGGCCTCCTCGCCGTCAGCATCGCCGCCTCGCTCTTCACCCTCCTCGTCATCCTCTACCTGCGCGAGCCGTCCGATTTCACCGGGTTCCCCACCCTGCTCCTGTTCATCACCCTCTTCCGCCTCGCCCTCAACGTCGCCACCACCCGCCTCATCCTCCTCGACGGCTACGCCGGCCACATCATCGAGGCCTTCGGCAACTTCGTCGTGCGCGGCAACTACGTCGTCGGCCTCGTCGTCTTCTTCATCCTCGTCCTCATCAACTTCGTCGTCATCACCAAGGGCGCCGGCCGCATCGCCGAGGTCGCCGCCCGCTTCACCCTCGATGCCCTCCCCGGCAAACAGATGGCCATCGACGCCGAACTCAACGCCGGCCTCATCAACGAAACCGAAGCCCGCACCCGCCGCCGCAAGGTCGAGGAGGAGGCCGACTTCTACGGCTCCATGGACGGCGCCAGCAAGTTCGTCCGCGGCGACGCCGTCGCCGCCGTGCTCATCACGCTCATCAACGTCCTCGGCGGCTTCGCCATCGGCATCATGCAGAAGGGCATGAGCGTCACCGAGTCGCTCCAGCGCTTCACCCTCCTCTCCATCGGCGACGGCCTCGTCTCCCAGGTGCCCGCCCTCATCACCTCCACCGCCGCCGGCATCCTCATCACCCGCGCCGCCTCCAAGAACGACCTCGGCAGCGAGCTCACCCGCCAGCTCATGCTCTACCCGCGCGCCCTCCAGGTCCTCGCGGGCATGCTCCTGGTCATGGCCCTCATCCCCGGCCTCCCCAGCCTCCCCTTCCTCCTCCTCGGCGCCCTCACCGCCGCCGTCGCCTGGTCCCTCCACAAGCACGGCGGCCCGGCCGCCGACGCCGCCGCCGCCCCCGGCCTCGCCCGCCCCGGCGCCCCCGCCGGCCAGACCCAGGCCGGCCAGGCCGCCGCCAATGCCGCCGGCGCCGCCGCCCCGGGCGCCGGCGAAAAACTCGAGACGCTCCTCTCCCTCGACGCCCTCCAAATCGAGCTCGGCTACGCCCTCGTCGGCCTTGCCGACACCCGCAAGGGCGGCGACCTCCTCGAACGCGTCACCGGCGTGCGCCGCACCTTCGCCCAGGACATGGGTGTCATCATCCCGCCCATCCGCCTCCGCGACAACCTCCAGCTCGGCCCCAACGAATACCGCTTCCTCCTCCGCGGCAGCCCCATCGCCCAGGGCCAGCTCCTCCCCGGCCACTGGCTGGCCATGAACGCCACCCAAAGCAAGGTCGCCCTCAAGGGCATCCCCACCACCGAACCCGTCTTCCAGCTCCCCGCCACCTGGATCACCGACGTCGAACGCAAGAACGCCGAGGTCAGCGGCCACACCGTCGTCGATGCCGCCTCCGTCCTCGTCACCCACCTCTCCGAGTCCATCAAGCGCAACGCCGCCAGCATCCTCAGCCGCCAGGATGTCCAGGTCCTCCTCGACAACCTCAAGCAAACCCACCCCACCGTCGTCAACGAACTCATCCCCGCCCAGCTCTCCGTCGGCCAGGTCCAGCGCATCCTGCAAAACCTCCTCGCCGAGGGCGTCCCCATCCGCAACCTCGCCGGCATCCTCGAGAAGGTCAGCGACCACGCCCACCTCACCAAAAATCCCGACGAACTCTCCGAACAGGCCCGCCGGGCCCTCGGCCCCCAGCTGGTCCGCCCCTACCAGGTCGACAGCGGCCGCCTCCGCGCCATCACCCTCGACCCCCGCCTCGAGCACCAAATCGCCCAGGGCCTCCGCCAGTCCCCCACCGAATGGGGCCTCTCCATGGAACCCCGCCTCGCCCGCCATGTCATGGACTCCCTCTCCCGGCTCATCGCCCAGATGAGCGCCACCGGCCAGCCGCCCCTCGTCCTGTGCGCCCCCCACATCCGCCTCGGGTTCCGCCGGTTCTTCGAGTCCACCTTCCAGGAACTGGCCGTGCTGTCCTACCCGGAAATCCCCGCCCGCCTCGATGTCCAGAGCGCCGGCATGGTCCCCTGCCCGGAAGGCTGAGCCGCCCCCCCCATGACCCCCGGTTTTTTTAGTAATCCTCCCCGGCCGATCTGCCGATGGAGTGTGAGTTGCGGCCGCCGGACGGCCGTGGTCGGCAACAGGTTATGAAAGTTTGGATGTTACTCGGCGGGCTGATCGGGTTCCTGATCGGAATCACCTTCGGCCTTGCCCAAGGCAGCCCTTGGCCCGCCGTGCTTTGGCGCTCCAGTGCCGTCGCGCTGGCGGCCGGACTGCTCCTGCGCTGGTGGGGCCGCATGTGGGCCCGCAGCCTCCAGCAGGCCCACCAGGAACAACTCGCCGCCACCGCCGCCCAACCCGTCTCCCCCGTCTCCCCCGCCGCCGCCCAACCCGCCGGCTCCCCCGCCCCACGCCCTGATCGCCTGGCCGCATGAGCCCGACCGACCCGCTCAACCCCAGCGCCGCCCCGGCCGCCGCCCCGGCCGCGCCGGACTTGTGGCAGCGCTATCGCGGCGCGGGCCGCAACGAGTCCACCGAGGAGGACCTGGTCCGCGCCTACCTCCCGCTGGTCAAGACGGTGGTCGGCCGGCTCGCCATGACCCTGCCGCCCCAGGTCAGCGCCGAGGATCTCCACAGCGTGGGCCTCATCGGCCTGCTCCACGCCGTGCGCCAATACAACCCGGCCCTCGGCACCGCCTTCGAACCCTACGCCCGCCTGCGCATCCGCGGGGCCGTCCTCGACGAACTCCGGCGCATGGACTGGGCGACCCGCTACGTCCATGCCAAGGCCCGCCGGGTCCAGGCCGCCATGGGCGAACTGGAGCAATCCCTCGGGCGCCTGCCCACCGACGCCGAGATGGCGGCCGCGCTCGGCCTCTCGCTCGAGGACTACGCGCGCTGGCTCGACGAAATCCGCCCGGCCACCTTCGTGTCGCTGGACGTGGCCGCGTCCGGGGACGGCGAGGGTGAGGACGGCGGCGGCAACGACGCCCTCGCGCACGAGGCCGGGCGCGAACTGGAGGACGCCGACGCGCCCGCCGAACAGGTGGCCCGACGCGACCTCGCCCGGCTGGTCCGCGCCCGCATCCGCCAACTGCCCGAGCTGCAGCGGAAAATCCTCGCCATGCATTACTTCGAGGATCTCCGCCTCAAGGAAATCGCCCTCGCCCTCGGCTTCAGCGAGGCCCACATCTGTCAGACCCACGCCAAGGCCATCCTGGCCATCCGCGCCCACCTCGACCGCGTCGAGGGCCCCGGCCGCCAACAACTCGACCCCGCAGCATGATCATCCTCATCGGCGCCTTCATCGTCTTCGGTTCCGTCATCGGCGGCTTCCTCATGGCCGGCGGCCACGTCCCCATCCTCATCCAGCCCTCCGAGTACGTCCTCATCTGCGGCTCGGCCCTCGGCGCCATGATCATCATGGCCCCGAAAAAGGTCCTCAAGGACATGCTGGCGCAGGTCATCGTCGCCTTCAAGGGAACCCCCTTCAAGCGCGACGCCTACAACGACATGTTCAAGGCCCTCTACGAGATGTTCATGCTCGCCCGCCGCAGCGGCATGGTCGCCCTCGAGGAACACGTGGTCAGCCCGTCCAGCAGCGGCCTGCTCGCCAAATATCCCGCCTTCACCCGCAACCATCACGCCATCGAATTCCTCTGCGGCGCCCTCCGCCCCATCGTCGATGGCAAACTCAAGCCCGACCAGCTCAAGGGCCTCCTCGACACCGAACTCGAGACGCTCGAGAACGAGCACCACCTCCCCGTCAGCATCATGACCAAGGCCGCCGATGCCATGCCCGGCTTCGGCATCGTCGCCGCCGTCCTCGGCATCGTCGTCACCATGGGCTCCATCTCCGGCCCGGTCGAGGAAATCGGCCACCACGTCGCCGCCGCCCTCGTCGGCACCTTCCTCGGCATCCTCATCTCCTACGGCTTCCTCAACCCGCTCGCCGTCAACATGGAGATCACCGGCGCCTCCGAGCTGGCCTACCTCCGCTGCCTCGCCACCGCCGTCACCGGCTTCGCCAACGGCCTGGCCCCCGCCATGGCCCTCGAGGCCGCCCGCCGCAGCCTGACCAGCGAGGTCCGGCCCTCCGCCGATGAACTCGAGGCCATGCTCAAGGCCGCCACCAGCCAGAAATCCCCGGAGGCCATGGCGGCATGAGCAAAAAGGGACACGGACACCACGGCGGGGCCTGGAAGGTCGCCTACGCCGACTTCGTCACCGCCATGATGGCGCTCTTCCTCACGCTCTGGCTCGTCAACCAGGACCAGAAAATCAAGGAAGCCGTCGAGCGCGCCTTCCGCAGCCCCCTCATGAGCGTCACCGACGCCTCCTCCGGCATGATGCCCAACCGCGCCAAGGAAGCCGGTCGCGCCGACATCGGACGCCACGAGGGCGGCACCCACGAGCCCAACCAGCCGTCCCCCCTCCGCCGCCTCAAGGAAAACCTCGCCAAGTCCCTCGACCTCCGCGAGGTCTCCGAGGAGGAGGAACCCGTCAACGTCGAGCCCACCCAGGAAGGCCTCCGCATCAACATCTTCGACCGCGCCCGCAAGCCCGTCTTCGAAAAGGATTCCAGCCAGCTCACCGAATACGGCGAATGGATCCTCACCACCCTGGCCTGGGAAATCTCCCGCCAGCCGGATTTCACCCTCGAACTCGAGGGGCACACGGACAAGAACACGGCCGCCAACCCGCCCGCCTACGGCGACTGGGAACTGACCGCCGACCGCGCCAACGCCAGCCGGCGCAAGCTCATCGGCCACGGCGTCAGCCCCGCCCAAATCCGGCGCGTCACCGGCTTCGCCGACACCAGCCCCCTCGACGGCCACGCCCCCGAGGATCCCGTCAATCGCCGCATCACCCTCCGCCTCCGGACCACGCCCAAGAAGGAAACCCCCGCCCAGCCATGAGCCGCCTGCCCCACGCCCCCTTCGTCCCCCTGGCCGGCCCGGCCCGGACCACCGCCCCGGCCCACGCCAGCTTCGTGCCGGCCACCGCCGCCAACCGCAGCGCCCCGGCCACGCCGGCCGCCCCGGCCACGATCACCCCGGCCAAGCCGGAACCGGCCGTCCTCACTCCCGCCGCCGACCACGGCAGCCACCCCGCGCCCAAGCTCACCTTCGAGCGCGACGGCGACCGCATCACCCGCATCTTGGTGCACTGCGGCTGCGGCGAGGTCATCCCCCTCGACTGCCGCTACGCCGACCCCGGCGCGCTCTCGGCCTAACCAGGCCCCACCGTCCCCTGACCCTCCCTCCCAGGGTCCGGGAGACTTGCCTCCCCGGAACCGAAGGCGCACGCTTGCGCCCATGATGAACCGTTGGTTGACGCCCACATGCTGGGGCGCCTGGGCCCTGATCTGGATACTCGTGCCGGCCAGCCCGGCAGCCGAACCGCTGCGTGTGCCCGCCTTCACCGCCTACGTGGACGACGAATCCGCGGGGGTCCGCATTTCCTCGCGGTCCGGCGTCACCGGCTGGACCAATCCCGCCGTCGATGTCCGCTGGTTCGGACAGCTCCGCGCCACCGGCACGCTCGACGCCGCCATCGCCCTGCGGTTGCCCAGCAACCGCGTGAGCCGCCTCCGCCTCGCTCTCGCCGGGCAAACGCGCGAGGCCGAGGTGCGCGGGCTCGGCACCAACGAGGTGCTCGCCCGTTTCGGGCCGTTCTCCATCGGCGCCACCGGCTACCAGGCCTTCACCCTCACCTCGCTCAACCCACCCGGCCACGCGGCCGGCAACCCCGAGGCCCTCCTCCTCTCCGGGCCCGCCACGGCCAACGCCCACTTCAACCTCAAGCCGCGCCGCAACGCCGCCTCCGTCCACCTCGGCTATCCCAACCTCACCGGCACCAACCTCGCCGCCTTCTACTGCGAGGCCACCGGCATCGACGAACCCGTCGCCACCTACTACATGGCCTGCGGCTGGCACCGCGGCTACTTCGGCATGCAGGTCAACAGCCGCACCGAGCGCCGCATCATCTTCAGCGTCTGGGACAGCGGCAACGAGGCCATCAGCCGCGCCAAGGTCGCCGATGAAAACCGCGTCACCCTCGTGGCCAAGGGCGAGGGGGTCTACTCCGGCGATTTCGGCAACGAGGGCACCGGCGGCCATAGCCACCTCAAATACCCGTGGAAAACCGGCGAGCGCCAGCGCTTCCTCGTCACCGCCCAGCCCACCAACGGCACCTTCACCGTCTATGCCGGCTACTGGTTCCATCCGGAAAAGCAGGCCTGGATGCTCATCTCCTCCTGGCGCGCCCCCAAGGACGGCAGCTGGCTGCGCGGGCTCTACTCGTTCAGCGAAAACTTCGGGGGCGGCAACGGCCACCTCCGGCGCAAGGCGCTCTTCGGCAACCAATGGGTCCGCACCAGCGACGGCCGCTGGGTGGAGGTCACCACCGCCCGCTTCAGCCACGACGCCACCGGCAAGGAGGACCGGCTCGACCGCTTCATGGGGGTCGAGGGCGGCCAGTTCTTCCTCTGCCACGGCGGCTTCGGGCCCGGCTTCACCCGGTCGGGCGACCGGTTCGAGCGACCCCCGGCCGGGCCGCTGCCCGCCATCCTCCAACTGCCCCTCCCCAGCCTCTCCCCCACCCGGCCATGAACCTCGGGCGGACCCGGTTCGAGACCGAACTGGCCGTGCGGCCGGACGACATCGACATGAACCGCCATGTCCATGCCAGCCGCTACCACGACTACGTACTGGCCGCGCGCTACGACCAGATGGCCCGCTGCTACGGCATGTCCATGGACGAGTTCGAGCAGGCCGGCCTCGGCTGGTTCGTCAAGACCGCCCACCTCGAATACCGCCGGGCCCTCAACCTCGGCGAAACCTTCCTCGTCCGCACCTGGGTCGATGCCATCGGGCGGACGGACGTCAAGGTGTGCTTCGAGATCGTCCGCCGGTCCAACGGCAAGCTCTGCTGCGAGGGCTGGTTCGACTACACGATGATCAACACCCGGACCGGCCGCGCCGAGCCCATCCCGGACTGGATCGCGGCCAAATACGCGGTCTGAACCACCGCTTCCGCCGGCGCGGCCCCCGCGCTACACTGCACGGCATGACCCTGACCGAGACCGAACGCGGGCTGCTCGAGGCGCTGCTCGACCTGGAGCGCACCGTGGCCGCGCTGCCGACCGCCCAGCCCAAGCCGGACCTGCTGCCGCTCTTTGCGCGGCTGGATGACCTGACCCGGCAGCTGCCCCCCACCGCGGACCCCACCCTCCTCCATTACCTGCACAAGAAGAGCTACCAGAAGGCCCGGCTGTTCCTGCAGGGACGGGACGCGGACAACGCCGCCGGCCACTGCCGCACCGGGCACGTTTGAGCGAACCCGGCCCACTCCCTCCGCCCGTGGAGTTCGACACCATCGCCGCCATCGCCACCCCGCTCGGGGAGGGGGGCCTGGCCGTCCTGCGCGTGTCGGGCCCGCAGGCCCTGGCGGTGGCCGACCGCTGCTTTGTCCCGCGCGGGCGCGGGGCGGTGCCGCCCTCGGCCGCGCCCACGCACACCCTGCATTACGGCCAGGTCGTGCGGGAGGGCCGGGTGATCGACGAGGTGATGCTCGCGGTGCTGCGGGCCCCCCGCTCGTTCACCACCGAGGACACCGTCGAGATCAGCTGCCACGGCGGCCTGCTCCCGGCCCGCCTGGTCCTCGACACCCTGCTGGCGGCCGGCGCGCGCCTGGCCCACCCCGGGGAGTTCACCCGGCGCGCCTTCCTGCACGGCCGCCTGGACCTCGCCCAGGCCGAGGCGGTGGCCGACCTCATCCACGCCCGCAGCGAACTGGCCCTCGCCGCCGCCAACGAACAACTGGCCGGGCACCTCTCCCGGCGCATCGGGCAGCTGCGCGACGACCTCCTGCACACGCTGGCGCACGTGGAGGCCCACCTCGATTTCCCGGAGGAGGACATCGCCCCCGACACCCACGCCGCCCTGCTCGGACGGCTGGACCGGGCCGACGCCTTCCTCGAGGAACTCCTCCGCACCGCCCACGAGGGCCAGATCCTGCGGCGCGGCCTGCGCGTCGCCATCGTCGGCCGCCCCAACGCCGGCAAGTCCAGCCTGCTCAACCGCCTGCTCGGCCACGACCGCGCCATCGTCTCCCCCGTCGCCGGCACCACCCGCGACACCATCGAGGAAACCGCCGCCATCCGCGGACTGCCCTTCGTGTTCATCGACACCGCCGGCCTGCGCGAGGCGGCCGACGCCCTCGAGGCCGAGGGCATCCGCCGCAGCCACGAGGCGCTCGCCCGCGCCGACCTCATCCTCCACGTGCTCGACGCCTCCAGCCCCCTCGCCGACGAGGACCGCCGGCAACTCGCCGAACTGGCCGGCCGCAAGCGCCTGCTCATCGCCAACAAGGCCGACCTGCCCCCGCAACTTCAACTCCCCGGGGAACACCTCCACCCGGTCAGTTGCCTGACCGGCCAGGGCCTCGAACCGCTCAAGGACGCCCTCCGGGCCGCGGTCTGGTCCGGCGGCATCCACGCCGAGATGCTCCAGGTGATGATCAACAGCCGCCACCAGGACGCCCTCCGCCGCGCCCGCGAGGCCGCCCGCATGGCCGCCACCGCCCTCCGCAACGGCGTCCCCCTCGACCTGGCCGCCCTCGACCTCCGCCTCGCCGTCCAGGCCGTCGGCGAAGTCGTTGGCAAAACCGCCACCGACGATCTCCTCGACGCCATCTTCAGCCAGTTCTGTCTCGGCAAATAACCCCCCAGCCATCCGATCGGTCATCGGCTATTGGCTATTGGCATCGGCCATCCACCCTCCCACACCCCCCGGAAGGCCCGCCCGCTCACAGCTCGGGGCATCCCACAACCGGAGGTATTCCTGGGCGACAGACGATTCCATCGCGTTGCCTATCCACATGGGAAGATGACCCATTCAGATAGCCAATCGCCCATGACCAATCGAACGGGCGCCAGCCTGATGAATCCTGCATTGGCACGGATCTGTCTTGGCCTGCGGCGGACGCGTCGTTAACCTGTCCCCATGGAAATCTTCAAGGCCATGTGCAGGGCCTGCGTGGAACTCGGCGCGTCCGACATCCATGCCAAGGCCGACAATCCCATCGTTCTTCGCATCAGCCGCGAGCTTCGCGCCATCGACGTGCCGGGCCTGTCCGGCTGGCCGACCAACGACTGGTTCGAGAGCGTCTTCGCCCAGATCGTGCCCGAACACCTTAAGGAAGGCCTCCGCAAGGACCGCGAGACGGACTTCTCCTACTTTGAACCCGGCATCGGGCGCTTCCGCACGAACATCTTCCAGCAGGGCGGCAAGTGGGCCCTGGCCATGCGCTACGTCAAGAACCAGGTGCCGACCTTCCGCAACCTCGGCCTCCACCCCATGTGCGAGGAGCTCTCCAAGACCCCGCGCGGCATCATCCTCCTGGCCGGCACCACCGGCAGCGGCAAGTCGACCACGCTCGCCGCCATGATCGAGTACATGAACGAGAACATGAAGCGGCACATCGTGACGCTGGAGGATCCCATCGAATACATGTTCGAGGACAACCAGTGCGTGATCGAGCAGCGCGAAGTCGGCCTCGACACCCAGTCCTTCGTCCGCGGCCTCAAGAGCGCCCTCCGCCAGGATCCCGACGTCATCATGGTCGGTGAAATGCGCGACGCCATCTCCGTGGCCGCCGCCATCAGCGCCGCCGACACCGGGCACCTCGTGCTCTCCACCATCCACACCACCAACTCCGCCACCAGCATCGGACGCATCCTCGACTTCTTCGTGCAGGAGGAACGGGACTCCATGCGCCGCCAGCTTTCCACCACCCTCAAGGCCGTCATCACCCAGCGCATGGTGCCCAGCCTGGACGGCCGCATGACCCCCGCCCAGGAGATCATGATCAACACCCCCATGGTCCGGAAGCTCATCGAGGAAAACCGCCTCGACAAGCTCCCCGCCGCCATCGAGACCGGCCAGGAGGACGGCATGCAATCCTTCAACCAGTCCCTCTACGACCTCTGCCAGCAGGGGCGAATCTCCAAGGAACAGGCCCTCGACAAGGCCACCAACCCGCAGCAGCTCGAGATGCTCTTCCAGGGCATCAAGCTCAGCAGCACCGGCAGCCGCATCCTCGGCTGATCCCCCGTGAAAGCCCCCTCCCCCACAACCCCGCCCCGGCTCTGGCCCAAGATCGCCCTCGCCTGCGTCGGGCTCTTCATCGCCGCCTGCGTCTTCGCCGTGTGGAAGGAGGCCAACCGCGTCCGCCGCATCCGCGACAGCACGCTCCAGATGCGCCAGGAAACCAATGCGGTCCGCACGCCCGCATCCCCGGCCGCCCCCGCCACCCCCAGCCCCGCCCGCGGCTCCACCAACGGCATGGTCTGGATCCCCGGCGGCACCTTCTTCATGGGCTCCGACGCCGGCCAGAATGACGAACAACCCATCCACCGCGTCACCCTCGACGGCTTCTGGATGGACCGCCACGAGGTCACCAACGAGGAGTTCGAACGCTTCGCCCGCGCCACCGGCTACGTCACCATCGCCGAGCGCAAACCCGATCCCAAGGACTTCCCCGACGCGCCGCCCGAAAACCTCGTCGCCGGCTCGGTGGTCTTCAGCCCGCCCCCGGGGGAGGTTCCACTCGATAACCACTTCATCTGGTGGCGTTACGTGCCAGGGGCCAACTGGCGCCACCCCGAGGGACCCCAGTCCGACCTCAAGGGCCGCGAAAACCATCCCGTCGTCCACATCGCCTGGGATGACGCCGCCGCCTACGCCAAATGGGCCGGCAAACGCCTCCCCACCGAGGCCGAATGGGAATACGCCTCCCGCGGCGGGTCCGAGCAGCAGCCCTTCATGTGGGGTCACGAGATGATCCCCGGCGGGAAATGGCAGGCCAACATCTGGCAGGGCCGGTTCCCCAACGAAAACGCCCTCGACGACCGCTTCCGCCTCACCGGCCCCGTCGGCTCGTATCCCCCCAACGGCTATGGCCTCTACGACATGGCCGGCAATGTCTGGGAATGGTGCGCCGACTGGTATCTCCCCGATTACTACGCCAAATCTCCCGCCACCAACCCGCCCGGGCCCGCCACCAGCTTTGACCCCAATGAACCCGGCGTCATGAAGCGCGTCCAGCGCGGGGGGTCCTACCTCTGCAGCGACCTCTACTGCCGCGGCTACCGCCCCAGCGCCCGCATGAAGACCTCGCCCGACACCGGCCTCTCCCACGCCGGCTTCCGCTGCGCGATGTCCAAATCCACCCCGTAACCACCCACGTAGCAGCGCACGTCAGTGCGCTGAGCCCCCCCCGCCCAACCCGCTCACGCGGGTTGCCACCCACCGTAGCAGCGCACGTCAGTGCGCTGAGCCCCCCCGCCCAACCCGCTCACACGGGTTGCCACCCCGCCGTAGCAGCGCACGTCAGTGCGCTGAGCCCCCCACGACGGCACGGCT
>JBJOEZ010000037.1:0-74426 GCA_046048995.1 Verrucomicrobiota bacterium | reverse complement strand
GACGGGCGGTTCTACATCGTGGACTGGAAATCGAACTGGCTGGGGAACCGCGCAGAGGATTACCACGCGGCCGCGCTGCGCCAGGCCATGGACCACCGGTTCTACGGGCTGCAATACCATCTCTACGCGCTCGCCCTGCACGAGTATCTCACCCTGCGCCTCCCGGGCTACGACGCGGAGACACACTTCGGCGGGGTTTACTACCTGTTCCTGCGCGGCATGGACCCGGCCCGGCCGGAGTTGGGTGTGTTCCGCGACCGGCCCAGCCCGGCCGTGCTGGAAAACCTGCGCCGCGCCATCCTGCCCCACCGGGAGGCCGCCCGATGACCACCCCCTCGCCCTCCTCCAGAGCCACGAGCTGTTCCGGCCGATCGACCGGCACTTCGCGCAGTTCCTCGAGCGGCTCGCGGGCGGGAACCAGCCCGGGGTCGCCCTCGCCGCCGCCCTGGCCAGCCGCGCCAGCGGCGACGGCCACGTCTGCCTCGACCTGCATCACGCGGCGGACGACTGGCCGCAGGCCGAGCCCCGGCCCGCGGATCTCGCGCAACCGCAGGCCTGGCTCGCGCGCCTCCGGCAGTCCCCCGTGGTGGGCGCCCCGGGCGAGTTCAAGCCGCTCGTGCTCGACGCCGCGGGCCGCCTCTATCTCCACCGCTACTGGGAGCACGAATCCCGCCTGGCCGCGACCCTCCGCCAAATGGCCGCCGAGACCCCCGCCGGGCCCGCGCCCGACCTGCGGTTGTTGGGCGACGGGCTGCGGCGCTACTTCCCCGCCAACGAAACCGCCGCGGGACAGCCCAGGCTGCCCGACGCCGACCCGACCGGGCCCGATTGGCAGCAGGTGGCCGCCTTCGCCGCCCTGCGCCGCCGGCTCTGCGTGATCTCCGGCGGACCCGGCACCGGCAAGACCCACACCGTGGTGGTGCTCCTCGCCCTCCTTCTGGAACAGGCCGGGGAACGTCCCCTCCGCCTCGCCCTCGCCGCCCCCACCGGCAAGGCCGCCGCCCGCCTCCAGGAATCCATCCAACGCCTCAGCCAATCGCTCGCCATCCCGGAAACGGTCCGCGCCCGCCTCCCGGCGGAAGCTTCCACCGTGCACCGGTTGCTCGGTGCCATCCCTGGCCAAGCCGACTTCCGGCATCGCGCCGACAACCCGCTCGCCCTCGACGTCCTCGTCGTCGACGAGGCCAGCATGGTCGACCTCGCCCTCATGGCCCGCCTGTTCGACGCGCTGCCGCCCCACGCGCGCGTCGTGCTCGTCGGCGACAAGGACCAACTCGCCTCCGTCGAGGCGGGCGCCGTCCTCGGCGATCTCTGCTCCGGGCACCGCCCGGAATATTCGGAGGGCTTCGCCGCCGACTACTGGGCCGCCACCGGCCAATCCGTCCCCGTGGCCGCCGCGGGCCCCGCCCCCGCCCCGCCGCTCCGCGACGGCATCGTCCAGTTGCAACGCAACCGGCGCTTCACCGCCGGCAGCGGCCTGTTGGCCCTCAGCCAGGCGGTCAACGACGGGGACGCCAAGGCCGCGCTCCAGCACTTGCGCGGCGGCGCCGGCCTCGCCGCCGTGCCCGTACCGCCCGCCGCCCCCGCCAAGGTCAAGGCCGCCCTGCGCGACGCCGTCATCGCGGGTTACCGCGAGGCGATTACCGCGCGCGACCCCGCCGCTGCCCTCGCCGCCCTCGGGAAGTTCCGCATCCTGGCCGCCCTCCGCCACGGGCCCCACGGCGTCGAAACCCTCAACGCCCTCGTCACCGACATCCTCGAGGAGGCCGGGCTCATCCAAAGGTCCGGCCCGTGGTTCGCCGGGCGCCCGATCCTCATCACGGAGAACGACCACGCGCAGCGCCTGTTCAACGGCGACATGGGGGTGGCCCTGCCCGCCCCGGACGCCGGGGAGGTCGCCGGGGGCGCCGGGTTCCGCGTGCATTTCCAGGGGGCGGACGGCACCCTGCGCGACCTCGCGCCCGCCCGCCTGCCCCGGCACGAGACGGCCTTCGCCCTCACCGTGCACAAGAGCCAGGGCAGCGAGTTCAACCGCGTGCTGCTGATCCTCCCGGGCCAGGACAGCCCGGTGCTCACGCGCGAGCTGATCTATACCGGGATCACGCGGGCGCGGGATGAAGTTACCGTGTGGCTGGAAGAAACGGTCTTCCGGGGGGCCGTCGGGCGCCAGGTGCGCCGCGCGTCCGGCCTGCGGGACGCGCTCTGGGGTTGAGCCCCGCCGCGGACGTTCAGGGCCGGACCTCGATGCGGAAGAGATGGGGCTGGCCGGGACCCGGGAGCGGCACTGACACCGAGGTCACCGCCCCCGTGGCCGTCAGCCACGCCGTGCGCGCCACCCACTGGGCGAGGTCCGCCGAGGCCTGCACCTGGTAGGCCCGCCCGGGCACGCTCGCCCACTGCAACCGCAGCGACCCGTTGTCGACCGCCGGTTCGCTCCCCAAGCCCAGGAAGGACGCCTCCGAGGTCGGGTCCGTTCCCGCCATGAACTCCGCATAATCCGAGGCCCCGTCCAGGTCGCTGTCGAAGCCGGGCCCCCGCCCGGGATCCAACGCGCCCCAGAACTGCTGCTCCCACGTGTCCGCCATCCCGTTCGCGTTGGCGTCGGCAAAGGTGTAAAGCCCGCCCAGCACCAGGCTGCCCCCCGCCGCCACCGAGAGGGTCTGCGGCGCCGGCGCAGTGTAATGCGGCACCGCGCTCCACGTCACCGTGTAGCTGCCCGGGCCGGCGTTCGTGATCACCGTGTCCAACCCCTGGCCGGACCGGCTGACCGGGCCGGTCAGGGTCCAGCGGGCCTGGGCCAGGTTGTTCGTGATGCGCACCGTCGCGGGCGCAATGCTGCTCAGCGTCACCTCCACGTCGTCCAGCAGCCACCCGGGCCGCGGCGCCGCCTCAAAGGCCAGCAATTGATGATGCCACACCAGCGTGATCACCCGGCCCGCGTAGGGGGTCAGATCAAGATCCGCCTCCTCCCAGCCCAGGCTGAACTCCTCGTAAAATGACAACACCACGGGCTCGGTCAGGCTGTTCGTGAAGATCAACACCTGCCCGAACTCCAGCAGGTCAAACGGCGTCTGCTCCGTGAAATCCCACTGGTGCCGGAAGCGCAGCCGGGCGCTGTTGCCCCCCGTCAGGTCAATGGCCGGGCTGATCAGGAAGGTGTCGATGAGGTCCGACATCGCCCCCAGCCGGCTGCTGCCCCAGCAGTTCACCGGCGACCACGCCTCGTCCTCAATCCCGTTGGCGGGCACCCCCAGGGTCCACTCCGACGTGGTGTCCTCCCCGTTGAACACCTGCCAGTTGCCCAACCCGCCCTCAAACAACTCCACATAGGGCGGCACCAGGGGCTTGAGGGTGCGGAAGGTGTAAAGCTGGCCGCCGTTGTCGTCCACCCGCGCGTTGCCCGCCGAATCCCGGCTCACCACCTGGTAGTAATAGGTCCGGTCCGGCTCCAACCCCGCCAACACCACCTCATGCTGGAAATCAAGGTCCGGCACGTAGGCCGTCCGCCCCAGCAACTCCGACTCGCCATACTGCACCAGCGCATCCGTCGGCTCATCCGTGTCCCACACGAACACCGCCGCGTCATAGGACGGATCCACCCCCAGCCCCGTGATCACCGGCGCCACCGCGTCCACCAGGGCCTCCGCCGTCACGGTCTTGGCCCCGGAGGCGTCCAGGTAGTCCGCATAAATCCGATTTCCATGCGCCGCCCGCAACACCCCCGGCCCCGGCGCCGACGTCAGCGGCGCCAGCCGCGCATACCCCCGGAACAACCCCGGCTGCGCCGTCTCCTGCAGCGTCACCGCCACCGGCGCGGGCACGCTGTCGGACCGGAACTGCACCACCGGCAGCGGCCCCTCCACCAGGTCGCCGTCCGCCACCTCCACCACCACCAGGTCCGGCAACCCGTAGTCGGCCTGGCTCAACGCAATCGTCCCAAACCCGTCCAGCCCCGGCACCAGGAACTGCAGCACGTTGCGCAGGAAACCCGCCCGCGTGTTGGGCCCCTCCCCCGTCTCCGGCAGGGCATCCAACGGGAAGGAACAAAACACCACCCGCCCCGTGCTGTCCTGCCCCGTGCGCGGATACCGGATGCCGCAGGCCTTGCCGCTCGCCGCGCTGAACAGGATCGGCGCGGCATTGGTCGCCGGGATAAAGGTGTCCGAGAGATCCGGCCCCAGCAGCCCGAAGAAGTCCGGGTAGCGCGTGTAATCCAGCGTCGCCAGCATCCCGCTCGAGATCGGGTCCTGCGCCTCGCCTTCCACCTCGCTCACCCCGACGTCCTCGTCGCAGGTGAAACACGGGTTGAACGGGTCCGGGTTCGTGCTGAACTGCTGCACGCGCAGCACATTGGTCCGGAAGGCCACCGGGCCCAGCCGCGACAGGATCTCCATCGAGGCCATGAAGAAGGAGCCGCCCCCGGCCAGATACTGGGTCAGCGCCGACTGCTGGGCCAACGGGATGGACTCGGTGCTGCCCGCAATCGACGCGTCGTTCACCCGCCAGATCACCACCCGGTAGGGACGCAGGCTGGCCAACGCCGGCAGGGTCGCCCCCGCCGTGGTCGCGTTCCACACGTCGTAGGTCACCCCCAGCTGCCCCAGCGCATCCGTGTAGGCGCTCAGCGGAATGAACTCGGCCTCCGTCTGGTCAATGTAGTTGTTCACCAGCAGCACCGTCGCCGTCGGCGGCGCCACAAAGGTGAAGTTGGTCGAGCCGCTCCCCAGGGTCGCCAGGTTCCCCGCCAGGTCCGTGGCCTCCACCCGGAACTGGTAGGTCCGCCCCACCACCAGGTTGGTGAACGCCACCTCGTGCCACACCGCCGCCACCGCGTTGCTCGACACCCGGTTCAGCGTCGCGTTGGTCCCATACCGCACCACCCCAAACGCCGGCTCGTCCGTCGCAAACGCCACCACGGTCTCCCCAAACCGGTTCGTCACCGTCACCCCCGTCATCACCGGCGGCACCAAATCCACCACCGCCGTCGCCTCCCGCCACAGGGCAAAGCTCACATCGTAATAGCGCGCCGTGATCACGTCGCCCTGCGCCAGCTGCAACACCCCGTCCGCCCCCGCCGGCCCCAGCGCGGTCGCCACCGCGCCCGTGAACGACCCCGGCGTCCCCGTCGCCCGCAATACCACCGGCAACCCCGCCGGCTCCGTCGTGCTCGCCACCGTCACCGACTGCGTCGCCACCCCGGTCACGTCCGCGTCAATCAACCGCAGCCGAACCTGCCCCGGCGCCCGGTAGGCCGGCCGATCCAAAAACAGCGTTCCCGCCCCCGCCGCCGGGATGGCCCCGCTCAGCACCAGCGCAAAATCCTGGTCCACCGCCGGCGTCGCCCGCACCGCGTCCTGCGCCACGTTGCGCGCCACCACCCGGACCCGGTACTCCCCGGGCAACGGCTCCCACACCAGCACCCCCTCCACGTTGTTCAGCGCGTCCACCCCCAGCACGTCCGGCACCGACTCCCCCGCCACGTCAAACTGGTTGCCCCGATACACCCGCCCGTCCGGCCCAATCACTTCCAGGTCCAAATCATTCACCAGCGCCGGCAACACCGCCGGGAAACCCGGCACATCCGTGTAGGCCAGCGTCACTTTCAGGGGCTCCTCCCCGCTCGCCAACACCAGCTGCCGCTCATGCACCTGCCCCACCGTCAGCCGCACCGCCTGGTCCACCATCTCCAGCGGACGCCCGGACAAGAGCAGTTCCGGCAAATCCACCCGGCCCCAGCCCTCGTCGTTGTTGGGCGCCGCCACCGTCCCAAAGGTGTCGTCCATGTCGACCGCCGAGTGGATCAGCGCCGCCTTCACCAGCGCCGGCGACGGACGCACCCCGCCATGGCTCTCCCGGTAATGCTGCACAAACACCGCCGCCGCCCCCGACACGTGCGGGCCCGACTGGCTCGTGCCCCCCTGGTATATGTAGTTCTGCGAAATCTCCGCCCACGCGTTGTTGTCGTCCGCATACCCCGACCGCAGCGAGGCAATCCAGGTGCCGGGCGCCACCACGTCCGGCTTGATCCGCCCATCCTCCGCCGGGCCCCGGCTCGAGAAATCCGCCATCGCCTCCTGTCCCTCCTCGTAAATGAAGAAATCAAACCGGTTGTTCTGCGCCGCCCCCGAGGCAATCACGTTCTTCCCCACCGCCGGCGTCCCAATCGTCCCCGCCCCCGGCCCCGCATTCCCCGCCGAGAACTCCAGGATATACGGCTGGTCCCCCGCCACCCCCGCGTCCGCGTCCCGCACCAACTCGTCAAACTCCGCCGCGCTCACGTCATACCGCCCCTGCGTGTCGTCCCCCCAGCTGTTCGACCCAATGTCCGCCCCCGCCCGCACCGCATCATGGGTCAGCACCTCAAAGGACGGCGGCGGCTCGTAGTTGCCCACCCCGTCAAAGATGCGCTGCGCAATAATCCACGCCTCCGGCGCCACCCCCAGCCCATACAACGCCCCGGTCTCGTCCACCTCCCCCGTGCTCCCGTTCCCCGCAATGATCCCCGCCACATGCGTCCCATGGCTGTGCTCGTCCGACGCGTCGGTCAGGTTCAACCCGTAATAAAAGAACGCCAGCACCCGCCCCAGCAGGTCCGGATGCATCCCCGCCGCCGTCCCCGTGTGCAATCCGCTGTCCGCCACCGCCACCGTCACCCCCAGTCCCGTCAGGCCCGCCTCCTGCATCAGCGTGCTCTGCCCCACCCCTTCCCCCGCCACAATCTCGCTCGCAACCTGATCCCGCAGCCGCATCCGCGGCGCCGGCTCAATCCACAGCACCGCCGACGACTCCGCCAACGCCGTCACCCCCCCCGCCGCCACCCGCCCCCGCAACACCGTGCCCAACCCCAGCCGGCTCTCCTGCTCCACGCTCCGCATCCGCCGACGCACCGCCCACGCCTCCACCGCCGGCGCCCGCGGCGCCACCAGCACGGTCACCGCCACCTCCCCCGCCGCCACCCCCGGCGCCAACAAGCCCCGGTAAATCTTGTGCTCCGGCCGATACGCCCCCACCCACTGCACAAACGGCAACGCCCGCAATTCCTCCACGCTCACCCCCTCCAGCCGCGCCACAAAGGCGTCGTCCGGCACGTAACTCAACAAATCCACCCGCCGCGCCGCCATCGCCTCCCGCCACGCCGGCTGTACCCGATCCCGGAATTGCACCACATACAAACCCGTCACCACCCCCGTCACCGTGGCAGCCGCCGTGCCCGTGCCCGCGGCCGTGCCGGTCACCGGCGCCCCGGCCTGGGTGTCGATGGTCTCGTTGCGCAGGCGCACCCAGCGGGAGGCCGCCGTCGCCTCGAGCCAGAAAACTCCGGCCAGGCACAGGAGGGTGGACAGGGCGGGGACCCGCAAAACCAGGCGGAGAATCACGCGCCCACAGTAGCCGCAACCGCCCCCGTGAACAAGCCGCGCCCGGGACTTTCCCACCCCCCCTTCAGCCGGCCCTGCCCCACCCCCCCGCCCCCACCCCGCCCGCCCAAAGCCGGGCTTGGAACTCCCCGCCGGGCGGCGTATCAAGGCGCGTCATGACGCGCGCCCCGCTTCCCCGCCTTGGCATCCTCGGCTCCGGCAAAGGATCCAACTTTGTCGCCCTCGCCGAGGCCATCGCCGCCGGTTCCCTGACCGCCGAGATTGCCGTGGTGTTGAGCGACATCCCCGACGCCGGCATCCTCGCCCGCGCCCGCGAGCGCGGGTTGCCCGCCGAGTTCCTCGCCCCGGGCCCTTTCCGCACCAAGCTCGACGAGGCCGCCGAGCAGGCCTACGTCCGCCGCCTCCAGGAAGCCCGCGTCGACTGGGTTGTCCTCGCCGGCTTCATGCGCATCCTCAAGGCCCCCTTCCTCAACGCCTTCCCCAGCCGCGTGGTCAACATCCACCCCTCCCTCCTCCCGGCGTTCCCCGGCCTGCACGCCTGGAAACAGGCCCTCGACTACGGCGTCAAGCTGGCCGGCTGCACCGTCCACCTCGTCGACCAAGGCATCGACAGCGGCCCCATCCTCGCCCAGGAAGCCGTCCCCGTCCTCCCCGGCGACACCGCCGAATCCCTCCACGAACGCATCCAGCAAGCCGAACGCCGCCTCTTGCCCCAAACGATCCAGAAGCAGTTAGCGCATGAGTGAGTGAATTAGCGAGTGGGGTCGATGCGGCGCGCTTGCACCCCTCGCTCACTCACTCACTCACTCATTAGTTCATCAATTTTCCCATGCTTGTTCTAGCAGACGCTTTGGAGCGGATGCGGCGGGAGGTGCCGCTGCGGCCGGTGGAGTGGACGCCGCCGGCGGGGGCGCTGGGGCGGGTGGTGGCGGCGGACATCCCGGCGCCGCGCGACCTGCCGCCGTTCGACAATTCCGCGATGGACGGCTACGCGGTGCGGGCGGCCGACACCGCGGGGGCGCGGCCGGAGGCGCCGGTGGGGCTGCGGGTGCTGGGGTCCTGCGCCGCCGGGCAGGTCTTTGCCGGCGAGGTGGGGCCGGGCACGTGCGTCCGCGTGTTCACGGGGTCCGTCCTGCCCGCCGGGGCTGACGCCGTCATCATGCAGGAGGACACCGCGGTGGACCCCGCCCGCCCGGGCGAGGTGCGCCTGCTCGACGCGGCCAGGCCATGGGAGAACGTGCGGTTCCGGGGCGAGGACGTGAAGCAGGGGACGCCCGTGCTCCGCGCGGGCGACCGCCTGAACGCGCTGCGCCTCGGCCTGCTCGCCGCGCTCGGCCTGGACCGCGTGGCCACGCGCCGCCCGCCCGTGGTGGGCCTGCTGGCCACCGGGAGCGAATTGCTGGAACCCGGGCAACCGTGGGAACCCGGCCGCATCTTTGAGAGCAACCGCCTCACGCTCACCCCGCTGGTGGCCCGCACCGGGGCCATCCCCCGCCTCTACCCGCTGGTCCCCGACACCCTCGCCGCCACCCGCGCCGCGCTGGAACAGGCCTTCGCCGACTGCGACGCCGTCCTGACCACCGGGGGGGTCTCGGTCGGGGAACTGGACTTCGTCAAGGCGGCCTTCGCGGACCTGGGCGGCACAACCGAGTTCTGGAAGGTGGCCATCCGCCCCGGCAAACCCTTCGTGTTCGGCCGCCACCAGGATCGGTTCCTGTTCGGCCTCCCGGGCAACCCCGTCTCCGCCGTCGTCACTTTCCTCCTGCTCGTGCGCCCGCTGCTCCTCCACTGGCAGGGCGCCACCGACACCGACCTGCCCGCCCATCCCGGCGTCCTCGCCGAACCCCTCGCCAACCACGGGGACCGCCGCCATTTCCTGCGCGTCGTCCTCGAACCCGGCGGCGCCGTCCGCCCGGCCGGCGCCCAGAACTCCCACCTGCTCGGCTCGCTCGCCCGCGCCAACGGCCTCGTCGATGTCCCGCCCCACACGACCTGGCCGTCCGGCACCGCCGTCACCGTGCTGGCCATTGATCCCTGACCCGGCCCCCCACCGCCGCCCGGCCTTGCCACCGCCCCACCTCCCCATGACCGCCCCCAGCCCCGTCCCGCCCGCCCGCCGGTTCCGTGAGTTGCTCGCCCGCCCCGGCCTCATCCGCAGCCTGGGCGCCCATGACGTCCTCAGCGCGCTCATCATGGAGCAGGCCGGGCTCGAGATGATCTTCCTGGGCGGCTTTGGCGCCAGCGCGTCGCTGCTCGGGCTGCCGGACCTCAACCTGATCACCCAGACCGAGATGGCGGAGGCCGTCCGGCGGACCACGGCCCGGGTGACCATCCCGGTCATCGCGGACGCCGACACCGGGCATGGCGGCGCGCTCAACGTGGCGCGCACGGTGGAACTGTTCGAGGCGGCCGGGGCGGCCGGGTTGCTGCTTGAGGATCAGGTCGCCCCGAAACGCTGCGGCCATTTCGCCGACAAGCAGGTCGTTCCCCGCGCCGAGTTCCTCGCCCGCATCCGCGCCGCCGTCCAGGCCCGGCGCCACCCGGACTTCACCCTCTTCGCCCGCACCGACGCCCGGGCCACCCATGGCCTCGACGAGGCCATCGACCGCATGAACGCGGCCGCCGACGCCGGGGCCGACGTGGCCTTCGTCGAGGCGCCCAGGTCCCGTGAGGAACTGGCCGCCATTCCGCGCCGGGTCCGGCTCCCCGTCCTCGCCAACATGCTCACCGGCGGCGTCACCCCCATCCTGTCCTGCGACGAACTGGCCGCCCTCGGCTACAAGCTCGCCGTGGCCCCGGTGGAATCCCTCGAGGTCTGCGCGCGCGCCCTGCGCGACCTCTGCGCCGCCTGGCAAACCGGCGGGCGCGTGGACGCCCTCGCCGCCCAGGCCATGCCCTTCGCCGAGCTCAAGGATCTCCTCGGCGTCGACCGCTACCTCGCCCGCGATCGCAACGCCTCATGACCGCCCCCGCCCGGGGCGCGGCCGTGGTTCCCCTCGTCCTGCTGCTGCTCCTGCTGCTGCCCCTCGCCATGACGACCCGCGCCCCCGCCGCCACCTGTGACCTGCTCATCCGCGGCGGCCTCATCCTCGACGGCTCCGGCGCGGCGCCCTTCGTGGGGGATGTGGCCATCACCAACGACCGCCTCGCCGCGGTGGGTTCCCTGGCGGGCTGGAAGGCGAGGCGCGAAGTGGACGCCGCCGGGCTGGCCGTGGCCCCGGGGTTCATCAACCTGCTCTCCTGGGCGCCGGAATCTCTGCTGCACGACGGTCGCTCGCAGGGCGACCTGCGCCAGGGGGTGACGCTGGAGGTCATGGGCGAGGGCGAATCCATGGGGCCGCTCAACCCCGCCATGAAACAAGCCCTGCGCGCGAGCCAGGGCGACCTGCGCTACCGGGTGGCCTGGAACACCCTCGGCGAATACCTCGATCACCTCGTGCGCCGCGGGGTCTCGTGCAACGTGGCCTCCTTCGTCGGCGCCACCACCGTGCGCGTCCACGAACTGGGCCACGCCAACCGGCCGCCCACCGCCGCCGAGCTGGACCGCATGACCCAGCTCGTCCATCAGGCCATGCGCGAGGGCGCCCTCGGGGTGTCCTCCGCCCTCATCTACGCCCCCGCCTTCTACGCCCAGACGGACGAGCTCATCGCCCTGGCCGGCGCCGCCTCCGCCCATGGCGGCCTCTACGCCTCCCACCTGCGCAGCGAGGGCCACCGCCTGCTCGAGGCGGCCGATGAATTCCTCACCATCCTGCGGACCGCCGGCATCCGCGGGCACCTCTATCATCTCAAGGCCGCCGGCCAGGCCAATTGGCCCAAGCTGGACCCCTTCCTGGCCAAGCTCGAGGCCGCCCGCACCGAGGGCCTCACCCTCACGGCCGATCTCTACCCCTACACGGCCGCCGCCACCGGGCTCGATGCCGCCATGCCGCCCTGGGTCCAGGAGGGCGGCCACGACGCCTGGGCCGCCCGGCTCCGCGATCCCGCCGTGCGTGACCGCGTCCGCCGCGAGATGACCACCCCTGCCCGGGACTGGGAGAACTTCTACCTCGCCGCCGGCAGCCCGGAGAAAATCCTGCTCGTCGGCTTCCGCAACCCCACGCTGAAGCCGCTCACCGGCCAGACCCTCGCCGCCGTGGCCGCCCGGCGGGGCACCTCCCCCGAGGACACCATCATGGACCTCGTCATCGAGGACGGCAGCCGCGTGGGCACGGTGTATTTCCTGATGTCCGAGGAGAACCTCCGCGCGCCGATGCGGAAACCCTGGGTGGCCTTTGCGTCCGACGCCGCCTCCCTGGCCCCGGAAGGGGCCTTCCTCAAGAGCGGCACCCACCCGCGCGCCTACGGCACCTTCGCGCGGGTCCTCGCCCGGTATGTGCGCGCGGAACAGGTCCTGACCCTCCCCGAGGCCATCCGCCGCATGACCTCCCTCCCCGCGGGCATCCTCAAGCTCGACCGACGAGGCGCCCTGCTCCCCGGCCATTTTGCCGATGTCGTGGTGTTCGACCCCGCCCGCATCCAGGACCACGCCACCTACGAGCGCCCCCACCAATACGCCACCGGCGTCCACCACGTGTGGGTCAACGGCGTCCAGGTCCTCCGCTCCGGCACCCACACCGGCGCCAAACCCGGCCGCGTCCTCCGCGGCCCCGGCTACCGCCCCAGCCCCCCCACTCGCTCCCCCACCCACCCGCTCACTCGTTAATTCCCCAGGAGTTGTTCGACCAGCTCCTCCCGTTTGCCCACCGCGTAGGCCGCCCCGGCCGCCGGGGTTTCGCCCGTCACCCACAGCGTTCCCGGCTCCGCCGCCAGCATCCCGGGCAGGTCCAGATACTTGGCGCCGCCCGGCAGGAAGTCCGGGCTGTGCAGGTCGCGCACCTGGCCGAAGCGGAACCCGGCCGTGTCGAGCGCGGCCCGGTCAATGGCGCCGCGGGCCACCGCGCGCGCCGCGGCCAGCCACGGCCCGGCCCCGTCCACCGCCACCACATCGAGGCGCTTGCTCGGCCGCTCGCTGGTGCGGATGAACCGGATGACGGTCAGGATGTCGTGGGCGCGCCGGGCGAACACGGCGGGATTGTAGCCAAAGGTGTAGGCGGCGGACTCGCGCGGGTTCTTCACCCGCGGCGTTTTGTCCAGCGGCCGGCCGTCCCGGAGGAACTCGCCCTGCTGGAACAGGTCCACCCCCAGCACCGTGTGCCCGGCATCCACCAGCCGCCGCACCTCGGGCTGCAGGGTTCCGTCCGCCTGGTGCAGCGCGGCCTTCCCGCGGCCGCTCAGCCAGACCGTGGTGACGCCGTTCCAGGCCTTGGGATAACAGAACACCACCGGCAGTTCCTCGCCGTGCGTGGTGTTGCGCAGCAGGCCGCTCATCTCGAGCCAGGCCCCGCGATCCACCTTGTGGACCATGTCCCAGGCCACCTGCCCGGCCTCGTCCAGCGTCCGCCCCACCACCACGTCCAGCGCCGGCCCGGCCGCCTCGCGGAACCGGTCCGGGCCGGCCGCCGCCGCCGCCGCCAACTGCCGGCGGGCATCCTCGTGGAACCAGCGCAGCAGGCGCCGCTCGAAGTCGGGCCCGGCGTTCGTCCCCGCCGGGGCCGGGTGCGCCTCGTTCCAAACCGTGAGCTGGGCCCGCGGCAGCCGGTCATAGTCGCGCTCCAGCACGGGCTCGGGCGCCCCCAGCTTGAAGTGGCGGTTGAGCCAGCCGTAGAACGCGGTGCGCGAGACGGCGTTGTAGTTGTGCGGGAAATGCTCGCCGCGCTTGAGCATGACCTGGTCGGGCGCGCCCAGGAGGGCGTAGAGCTGCTTCAGTTCCGGGAACCCCTTGGTGGCCATCTCCCTGGTCCAGTCGTTGGCCGTGGTCATCCCCTGCGGGCGCGGGGCGCAGAGCGCCGCGAACTCGATGTTGCCGGTGCCGACGCGCAGCAGGCTGGCGTTCTCGCAGGTGCACCCGCCCTGCATGGCGGTGCTCACCATGACCGCCGGGAAGGACAGGGTCACCCGCGGATCAATGGCGGCCAGGATGAAGGTCTGCGTGCCGCCGCCGCTCGCCCCGGTGCAGGCCACGCGCGCGGGATCCACCTCGGGCAGGCTGAGCAGGAAATCGAGCGATCGGATGGAGTTCCACGTCTGCAGGCCCATCACGCTCTGCAGGTGGGACTCGGCCGCCGGACTGTAGAGGCCCCAGTTCTCCGGCTGGTTCATGTCCGGGCGCTGGGTCTTGAAGCCGTGGATGATCTCGCGCGTGAACTGGACCGAGTCCGAGTCGCTCAGCATGTCCCACTGCCAGACCACGCAGCCCATGCGGGCCAACTGCACGCACAGGGACTGGAACCGGCTGCGGCCGCCCTCGAGGAAGCGTTCCTCGCCCTCGGCGATCTCGCGCCGGATCTCGGCCTCGCCGACCTCGGCCAGGCGGGCGTTGGCCCAGTGGCCATGGGCAAAGAGCACGCCCGGCACCCGGCCGTTGACCCGGGCGGGCCGGTAGAGGTTCCCGGTGACGAAGAAGCCCGGGGCGCTTTCGAAGTAGACCTTCTCGACGGTGTAATCGCCCTTGTCGATGCGCCCGTGCACCACCGGGTTGAGCGGGGTCCGGGTGGGCATCGGCCAGAGGCCCTGGGACACGAGAATCTGCCGGCGGACCCGCTCCGCCCGGCGTTCCCACGCCGCCCGGCTCTTGGGCGGCGTGAAGGGGAAATACCCATCGAGATCCTGGAGCGGCTGCAGCCGGACGTCCTTGGGCTGCTGGCCCTCGGGCAGGACGCGGGGCGGGAGAACGGCGGCCGGGAGGGGCAGGACAAGCGCGAGCAGGCACGCGAGAAACAGGCACCGGGTGATCATGCCCGGAGGCTACGAACCCGGACCGGCCTTGGGAAGAAGAAGGTGCCCGGGACGCAGGCCTCGGGCCCACGTGCCATGGAGGGAAGGAAACGGGAGAGAGCCAGGGCAAATCCGGGGAATTGAGAAGGCCCGAACTCCGAAAACTCCGCCCCTCACGCCGGCTCCCCTGCGGGAGTGCCGGTCCAACCAAGCTCGCTTCCCTTTTCTGTGCCTTCGGATTTCGAGCTCCGGACTTCGGATTTCCCCGGAGCCCCGCCCTGGGCGGGGACCGGGGCTACATCATCTTGAGCAGCGTTTCGGCCATCTCGCTGGGGGTGGCGGCGACGCCGATGCCGGCGGCCTTGAAGGCCTCGATTTTGGCGGCGGCGGTGCCCTTGCCGCCGCTGACGATGGCGCCGGCATGGCCCATGCGGCGGCCCGGGGGCGCGGTGGCGCCGGCGATGAAGCCGGCCACGGGCTTGGTCCCGTGCTGCTTGATCCACTCGGCGGCCTCCTCCTCGGCGCTGCCGCCGATTTCGCCGATCATGATGATGCCGCGGGTCTCGGGGTCGGCCATGAACAGCTTGATGACGTCGAGGTGGCTGGTGCCGTTGACGGGGTCGCCGCCGATGCCGACGCAGGTGGACTGGCCGACGCCGCGGGAGGTGAGCTGCCAGACGGCCTCGTAGGTGAGGGTGCCGCTGCGGGAAACCACGCCCACGTGGCCGCGCTTGTGGATGTAGCCGGGGGCGATGCCGATGCGGCAGCCGCCGTGGCTGTCCTTGCCCTCGCCCGGGGTGACGAGGCCGGGGCAATTGGGCCCGATCAGGCGGGTCTTGCGGCCGGCCATGGCCTGCTTGGCGCGGATCATGTCGCGGACGGGGATGCCCTCCGTGATGGCGACGACGAGGTCGAGCCCGGCGTCGACGCCCTCGAGGATGGCGTCGGCGGCGAAGGGCGGCGGGACGAACACGGCGCTGGCGGTCGCGCCGGTCTGCTTCACGGCGTCGCCCACGGTGTCGAAGATGGGCACCTTGCGGCCGCCGTGCTCAAAGAACTGGCCGCCCTTGCCGGGCGTGACCCCGGCCACCACCTGGGAGCCGTAGTCGATGGAGAGGCGCGCGTGGCGGGCGCCGAACTCGCCGGTGATGCCCTGGACGAGGACCTTGGTGTTGGGTTGAACGAGGATGGCCATGGAGGGATGGGGTCGGGGTTGGGAAAAATCAGGCGGAATGGAGCCGCAGGGGGACGGGGGCGGGTGGGGGGAGGGGCCGGCGCGGCCGCAGGGCCTGGAACCAGCGCAGGAAGAAGAACCGGCGCGGCCGGGTGCGCTCGAACTCGTCGCGCAAGGCCTCGCGCAGCACGGCGCAGTCCTGCTGGATGGCGGCGTTGCGCTCAGTCAGCTCGACGATCTGGCGTTGGATGTCCACGAGGCGTTCCAGTTGTTCCAATTCGGTGGCGTCCGGTTCGGGCGCCATCACCACGTTGTGCAACCTCACTGCGTCTCCAGGGTGCTCGGTCGGTAAATCTCGGGCCGCGGGCGGCTCACGGGGCCACGGCCTTGACCACCTTCCGGGCGGCGTCGGCCATGCTGTCGCCGGTGATGAGGGTAAGCCCGCTCTCGGCCAGGGTGCGGCGCCCGGCCTCGACGTTGTTGCCCTCGAGGCGGACGACGAGCGGCAGCTTCAGGCCGGTCTCCTTGACCGCCGCCACGATGCCGGTGGCGATGACGTTGCAGTCCATGATGCCGCCGAAGATGTTCACGAAGATGGCCTTCACGTGCGGATCGCTGAGGATGATCTTGAAGGCGGCCGTGACCTGGTCCTTGGAGGCGCCGCCGCCCACGTCGAGGAAGTTGGCCGGGCTGCCGCCGAAATGCTGGATGATGTCCATGGTGGCCATGGCCAGGCCGGCGCCGTTGACGAGGCAGGCGATGGACCCGTCCAGCTTGATGTAGTTCAGGTTGAACTTGCTGGCCTCGATCTCGAGGGGGGATTCCTCGGCCAGGTCGCGCATGGCCTGGATGTCGGCGTGCCGGTAGAGCGCGTTGTCATCGAGGCCAATCTTGGCATCGACCGCCACGAGCCGCTCCTTGCCGTCCGGCCCGACGCAGATGCAGAGGGGATTGATCTCCACCAGGCTGGCGTCGCATTCCCACCAGGCCTTGTAGACCCCGGCCAGCAGCTTGCCGCACTGGCCGGCCAGGTCGCCCTTGAGGCCCAGGGCGGCGGCCACCTTGCGGCCCTGCCAGGGCTGGAAACCCACCATCGGGTCGACATGCTCGCGGATGATCTTCTCGGGGTGCTTCTCGGCCACCTCCTCGATGTCCATGCCACCCTCCGTGCTGGCCATGATGAGCGGCCGGCTGTTGGCGCGGTCGAGCAGCACGGCCAGGTAGAATTCCTTGCGGATGTCCTCCGCCGCCGCCACCAGGATGGTGCCGACGACGCGCCCGTCGGGGCCGGTCTGCTTGGTCACGAGGGTCTTGCCGAGCATGTTCTCGGCGAGGTGGACGACCTCCTCGACGGACTTGGCGAGCTTCACCCCGCCCTGGAAGCCGTGCTTGAAGGTGCCCTTCCCGCGGCCACCGGCATGGATCTGCGACTTCACCACGGCCAGCTTGTGGCCCTCGGCAAAAATCTTCTGCGCGGCGGCGCGGGCCTCGTCGACAGTGCGGCAGGGGGCGCCCGGGGGCACGGCGACACCGTGCTGGGCCAGCAGTTGTTTGGCTTGGTACTCGTGGATGTTCACGGGGGAGTTCGGTTCGGGATGGGGGAGGGGTGGCGGATTGGTAGGGGTGCCCCCGGCCGGGCCGGCCGGGACGGCGTCAACGGGCGGATCGCCCCGCTAGCGCTGCTCGACCGGGGTGACCTTCAGTCCCACCGGGCCGGTGTAGAGGCTCTGCGGCCGGATCAGGCGGTTGTCCGCCAGCTGCTCCAGCACATGGGCCGTCCACCCGCTCGTGCGGGCAATGGCAAAAATGGGGGTGAACAGGTCGGTGGGAATGCCCAGCGAGTAATAGACCGTGGCGGAATAGAAATCGACGTTCGCGTTCAGCTGCTTCCGGGTCAGCATGAGGTCGGCGATGCGCTCGCTCATCTGGATCCACTTCTTGTCGCCGACCTGATCGCACAGGATCTGGGCCATGCGCTTGAGGTGGGGGGCGCGGGGGTCGAGCACCTTGTAGACCCGGTGCCCGATGCCCATGATCTTGCGCTTGTTGGCCAGCGCGTCCTCGATGTAGGCGTCCACCTTGTCGAGCGACCCGATTTCCTGGAGCATCTTGATCACGCCCTCGTTGGCGCCGCCATGCAGGGGGCCCTTGAGGGTCCCGATCGCGGTCGTGATGGCCGAATACATGTCGCTCAGGGTCGCGATGGTCACCCGGGCGCTGAAGGTCGAGGCATTCATGCCGTGGTCGGCATGCAGCACATAGCACATGTCGAGGGTCGACTCCGCCTCCGCGGAGGGCCGTTCCCCGTTGATCATGTAAAGGAAGTTGGCCGCCTCGCCGAGCGCGGGGTCCGGGTGGACCAGGCCCTTGCCCTGCCGGTGCCGGTGGAAATAGGCGGTCACCACGGGAATCTGGGCAATCAACCGCAGGGCCTTGCGCCGCTGGGCGTGCTGGGAATCGTCGTCGCAGGTGGTGTCAAAGCAGCCCAGCGCCGACACCCCGGTGCGCAGCGCATGCATCGGCGGCGTGTCGCGCGGCAGCTCGCGGATGATGTCGATGACCCCCTCGGGCAGCTCGCGGAACTCGGCCAGGGTGGCCTTCAGCTCGGCCAGTTCCTTGCGGTTGGGCAGGTGGTTGTGGTGCAGCAGGAAGACCACCTCCTCGTAACTGACCTTGCCGGCCAGCTCGTTGATGTCGTAGCCGCAGTAAATCAACTGGCCGATGTCGCCGCGCACGTCGCTCAGCCGCGTGCTCGCCGCCACCACGCCTTCCAAGCCCTTAGTGGGAGTTCCAGGATTGCTCATAGGAAAGGGTCCGCGAAACTGAAGGCGCGAATCTAGGAAGTGCGCCATGACATGGTCAACGGTTTTCGCCGCGACGTAGCATAGCGGGCGGCGCCCACCCGGCCAACCGGCCGCCGTAAAAAGAAAAGGGCCGCGGGATGGAGGCCCGCGGCCCTGGCGATCCAGGCCGGCTCTCAGCCGACCTTGATGTCCACGGAAGCTGGCTTGGCAGCCGGGGTCTTGGGCAGGTGCACCTGGAGCATCCCGTCCTTGAACTCCGCGCTCACCCGCGCCGCGTCGGCGTCCTCGGGCAGCGCAAAACTGCGCACAAAGCTCCCATACGCGCGCTCAATGCGGTGATACTTCTTCTCCTTCTCCTCGCGCTCAAACTTGCGCTCCCCGGACAGGATCAGGGTCCCCTTCTCCACCCGCACCTTCACCTGCTCCTTCTTGAGCTCGGGCAACTCCGCCTTGATCAGGTACTCCCGGTCATCCTCGGTGATGTCCACCAGGGGCGCCCATTCGCTGACCGCCAGCGCCTCCTGCCCGCCGCCGTCCCCGCCAATGGCCACGCGCCCGAACAGGCGGTCGATTTCGCGTTGCATGCGGTCGAGGTCACGCACCGGCGCCCAGCGCGAGGCCAGGGACCAGGTGGGTTCGTCGGTGCGGAAGGGGTTCCATTTCATCAGTGGGTTCATGTCAGTTCCTTGGTTTCAATGTTCGGTTCTTCTGGGCACCCGCGCGGCGGCCGCCGGGAACCTCTCCCCGGCCCGCGCCGCCCCGGGCCACCTCATCACGCTAGGGCAGGCCGGCGCGCCGGGCCATTGGGCCGTGCGCCGATTCGGCCCTCGGAGGATTGCCTAGGCCGCCCGGCGGTTTGCCGAGGCCGCCTCGGGCGCAGGCCCCGAGGGCGGGGAGGACGGCGGATCCGGCGGGGCCAAAATCCGGTTAAGGAATTTACCTAACCCCGCTCGGAATCCGCCTCAGCGAAAATCGGAGAGGGCGTCCGATTGTTGGGGGACGGGAGATGTCGTTCAATGAATGCACGATGGCTGCCATGATTGCACTCGAACGGGAAACGCAAACGGATGTGATGACCGTCCTGGTTTGCCACGACACCCCTGCGGCGGAACGGCAAGCGCGCGCACTCCTGCGCCGGTTGGTGCACCGTTTCGACGACGGGTTGGAGTTCGAGGTCCGGGCCTGGTGTTGCGAGGAGCTGGACTGGGAGGATATCCCGTCCCGCGCCCAGGCCCATGCGGACGCCACGGCAGCCACCTTCTGCGTGGTGGCCTGGGGCGGGACAGGACGTCCCGCCCCCGGGCTGCGCCGCCTCGTCGAGGAATGGGCGCAGGTTCATCGTGCCACGCCGGCAATGCTGGCCGTGCTCCACGCCGGGGATGGCCCAAATCGGCACCTCGTGGAGGAGCTCCGGCGCGCCGCGGACCGGGCTGGCGTGGACATCTTCCCCGCCGGCGAGGGCGACACCTCCTGCCTCCAGCAACACGAGCCGCCCAAGGCCGCCCCCACCGCCCCCACCCGCCGAACCCTCGGCATCCACTGGGATGAGGCCGACCACGAGTTCAGCACCGCCTGCCTTTCGTCACTCAGGAACCCTCAACACGGAGGAACCCATGCACGCCCACATTGAAACCTGGAGCCGCCAATACCAGGCGGCCCGTCCCCTGCCCGCCCCCCACGCGCTCTGCGCCGAGGACGACCCCATGCTCCGGCAAATGATGCGGCACATGCTCCGCGCGGCCGGCCTCGACGTGACCACCGCCGCCGACGGCCTCGAGGCGTGGGACCTCCTGACCACGGGCACCTATGACATCCTCGTCACCGATAACCAGATGCCCGGCCTCACCGGGCTCCAACTGGCCCAGCGCCTGCGGCGCACCGGCTGGATCCTCCCCGTGGTCATGGTCTCGGGCACCCTGCCCTCCCCCGCCGAGCTCGCCCAGGTCGGCATCTCCGAGTCTTCCGCCCTCCCCAAGCCCGTCATCCCCGACCAACTCTCCCTCGCCGTCCACGGCGCCCTCCGCGCCGCCCAGAACTGGCTGACCCCGCAAATGGCCGGGTCGCTCAACCCCTAGGCCGCAGCCTCAACCTCTCGCCCCTCCCCCCAGCGTCTCCAACCGGAGCCGCCCCGCCTGCCGCGAACCCAGCCGTCGCAACGCCGCCCGCAGCCGCCCGCCCAACTCCCGCACCGGCGGCAGCATGTCGCCCGCCACCAGGACCTGGTTCTCGTATTCCGCAAACCGCACCAGGCAGGCCCGGCCAAACAGGCCGGCCAACCGATCCCGCCGCTGCAGCCATGGCCCGCCTGGCGGCAGCAAATTGAAGATCGCCACGCCGCCCGGGGCCAACCGCCGCCGCATCGCCTCCGGCAACCCGCGCCAACTCACCGCCGGCTTGTGGACGTCGTCCCCCGCCGGCACCGACAAATCCTCCAGCAACACGTCAAATCCCCCGCCCTGCCGGCGCAGCCACGCCAACGCATCCGCCTCCTCCCACCGCACCGGCTCCGCCCAGCGCGCACAATGCCGGCGAAACAACCGGTAGGCCGCCCGGTCCAGGTCCACCGCCTCCACCGGACCCGCCACCCCCAACCGCCGCAGCGGCGCCATCAAGCCCCCGCCGGAAAACCCCAGCACCCCCCGCCGCCCCTCCCGCCCCCCGGGCCCCAGCACCGCCAGCAACGCCGCCAGCACATCAAAGACGCTGTGCGTCGGGCCCGGCGCCGTCCGCATCTCGCACACCACCACCCCATGCTGCGAAAGGCGCACGCCACCCCGCGTGCGCGTCACGCGCATCGGGCCACGCTTCCGGGATGCCCGGTTGGAAGAGATTGCCATGCGAACGCCCCAAGGCTGCCCCCGCCCGGGGATTCCCCGCAAGGCCGGAGCCAGCCCGTGCCCCGTAGCAGCCGACGTCCGTCGGCTGTCCCAACCACCGCGCCCCCGCGCCCTCAGCGGACTCACGTCCGCTGCTACCGTAGCAGCCGACGTCCGTCGGCTGTCCCCCCCGCAGGAGCGCTCGGAACCCAAGGAACAACCGTGTCCCAACCCGCCCCCGCCCCTCGCCCCTTCGGATTTTCACCCGCCCTCCCCCGCTTCGCCTTTGCACAAGTCGCCCGACCCGCTAAACATGCGGCCGTGAACCTGACCCGTTGCCTCCCCGCCCTCCTTCTCCTGGCCCTGCCTGCGGCCCCCACCACCCACGCCCAACCGGTCCCCGACAACCTCGTGGCCGAGGGCATCCCGGCCATCACCCCGGAGCTGCGCCGGGATGTCGGCCGTTACCTGGAGTTCCGGGCCGCCTCCTTCCAGGCCTGGCACCCGCAACGGCGCGAGATGCTCATCAGCACCCGCTTCGCCGAGACCCCGCAGTTGCACCTGGTCAAGGCCCCGCTTGGCGCCCGGCGTCAGCTCACCTTCCTCCCTGAACCCGCCGCGGGCGGCTCCTTCCGGCCCAAGACCGGCGAGTTCATCGTGTTTTCGCAGGACACCGGCGGCGGCGAGTTTTACCAACTCTACCGCCTCGACCCCGCCGACGGGCGCATCACGCTCCTGACCGATGGCAAATCGCGCAACTCCGGCCCGCGGTGGGCGGAGTCCGGGCGCCAGTTCGCCTACAGTTCCACCCGCCGGACGGGCAAGGACACGGACCTCTACGTGATGGACCCCGCCAACCCGAAGTCGGACCGGCTCGTGCTCGAGCTGAGCGGCGGCGGCTGGAGCGTGCTGGACTGGTCCCCGGACGAACAGCGGCTGCTGGTCGGGGAATACATCTCGATCAACGAAAGCCACCTCTGGCTGGTCGATCTGAAGGCCGGGAGCAAGCAACCCCTGACCGAGCGCGGCGGCGAGAAGGTGTCGTGGAGCGGCGGCCGGTTCGCCAAGGACGGCAAGTCCCTCATTGTCGCGTGCGACAAGGGCTCCGAGTTCCAGCGCCTGCACCGCCTGGACCTCGCCACCCGCCAACTCACCCCGCTCACCCCGAAGCTGAACTGGGACGTCGAGGGCTTTGAGGTGTCCCCGGACGGGCGGACCATCGCCTACGTCAGCAACGAGGACGGCTTCAGCGTGCTGCGCCTGCTGGATGTCCGCCGCGGCAGCGAGGCGCGCCCGCCCCGCCTGCCCGCCGGGGTCATCGGCGGCCTCGAATGGCACGAGAACGGCCGCGACCTGGCCTTCACCCTCGCCTCCGCCCGGTCGCCCAGCGACGTCTACGTGCTGGACGCCCGGAAGCTCAGCGTGGAGCGGTGGACGGAAAGCGAGACCGGCGGCCTCGAGGCCAACACCTTCGTCGAGCCCGAACTCGTCCGCGTGAAGAGCTTCGACGGCCTCACGGTGTCCGGCCTGCTCTACCGCCCCGACCCGAGGAAGTTCCCCGGCCCCCGGCCCATCCTGCTCAACATCCACGGCGGCCCCGAGGCGCAATCGCGCCCCATCTTCCAGTCCCGCAACAACTACCTGCTCAACGAGCTGGGCATCGCCATCCTCTTCCCCAACGTGCGCGGGTCCGAGGGCTACGGGAAGACGTTCCTCACCCTCGACAACGGCTTCCGGCGCGAGGATTCCGTGCGGGACATCGCCGCCTTCCTCGACTGGATCGAGCGGGACGCCCGCCTCGACAAGGCGCGCATCGGCGTCACCGGCGGCAGTTACGGCGGCTACATGACGCTGGCCTGCATGATTCACTACAACGAGCGCCTCCGCTGCGGCCTCGACGTGGTCGGCATCTCCAACTTCCTCACCTTCCTCAAGAATACCCAGGACTACCGCCGCGACCTGCGCCGCGTGGAATATGGCGACGAGCGCGACCCCAAGATGGCCGAGTTCCTCGAGCGCATCTCCCCCACCACGAACGTCCGCAAGATCGCCAAGCCCATGTTCATCGTGCAGGGCAAAAACGACCCGCGCGTCCCCGTCACCGAGGCCGAGCAGATGGTCAAGGCCATCCGGGACAACGGTGGCCAATGCTGGTACCTCATGGCCAGGGACGAGGGCCACGGCTTCCAGAAGAAGCGCAACGCCGACTTCCAGTTCCTCAGCACCATCCTGTTCTACCGCGAGCACCTGCTGCGCTGAGCCCGCCCGCCCCCATGCGTTTCGGGCCCCTCGAGCTCCGCAGCCACCTGTTCCTCTCGCCGCTCGCCGGCTACACCAACCTGCCCTTCCGGCTCGTGGTGCGCGAGATCGGCGGGGTCGACCTCTGCACCACCGACCTCGTCAACGCCCGCTCGCTCCTCGAGAAAAATCCCCGCGCCTTCAAGCTGGTCGAGACCAACGCGCAGGACCGGCCCCTCGCCGTCCAGCTCTTCGGCTCGGTCCCCGAGGAGATGCGCGACGCCGCCGTGCTGCTCCAGGAGCGCGGCGTCGCCTCCATCGACATCAACATGGGCTGTCCCGTCCGCAAGGTCTGCCAGGTCGGCGGCGGCGCCTCCATGATGACCCAGCACGAGCGCACCGCCGCCCTTGTCCGCGGCATGGTCAACGCCCTCCGCATCCCCGTCACCGCCAAGATGCGCCTCGGCTGGGACGAACGGAACATCACCGCCCCCGACCTCGCCCGCGTGCTCGAGGACGTCGGCGTCGCCGCCCTCTTCGTGCACGGCCGCACCCGCGAGCAGGGGTTCTCCGGCACGGTCAACCTCGCCGGCATCCGCGCCGTCGTGCAGGCGGTCCGCTCCATCCCCGTCATCGGCAACGGCGACGTCACCACCCCCGAGGCCGCCCGCCACATGTTCGAGCAAACCGGCTGCGCCGGGGTCAGCATCGGGCGCGGCGCCTTCTACGATCCCTGGATCTTCACCCGCACCCGCCAGTTCCTCGCCTCCGGCCAGCTGCCGCCCGACCAGCCCTTCGCCGAGCGCGTGCGCGTCATGTCCCGCCATCTCGACCTCATGTGCGAGGTCTTCGGCGAGGAGCACGGCTGCCGCATGTTCCGCAAGGTCGCCCCCTGGTACGCCCGCCGCTTCGGGCCCTCCCACGAATTCAACAAGCGCGTGGTGCTGCTCGCCAGCAAGGCCCACTTCCAGGAAATCCTCCAGGATTACCTCCGCTGGCGGCAGCAGTTCCTCGATGACCAGGGCGAGCTCAAGCCCCGCTTCCAGCCCCCGCCCATGGTCGCCAGCTTCATGCAGGAACCCGGCGCCGCCACCCGCCAGGCCATCCCCGTGCCCAAGGGGCCCGTCGAGGTCTGGTAACCACACCCCGCCCCCCGCGCCCCGCTCACGTCCCGGACGCGGACCCCGCCGCCGCCCGGCGCCGACGCCACCCCGACCACGCCCAGGCCAGCAGGAAGAGCCCGCCCGCCGCCACCGCCATCATCGCCGCCGAACTGGTCGAACCCAGGCCCGGCTGCCCGAGGGCCCGCCCCAGCCAGCGCGGCAGCGTCAGCGCCCCCACGTGCCCCAGCGCCGCGCTCAACCCCGCCAACAGCAGGGCCAACCCCAGCAACGGCCCCAGCCGTCGCGTCAACAACGAGGCCGCCGCCGGCGGCACCACCAGCATCGCAATCACCAAAATGCTCCCCACGCTCTCAAAGGCCAGCACGGTCGTCACCGACGCCACCACGGTCAGCCCCATCCGAATCGCCCCCGCCGAAAAACCGAGCGTGGTCGCCAACGCGGGATCAAACGCGGCCAGCCGCAGTTCCTTGTAAAACAGCGCCGTCAACAGCCCGTTCCCCGCCAGCAACCCCGCGCTCACCCACGCCACCCGCGGCACCAGGCCCACGTCCAGCACCGCCGTCTCAATCGACCCATACAACACGCAGTCCGGATCCAAATCCACCCGGTCCGAGGCCACCCGGATCAGGATCAACCCCAGCGCAAACAGCGCGCAAAAGACCACCCCCAGGGCCGCCCCGCTCTCCACCTCCCCCAACCGCTGCACAAACTGCGTCAAGACCGCCGTCAACAGCCCCGCCGCCACCGCCCCCAGCACCATCGGCAACAAATCCCGCGACCCGCTCAACAGGAACGCCGCCGCCAGCCCCGGCAACACCGCATGGCTGATCCCATCGCCCAGCATGCTCTGCCGGTTCAACATCAGGAACGCCCCCGGGAGCGCGCAGGCCATCCCCACCAGCGCGCCCGTCACCACAATCCACGTGTCCAGCCCGGTCCAGTTCATGACCCCACCGCCCCCCGGGCGCGTCCGCCCTCCGGCTCCGCCGGCACCAACGCCCCGCCCACCCGGCCCGCCAGCAATTCCTCCAGCCGGTTCACAATGTCCGGCTCCACCACATGCTCAATGTCGTCCGCGTTGTGGTGGATGTGCTGCGGCGCCACGTCGGCGTAGTGCAGCAGGTAGGTCTCCCACAACCGATGGTTGCGCGTGACGCGCCGGGCCTCCAGGCGCCCCTGCCCGGTCAGGCGGCAGCTCGTCCCCGCCTCGTCCGCCACCACCAGGCCCTCGCGCCGCCCCAGCCGCAGCAACCCCGCCAGGCGGGTCTCGCTCCAGTGATTGGCCTCCCGCAGCGCCGCCAGCGGCACCGCCTCGTCCAGGGCCCCGCCCGGGTGCCCCTCGCACCACTCATAGAGCGCCCGCAACAGGTGCTGCCGCTCCACCCGGCGGCTGACCCGGTGCTGCTCCAGCCAGCGGACCAGCAGCCCGCGCTCGGCCCCCAGGGCCAGGCTCACCGCAAACGCCAGCGCCGCTGCCAGCACAATGACCGCCCCCGCCGGCAGCTTGGGAAAGAGGGCGCTGCCCGCCACCCCCGCAAACCCGCTCGCCGCCCCCAGCACCGTGGACACCGCCAGGGTGACACCCAGTCGATGGCTCCAGAACCGCGCCGCCGCCGGCGGCAGGATCAGGAGCGCCACCACCAGCAGCAACCCGACGGCCTGCAGCCCAATCACCGTCACCGCCACCACCAACCCCATCAACACGAGGTCGAGGGCCAGCACCGGCCAGCCCTGGGCGCGCGCATAAGCGGAGTCAAAGCACAGCAGCCGGAACTCCTTGAACAACGCCGCGCACACCAGCGCCACCCCCAGGCTCGCCGCCAGGATCAGGCGCGCGTCCCCCTGGGTCATGGCCGCCGCCTTGCCGTAGATGTAATTCTTCAGCCCGGCCGCATTGCCGGTTGGCAGTTGCTGGATCACCACCGTCAGGGCCACGCCCAGCCCGAAGAACACGCTCAACACGATGGCCAGCGCGGCGTCGTCCTTGACCCGGCTGCGCGCCCGCAGCCATGCCACCGCCCCCATCCCAAGCAACGCGCTGGCCGCCGCCCCCGCCAGCAGCACCGGCAGGGACTTGCCCGGATACCCCGCCGCCTCCGCCACCAGGAAGGCCAGCGCCAACCCGGGCAGCGTGCAGTGGCTGACCGTGTCGCTGAGCAGCGACCGCTTGCGCAGGAGCAGGAAGGTGCCCACCAACCCGCCCGCCGCCCCCAGCGCCGTCACGCCCGCAAACACCACGCGCGTGTTGTAGTCGCGCAGGGTCAGCGTCCGCCACAGCCGCTCGCCCGTCGGCCACGTCACCTCCGTGTCGCTGATGGAGTGCCCCCCGCCTCCGCCCCCGCCGCGCCACGCGGCCAGCACCAGTCCGGCCGCCACCACGGCTCCCAGCAGCAGGACAGGACGGCGCAGGTTCATCGGTGGCGACGATGCCGGGCCTGCACCCGCGCCCGTTCCACCGCCTGGGCCGCCTCCTCCAGGAGGGTCAGGCGCGCGCCATAGGTCTTGCGCAGGTTTTCCGGGGTGAACACGTCGCCCACCGGCCCCTGCGCCACCAACCGCATGTTCAGCAGCGCCACGTGGTCAAAATACTCCGGCACGGTCGGCAGGTCATGATGCACGCACACGCAGGTCCGCCCCCGGGCGCGCAGGCCGCGCAACACGTCCACAATGGCCCGCTCGGTCGCGGCGTCCACGCTCGCGAAGGGCTCGTCCATCAAATACAGATCCGCATCCTGCGCCAGCGCCCGGGCCAGGAACACCCGCTGCTGCTGCCCCCCCGACAACTGGCTGATCTGCCGCTGGGCCAGGTCGGCCAGGCCCACCTGCGCCAGCGCCGCCCGCGCCTGCTCCCGCTCCGCCCGGCGCACAGGCAAGCACCACCCAATGCGCCGATACAACCCCATCGCCACCACCTCCAGCGCGCTGACCGGGAAATCCCAGTCCACGCTCTCCCGTTGCGGCACATAGGCCACCCGGTGCCGCACCTCGCGGTAGGGCCGTCCGAAAAACTGCACCGACCCCGACGCGCGCGGGATGAGTTCCAGGGCGGCCTTGAGCAGGGTGCTCTTGCCCGCGCCGTTCGGCCCCACGATGGCCACCAGGCGCCCCGCCGGGGCGTCGAAGTCCGCGTCCCACACCACCACCTTCCCCTGGTAGGCCACGTTCAGGTCGCGCACCTCCAGCGGGAGCGGCAGCGCCGGCGACGGGGCGCCCGCGGGGGGGACAGGGGAGGCGGTTGGGGTCATGGCCGGGGCGAAAGCCGCCCTCCCAGCCCGCGCTCGGGGGCTTGCCCCCCCAGCGCGCGGACAACGCGGGTGACGTTGTGGTCAATCATGCCCGGATACGTGCCCTCATAGGTGCCCGGCGCGCCCATGGCGTCGGAAAACAGCGTCCCCCCAATCGCCACCGTGTGCCCACGCGCCCGGCAACCCTCCACCAGCGCCCGGATGTTCTTGTCGGACACCGAGGTCTCCACAAAGAGCGCCGGAATCCTCCGCTGCACGATGAACTCGACCAGGTTGTTGATGTCGGCCACCCCGGCCTCGGACTCGGTGCTCAGCCCCTGCACGCCGCGCACCTCGATGTCATAGGCGCGCCCGAAATAACCGAAGGCATCATGGGCCGTGATGAGCACGCGCCGTTCCCGCGGGATGGTGGCCACCGCCGCGCGCACCGCGCCGTCCAGTTCCTCCAGCCGGGCCGCATAACGGCCGGCCCCCGCCTCGTAGGCCGGCGCCAGCGGCGGATCCAGCCGCCCCAGCGCCCGGGCCAGCTCCCGCGCCGCCTGCGCCCACGCCTTCACATCCATCCACACATGCGGATCCGCATGGCCGCCCGCCCCCTTCGGCACCAGCCGATACCGGCCCTCCAGCAACTCCCCCACCGCCAACACCGGCACCCCACGCCGCGAGAGCTTGAGGAAGGTCTCCGTCATCCGCCCCTCCAGCATCAGCCCCGAATAGACAATCGCATCCGCCCCCAGCAGCCGCGCCATGTCGTCCCGCGTCGGCCGGTACAAATGCGGGTCCACCCCTTCCCCCAGCAACGCGGTCACCCGGGCGTTCGTCCCCGCCACCCCCTCGACCAGGTCCTTCACCATCCCCGTCGTCACCACCACCTGGAACGGCCGCGGCCACGGCCTGGCCGCCGGCGCGCCCAGCAACGGCCAGGCGCCCGCGCCCAGCCACGCCACCACCCCGCACAACACCCAGCGCCACACAGGCTGCATCGACGGCACTTTCAAGATTAGCATTAGCTAAAAACTATTGCCTTGGCTGTCAAGCATGGGTTTGATGGGGCGTCATGTCCGCCCGACCGCCGCGCCCGACCCGCCGCCGCGCCCCGGCCGTCCCGACCGAGGCGGCCCATCATCACAAGACCCGGCGGGACAACGCCGCCGAGACCGCGGAGGACTACGTGGAGGCCATTGCGGCCCTCATCGCCACCCGGGGCGAGGCCCGCGCCATCGACCTCGCCCGCCGCTTCGGCATCACTCCCGTGACCGTCCTCCGCACCGTGGCCCGCCTGAAGCGGGAGGGCCTCGTCCGCGCCGAACCCTACCGCGCCCTTTTCCTCACCGACCAGGGCCGCGCCCTCGCCGCCGCCTGCGCCGAGCGGCACGAACTGGTCGCCGCCTTCCTGCGCGCCATCGGGGTCCCCCCCGCCGTGGCCGACCAGGACGCCGAGGGCATCGAACACCACGTCAGCACCGAGACCCTCGCCGCCTTCCGCCGCTGGATCGCCCGCTTAACCCGAACGCCCCTCGCAAGGGTTCAGCCGAAATCCTGGACGGCCCCCCCCCCAGGCCCCACTCACGCCCCTGCCGATCCACCTCCCTCCAGATGCTTTCCAAGGGAAGCGGGCCGGAGGCCCGCGCGCCGGAGTGCACAAAAAACTTTGTCCGCCCTCCGGTTGGGCGGCGATTGATTAACGAACATTTCCTCCGCCAAGGAGACGGGATGGAGATGCATGCGGTCCGCGTGTGGCGCGGATCCGGCAACGCCAGGAGCGCACGGCACTGTCCTGCCTGATGCAACAGTGCCGCAACCGGGGCGGCCTTGGGAACACATGGGACACTCCCAAGGCCGCGCCTCGCCGCCTTCCGCCGCTGGGTCGGGCGGCGACGGAAGTAGACGCGGACAGCCGCCTCCTCCCCTGCCAAGGCCCGCCTGAGGTTCAGGCCGGCGGCCACCCCCGCTTGGTGCCCGCAACCAAGGGCAACAGGAGCCCTGTGGGCGTTTGCACCCACTCACCTCAATCCGTTAGCACTCCCAGCAGCAAGAGAAACAGCACTCCCAGGAGCATTAACGCCGAAATAACCGTCCCAAGAATCGGGAAAATCTTCTTGCGATCCCGCTGCACCAAACCGGCGATGCCCAACGCCAGGGCGATCAGGGAGGTCCCTCCAAAAGCAATGATGCCCAAACCAAGCATCGCCGCACCTGGCGAGTCATTATCAATGCCGCCAGGGGTGGAAGTTGCGATGATGCCTGCAATCACGATGAGCAACAGAAGAAAGACAGCGGAGGCAGTGCCGGTGACAAACGACGCAATTCCAAGGCCGGAGTGCTTTTGTGGATTCATTCTGATCTTTAGGTTTGGTTGAGGGGCGTCGTCGTCCTGACCGACCTCCAGGCAGGTTGCCGTGAGGGCAACCGGGAACCCACAGCCATTTTGCCTGTGCCGCGTGGCGGGTCGCCTCGGCGTTCTTCATTTCGGCCCGTTGCGGAAACTCTTTTCGCCGCAGGCCAGCCAAGGTCGAGATCTTTTTCACCGGGCCAGTGGCATCCCGGGCCGCCGTCAGGGCAAAAACCACCGCCGACAGCACACGCGAAGCCCCGGACACGGTAACGCTGAAAAGCCGGGTGGCAGGCAATTCATCCTTCCCGGTTCGAGCCGACTCGGCCAGGCAAGTCAGTGGCCGTCGCAGCGGAGCCCGCAACACGACATGACAGCCATTGCGGCGCAACCACCCCTGCGAGGCCGGGAGGGTTCCATCGGAACCCTCGGCAATGCCGTCCCACAACTGCAACCGGGCCTCCAGCGCCGCCCGGGCGGCGGCGGCCGCCTCCCGTTCGCGCACCGCATCACCGCCGCACAACAGGGCCACCATCTCGCGCCCCAGGTCCCCGTGCTCATCGCCATCCAGTTCAATGTGGCGATCAAGGTAGTAGCGGAACGTATCGAACCGGCCCGGAAACTCCTGCTGCAGCCGGGCCACGATGGCCCCGAACAAATCCGGGATCAGGTCCTCCCGCCCGTAGGTGAACGCCGCCGCCACCTCGTGCGGACGGCCCTGGTCGATGACCTGAAAGGTGTGGCGCACAAAGCTCCGGACCCCGGCCGGAAGCGGGAGCCCGGCGAGGGCCTGCTCCACGCTCAGGCCCCGGGCGAGCAGGTCCAGGAAACGCCGGATGGGCCCGGTGTCGGCACCCGCCTCCTCCATGGATTGCAGGTAGAGCTCAAAATGGCTGACCACGCCGCCGTCGGGCGTCAGGTCGCTTTCCTCGCCCAGGACGATCTCGTTGACCAGGCGCCGCACCCGGGCGTTGCCCACCGGGCGCCATGGGGTCTGCAGGCAGGTCAACTCGCGCTGGAGCGCCTTGAGCAGCGACATGAAATCCCACACGGCGAACACATGGTGCTCCATGAACACCCGCAGGTCGGCCGGGGTGCGCAGCTCGCGGTAGACGGAATGCTGCAGGAGGGCCTGGCGCGGGCCGGCGATGCGGTCCGCGATGGGGTGAGCCGGGGAGGTGGCGGTGTCGTTCATGGCCTGTTTGCAGGACCAAGGTTATGAGGCGGACCGGGCTCGTCCAGCCGGGGCCGCCCGGCTCACGCCTTGTGGTAAACCTCGGCCCCCTTGGCCACGAACTCCTTCGACTTGTCCGCCATGCCCTTCTGGAGGGCCTCCTCCGCGCTGACCCCCTGCTCGGCCGCATACTTGCGGACGTCCTCCGTGATCTTCATCGAGCAGAAGTGGGGGCCGCACATGGAACAGAAATGCGCGCTCTTGGCTCCCTCCTGCGGGAGGGTCTCGTCGTGGAACGCGCGGGCGGTGACGGGGTCGAGCCCGAGGTTGAACTGGTCCTCCCAGCGGAACTCGAAGCGGGCCTTGCTCAGGGCGTTGTCGCGGTACTGCGCGCCGGGATGCCCCTTGGCCAGGTCGGCGGCGTGCGCGGCGATCTTGTAGGCGATGACGCCGTCCTTGACGTCCTTCTTGTCCGGCAGGCCCAGGTGTTCCTTGGGCGTGACGTAGCAGAGCATGGCACAGCCGTACCACCCGATCATGGCGGCGCCGATGCCGCTCGTGATGTGGTCGTAGCCGGGGGCGATGTCCGTGGTGAGGGGCCCGAGCGTGTAAAAGGGCGCCTCGTGGCACCACTCGAGCTGCTTGGCCATGTTTTCCTCGATCAGGTGCATGGGCACGTGGCCGGGGCCCTCGTTCATCACCTGCACGCCCTTGGCCCAGGCGCGCTTCGTCAGCTCGCCCTGCACCTCCAACTCGCCGAACTGCGCCCGGTCATTGGCGTCTGCCACCGACCCCGGCCGCAGGCCGTCCCCGATGCTGAAGCTCACGTCGTAGGCCGCCATGATGTCGCAGATGTCGTCCCAGTGGGTGTAGAGGAAGTTTTCCCGGTGATGGGCCAGGCACCACTTGGCCAGGATGCTGCCCCCGCGTGACACGATGCCGGTCATGCGCGACGCGGTGAGCGGGATGAACCGCAGCAGCACGCCGGCATGGATGGTGAAGTAATCGACGCCCTGCTCGGCCTGCTCGATGAGGGTGTCGCGGAAGATTTCCCAGGTCAGATCCTCGGCCCGGCCGCCGACCTTCTCCAGCGCCTGGTAGATGGGCACGGTCCCGATGGGCACGGGGGAGTTGCGCAGGATCCACTCGCGGGTGGCGTGGATGTTCTTGCCCGTGGAAAGGTCCATCACGGTGTCGGCGCCCCACTTGGTCGCCCAGCGCATCTTCTCGACCTCCTCCTCGATGCTCGACGCCACGGCGCTGTTGCCGATGTTGGCGTTGATCTTCACGAGGAAGTTGCGGCCGATGATCATGGGCTCGGCCTCGGGGTGATTGATATTGGACGGGATGATGGCGCGGCCGGCGGCGACCTCGTCGCGCACGAATTCCGGGGTGATCTGGGCCGGGATGCGCTGGGGGAAGCGGCGGAAGACGCTGGGGGTGAACTCGGCGGAGTCCCCGACCGCGGCGGCCGACCGCTGGGCGCTGCCGGCGTGCTGCTTGTGCAGATCGTTGCGCAGGATGTCCTGGGCGAGCTCGGCGAGGCGGGCGCGGCCCATGTTCTCGCGGATGGCGATGAACTCCATCTCGGGGGTCACGATCCCCGCCCGGGCATAGGCCAGTTGGGTCACCACCTGGCCGGCCTTGGCCCGCAACGGCCGCCGCCGGCTGGCCGTGAGGCCGGGGAATTCCACCAAACGGTTCTTCTCCGCCTTGCTGGCATACTCGGCATGCTTGCCGGAAAGATAGCCGTTGTCCTGCGGCTTGACCTCGCGGCCGTCGTACTCCTCCACGTCGCCCCGGGCCCGGATCCAGTCCGCGCGCAGCGCCGGCAGCCCTTCCTCGGGCTTGCCAGTGAAGGCGGGATCCCCCCAGGGGCCGGAACAGTCGTAGACCTGCACGGGTTCGTTCACCTCCAGGCGGCCGTCATGCGTCTTGGTCGGGGACAACTGGATCTCGCGCATGGGCACGCGCAGCCCGGGATGCCGGACGCCCGGCACGTAGACCCGGCGGCTGTTGGGCAACTGCTCGCTGCTGTGTGGCTCGAACGTCGTCTTGGAGGCGATCATGTGATGTGCTGGCGGTCAGGATGCCCAGGCCGGGACGGCAGAGGGGAAGGATGGCGCGGAGGCCACGATTCCCTTCGCCGGCATTACCCGGGGCAGGTTCAACGGGTCTCCAGCGCATGCGCCGGACTCTCAGCCGTTCGGACCGGCCCAGCCACCTTGGTGGTCGGCCTGTCGTTGGGCTCCCCGATTGGTTCCACGCTAGGGGGCGGGATCCCGGGCGTCAAGGAACAGCGCGGAGGGGGAAGCCTGTTTGGCAGGGGGCGGGCTCAGGGTGCGTTGGCCGGCCGGCCAATCACCCCGGCGGTGAAGGCGAACAGCGCCTGCGTGGCCGGATCATCCGTCAGCCCCAGGTTTTCGTTGAGGCGGCCGTGCGTGGTGTCCCGGGCCCCGAAAAGCCGGGCGGACACGCCGGCCTTCCCCAGCACGGCGGCGAGGTGTTGCGCTTGCGCCGTCGTGTCGGGGTGCTCGGCCACATGGAGGATGAGGAACGGCGGGATGCCCTTGCCCCGGGCCACATGCGTGACGGCGGAGTAATCCCGGTGCTTGGCCGGGTCCCCACCGAACTTTTCGCGGTGTCCCATCTTCGCCTGCGGCAGGCCATGCACGCGGCGGCGCGTCTCGGCCGTCTCGATGATGGCGGGCACATCAAACGTGTCCCCATCCACCGGCACACAGCCCTTGATCACCCGGAAGGGAACCCCCTCGGCCTGCAGGTAACGTTCGTCCGTGCAGAGCAAGGCGGCCAGTTGGGCGCCAGCCGAGTGGCCCATGACCAGGATGCGGGCCGGATCCCCGCCATGCCGGGCGATGTTTCCATGCACCCACCCCAGGGCCTTGGCCACATCGCGAATAATCATGCCCATGTCCACTTCGTCCAGGAGCCGGTATCCCGCGGAGACGAAGACATACCCCTGGTCCGCGAACGCCTGCGGCTTGAACTGGATGGCGGCCCGATCCCCGGTCACCCAGCCGCCGCCATGAATCCAGAACACGACCGGCAGGTTGGTGGCGCCGGCCGGCGCGTAAACGTCCACCCTCTGCCTTGGGGTGACCGGGGTGGCGTAGGAAAGGTTGGTGGTGGAGACCAGCCTGGTGGTTGCGGTGCCCGGAGCCTGAGCGCGTGCGGAAGGCGGCACGACCATCAGCACAAGGGCGGCAAGGGCGATGAGAGGATGCATGGACGGGATCGCTACGGCCCACCCGCGCGCGGCTGCCCGAGGCGGACGTGGGCTCGCTTCGGCGTTGGGAGACGGTGCGGAGGCAGGCTACGGCGGGCGCCGACGGGGGATCAAGTTCCTCATCCTGCGCGCGGCCGGCACCGGCGCGGTGGCGCGAAGGGGGGCGTCGGAAAACAGGCTTGGGGACGGAACCGGCCCGCTGCATGGGGTGGGAAGTTTCGGTTGACCGCAGATTTCGCCGGCCGCAAAGATGCTGTTATCTCCTCCGGGATGTCCCAAAGCAGACAAGACCCGCAGCGGCTTTGGGTTACCATAAACACCCACCAGGAAGAGTTCGAATTACCTGGACTCACGATGAAAAACCCCTGCCGGGGGCGAACAGTTTCTCCACCCAGCGGGAGTCCGCCGCGTTGGTGAGCGTTGCCTAAGCATTCTATGACACCGCCGATTCAATCCAGTTTTGTGCCGTCGCAGTTTGAGACCCCCGGCCCCGGTGCGCCCAAACCCAAGCGGGCTGGGGCGGGGACGCTTGGCCACATGGTCGGTTGCTGCGTCCTTGTCCTTTTCGGCCTGCCTGCCCCCGCCCAGGTGACCGTCTATCAAAACAATGGCACTTCCACCGCGGGCTGGTTCCGCTCGACCACGGGCGGAACAGGGGCGTCGCTCGACACCAGCACGGAGCCAGGGTTCCTCACCTGGAATCCCGGCAGCAACGTCAACAACCTGCAGATGCTGGCCTATTTCCCCAACACGCCGCTGGCCAACGTGGGCGATTCCATCTCCCTTCGCGTCGTCTACAAGGTCACCGGCATCAACGCCACCAATTCCAACAACCACCGGCTGCGCGTGGGGCTTGGTCATTCCGGGGGCTTCCAGGTGGGGGATGGCCATGGGGCGTCCAATCCCGCCTTCACGAACTACAACAGTTACTTCGGGACCTTCGCCGCCCCGGCGGCTGCGGGCCTGGTGCAGATGAACCAGAAACTGCAGCCCACCCCCGCCTCCATCATCCTGGCCATCGGCAGCACAAACTCGGAGACCCTGGGCAGCACGACCAAGAGCAGCGCCCTCCTCAACAACACGCTCTACGTCGGCACCCTGACCGTCACGCGCACGAACTCCGGAAACCTCGTCGCCTTCAGCCAGGCGGGCGGCGCGAACTGGTCCTTCACCAGCAGCGACACCGGCGGGGCTCAGGGCCCGTTTTACGCGTTCGACACGATTACGTTTGGCGTGCTCGATGCCGCCACCAGTGTCCTGGACGACTGGCGTTTCGACGACATTTCGGTGGCCTACACGCAGGCCCCGGGCGGGTTGACGGTCACCACCACGCAGGTTTCTTCCTCGAAGAACCCCAGCGCCCCCGGCGGGAGCGTCTTTTTTACCGCCACCGTCACCCCGAATCCGGGCAGCGGCACGGTGCAGTTCAGGACCAACGGGGTGAACTTCGGCGCCGCCGTCCCGCTGGTGGGAGGCCAGGCGATCAGCTCCTCGGTGAGCAACCTGGCCCTGGGCGTCACCGAGGTCTCCGCCGCCTATTCCGGCAACACCAATTACCTGCCCAGCTCCGGCAGCCTTGCCCAGGTGGTCAGCGCGGTGTTGTCCAACGCGCCCAACTTCATCTTCATCATCACCGATGACCAGCGCTGGGATGCGATGGGCGTCGCGCAGCGCGAGCTCGCGGCCACAGGGCAGGCGCGGTTCAGCTGGTTTACCAACCAGACCCCGGGCATCGACCGACTGGCGCGCGAGGGGGTCCGTTTCCGGAATGCCTTCGTGAACAACGCGGTGTGCACCCCCTCGCGCGCCTGCTTCCTGACCGGCCAGTATAACCACCGCAACAGCGTGGTTCACAACGGCAAGGAGCTTCCGCTGGATGCCGTCACCTACGCCTCGGAGCTGCAGAAGGCGGGATACCAGACGCTCTACACGGGCAAGTGGCACATGAACCAGCAGGCTGTCCGGCCCGGTTTCACGCACTTCGCCAGCTTCATCGCGCAGGGAAACTACTTCGACCAGGATTTCATCGTGGACGGGGTGAACACCCCGACCACGGGATGGCTGGATGATGTCACCACCGATTTCGCGCTGAAGTACATCTCCAACAACGCCGCCAATCCCTTCGCGCTCGTGGTGGGGTTCAAGTCGCCGCACGATCCCCGGACGCCGCGCCCGGACCTCGACAACCTCTACACCGGCAGGCCGATCCTGCCGCCGGTCAATGGATCCCCCTTCCTGGCTCCCTTTGTCACCACGCCGGGCGGGCCGACGGATTCGAACATCTGCCAGTACCTCGAGTGCCTCAAAGGCGTGGATCAAAACGTGGAGCGGATTCTCAACGCGCTCGACGGCTTGAACCTGGCCAGCAACACGATGGTGGTCTACACCAGCGACAACGGATATCTCTTCAAGGAACACGGGCTGGGCGACAAGCGCGCGGCCTACGACGAGAGCCTGCGCGTCCCGCTGATCGTTCGCTACCCGCCGCTGGGCATGTCCAATGTGGTCCGCGACGAGGTCGTGCTGAACCTGGATCTTGCCCCCACGTTCCTGGACTTTGCCGGCCTGCCGGTTCCCGGCAGCATGCAGGGCCGCAGCTGGCGCCCGCTGCTGGAGGGCCGCCCGCCCGCCGACTGGCGGACGACCTGGTTCTACGAATACACCATCGACACCGGGGTGCCGCTCATTCCCAGCATCGTTGCGATGCGCTCGCCCTCCATGAAACTCATTCTCTACCCGGTCAATGACGCTTACACGGAGTTGTTCAACCTCTCCGCGGACCCGTTCGAGACCAACAATCTCGCCTTCAACCCGGCCTCCCAACCCCTTTACGCCGAGGCCTATCAGGAACTGATGAACCAGATGGTCGCCGCGGATTACCAGCCTCGGATGCTCAACCTGACCCGCTCCGGCAATGCGGTGAATTTCCAGGTGAAAGCCGGTTATGGCACGGCGTATCGCGTGGAGAAGAGCGCGGACCTGAAGTTGTGGAGCGTCCTTTCCAGCTACAACTACGTCGATCTCGCCCCCCAGTTGACCAACAGCTTCAGCGACGCCAATGCGACCAACGGCGCGAGCTTTTATCGCATCCGCCTGGTGGAACGATAGCGCGCAGCGCGCACGCGGCCTCGGCACAAACGCAGTCCACCCCATGCCTGCGGGAAGCCCCAACGGGGCGTTCGCGGGTAGAGGTCCTCGCGCTGCGAGGACCTTGGAAAACCCTCGCAGCGCGAGGGTTGCTACCGATGGCGATTCTTGTGGCGGCGAAGGGCTCGGCCTTGGCGCCGTGAAAGGGCGGCGTAGCCGATCCCCATGCCGATGCCGTCCCCGTCGGGCGATTCGTCGCGTTACCCCGCCTCCTCGGGGCTGGCGTCAACCCAAACGGACTACATCGCAAAGGACGCACCCCCATCGTCACACCCTGCGCCCCCCTGCGTCCACGCGGCGTTGGCTGAAGATCCCGAGCCGGGCGCTGCGCTTGCTGGCGTCGTTTCTCATCTGCTGGCACTCGCTGGGAGCGCGTCCTGGATGATGCCGCAGCGTCGCAAATAGCGCTTGATCTGATTCGCATGCGGTTTGTAGATTCGCCCTCCCTTGGGCACCCATAGCTCAATTGGATAGAGCATCTGACTACGGATCAGAAGGTTTTAGGTTCAACTCCTAATGGGTGCGCCAGGTTCCTTGGCCCAGGGCCATTTCCCCTCCAAAACCCCGCCCCCCCCGATGCCGCAGGGTGTTCCCCTCCCATGGACAATCCCGCCAAGCCTGCCAGCGAGCCAAGCCTCCGCAGGCCCGCCTTCCGGGCGGTTGGCTGGGCCAGCGCCTGGCTGACCGGCGCCGGATTTGTCGGCCTCTGGCTTTGCCAGCAGGTGCGCGAGCATCAGGGCCTCTCCGAAGAACAGTTCATGCACACCACGGGGGGGAGCCTCGCGGTTTATTGTTTCTCAGCGTGTTTCATCCTCGGATTGCTTGTCCTGTTTCCGCTCTCGCTCCACCTGCAGAAGAGGGCGGGGGTGCCCCTGCCGGGGCCCGCGGTGCCGGGCTGGATGGCCTGTCCGCTCCGGATTCTGATGGTGGGCGGGTTCTGCCTGCTGCTGCTGATCCTGCTGGGGTTGGCCATCTCCAGCCTGTTCCACAAATGACCTTGTCGCCGGACCTCGCGCCGCGAAAACAGGCTGCCGTTGAAGTGGCCTGAAGGGCGGCGACGCCAACCCAGGGCAAGTGGCACTGGGGCGAACCCGGGATGGGCAAGGCAACGGCCCTGCGGCGCCGTGCTCACTGTCGCCACCCGGGCCATGCCCAGGGGCATGGCGGCGGGAGCGGATCCAACCACGCGGGTGGGTTGCCAATGAACAAAGGCTTTGCCAGGCCCCGCTTCCCGGGGTTCCCTGCCATGATGCATCCACCCAGCGCCGCGGACGTGTGCGCTTTATAAACCGCCGCAAACCAGCTCAAACCGGCTGCCGTCAAACAACCCTTGGTCGCTCAACTTCAGTTCCGGGATCACCAGCAGGGCCATGAAGGAAAGCGTCATGAAGGGGGACCTGAGCGGCGAGCCCAGCGCCTTGGCAGCCTGATCCAACCTGGCGTAGGCAGCGGCCACTTCGGGCCCGCTTCGGTCGCTCATCAGTCCTGCGACCGGGAGCGGCAGGATGTGCTGCCCAATCCCATCGACGGCGCTGAGCCCCCCGTTTTCCCCAATGATTAGGTTGATCGCCTCACAAAGTGATTCGTCGTCGGCACCGACGGCAATGATGTTGTGACTGTCATGCGCCACCGACGAGGCGATGGCGCCCCGTCGCAGGCCGAAGTTCCTTATCAGCGCCATGGCAACGGGTGCCTCGTGGTATCGGTTTACCACGGCTATTTTGAGCAGGTCCCTTTCCGGGTCGCTGATGATGCCATCGTCCCTGACGAGGGGTTGCGCGCTGATTCTTCCAGTGACCAGCTGTCCGTCCCGCGCCTCAATCACGTCGCAAGCGGCGCCCTCCGCGCCCGCCTTCCAATGAAGGTCTGCCGTGCGTAACGGAGACCGGCGGAATTGGTTGATGACGGTGGTTCCCTTGTAGGCAATGAGGGACCGGCCATTCTCCGCCGCCAGTTCGCCGTTGATGTAGGTTTGCGTTACCCGGAAGGACTGCAGGTCTTCCACGAGGATGAAGTCCGCAGGGTCTCCCGCCCGCAGCAATCCCACATCCAGCAGGTAATGCCGCACGGGATTCAGGCAGGCGGCTCTCAACACGGAGAAGAGATCGTGGCCTCCGGCCACAGCCCGGGCGCAGAGCTGGTTGATGTGGCCCTCGAGCAGGTTGTCCGGGTGTTTGTCGTCACTGCCGAACATGATGCGGTCGGCATGCTTTTCCATCAGCGGGATCAATGCGTCAAAGTTGCAGGCGGCACTCCCCTCGCGAATGATGATCTTCATGCCGTGGCGGATTTTTTCCTCCGCCTCAGCCAGCATGAAGCACTCATGATCCGTGCTGATGGTGACTTCGCCCTCCCGTCCGGATTCGATGTATTTCCTGGCCTCCTCCCCGCGCAAGCCGGGGGCGTGCCCGTCGATGACCTTTCCGGCCCTGCGCGCGGCCGCAATCTTGGCCATCACCTCGGGGTCCTGGAGGAGGACGCCGGGGTAATTCATGATTTCACCCAGGCCGACAATTTCCTTTCTGGCCAGCAATGCCGCCACCTCGGCGACGCCCAATCGGGCGCCGGCGGTCTCAAAGGCGCTGGCGGGCACGCAACTGGGGGCGCAGAAGTGGAACTTAAACGGAACCTGCCGTCCGTTTTGGATCATAAACTCCACCCCCTCCATGCCGCAGACGTTCGCGATCTCATGGGGATCGCTCACGGTGGCCACGGTGCCATGCACCACGGCCAGGGACGCAAAGGCCGCCGGCACCAGCAGGGAACTTTCAATGTGCACATGACTGTCAACAAACCCCGGCAGCAGGAAGGGGCCTTTGTTGTTTGCCGGCGGGCGGGATTCGATGGAGGCAATGCGCCCTGCCTCCACGCGAATGCAGGCAGGACGGATTCGTTGCTGGTGGAGGTCGACCAACTGCCCCGTGATTTCAAAAGAAGACATGTCAGGGAAGTGTTCGCGGGGTTGTCTCAGCAGGGGGCGGGCTTGATGAGCCGCTCCCCGGCCCTGAGACCCACGGGCTCTCCATCCAAGGTAGCATTCCGCCGGGGTTCTGCCTCCACTTTGCACCGAAGGAGGGCGTGAGTGAGGTTTTCTTTGGGATGCCTGAGCGTATCGCGTGTGTCTTCCGGTTGCCAAGCCCCTGGGCAGCCCTTCCTCCGCTGCAGCGCGGACGGCAGGGCCGCAGCCCGGTCCGCCTCGCCGCCTGGGCGTGCTCCGGTGCGATGGACTTGACCGATCCTGGGCCGCTTCCGCCGGGGCATCCACTGCGGCAGGCGCCCAACCTCCTGATCCCACCGCACGTGGCCGGCGCGGTGGTCACCTGGCGGCTGCGCGCATATCGGTTTTGCAGCGGGGAGGTCCGCTGTTACGCGGCGGGCACTCCGCGGCAAAGCCCCGTGGCAAGGCGGCGAGAAAATGCCTGACGCCGGAGGGGCAGCACACGCATGCTCACCACAACCCTCCTATGAAAAACACCCTGGCGGCCTTCATGGACGCGCTGAAGACCGGCGGCATCCGCATCGTGGATCTCACGCACACGCTGTCGCCCGAGTTTCCAACCCTGGTGCTGCCTCCCCAGTATGGCCAGGTCTGGCCGTTCAAGCTGGAGACCATATCCAGGTATGATCAGGCGGGTCCGGGATGGTATTGGAACAATTTCTCGTGCGGCGAGCACACGGGCACCCACTTTGACGCGCCGGCGCACTGGATCACCGGGAAGGATTATCCCGGGAACACCGTGGACACCATCGAGTGCGGGAACTTCATTGCCCCGGCGGCCGTGGTGGATGCCAGCCGCGAGGTGGCCGCCAACCCGGATTGGCTGTTGACCGTCGAGTTTCTCCAGCAGTGGGAAGCCGCGCATGGGAGAATCCAGGCCGGCGCGTGGCTGGCGCTCCGCACGGACTGGTCCAAGCGCATCAGCGATCCGCCTTCCTTCCTCAACCTGAAGGAGGATGGCGCCCATACCCCGGGTCCGACGCAGGCTGCGGTGGAATGGCTGATCCACGAGCGCAAGGTGCATGGTTTTGCCGTCGAGACGATCAACAGCGACGCGGGCCAGTCCTATCAATGGCCGGTCCCTTATCCCTGTCACACCCTGATGCACGGTGCGAACCGGTATGGCCTGCAATGCCTGAGGAATCTCGACCAACTGCCCCCGACCGGCGCCCTGCTCCTGACGGCGCCACTCAAGATCCAGCGGGGATCGGGGAGTCCGCTGCGGGTGCTGGCCCTGGTGCCGAACTGAGCGGGTTGGTTCGGCCTGATGGGACCGTGGAATCGCGAAACGCCCCGCCTCAGGAGTTCCCGGACGGCTTCTCCGCGGTCGCCTCGAAATTGCCCAGCACCTCGCCCAGCACGACCGTGTAGGTCAGCGTGCCGGACGCCAGGTCCACATTGGGCAGGAAATCCTCGTCGAGCGAGGACAACAACCCCGGCACGTCCTCCTCCTTCCAACCCGCCGAGCGGAGCAGGATCACGGTGCCGGCGATGGTGCCGTTGGCCAGGTAATGCAGGTCCACGGCCGCGGCGTCCCGGCCGTCGCGCAGGGCGAGGAATCGTTCCGAGGAAGGGGTGTGCAGGGTGCGTTTCCAGGTGATCATGCGAGTGTCTTGAGGAGCAGGAGCGCGCCCAGGCCCAGGCCGCCCAGCAGGACCAGGCACCCGGCGCCGCGCTTGCCGTAGGTGCGGTAACCCACGCCCGTGCCCGGGATGCTGAAGGTGGTGTAGCGCCGCCCCCGCCCGGTCACCCCGGTGCGAAACCCCCGCCCGCCCACCGACCACCCCACGCCCGAGGATCCGGCCGTGACGCGGAAGGGGCCGAGGTTGACCGATTTGCGGTAGTAGAAGCCCATGGCGTCGGGTGTGCGTGTGCCGAAGTTCCTTCGCGGGGCAGTTAAGCCGGCCCCCCTGGCGGCGGCAAGGTTTTCGTCGGGCAACCGATGAACCGGTTGCGCCCTCCGGATTTGACACCGGGAGGGCGCCCCGAAACATTTGTGCCATGACGCCCCGCCCCCCTGCCCTCCTGGGACTTTTGCTGCTTGGCTCCGCGACCCTTGTCCAAGGCGGGGATTGGCCCCAATGGCGGGGTCCGGAACGGGACGGCCACTTCAAGGGGCCGGCTTGGCCGTCCAAGGTGGACAGCAACCATCTGGAGAGCGTCTGGCGCGTGGAACTCGGGCCCAGCTATTCCGGGCCGATCATCCACGGTGACCGGGTCTTCACCACGCAGACCAAGGACAGGAAGTCCGAGGTGGTGACCGCCCATGACCGCAAGACCGGCAAGGAACTCTGGCGGACCGACTGGGAGGGGGCGATGAGCGTGCCGTTCTTTGCCAAGTCCAATGGCGACTGGATTCGCGCCACGCCGGCCTGCGACGGGGAGAGCCTCTACGTGGCCGGGATGCGCGATGTGCTGGTGAGCCTGGACGTGGCGACCGGCAAGGAGCGCTGGCGTTATGACTTCGTGAAGGAACTCAAGGCGCCCAACCCGGACTTTGGCTTTGTCTGTTCCCCCCTGCTGGACGGCGACGCGGTCTACGTGCAGGCGGGCGCGAGCTTTGCCAAGCTCGACAAGCGCACCGGCAAGCTATTGTGGCGCACCCTGGAGGATAAGGGCGGCATGTGGGGCAGTGTATTTTCCTCGCCGGTCTTTGCCACGCTCGGCGGGCAGCGCCAGTTGGTCGTGCAAACCCGCGAGAAGCTCGCCGGGGTGAACCCCGCGGACGGCAAGGTGCTCTGGGAACAGCCCGTGGAAGCCTTCCGCGGCATGAACATCCTCACCCCGGTGGTCCACGGGGATGTGCTCTTCACCAGCACCTACGGCGGCAAAACCATCGGGTTCGAGATCAAGGCCGCGGACGGGAAGTTCACCGTCAGCGAGGCCTGGCGGCATAAGGCGCAGGGCTACATGAGCACCCCGGTGGTCATCGACGGCGTCGCCTACAACCACCTCAAGAGCCAGCGTGTAATGGCCATCGAACTGGCCACCGGCAAGGAACTGTGGACCAGCCCGACCTCGTTCGGGAAGTACTGGAGCCTGGTGGCCCAGGGCAACCGCATCCTCGCCCTGGACCAGCGCGGGCAACTCCTCCTCATCCAGGCCAGCAAGGAGAAGCTCGACATCCTGGACGCGCGCCGGATCGCCAGCGACGAGACCTGGGCCCACCTGGCCGTGACTGATGACGCGGTCTACGTGCGTGAACTCAAGGCGCTTGCCGCCTATCGCTGGGTGCGCCCCGCCGGCCAACAGGCCGGCATCGCCCGCTGATCCCCCCGCCCATGTGCATCCCCAAGCAGGCCGCCGGTTGGCTGGGGTGGGTGCTCGCCTGCTTTGCCGCCGCCGCCAGCGGCGCCCTCTTCATGCCCGGGGCCTGGTATGCCTCGATCACGAAACCCTCCTGGAATCCGCCCTCCTGGCTGTTCGGGCCCGTCTGGACCACCCTCTACGTCCTCATGGCCACGGCCGCCTGGCTGGTCTGGCGCCAGGGCGGGTTCGCCGCCCAAAAACGCCCGCTCGGCTGGTTCCTCGCCCAACTGGTCCTCAACGCCGCCTGGACCCCCCTCTTCTTCGGCCTGCACTGGATGGGCGTGGCCCTGGCGGAGATGCTCCTGCTCTGGGCCGCCATCCTGATCACCCTCCTGGCCTTCCGCCCGCTCTCCCGCGCGGCAGCCTGGCTGCTGGTCCCCTACCTGGCCTGGGTCAGCTTCGCCGCCGTGCTCAATTTCACCCTCTGGCGGCTGAACGCGTAGGCCCCATTCGCCAACTCGCTGACTCACTCATCTCCACACTTGACCCCTCCCTACCGCCAACCCTAGAATCCGGCCAATAATGAAAACGGTTCGGCAAGTAGTCGTGGTCGGCGTCGTTGTAAGCGGCGCCGCCGCGGGGCCTTGTCGAAGCTAGGACGACAATTTCGACAAACACCCACGGCTGGCAACGGTCGTGGGTTTTTTGTCGCCCCGGCCGCCAGCGCCCAAATCCAGTCCCTATGAGCAAAACCATCCCTGCCAAGCGTTCCAAGACCGCCAAGACCGCACCCGCCCGGGCCGAGGTCGGCCCCCTGGCCCCCGGCCGCGACATCCTCGTCGAGGCCCTTGAACGGGAGGGCTGCGAGGTCATCTTCGCCTACCCCGGCGGCGCCAGCATGGAAATCCACCAGTCGCTGACCAAGTCCAAGATCCGCACCATCCTCCCCCGCCACGAGCAGGGCGGCAGCTTCGCCGCCGAAGGCTATGCCCGCGCCACCGGCAAGGCCGGGGTCTGCATGGGCACCAGCGGCCCGGGCGCCACCAACCTCGTCACCGCCATCGCCGACGCCTACATGGATTCCTGCCCCCTCATCGCCATCACCGGGCAGGTCAACCAGAACATGATCGGCCGCGGCGCCTTCCAGGAAACCGACATCATCGGTGTCACGCTGCCCATCGTGAAGCACAGCTACCTGGTCACCGACATCAACGACATCCCCCGGATCGTCAAGGAGGCCTTCTACATCGCCCAGTCCGGCCGGCCCGGCCCCGTCGTCATCGATCTCCCCAAGAACGTCCAGCAGGCCAAGACCCAGCCCCGCTGGCTGACCCACGAGGAAATGCGCGCCGGCCTGCGCGGCTACAACCCCGACAAGTTCGCGGAGGACGTCGTTCTCCACGAAATCATCGGCCTCATCGAGAAGTCCGAGCGCCCCGTCCTCTACTGCGGCGGCGGCATCATCACCAGCGGCGCCGCCGAGGAGCTCCGCAAGTTCGCCGAGGCCACCCAGATCCCCGTCACCACCACCCTCATGGGCGTGGGCGGCTTCCCCGAGACCCACCCCCTCTCCCTCCGCTGGCTCGGCATGCACGGCGCCGCCTACGCCAACTGGGCCGTCAACGGCGAATACAAGCAGCGCAAGGATCCCACCCAGCCCATGGTCAAGCTCAAGGACGGCGCCGACCTGCTCCTGGCCTTCGGCGTCCGCTTCGATGACCGCGTCACCGGCAAGTTCGAGGAGTTCTGCAAGCACGGCACCATCGTGCACCTCGACATCGATTCCTCCGAGCTCAACAAGAACCGCCGGGCCAACCTCGCCGTGGTCGGCGACATCAAGGACGCCCTCAAGCGCCTCAACGCCCTCATCGCCCGCCGCCCCATCTCCCGCAAGTTCAGCGCCTGGCACACCCAGATCGCCGAATGGAAACAGCGCGCGCCCTTCGCCTACGGCGTCACCGCCGAGATCGCCAACAGCGACCACATGAAGGACCACCTGCGCGGCCAGGAAGACCAGGTCATCCTCCCCCAGATGGTCATCGAGATGCTCTACGAGCTCACCCAGGGCGAGGCCATCATCACCACCGGCGTCGGCCAGCACCAGATGTGGAGCGGCCAGTGGTACAAATACAAGTTCCCCCGCCAGTTCATCACCAGCGCCGGCCTCGGCTCCATGGGCTACGGTTTCCCCGCCGCCCTCGGCGCCAAGGTCGCCTGCCCCGACCGCCAGGTCATCGACATCGACGGCGACGGCTCGTTCCTCATGAACATCCAGGAACTGGCCACCGCCAACGTCGAGAAAATCGCCGCCAAGGCCGTCATCCTCAACAACCAGCACCTTGGGATGGTCGTGCAGTGGGAGGACAACTTCTACGCCGGCAACCGCGGCCACACCTACCTCGGCAACCCCGAGGACCGCGCCCAGATTTACCCCGACTACGTCCGCGTCTGCACCAGCTTCAACGTCCCCTGCGAGCGCGTCATGTACCGCCGCGACCTCAAGGCCGCCCTCCAGCGCATGCTCGCCTCGAAGACTGCCTACGTCCTCGATGTCGTCACCCCCTACTCCGAGCACGTCCTGCCCTTCATCCCCGCCGGCCGCACGGTCGCCGACATGATCTGGAAGGCGGAGAAATAAGGGCTGCCCAACAGCGGGATGTCCGTCCGCTGAACCCCCTCCTCAGCCGGCTCACGCCGGCTGCTACCAGCACCCCGTAGCAGCGGACGTTCGTCCGCTGAACCACCCTACTCAGCCGGCTCACGCCGGCTGCTACGGGGCAACAAAAAACCCCGGCCGTTTAGGCCGGGGTGGAAAGGGCTGCAGCCGGGTTTACGGGGAGAGCAGGATGATTTCCCCACGGCGGTTTTTCTTCCAAGCAACCTCGTCATGGCCGGGGTCGGTCGGCTTGTCCTCGCCGAAGCTCACCGTCGTGATCATGTCGGAGGGGACGCCCTGGGCGGCGAGGAACTCGCGGATGGAGAGGGCGCGGCGGTCGCCGAGCGAGCGGTTGTATTCCTCGGTGCCGCGCTCATCGCAATGGCCCTCGATGAGAAGGGCCTTGCCAGCCATGGTCTTCATGCGGCGCGCGACCTCTTCCAGCTTGCCGACCTGGTCGGGGCGCACATTCGACTTGTCGAAGTCGAAGTAGACCACCTGGTCGGCGAAGGTGGAACGGTCCTGCTTCCAGTTGGCAAAGTTGCGGTCGGTCGGGGGAATGCCCACCTCGCCGGCGGGGATGGAGGTGGCACCGCCGGGGATGGAGGTCACGGGGGTGCCGGGGGTGATGGGACCGGCCGACTCTTCCATGCCGACCATGGCGCCGGGGCCCTTGCCGGGGATGTTGGTGAGGCGATCGGGTTTCTTGCGGCATCCGACCGTGCCGAGGGAGAGGGCCATCGTGGCCGTCAGCAGGAGAGCGAAAGGAGCAGTGATTTTCATGTTCGGTAGCGGGGTTCCGGAGAGAGACTCAGCGCGCCCAGCCTGGCTGGGAGTTGCTCTCCGAGACGCGGGCGAGAGGTTTTACGTATTTGGTGGGAACGTCAAGCAGAGACAGTGTTTTGGCATGGTCGCGGCCCGAGCAGAAGATGAGGGCCCGGGAATTGGGGGCCCAGGAGGGATCCTCCCCGGCCGCCACCTCCACCGCCTGGCCGCCCCCGGCGGGCACGATGAAAATCTTGAATCCCCCGGTCTGGGCGGTGAAGGCAATCCACTTGCCGTCCGGCGACCAGTCCGGCTCGGTCGGGTTGGGGGCGAAAGTGGTCCGGATGGGACTCCGGCCCCCGCCGCTTGCAGAGATGGTGTAGAGCGCCGGCGGCCCGCCCTCGCGGGAGACGTAGCAGAGGCGGCTGCCATCCGGCGACCAGCAGGGGGAGGATTCCGCCTCGCGCGTCTTGGTCAACTGCACGAGCCCGCTGCCGTCCAGGTTGGACACGTAGAGGTCCGGGCTGCCGCCCTTGTTCAGGATCATGGCCACGCGGCGGCCGTCCGGGGAGACCGCCGGGCTGTAGCTGCTGCCCGGATTGCGCCCCACCGCCGCCCGCGCCCCGGTGGCCAGCACATGCGAGAAGATCGTCGGCTGGCCGGACTTGTAGGACGCGTAGACCAGCGTCCCCTTCCCCGCCCACGCGGGCGAGGCCACAATCACGTTGTCGCGGGTGACCGCCTGCGCCCCGAACCCGTCGTAATCCGCAATGTAAACCTCGCTGCGACCCGGCCCGTTCTCCACCTTGTAGGTGATCCGGGTCTGGGCAATCCCCGGGAGGCCGGTCAGCTTCTTGGCGATGGAATCGGCCAGCGCATGCACCGCCGTGCGCGGCGTGGCGGCAGTGAAGGCCGCCTGGTGCACGAGCGCCCGCGTCACCTTCTCCGTCACCCGCGCCTCGGCCCGGCCGGCACCCGTGCCCGTGATGAGATACCGGGCCTCCTCGGGCGACCCATGCACCACCCCCATGAAGCGGAGGTCGTTCTTGAGCACCGCATCCGCCTCGCCCGTGAACCCCGACACATGCACCGGGATGGGCTGCAGGAAACCCATCGGGTCATAAGTCACCGCAATGTTGATTTTCTCGCCCTCCGCCGCCCGCCCGGACGGGCCCGCCACCGCCGCGGCCAGGGCGATCGCCAGAACGAACGCCCGCCAACGGCGAGGGGCGCAAGGATGGGTGGAGGAGGCTTGCTGCTGGGAGGAGGGATTCATGCGTAAAATCAGCCGGTCGCCGCGCGGGCGCGGAATTGATACTCGATGGTGAACTTGCGCTCGGCGTCGCGGGCGCCGGCGGGGAACGGCGGCAGGCCATCCGCCTGCACCCGGTCCACCGCGCGCTGCACCGCCCGGTCCATCACGGCATTGCCGGACCGCCGGACCACCCGCGAAACCTGGATGCGGCCGCTGCGCGCGACCACCACCTCCACCTGCACCGTGTAGTCCCGGTCCGAGAAATCCGTCACCGCCTGCAGGGCGTTCCGATAGGCCGCCTCCACCAGGTGCGCATAGTTCGCAAAGGCCTCGCCGCCCGGCCCCCCCACATCCACGACCGTGCCCGCCTGGAACCCGGTCTTCAAGTTGGCGCCCACCTTGCCCACCTGGCTGGCCAGGTTCTGGAGCTGCGCCGCCTTCGCCGCCGCCGCCTGCCGCGCCTGCGCGGCCCGCCGCTCCCGCTCCACCTCCGCGCTCGAACGGGTCACCGGCTGTAAATCCAGCTTCTTTGGCGGCGACGCCTTGGGCGGCGTCACCGGCGTCAGCTTCACCGACTCCGTCACCCGCGGGCGGGTCACCGGCGGCGCCGTCACCCTGGGCTCCGTCGCCTTCGTCGTCGGGGGCTTCACCGGCTCCGGCGGGGGCTCCGGCCGGGGCGGCGTCGGGGGCGTGGGCTGCGGCGGCGGAGGGGTTGGTGGCGTCGGCTGGGGCGGCGTCGGCTGCGGCTGCGGGGGCGACGGCTGGAGGGTGTCGCCCTTCACCATGTCGTCGGTGCGGGGCAGGCTGGGATTGCCACCGCCGCCGGAGAGCATGTCTTCGACCAGGCGGGAGGGAACGACATTGATGCTGCGGAAAGGTTCCTTGGGCGGGGAGGAGTGGAAGGCGGCGCCGAAGACGACCACCAGGATCAGGAGCACATGGCCCCCGGCCGAGGCGATCAGGCATTTCTTCTGGACGCGGGACATGGTGACTCAGCGTTTGGGAGGCTCGGTGCGCAGGGACACCTGGCTGATGCCGGCGGCCTCCAGGCGGTTGAGCACGGCGGCCACGTGCTTGTAGGGGCCGCTTTCATCGGCACGAATATAGACCAGCAGGCGGGGATTGCTGCGGTGCTCGGACACCAGCAGCCGCACCAACTGATCGAGGGACATGGGGCGCTTGGACATCATGTAACGGCCGGCGGCATCGACCTCGATGGTGCGGACGTTCTTGGGGTCGAGCTTTTTGGTGTCGACCTGCCCGCCTTCGGGCAGCTTCAGCTTCATCCCCTGCTCGAGCAACGGCGTGGTGATCACGAAGATGATCAACAGCACGAAGGCCAGGTCGAGCAGCGGCGTGATGTTGATGTCCGACAGCGTGACCAGGGCGTTGCGTTGGGAGAAGCGGCGCATGGGACGGTGTTCCGGGCGGGCGGCTCAGTCCTCGTCGCGGAGGTACTCGGTCTCCATCTTGGACACCAGTTCCTGGGCGAAGTTGTCCAGGTCGACGGTCAGCACGCGCAGGTTGTGCACCAGCCAGTTGTAGCCGAACATCGACGGGATGGCCACGAGCAGGCCGGCCACGGTGGTAATGAGGGCCGCGGAAACACCCGGGGCCATCGTCGCCAAATCCGCCTGGCCGGCACGCGCCACCAACCCGAAGGCGCTCATCACGCCCCAGACGGTCCCCAGCAGCCCGAGAAACGGCGCCCCGCTCACCGCCAGCGCCAGCGCAATCAGGCCCGACTCCAGCCGCAGCGCCTGCTGGGCCACCGCGCGCTCCAGCGAGCGCTTCACGTGCTCCATCGTTTTCAGGCTCACCACCGAACGACGCTCACCCCCCGCCACCGGGCGCAACCGTGCGTCCAGTTCCTTGCAGCCCTCCTGGTAAACCACAAACAACGGGCAATCCGTCACCTGCAGCCGACGGTCATGCATGTCGAGCACATGCTTCTGGGAACGAAACTCCAGGTCGAAGTACCGGTTCAGCTTGGTCGCGCGGCGCATCTGCAGCGCCTTTGCCGCCATCACCGACCAGGCCAAAATGGAAAACAACCCAAGAAGGACAATGATGACTTGCCCTTCAAGCGTGGCGTTTTTCCAGACGTAAACAAGTTCAGCTTCCGCTAACAGAGATATAGGAACCGGCATTTAGATGTTCCTTCCGGCGCGACCCGGTCCCGCAATGCTTAACGGCGCGCCCAGACCCCGTCAAACCTTTCAAGGGATCCGGCCAGGCCTTTTTTTACATCATCCCCAGCTGACACTCGCTCGGTCCTGCGCGTCGGGCATTCGCAGTTGTCAGGTGGGCCGAGCTACAGGCGGTTCGGTGTTCTGGGGGAAGGTCAGGGGCGATGACCCATGGCCAATGCCTCATCTACCTGGCTCCAACAATCGGTCATTGGCTATTGGCTATCAGAATTGGTCATTCTCACGCCCGCCCAAGAAGGGACTCCGCATGGGCCGGAGGCCACGAGGTGAAGTCGCCCCCCGCAAAAATGAACCTATTACACTGACCATCAATAACTTAAGCATCATTAGGTTTGTTTTTCCAGTGGTTGAATAGCTCTTCCGTGGGTCCAGTCAATGGACCCGTGCGCCGGTCCCAGACTTACTCCTCCATCGGGCGCACGCTTTCTCCCGTCGGCTGAAACCCCTGCCGTCACCTCATACCTGTCTCCCCTATGAAAACCAATGCCGGGATTCGTGTATCCAGCCGTGTCCTGGGTTTGTTGTTGGCCCTGAGTCCGCTGGCCTGTTCTGCGGACAAGGCCGTCGAGCCACCGCCGGTGGTGGCGAAGGCCACCGCCGCCGAACCCGCGGCGCACCCGGCCACCCCTGGCCCCGGCGTTCCAGGCGGGACGAGCGAAGCCACCAACGTGGTGGCGGCCGAGCCGCTGTTGCTGTCGCCGGCCATGGAGGAGTTGGTGCGGCTGCTGCAGTCGGGCGTGGGAGTGGAGGTCATTGAGGCCTTCATCACGAACTCGCCGGTGCCCTTCCATGCGGGATCGGCCGAGTTGGTGCACCTCCACGATTTGGGGGCGCCGCCCGCGGTGTTAACCGCGTTGATCCGGCACGATGCGCAGCCGGCCATGGTGGCCTTGAAACAGGTCAGCGGACCGACCACCCCTGCGCCTGCGCCGGTCCCGGGGGCCCCGGCGGCCCCGGTGGCGGCGGCTCCCGAGGCGAAGGCGCCGGTGGTCCCGAATCCGCCCGAGCCGACGTCCGTGGCCGCGACCGCGCCTGCGGCAGTGACCTCGGCGCCGGTGCCGGCATCGACGACGGAGGTTTACCAAGTGCCGGCCGAGACCCGGACGGTGAGTTACTCCTATTTTTACAGCTCGCTGGCGCCGTATGGGGCATGGGTGGACGTGCCGGGCTACGGGTCTTGCTGGCGGCCGACGGTGGCGGTGTATCAGCCGGCCTGGCGGCCCTATTGCGACGGGGGCCGCTGGTTGTGGTCGGACCGGGGGTGGTATTGGTATTCGACCTACTCATGGGGCTGGGCGCCGTTTCATTATGGGCGCTGGTGCCAGCCGACCGGGCTGGGCTGGGTCTGGGTGCCGGATACCCACTGGGGCCCCTCCTGGGTGAGTTGGCGCTACAGCAGCGGCCACTGCGGTTGGGCGCCCCTCCCGCCCGCTGCCCGCTGGACGGTCGGGGTCGGTTTCCACACCGGCGGCGGGTCGGTCGGCGTGGGCTTCGACTTCGGCCTGGCCTCCAGCGCGTATGTCTTCTGCCCGCTGGTCCGCTTCTGTGACCCGCGCCCGGTGGCCTATTGCGTGCCGCGCCACCAGCATGACGGCCTCTACCGGGATTCCACGGTCATCAACAACTACGTGGTGGGAAACAACAACACGATCATCAACCAGGGCGTTGGCTACGAGCGGGTGGCCAAGGTGGCCAAGGGGGAACTCCGCCGCGTGACGGTCAAGGAGGTCGCCTCCCTCGAATCCCCCGGCCCGCGCAGCCCCTTGGGCCCACGGCATGAACGGCTCTCGGACGACGGCGGCACCCTCAAGGTCCATCGCCCGCCGGTCGTCCTCGCTGCTTCCACCACCCCCGAAACCGGGACGCGCCCGGGCGCGGTCTCCGGTCCGCGATCGGTCACCCGATCCGTTTCCAACCCAGTCTCCGGCGGGGGCTTCAGCAAGCCATCCACCCAACTCGCGCCGTCCACCTCGCTGGTTTCCTCGCCGCCCCCGGCAACAACCGTCCCGCCCGTCACGGGGCCGGGGCCCAAGCCGGTGACACCCCGGGTGTCCGCGCCAGTGACCCAACCGGGGACGGGTTTGTCATCAACTGACCCTGCCGGGGGCCGCACCGTGCGTCCGGTCTACACCCGGCGCAACGATGCCCCCACCCCCGGGAACTCGGCCCCGGTCGTGACCATGCCCTCGCCCCCCTCGGTGCGGCCGGTGCGGCCGCCGAACTCAATCAGCACCGTCACGCCAGTCACGCCGGTCACGCCCGTTGCCCCCGTCCGTCCGGATGTCTCGAAAGGCGCGGTGAAGCCAGGGTTGACGGCGCCGCGTTCCACGGCGCCGGTGGCAGTGGTGCCGACAACCAAGGCGCCGCCCCGTTGGGAGAGTTCCTTGGCGACCCCGAAACCACCCGCCTTGGTGGCACCCGTGCCGACACCTGCCGCGCCGACGCCGGTTCGCCCGCCAACCACGATGGTCCGGCCATCCACGGTCAAACCGTCCACCCCCGCGCACGGTTTCTCGCAACCCGCACCCAAGGTGGCGTCCATGCCCGCCCCGGCCCCCGCAGTGCGGCCTGCACCCATGGCACCCGCCGGTTCAGTCGGGTCGGGACGCGTAAGCGGCGGAAGCGGGGGCGGATCGGTTTCCTATTCCGCGCCCCGGATGGCGTCGGTCACGCCCTCGTCCCGGTCGGGTGGAATGGGCGGCCCGGTGGCCGTCTCGCCCAGGTCGTCCGGCGGCAGCAGCGTGCCCTCCCCATTTGGCGGCAAAAATGGAAGGTAAGAACGCTCGACCGTCCCCATCCCCACGGTAGGTGGATCGATCATCCGCCCTTCCCCTACTTCCTGAAGTCTCCCCGCCAGCGGTTCGGGGTATCCCAAGCCCGGAGCAAGTTCCCCAGCGCCGCGGCGATGCGGAAGCGATGCATGGTCGCATGGGTTGATGACCAATTCCTATAGCCAATAGCCAATGACCAATCCCCGGCACACTTCCGATCGGTCATTGGCTATCGGCTATTCGCATCGGTCATCCACCCTTCCCTACCTCCTGAAGCCCACCCGCCCGCGGTTCGGGGTATTCCCAATGCCCGGAGCAAGTTCCCCAGCGCCGCGGCGATGCGGAAGCGATGCATGACCGCATGGGCTGATGACCAATTCCTATAGCCAATAGCCAATGACCAATCCCCGGCGCACTTCCGATCGGTCATTGGCTATCGGCTATTCGCATCGGTCATCCACCCTCTCACAACTCCTGAAGCCCCCGCCTGCGGTTCGGGGCATTCCAAGGACCGGAGCTGATCCCACCCGCCTCTTATTTCCCCGCTCCCTGCAAGTGCACGAAGGCCCCCTTCTTGTTCCCCACCACCACGTCGGGTTTCCCGTCCCCGTTCACGTCCGCCGCCACTACCTGGGTGCCAATGCCGGAATCGTTGTCGATCAGGTGCGGGACCCAGTCCACCGACTGGCCCGGCCCCCGCACGAGCTGGAACCAATACAACACAGCAGGCGCGTTGGGCGCGGCATCGCCGGTCGGGCCGTGCGCCCAGAATCGTTTGCCGGTCACGATGTCCTTCAGGCCGTCCCCGTTCATGTCCACCAGGTCAATCGCGTGCAACTGGGAAAAGGCCACGCCATATTTGTTCTCGCTCGGTTCCTTGTTGATGATGATGTGCTGCTTGAACTTCGGGCTGCCGTTGGTGTCCTTCTCGGCCAACTGCTCATACCAGGCCAGGCCGTAACCGTGGGCGGCCAGGCTCGAGATGACGTCGTTGCGGCCATCCGCGTTGACGTCGTAGGCAAACATGTGCGCGCTGCCGGCACCGGGGGCAAAGGCCACCTTGTGCTGTTTCCACTGCGGGTCGCCTGCCAGTGAGGCCGGCTGCTCCCACCACCCGTTCATTTCCAGGAAATCCTGCCGGCCATCGCCGTTCACATCGCCGAGTCCGATGCCATGGGTGAACCGTTGCCAAGGCCCCTTGGCCGTGATGCGGTGGAAGGTCCAAGGCTTGGTCGTGTCCGACCAGTCCGGCGACGCATAGCCGAAATACCCGCCGGAATTGCAGATGATCTCCGGGCGGCCGTCCCCGTCCACATCCAGCCACTGGGGCGACTCGTTGTCGACCACGTCAAGCACCTTGTGCCGCGTCCAGTGCCCTTCCTTCCCGCGGGGATTCTCATACCAGGACGCGTCCTTGCCCGGGAAACCATAGATGAGGATGTCGGTCCAGCCGTCCCGGTTGAAGTCGTGGGTGTAGGCGAAAAAGTTGTCGGAATACTCGTTCTCGCGGCTGAGGGCGCCCTTGAACCCCGGGATGCGCTCCTCGGTCCCGTCGGCGGACTTCTTCGCCCAGGACTTGGTGGCCGGGTAATACTCATGCCGCTTTTGGAAGTCCGGGCCTGCCCACCAGTAAGGGCCGTAGACGAGATCCATTTGGCCGTCCTTGTTGAAGTCCCCGATGTTGGCGCCCTCCGCCCAGAAGTGGGGCGTGACATGGATCTTCTTCCACGGGGTCGGCGTGTGCTCGGCCGCCGAGACCGTGAGGACCAGGGCGGGCACGGAGCAGAACAGGAGCGTGAGGAGAGGAAGGGGCGAGTGCATGGGTATTGTCTGGCAGGTTGATGGAACGGGGTCAAGACGACTACCCCCATGGCAGCCCGCGTCCGCGCGCTGAACCCCCGCATCAACCCGCTCACGCGGGTTGCTACCAGCACCCGTGGCCGCCCGCGTCCGCGGGCTGAACCCCCGCACCAACCCGCTCACGCGGGTTGCTACCAGCACCCGTGGCCGCCCGCGTCCGCGGGCTGAACCCCCCATCAACCCGCTCACGCGGGTTGCTACCAGCACCCGTGGCAGCCCGCGTCCGCGGGCTGAACCCCTCCATCAACCCGCTCACGCGGGTTGCTACCAGCACCCGTGGCAGCCCGCGTTCGCGGGCTGAACCCCCGCATCAACCCGCTCACGCGGGTTGCTACCAAGCCGCCCGTAGCCACCCGCCCCTATTTTTCCTTTGCCCGATGCGTACCCCGCGTTAATTTCCCGGCCTGTTGTCCGGTGGTGTAATGGTAACACAGGGGTCTTTGGAGCCCTTATTCATGGTTCGAATCCATGCCGGACAGCCATCCCTCGTGGCAGCCCGCGTCCGCGGGCTGAATCCCCCAACGCCCAACCCGCTCACGCGGGTTGCTAACGTCCGAAACCGCCCCGTCACTACGGCGCGGTCCGTTCCTGGGGCGGTTTTGGTCCCTTGGCCGCCTCCCCCGCCTTCCGCAACGGCCACCACTCCGATTCCGTCCGCGCGCCCTTCAGATAATCTTCCATCCGCGCCACTACGGCCGGATGCGCCGAGGCCACATTGTTGGTCTCCCCCAGATCCTCCCGCAGTGCATAAAGCTGGAGGGGCGCCCCGGGCGCAGCCCGGATGCCCTTCCAGTCGCCCATGCGCACCGCCTGCTTGGAGCCGTTCTCGTGGAACTCCCAGTAGAGGAACTCGTGCTGGTTGGTCTGCTTCCCCCCCAGCAGGGCTGGCACCATGGAAACCCCGTCCACGCCCGTCGGCGCCTTGACCCCGGCCAATGCGGCCGCCGTGGGCAGGAAATCCCAGAAGGCCCACACCTGGTCGCTCACCCGCCCGGCCGGCACGTGGCCCGGCCAGCGCACGATCATGGGCACGCGAATGCCGCCCTCGGTCAGGTCGCGCTTGTTCCCGCGCAGGGGCCCCGCGCTGCGGAAGTAGGCGGCCTTCGCCCCGCCCTCGTTGTGCGGGCCGTTGTCGCTCGAGAAAAACACCACCGTGTTGCTGTCAATACGGTGCCGCCGCAACTCGGCCAGCAACCACCCGATGTCCCGGTCCATCCGCGTGATCATGGCCGCCTTGTTCCGCTCCTGCTCCGGCCAGTCCTCCCGCGAATAGGGCGCATCCGACGGCACCTGCATGCCGCGGTCCTTCAGTTCGTTGTGCGCGTGCGGAATCGTGTAGGCCAGGTAAAGGAAGAAGGGCTGGTTCTTGGACACGCGCACGAAATTGGTCGCCGCCCGGGTGAACAGGTCATGGATGTACTGGCCCCGCGCGCCCTCCAGGTTGCCGGGCAACGGAAGCTTCTGCAGGGCGAAATCCCCCGCCACCGAACTGCGCCAGCAATGGTCCGGATAATAATCATGGGCATGGGTCTGGCTGAGGAACCCGAAGAACTCATCGAACCCGCGCCGGTCCGGCGACGACACGGTCCTGGCCAGGCCCAGGCCCCACTTGCCGATGAGCGCGGTCTGGTAGCCCGCCCCCTTGAGCACCTCGGCCACCGTGGGCTCGGCCGGGGAGAGCGGGACCGCGGCATTGCCCCGGATGCTCACGTGCCCCGTATGGCGGCCGGTCATCAGCGCGGCCCGGGACGGGGCGCAGACGGTCGAACCCGCGTAGCACTGGGTGAACCGCGTGCCCTCGGCCGCCATGCGATCCAGGTTCGGCGTGCGGATGCGCTCCTGCCCGTAACACCCCAGTTCCCCGTAGCCGAGGTCGTCGGCCAGGATGAAGATGATGTTCGGCTTGGCCCGCAGGGCGGCGAGTTTGGCCTGCACGGGATTGGCCGGGGCCGCCTCGGCCGCGCCCCATGCGCTTGCCACGGCGCCCAGCCATGCCATCCAGCCTGCCAGAAGGATTCGGTGCATGGGCGCAAGACTAGGACCGGACCATGGACCCTCCAAGCCGGAAAGGCAACCTGCCCCAGGCCCCGTGGCCGCGCCGGAATTGGCGTTGTTTTTTGGCGCCCGTTCAGACACCAATCCCATCACGCATGAATCCGATCCTCCGGGCCATTCTGTTTGCCGGGGTTCTTTTCGTCGGGATGCTGGTTGTCCTCGAATTGGGCCGGCGCCTCGGCCATCGCCGCCAGGCCAGGGAGGGAGACGCCGGCCACGCCGGCTTCGGCGCCGTCGAGGGCGCCGTCTTCGCACTCATGGGACTGCTGATCGCCTTCACCTTCTCCGGGGCCGCGGAACGCTTCGAGCAGCGCCGCCAGCAAATCCTCGACGAGGCCAACGCCCTCGGCACCGTCTGGCAACAACTGGACCTCCTCCCCGCCAGCGCCCAACCGGAACTCCGCGACCTGCTCCGGCGCTACGTCGATGCGCGGCTGGCCCTCTATGACCGGCTCCCGGACCTGGCCGGGGCCAAGGCCGAGGTTGCCCGCGCCAACGAACTGCAGTCCGCCATCTGGACCCGCGCCGCGGCCGCCGCCCAGGCGCCCGGCGCCGCCACCCCCCTCACCGCCATGGTCCTGACCTCCCTCGGGCAGGCCTTCGACCTCGCCGCCGCCCGCGTCGCCGCCCTCCAAATCCATCCGCCCAGGATTCTCTTCATCATGCTCGGCGTCTTCACCCTCATGAGCGCCCTGCTGGCCGGCGTGTCCATGGGCGGCGCCCGCTCCCGCAGCTGGGTCCATATGTTCGGTTTCGCCCTCATCATGGCCGTCACCGTCTACATCATCCTCGACCTCGAATTCCCCCGCGTCGGTTTCATCCGCCTCAACGACGCCGACCAATTCATCCGGGACGTCCGCCAAAGCATGCAGTAACCCCGGGACAACACGGCTGCCACAAAGCCACTTGCAAACGGCACGCCCTTGGCGTTTGTTGGCCGGCCGTCACCTCCATGGTGCCGGCCGCAAAGAAGGAAAAAATCACCACCATCCATCCATGAAGACTCCGTTCCTACCTCTCCTCATCCTCGCTGCCGCACTCTCCCTCACCGGTTGCGGCACCACCGCCGGCTACAAGCAGGCGGACAAGACCGGCGCCGGCATAGCAGGATTCCGGGAGGAGATCGTCAACGGAAACCAGGCCATCGACGAGACCATGAAGGCCCTTGACGAAATCGCGGCCAAGGCCACCACCGACCCGCGCAAGGCCTTTGAGCAGTTCAGCAAGGCGGTCAAGAGGCTGGATACGGCCGCCGGCAAGGTCCGCAAGAGCTCCGAAACCATGAAGGCGCAGGGCGCCGCCTACTTCCAGAACTGGGAAACCCAACTGGCCCAAGTCAACAACGCCGAAATCCGCGCCCTCGCCGAACAGCGCAAGACCCGGCTCCAGGAAGCATTCGAGGGCATCCGCAAGCATTCCGAGCCACTCAAGGAACAGTTCACCCCCTGGATGTCAGACCTCAAGGATCTCGAGAAGTACCTCAGCAACGACCTCACCATCGCCGGGGTCGATGCCGCGAAAGGCCTGTTCGCCAAGGCCTCCCAAGGCGGCCTTGAGGTGCAGAAGTCCATGGACGCCCTCATCGCCGAGCTGAATACAATCGCCGCCACCATCACGCCCGCCAAGGTGCAGCCGAAGTAGTCATCGCCTCTCTCACCCGGGTGGCGCGGGGCGTCGCCCCGCGCCACCCCGGACTCCTCCTGCTCCACAAGGCCCCGCCCTCGCCTCGTTCCCACGCCCGGAACACCATGTCCTCCCTCCCTTTCTCCCCGCTCCCCCCCGTGCACATCGGCACCGTCATCGTCGCTTTGGCCCTCGCGCTCGTTAACCCCGCCTGCCAGTCGCCCCCCGCAACCTCTGCCCCACCCGCATCCCCGCATCCCACCGGACAGGGCATCAGGGAGTATCGCGACACGGCCCGCCTGGCCCGCACCGCCGTGGAAGACACGATTCATTCCCTCAAGAACCTCAGCCACCCCCATGCGCGCGGCCATGGCGACCACCCGGCCCTCGAGGACTTCGACGCCTCCCTCCTGCGCCTCGAGATCACCTCCCTCAAGACCCGCGCCCGCGCCGAAGCCATCCTCGCCCGCGGCCGCGATTACTTCGAGGAATGGCACCAGCACCTCAACGGCCTCACCAATGCCGCCGCTGCCCACGCGGGCGAAAAACGCTACGGCCGCATGCACGACCACTTCGTCCGCATCGAGGAGGCCTCCGCCGGCGTGAAGACGGCCTTCCGCCCCTACCTGGACCAACTGCGCGAACTCCGCGCCCGCTTCGATCGGCGGCCCGGCCTCGCCCCCGGCGCCACCCACCCGCAGGAACTCCAGGAGGCCATCCAGTCCGGCCGCCGCGTCCTCCAGGCCCTCGATGCCGTCGAAGCCGCCCTGCACGGCGCCCACGGCGAACTCCGCGCCGTCCTCAGCGAAACGGCCGCTCGTTAACCCAATCACTCCTCAACCTCCGATGCGTCTTTTCACCGCCTGCCTCCTCCTCCTCGCCGGCATCCCCGCCGGCCGCACGCAATACCCCTACGTGCCGCCCTCGCCCGTCCTGGCCGGATCCACCCTCGGGGCCAACCTGCGCAACACCGCCACCGTGGTGCGGGCCCAGACGGATGCCGTCCGGCGGGGCGTACAGGACTGGGGCCGACGGGCCGGGTCGCTCGGCTACGGCAACCAGTACTTCCTCCAGGACTACGCCAACCTGAGCCAGCAGTTCCAGGTGCTCCGCCAGTATTGCGGCTCGATGAGCACGCTCGCCGCCCAGGCCCGCCAGGCGCGCGCGGCCAACGCCGTGGCCGAACTGGACAACGGGTTGGCCATGATCAGCGAGCTGTTCACCTTCCTCCAAAACCAGTTCAACGCCGGCCTGCTCGACCGCCAAACCCTCGTCCGCACCTGCCGCACCCTCGACCAGGCCCTGCAGGAATGGCAGCGCGAACTGCTCAAGCTCAACAGCCGCATCGGGCTCGTGTGGTAGCGGAGCCCCGCACCGCGCATGGAGTGCGGTAGCGCAGCTACCGCTTTCAAGGCGGAAGCCTGGCTGCCGCAGTCCAGAACCGCCCGCCCACCGCCAGTTCGGATTTCCCCTCCCCCCCGCAAGGAACAGCTGGCGCGCCGTTGCCTGCCCGCTACTATCCGGTCCGCGCACTGACCGCAACCCATCCGATGAACAGTCCCCTGCCCGTCTTCCCCGCCCTTCCCCTGCTGGCCGCCCTCGGCTGGCTGGCCACCGGATGCCAGAAACCGGCCGCCCCCGTCCTTCCACCTCCCATTGTCCAGGTCGTCACCCTCACCACCACCAACGTCCCCATGAGCGCCGAGGTCATCGGGCAGCTCGATTCCCCCCAGAACGTCGAGGTGCGCGCCCGCGTCGAGGCCTTCGTCGAGGAGGTCCTCTACCAGGACGGCGTCATGGTCAAGGAAGGCGCGCCCCTCTTCCGCCTCGATGACCGCCCGTTCCGGGAGCGCCTCAAGGGCGCCGAGGGCGCCCTCGCCGAGGCCAAGGCCCAGCTGGCCAAGTACCAAAAGGACGTCGCCCGCCTCCAACCCCTCGCCGAAAAAAAGGCCATCCCGCAGCAGGACCTCGAGAATGCCCAGGCCGCCGTCGAGGTCGGCGAGGCCGGCGTCCTCACCGCCAAGGCCCGCGTCGAGTCCGCCCTCCTTGACCTGGGCTATTGCGACGTCCGCGCCCCCATCGCAGGCCTCATCGGGGCCAAGCAGGTCTCCATCGGCGAACTCGTCGGCAAGGGCCAGCCCACCCTCCTGGCCACCCTCTCCACCATCGATTCCATGTGGTTCTACTGCGCCATCAGCGAGGTCGAATACCTCAAGGCCGACGCCGAGGTCCGCCGCACCGGCCGGCGCATCGCCGACCAACCGGTCGCGCTCATCCTCGCCGACGGCTCCACGCATCCCGCACCCGGCCGGTTCGTCTTCATGGACCGCGCCGTCGATCCCAAGACGGGCACCCTGCGCGTCCGCGCCGAGTTCCCCAACCCCGACCGCAACCTCCGGCCCGGCATGTTCGGACGCCTCCGCGTCGATCTCGGACAGCGCACCAACACCATCACCGTGCCCGAACGCGCCCTCGCCGAACTCCAGGGCCGCCACTTCGTCTGGGTCGTCAGCCCCGAGGGCACCGCCACCCAGCGCACCGTCCAGGTCGGCGAAAAATCCGGCCCCCGCATCCTCGTCACCAGCGGCCTCCAAGCCGGCGAACGCATCGTCGTCGAGGGCCTCCAGAAGGTCCGCGAGGGCGCCCCCGTCAAGGCCATGACCGCCCAGGAACTGGCCGCCGCGGCCGCCGCCGCCCAAGCCCAGACCCAGGCCCACCCCGCCCGCAAGGAGTGACCCACCCCCGTTCCCATGGCTGACTTCTTCATCCGTCGCCCCATCGTGGCGATGGTCATCTCCATCCTCACGGTCCTGCTCGGCGCCCTCAGCCTCTCGCGCCTGCCCATCGCCGAATACCCGCGCGTCAGCCCCACCCTGATCCAGGTCTCCACCGCCTACCGCGGCGCCGCCGCCGAGGCGGTCATGGAATCCGTCGCCACCCCCATCGAATCCAAGGTCAACGGGGTCGACAAGCTCCTCTACCTCCAGTCCTACAACGCCAACGACGGCAAGCTCACCCTCAACGCCGTGTTCGACGTCGGCACCGACGTCGACATCATGCAGGTCAACACCCAGAACCGCGTCGGCCAGGCCACCGCCATGCTCCCCGACGCCGTCAAGCGCGAGGGCGTCACCGTCAACCGCTCCAGCCCCGACATCCTCATGGTCATCGGGCTCTCCTCCCCCAAGGGCACCTACGACGCCGTCTTCCTCGGCAACTACGCCGACCTCAACCTCGTCGATGCCATCAAGCGCGTGCGCGGCGTCGGCGACGTCAAGAACTTCACCGCCCAGGACTATTCCATGCGCATTTGGGTCCGGCCCGACAAGCTGGCCTCGCTCGGCCTCACCCACGACGACATCGCCCGCGCCGTCCGCGAGCAGAACGCCCAGGCCCCCGCCGGGCGCGTCGGGGCCGAACCCGCCCCGCCCGGCCAGGAAAGCCAGTTCAACCTCCGCGCCCAGGGCCTCCTCCGCGACCCCGCCCAGTTCGAGGACATCATCATCAAGTCCAGCCCCGACGGTTCCCAGGTCAAGATCCGCGACATCGGCCGCGTGGAACTCGGCGCCCAAACCTACGACCTGCGCGCCCGCCTCGACCAAACCCCGGCCGGCGCCATCGGCATCTACCTAGCCCCCGGCGCCAATGCCATCGAGACCGCCGCCCAGGTCCGCACCATCCTCGAGCAGGCCAAGGCCCGCTTCCCCCCCGACATGGCCTACAGCGTCACCCTCGATTCCACCCTCCCCATCAAGGCGTCCATGGACGAGATCGTCCACACGCTCCTCGAGGCCATCCTCCTCGTCCTGATCGTCGTCTACGTCTTCCTCCAGAGCTTCCGCGCCACGCTCATCCCCATGCTCACGGTGCCGGTCTCGCTCCTCGGCGTCTTCATCGTCTTCCCTCTCCTCGGCTTCAGCCTCAACACGCTCACCATGTTCGGCCTCGTCCTCGCCATCGGCATCGTGGTCGATGACGCCATCGTCGTGGTCGAGGCCGTCCAGCACCACCTCGAACACGGGCTCTCCCCCGTCGAAGCCACCCGCCAGGCCATGCGCGAGGTCTCCGGCCCCGTCGTCGCCATCGGCCTCGTCCTCTGCGCCGTCTTCCTCCCCGTCACCTTCATGGGCGGCGTCACCGGCGCGCTCTACCAACAGTTCGCCCTCACCATCGCCGTCGCCGTCGTCTTCTCCGTCATCAACGCCCTCACCCTCAGCCCCGCCCTCTCCGCCCTCCTCCTCCGCAAGCCCCAGCCCGGACGCGGCCCGCTCGGCGCCTTCTTCCGCGGGTTCAACCGGTTCTTCGACTGGCTCAGCTCCCGCTACGGCGCCCTCGTCGGCGGCCTCGCCCGCAAGGCCGCCCGGTCCATGCTCCTCCTCGCCGCCGTCCTCGGCGGCATCGCCCTCCTCGGCAAAACCGTCCCCGGCGGCTTCATCCCGGACGAGGACAAGGGCTACCTCTTCGTCTCCGTCGAACTGCCCGAGGGCGCCTCGCTCCAGCGCACCGACGAGCTGCTCAAGAAGGTCGAGGCCGTCGTGGCCAACACCCCGGGCGTCCGCTCCCAGCTCGCCCTCGCCGGCATGAACATCCTCAACGGGCTCAACTTCCCCAACGCCGCCCTCCTCTTCGTCGGCCTCGACGACTGGGAGGAACGCCAGGACCCGCGCGAGCACGCCGCCGCCATCGCGCGCGAATGGAACCGGAAGTTCTACGCCATCCCCGGCGCCCGCGTCTTCGCCTTCGGACCGCCCCCGCTCCCCGGCTACGGGAACGCCGCCGGGTTCACCCTCCAGCTCCAGGACCGCACCGGCGGCGGACCCGAGCAGCTGGCCGAGCACGTCCGCCTCCTCCAAAGCGCCGCCGCCCAGCGCCCCGAAATCGGCCGCCTCAACACCACCTTCAACCCCGCCACCCCCCAGGTGAAGGTCGAGCTCGACCGCGAAAAGGCCCGCACGCTCGGCGTCCCCGTCGACAGCGTGTTCGCCACCCTCCAGGCCTACCTCAGCGGTCTCTACGTCAATGACTTCGTCCGCTTCGGCCGCGTCTTCAAGGTGTTCCTCCAGGCGGAACCCGAGTTCACCAACGATCCGAGGGACCTCGGCAACTTCTACGTCCGCAATGCCGGCGGCCAGATGGTCCCCCTCAGCACGCTCGTCACCGTCAGCCAGATGTCCGGCCCCAATTTCCTCACCCGGTTCAACCTCTACAACGCCGCCGAAATCATGGGCGCCCCCGCCCCCGGCTACAGCTCCGCCCAGGCCCTCGCCGCCCTCGAGCAGGTCCTGCAAGCCATGCCCCCCGAGGTCGGCTACGAATGGTCCGGTCTCACCCTCCAGGAAAAGAAATCCGAGGGCCAGGCCCCCGTCATCTTCGGCCTCGCCGTCCTCTTCGTCTTCCTCCTCCTCGCCGCCCAATACGAAAGCTGGTCCCTCCCCTTCGCCGTCCTCCTCGCCACCCCCACCGTCATCCTCGGCACGCTCCTCGGCCTCCTCCTCCGCCACCTCACCCTCAACGTCTACGCCCAGGTCGGCCTCGTCATGCTCGTCGGCCTCGCCGCCAAGAACGCCATCCTCATCGTCGAGTTCGCCAAGATGCGCCGCGAGGAGGGCAGGGACATCCTCGACGCCGCCGTCGAGGCCGCCCAACTCCGCCTCCGCCCCATCCTCATGACGTCCTTCGCCTTCATCCTCGGCTGCGTCCCCCTCATGCTCGCCTCGGGCTCCGGCGCCGCCTCCCGCAGCACCATGGGCACCGGCGTGGTCTTCGGCATGTCCATCGCCACCGTCCTCGGGCTCCTCCTCATCCCCGTCTGCTACGTGTTCGTCCAGCGCCTCGCCGAGCGCGGACGCCCCCCGCGCCCCGCCGCCCCACCCGCCGGCCAGGCCCGCCCCGGAAAGGAGGAGGGCCACTGATGCAACCCTCGCGCCGCCTTCCCCTCGCCGCCGCCCTCGCCGCCACCCTCGCCGGGTGCGCCGTCGGGCCCGACTACCAGCGGCCCGCCGTGGATGCCCCGCCCGATTTCCACCGCTCAGCCGCCGAGCCCCGGCCCGCCCCCGGCACCCGCCCCGCCACCAATTCCTTCGGCAACCTCGGCTGGTGGGAGACGTTCCAGGACCCGCAGCTGCTTGCCTACCTCGGCGAGGCGCTGACCAACAACTGGGACCTCCGGATCGCCACCGCCCGGGTTCTCCAGGCCGAGGCCGCCGCCCGCATCGTCCGCTCCCAGTTCCTCCCCACCGTCTCCGCCGGCGGCGACCTCGTCACCGCCCGCGCCTCCCAGCGGGGACCCACCCCCATCCCGCCCGGCGCCGACCCCACCGCCGAATACGGCGACGCGTTCCTCGCCCTGCCCGCCTACGAGGTCGATCTCTGGGGCCGCCTCCGCCGCGCCAACGAGGCCGCCCGCGCCCAACTCCTCGCCACCCGCGACGCCGAGAACACGGTCCGCCAAACCCTCGTCGCCACCGTCGCCACCGCCTACCTCAACCTGCTCGAGCTGGACCTCGAGCTCGACATCGCCAACCGCACCCTCGCCGTCCGCACCAATTCCCTCAGCCTCACCCAGGCCCGCGCCGATGGCGGACTCTCCTCCATGGCCGATGTCTACCAGGCCCGCATCCTCGTCGATGGCGCCGAGGCCGCCATCTCGGAGACGCACCGGCGCATCGAGCAGCAGGAAACCCTCCTGAGCACGCTGCTCGGACGCAACCCCGGCCCCCTCCAGCGCGGCCCCGGCCTGCTCCGCCAGCAATTGCCCGCCTCCGTCCCCGCCGGGCTGCCCTCCGACCTGCTCCAGCGCCGGCCCGACCTGCGCGCCGCCGAGCAGCAACTCGTCGCCGCCAACGCCGACATCGGCCAGGCCCGGGCCGCCTTTTACCCCCAGCTCACCCTCACCGGCGTGGCCGGCTTCCAGAGCGTCGCCCTGTCCGACCTGTTCTCCAGCCCGGCCAAGACCTGGCAGTTCGGCCCCGCCGTCACGCTCCCGCTCTTCACCGGCGGCCGGCTCCGCGGCAACCTCCAGCTGGCCCAGGCCCGCTTCCAGGAGGCGCTCGCCGCCTACCGCCAGTCCGTCCAGCAGGCCTTCCGCGAGGTGTCCGACGGCCTCATCGCCTACCAGCGTTCCCAGGAATTCCGCGCCAAGCAGGAGACGCGCACCCTCGCCCATCGCGAGGCCACCGAGCTCGCCAGCGTCCGCTACCAGGGCGGCGTCACCAGCTACCTCGAGGTGCTCTACAACGAACAGGAGTTGTTCGAGTCGGAACTCCGCCTCGCCCAGGCCCGGCGTAACGAGCTGCTCAGCGTCATCCAGGTCTACCGCGCCCTCGGCGGCGGCTGGACCTCCCCCACCCCCGCCGCCCCAACCCGCCCGGCCCCATGAACGCGCCCTCCCCGGAACCAGCGCGTCCACCCGCCCCCCTGCAGACGCGCCTCGAGAAAAATCTCGGCTGGGTCGTCCTCCTCCTCCTCGCCGCCGGTTGCCTCGTCATCCTGCAGCCGTTCTTCACCTCCGCCCTCTGGGCCGCCGTCCTCGCCTTCTCCACCTGGCCGCTCTACCAGCGCCTCACCCGCTGGCTGGGCGGCCGCCGCCTGCCCGCCGCCCTCCTCGTCACGCTCGGCATGGTCGTCGTCCTCCTCCTGCCCTTCGCCGCCGTCGGCCTCACCCTCGCCGAGAATGTCACGGAACTGAAGGCCGCCGCCCGCCGCGTGGCCGAGGAGGGGCTCCCGGGACCGCCCGCCTGGCTCGCGCGCCTGCCCGCCGTCGGCCCCGAACTCTCCGACTACTGGGCCAGCCTCGTCGCCGACAGCTCCAAGCTCTTCACGGAGGCCAAGCGCTTCATCGAGCCCGTCGGCTCTCTCCTCCTCAAGGCCGGCCTCAAGCTCGGCCTCGGCCTCGCCCAACTCACCCTCAGCATCCTCATCACCTTCTTCTTCCTCCTCCACGGCGCCGAGGTCGGACACCAGCTCACCGCCGCCCTCGCCCGCATCGCCGGCACCCGCGGCCAGCACCTGCTCGGCGTGGCCGGCCACACCGTTCGCGGCGTGGTCCACGGCATCCTCGGCACCGCCATGGCCCAGGCCCTCATGGCCGCCATCGGGTTCTTCATCGCCGGCATCCCCGGCGCCGCCGTCCTCGCCCTCCTCACCTTCTTCCTCTCCGTCATCCCCAACGGACCCCCGCTCATCTGGATCCCCGCCTCCCTCTGGCTCTACCAGCAGGGCCGCCCCGGCTGGGCCGTCTTCATGGCCATCTGGGGCCTCGGCGTCAGCACCATCGACAATGTCGTCAAACCCTGGCTCATCTCCCAGGGCAGCGACCTCCCCTTCCTCCTCATGCTCCTCGGCGTCGTCGGCGGCGCCCTCGCCTTCGGCTTCATCGGCGTCTTCATCGGGCCCACCCTCCTCGCCGTCGGCTACCGCCTCATCCAGGAATGGGCCGCCCGCCGCCCGGACGCCCCCAGCCAATCCAACCCCCGCGCCTCCTGACCATGCCCGCATCGACCCGCCCCGGCACGGCCCGCCTCCCCCTCGCCGCCGCCCTCACCGCCGCCCTCGCCCTCACGCTGGCCGCCGGCGGCTGCGTCCGCCTGCCGGCCACCAAGCCCGCCATCCAGGTCAAGTCCCTCCAGGCGCCCGAGTCGGAACGGCTCTCCCCCACCACCCTCCAGTCCGCCGTCATGCGCTTCGCCGACGAATACGCCATGACGGTCGCCCAGGCCGCCGAGGACTTCGCCGACAGCCTCGGCACCTACGAGGCCCGCGAGGTCGCCGCCGGCATCAAGCTCGGCCAGGCCCACGCCGCCATCGCCAATGCCGCCGGGCAAAACCCCACCGTCAACGCCCTCGACATGGTCGTCCTCGCCACCGTCACCCGCATGGTGGCCGAGGATTACCTCGTGGGTAAGCGCTTCGGCGAGAAGGCCCGGCCCCTGGTCGATGCCGCGCGCAAGCTCGAGACCAACGCCTGGACCCTCGCCGCCCGCGTGCTCAAGCCGGACCAGCAGGAGGAACTCCGCGAGCTCATCCTCGAGTGGCGCCGCCAAAACCCCGACGCCCGCTACGCCGGCTCCGTCCGGCTCCGCGAGTTCAGCGAGGCCATCACCAACGCCCGCGCCCGCACCGGCAAACCCTCCAGCATCCTCGGCCTCCTCTTCCTCGACCCCATGTCCGGGCTCGACCCCACCGTCCGCGCCATCGAGGAAACCCGTTACCTCGCCGAACGCGCCTTCTTCTACGGCCAACGCATGGCCCAACTCCTCTCCTGGCAGGCCGAATACCTCGCCCTCCAGCTCGCCGACCAACCCGCCGCCCGCCAGGTCCTCACCAATACCAGCCGTCTCACCGCCACCATGGAGGTCTTCGCCCAGACCGCCACCAACCTGCCCACCCTCGTCAGCCAGGAACGCAACGCCGCCCTCCGCCAGGTCTTCGATGGCCTCGCCAAGGAACGCACCAACCTCCTCGCCACCCTCGCCACCGAGGAGGGCAACCTCCGCAGCCTTCTCGCCGAAACCCGCGCCACCCTCCAGGCCGCCGGCACCATGGCCACCTCCGTCAACGCCACCATCCAGTCCCTCGACACCTTCGTCCGCTACGTCAACCCGCCCGCCACCAACGCCGTCCCCGACACCAACTCCGCCCCCTTCAACATCCTCGACTACGGCACCGCCGCCACCCAGATCGCCGGCATGGCCCGCGACCTCAATACCGCCCTCGCCACCCTCAACCAAAGCACCTCCGCCATCGCCCGCGTCACCGCCCAGGCCACCGCCACCGTCGATGACACCCTCCAGCGCAGCTTCTGGCGCGCCCTCATCCTCCTCCTCGTCCTCCTCGTCGGCTCCCTCCTCACCGCCCTCGCCTATCGCTTCCTCACCGCGCGCCTGCGGTAGCCCCCGGCGCGCGGGCCGGAGGCCCGCGCGCCGCCCCCTTTCTTGCCCTTCTCACGCCCGCGTTAGTCATTCCACCCGCTTTCGCGTGACTTCCCCCCGCTCCCGCGCCATGGGTGGGACGTGATGACAGGAGTCGCCCTTCCACTGGCCGGAGTCCTCAGCCTGGCCTGCGCCTTCCACGCAGCCCTCGCCCAGGTCCAGGACCCTCCCCCGCCGGTCCAGATCGCCCCCGCCCCAAACGCCCCGCCCCCGGCGGCGTCCCCCCAGCGCTCCGCCGCCGACCTCGAGACACTCGCCGCCCCCATCGCGCTCTACCCCGACCCCCTCATCGCCAGTGTCGTCACCGCCGCCGCCTATCCCCTCGAGATCGTCCAAGCCGCCCGCTTCGTCGCCAACACCAACAATCTCCCCCGCCTCGACGAGCAACCCTGGGACAACAACGTCAAGACGGTCGCCCGCCTCCCCGAGGTCATCCGGCGCATGAACGAGGACCTCGACTGGACCATCGCCCTTGGCCAGGCCTTCCTCCAGCAACCGCTCGACCTCATGAACGCCATGCAGGCGCTCCGCGCGCGCGCCCAGTCCAACGGCGTCCTCCGCAGCACCCCGCAGCAAACGGTCTCCACCACCAACGCCATCGTCGCCCGCAGTTTCGAGGGCCAAACCCTCTACGTCACCAACACCGTCATCCAAATCCAGCCGGCCAGCACGGAGATCCTTTACGTCCCGGTCTACAACCCGGCCCTGTTCTATTACGACTATTACCCGCCTGGCGTGGCCTGGGTGACCTTCGGCGTGGGCTGGTGGTTCGGGCCCTCGTGGTGGTGGGGCCACTGCGACTGGCATTACGGCGGCTTCTACTGGGGGCATCGCCCGCCTCCCCCGCCCCCATGGCCGCCGCCCTATCACCCGCCCCCGGGCGCGCCACCACCCAAGCCGGGTGGCCGCCCCATCAACGCCGTCCCCCCCGGCACCCGGCCGCCCATCTCCCAGCCGCCCTCGCCGCTGCGCGGGCCCGCCATCGACAACCCCACCACCCGGTGGCAACCCGACCCCAGCCGCCTCGCCAACGGCAGCCGCACCAGCCTCACCCCGCGCGATGCCCGGGGCTGGACCAGCCCCTACACGCATCCCGGTCCACAACCCTCCTCCCACAGCACCGTCACACGCCCGCCGCGGACCCCCACCGCTCCCCCCAGCGCCACCCCGTCCCCGGGCGGTTCACCCGGACGCGTGACCCCCATGCCCCCCGTCACTCCCGTGACGCCGATGCCGCCGGTCACCCCGGTCAAACCCGTCACCCCCGTGCGCCCGGCACCCAGCCCCACCCCGGTCACCCCGCGAACACCAACCCCCGTGGCGCCCCGCCAACCCACCGCCCCCGTCCCACCCTCGCGACCGCCCGCCGGTTACCTCAAGCCCAGTCCGGCCACCCCCTTCAGCGGGGTGGGCAACCGCGGCGCGCGCCAGGAAAGCAGCCGCGGCGCCGCCAGCCGCGGACGCCCGTCCGGCGGCAGCCGCGGCGGCCACGGTCATTAACCCGTCACCCCCCGATACCGTCATGCTGCCCCGCATTCTTCCGTCGCTGCGCCCCTTCGCCGCCCTGTGCCTGCTCGCCAGCGCAGGCACGGCCGAGACCGCCCTTTTCCCCGAACCTGAGGCCGCCGTGCAGGCGCTCGCCCAAGCCGTCCGCACCACCAATCACGCCGACCTCGGCGCCCTGCTCGGACCCGCCGCCACCGACCTCGTTCGTGCCGACAGCGTGCAGGGCATCCACGATCTGGCCGAGTTCGCGGCCGCCTTCGCCCAAAGCAACCGGCTGCAGCGCGTGACCGACGCGCACGCCGTCCTGGAAATTGGGCCTCACCGCTGGCCCTTCCCCGTGCCGCTCATCCGGGCGGGCGGCGGGTGGCAATTCGACGGCGCGGCCGGCCTCGAGGAACTGTTGAACCGCCGCATCGGCCACAACGAACTGGAAGTGTTGGCGGTCCTGCGCGCCTGCGTGGAGGCCCAGCGCGAATACGCCAGCCAGGACCGCGACGGCGACGGGGTGTTGGAGTTCGCCCAGACGCTGTCCAGCCAACCCGGCCGCACCGACGGCCTCTACTGGTCGCCGGCCGTCAATGGGGAGTTGAGCCCGCTGGGGCCGCTGGTGGCGCAGGCGCAGGCGGAGGGATACTTCAAGTCCGGACCCGAGACCGGATCCGGCCCGGCGCCGTTCCATGGCTACTACTTCAAGATCCTGCGCCAGCAGGGCAAACACGCGCCGGGCGGGCGCCATGACTACGTGATCAACGGCAACATGGTGGCGGGCTTCGCCGTGGTGGCGTGGCCGGCCGAGCACGGCGAGAGCGGCATCATGACCTTCCTCGTCAACCAACAGGGCCGCATCCACCAGCGCGACCTCGGCCCCGGCACCGCCAAGGCCGTCCGCGCCATGAAGGCCTACGACCCCGGCCCCGCCTGGGAGACGGTGCGGGATTGAGGCTTGGCAGCTACCCGCCAGCCAAGCGCAACGACCCTGTCCGTCTAAAGCGGCAGAATCGCTCCCGCAGTCCACAGGGCTCTCCCCCTAGCCCTCGAGGCTCACCTCGAACACACCCGCCTTCTGGAACACCAAGGCGGACCGCCCCCCGGGGAGGGCTGTTAGGTCGCCGGAGGAGGCGCCGTCCGGCACCTCGCCCTCTTGGTCCAGTGGATGGAACCGGTCATCGCGTCCGACCCGGTGCACCCACATCCGCACCGGCGTGCCAAACGGCTCCAGCTCGCCGCGCGCGTGGGACACCACCACGGCCTGCTCCTGCGCCAGGTAACAGCAGGACCAGCGGCCCGACGGGGGATTGGCCAGGCCCGGGGCAGGCACGAGTGAGTTCCAAGCTCCCGATTCCAAGTCCAGCCGCCACAGATCTCCCAAACGGTGAAATCGTCCATCGAAATGCGGCAGGCCCGGCTCCGGATCATCCTGCCCGCCGGAAAGGCTGCCCTGGCCACCGCAGAGCAGAAGATGGCGTCCCTCGTGGCCCATGGGCATTATCTGGGCATGGCTGCGACAGCGAGGTTCCGCCCCCGGCCGGTTCGCCTCCATGCTCAACCAACGACCCGACACCAGGTCGTATTCCCAGCGCCAGTTGCGGACGGCAAACCAGCCGTAACCGCCAAAGACGCCGACCCGGCCGGTGACCGGATTCCAGTATGGCGTGTTGGTGAAGCTGCGGTCCTGCATCTCCTCCCCCAACTCCCCGCCCGGCAGTCTGTCCACCCGCATCGTATCCGGATCCAGCCGCCAAACCGGGCCCATACCTTCCTCCACCAGCCAAAGCGTGTCCTCCTGCGGTTGGCGCAGGACGCAAAAGGAGCCGAACTGATCAGGATCCCCAACCGCCCAGTCCACCGTGCGCTTGTCATAGCTGAACGTGGCCAGATCCAGGCGGCCCAAAAGCAGTCGCACACCGTCCCGCCGCTGACCGTTCAGGTGGTAAACGCAGTTGCGCACCGGGTCCAACATCACGGGCCCAGCCCGATAAAACCAGTCCGTAGGGATGTAGTCCCAGCGCCGCCGCTGCCGCCAGCGCGCCACCGGCGCCCGGCGCGGGAACAGCACCGGCGCGGGAACAGCAAACTCAACCCCAACACCCCCGCGGTCACCACACCCGCCGTTCCCACCGTCATCCAGCCCCGCCGCGAAAACAGCCCCTGCCGCCCCGCCGCCACGCCCCGCAGCGCCTCCGCCAGCTCCCCCGCCGTCTGGAACCGCTCCCGCCCCTGCGGCGAACACGCCCGCAACAACACCCCGTTCAACAAAGCCCCACGCCTCTGCCAGTCCGCACTCTCCAAAACCTCCCGCGGCAACGTCGGAAACTCCAGCCGATCACACCCCGTCCACAGCTCATACAGCGTCTTGCCCAGCCCAAACAAATCCGCCGCAAAATCCGCCACCCCCTCCGTCGGCATATACCCTTCCGTCCCCTTGAAATCAAAGGGCGTCCCCGGCTCCGCCGTCAGCCCGTAATCCCCCAGCACCACCTGCCCGCCCACCCGGAACAGGTTCCCCGTCTTCACGTCCCGGTGCACCAACTGCTCCCCATGCAGCACCTCCAACGCCCCGCACAACGCCAACCCCATCTCCACCACCGCCCCCGTCCCAAACCGGCCCCGCTCCATCAGCTCCGCCCGCAGCGTCGCCGGCTGATACTCGTCCCCCACCCCCGGCACCACCCCGTCCAAGCCCTCCGCCGGCACCAACTCCTCCCACAACCAACCCCGATCCTCCGTCAGCCCACAGCCCGTCATGCGCAGCAACCCCGGGCTGCTCGTCAACCGCTGCAGCCGCCGATGCCGGGCCAACGCCTGCTCCGGATCCACCTGGGCAGACAGCCGCAGCAACTTCAGCGCGGTCAACCCGCCCCCAGGCGCCTCCGCCAAACCCACAATCCCACCCACCCCCTCGGACAAAATCCTGCGCACCCGGTAGCCGGAAGGCCACGGGCGCCCCTCCCCGCCGTTCATGCCTTGACTTCCGCCGGGAACGGCTTGTCCAGCAACTCGTGCCACTCGGCACGCAACGCCTTGACCAACCGATGCCGGACCACCCACACGTTGGCCGCCGTGGTGTCGTGCCGGCGCGCCGTTTCCTCCGCGGTCAACCCATGCAGGGCATGGGCCTCAAACACCTGCCAATGATGCGGCTTGACCCGCGCCCGCACCCGGGCCAGGCACGCCTCCAGCAACCGCTGGTCAATCTCCGCCTGGGCCACCGGGTCGCCCGTGGGAGACCCCACCCCATGCACCGCCTCGCGCAACTCGTCCAAGGCCGCCTCCGGAAAGGTTCCCCGACGGCGCCGATGCAGCGCCTCAAAGATGCGCTGGTTCACAATCTGGTTCAGCCAGGACCGGAACTTGCAGACCGTCCGGTCGTATTTGAAGCTCGGCAGGTACTTCGCCACCTTCAGCATGGTCTCCTGCACCACCTCCTCCGCCTCCACCTCCGACAACCCGCTGATGCTGGCGTGACGACGGATGGCGGGAGCGTAACGGTCGTAGAACTCCCGCCAGTTCGCATCGTCACGCCAGTCCTTGGCGGACTCAATCAGCCGGGGATCGGTGGTTTGCGCGTGCAGCATGGCTTCCTCACTGCCGAGGGGACCGACCCAGATGGCCCCAGGCCACGAGTAAACTTAACCCTATAAACCAGCACCCCCAGCAAACCTTACAAAATACCACTTCAACCTAGGTGCTTTTTCCCGATTCGGGGTCGGTTTGGGAACGGGAATGGCCGCGCATCGCGGGGACCGTGCTTGCCCCGCCCCGGAGCTTTCCGTTATCACTCGGTCAAGGTGGTAGCGGGAGGGCGCGTGGTGGAACTGGCAGACACGCGGGACTTAGGATCCCGTGGAGAAATCCGTGCAGGTTCAAGTCCTGTCGCGCCCATGCCCACGGCCCCTCCCGTAGCAGCCCGCGTCCGCGGGCTGAGTCTCCTTCCGCCCAACCCGCTCACGCGGGTTGCCACACCGTAGCAGCCCGCATCCGCGGGCTGAGTCCCCTCCCGCCCAACCCGCTCACGCGGGTTGCTACACCGTAGCAGCCCGCGTCCGCGGGCTGAGT